>NZ_LMPW01000016.1:509-75390 GCF_001423985.1 Flavobacterium sp. Leaf359 | reverse complement strand
CTACAACGACACCTGGAACATCATCGGGCTTGCGGACCAGCCTGAGGCCGCCATCTACATCTTTGACCGCTACGGCAAGCTTCTGAAGCAGATCAGCCCTGCGGGCAGCGGATGGGACGGAACGATGAACGGCAACCCGCTACCTTCTACCGACTACTGGTTCAAGGTGCTCTACAAGGAGAACAACGCGAGCAAGGAGTTCAAGGCTCACTTCTCGCTGAAGAGATAATAATTATAAAGGTTACTACTAAAAAAGGCTTCCAGATTTGGAAGCCTTTTTTAATTTGTAATATTTTAGGGATAATAGTAGGTACAAAAAAAGCTCCCGTTTCAGGAGCTTTCTTTTATTGTTTTATTCTTATTTATTATTGTATTTCTTTAATGCGTCTTCAAGAATTTCTACTGATCGAATCAGATCTTCTTTTTTAAGCACATAGGCAATTCGCACTTCATCTAATCCCACATTAGGTGTAGAATAGAATCCTGCAGCTGGAGCAACCATAATAGTTTCACCATTTAAATCGTAGGACTCCAATAACCATTGTGCGAAATCGTCTGCATTTTTTACAGGAAGTTTAGCAATGCAATAAAAAGCTCCTTTAGGAGTAGCAACTTTAACACCTTCTATTTTTTGTAATCCTGCAATAAGAGTATCACGTCTGTCTTTGTATTCTGTGATAACATCATCAAAATAACTTTGAGGAGTATCCAAAGCAGCTTCGCTGGCAATTTGTGCTAAAGTAGGTGGGCTTAAACGCGCTTGTGCAAATTTCATAGCAGTAGCCATTACTTCTTTGTTTTTAGAAACGATACATCCAATACGTGCTCCGCACATGCTATATCTTTTGGAAACAGAATCAATCATGATAGCATTTTCTTCTAAGCCAGGAACATTCATGATAGAAAAGTGTTCTTCGCCATCATAAATGAATTCTCTGTATACTTCGTCAGCAATCAGGAACAGGTCGTGTTTTTTTACAATTTCGGCAAGCTGTAGTATTTCTTCTTTTGAATATAAATATCCGGTTGGGTTTCCAGGATTGCAAATAAGGATTGCTTTTGTCTTTGGAGTGATTAACTTTTCAAAAGCAGCAATCGGAGGCAATGCGAAACCCTCATCAATTGTTGAAATTACAGGAACAACTGTAACTCCCGAAGCAGTTGAAAACCCATTGTAATTTGCATAGAATGGTTCAGGGATAATGATTTCATCGCCTTGATCCATTGTACTGCCCATAGCGAAAAGCAAAGCTTCAGATCCGCCTGTTGTTATAATTATATCAGCAGTATTGATAGGTAATCCGTGGGTTTGATAATATTGTGATAGCTTATTTCTGTAGCTTTCAAAACCTGCAGAATGGCTGTATTCTAAAACTGTAATATTGTTATTTTTTACTGCATTCAGAGCAACTTCCGGAGTTTTGATATCAGGTTGGCCAATGTTAAGATGATAGACTTTATGGCCTTTCTTTTTTGCTATTTCTGAATAGGGAACCAATTTTCGTATTGGTGATTCGGGCATGTGCTGTCCTTTAGTAGAAATTTTTGGCATGACTTATTGTTTTGTCTGCAAATTTGCGACTTTTTTTCAAGAAAATTAGAAAAAAAGTAGTCCAAAAGAACGTTAAAATGTTATCAATTCATTAAAATTTTCTACATTTAATATTAAAAAACTGCATATGAAATTAAGAATACTCGTTCTTTTTTTATTGGTTGTTTCCAGTTCGCTTTTTGCCCAGAAAGGTTTTCAATGGAATTCACATAAAGATAAGATTGAAATTCCTTTTCAGCATATTTACAACCTCATTATTATTCCTGTTGAGATTAATAATGTCAAACTAAATATGTTGCTAGATACCGGAGCTGATAATTCAATGATTTTTAGTCTTCCTGAAAATGATACTATACAATTTAAAAATTATAAAAAAGTAAAAGTTAGAGGTATAGGGTCGGAAGAAATCATTGAAGCCTTGCTTTCCGTTGATAATAAAATTAAAATATCTTCCTATGAGGATAATAAGTTTCCCATATTAATAGTACTTGATCAGGATGTAAATTTTTCATCGAGATTGGGTATTCCTGTCAATGGGGTTATAGGTTATTCGTTTTTTAAGGAGTATCCAATAGAAATTAATTATCAAAAAAAGATAGTGACGATTCACAGGAACAGAAAATTCCTTGGAAAGAAAAAATTTAAAAAGTATCTCAAACATCCTATAAAGGTTATAGACAAGCGACCTTATATTGATGTGGTTGCTAAGATTGAAGAAGATACGTTAGACTTGAAGCTTTTGATAGATATTGGCTTGGGTGATGGCTTATGGCTATTTCAAAATAAGAAAATAAGAGCAGGGAACAATTATTTTGAAGATATTTTAGGTAGCGGGCTTAATGGACTGATTATGGGAAAAAAATCAAGGGTCAAGACAGTAAGGATTGCAGATTTTACTTTAGATGAAGCTCTGGTTTCCTATCCTGAAGAAGTATATTTTCCTAAGATTGGAATTATAGAAGGGCGAAATGGTTCCGTTGGAGGCGAAATTTTGCATAGATTTAATGTTGTTTTAGATTATCAGGAACAATTTATATATCTGAAAAAAAATTCAAAATTTAAAAAGCCTTTCAATTACAACATGAGTGGTATTGTAGTACAGCATAAAGGAGTAGAATTTGTACAAGAAGCGATAAGACTTGAAACGAAATCCAATTATGGTGTGAAAGTAGATGGAGGGTTGGATAATTTTAATGATAACAATTTCAGATATAAATTTTCACTTAAACCGGTTTTTGAAATTGCCAGTGTTAGAACTGGTTCTCCTGCGGATCTTGCAGGCATACAGCCCGGAGATAAAATTGTTAGAATAAACAAAAAAAAGACCTATGGCTATACAATCCAGAAAATCAGTGATCTTTTACAATCGGAAGAAGGTAAATGGATTTATATAGATGTTGAAAGAGAATCAAAAATTATTGCCTTCAAGTTTCAGCTTAAGAAAATATTATAAAAAAAACCCGCAATTGCGGGTTTTTTTATGAACTTGGAAGTGTTTTCTTTTTCTCCATCAGATTAACTTCTTCTTTGACAATCACATTTCCTTTTATTCGTAAAGGAATAATACCGCTATCTTTATTCACAGCATTAGACTGTACGGTAATGGTCTTGCTTATAGGACCCGGATTCATGTTATATTGTACTTCAATCTTTCCTGTTTTTCCAGGCATGATTGGTTCTTGTGGTTTTGTAGGTACGGTACATCCGCAGGATGATTTTACATCGTTAATGATTAAAGGCGCATCACCAATGTTTTTAAATTCAAAAACTCTCAAGCCGTTGTCTTCACCTTTAGTGACAGTTCCATAATCTATTGTTTCTTCCTTAAACTCGATTTTTGGTCCGGTTTGTGCCATTGCTGAAACGGCAAACATCATAACTGCAAATAGACTTAGTATTTTTTTCATCATAAAAATTTTAGTTAGTGTTCAGTAAAATTACTTAGTTTTGATTAAAGTGCAAATTATTAAATCTTAATTTTTTATACTGCACATACTTAATTACTTTTGTGCCTTAATATTCGCAAATTTCATACCAAGCTTATTTTTTTGTTTTTAGTAGAGATTGAAAGCAAGAAAAACTTGACAATTACGGATTTTAATAAGCAGACAAAAACAAAATAGAAAAAACGAAGACGAAAAGATGACAATTCCAGCACAATTCGATGCCAAATCAGTAGAGCAAAAATGGTACAGCTACTGGATGGAAAATAATTATTTCCATTCAGAACCGGATCACAGAATACCTTATACTATTACAATACCGCCACCAAACGTCACAGGCGTACTACATATGGGACATATGTTGAATAATACTATACAAGATGTTCTGATTCGTCGTGCGCGCCTTAAAGGTTTCAATGCCTGCTGGGTTCCTGGTACAGATCACGCGTCGATTGCAACCGAAGCAAAAGTTGTGGCAAAATTAAAAGCGGAAGGAATCAATAAAAATGATTTATCCCGTGAAGAATTTTTGGAGCATGCCTGGGATTGGACTCATAAATATGGAGGTGTTATTCTCGATCAATTAAAGAAGCTGGGTGCTTCTTGTGATTGGGAAAGAACAAAGTTTACTATGGACCCGGATATGTCTGCTTCTGTAATCAGGTCTTTTGTTGATTTATACAACAAAGGTATGATTTATCGTGGCTATAGAATGGTCAATTGGGATCCGGAAGCAAAGACAACTTTGTCTGATGAAGAAGTAATCTTTGAAGAAAGACAAGGAAAATTGTATTTCCTGAAATATCAGATTGAAGGGAGTAATGATTTCCTGACTATTGCAACAACACGTCCGGAGACTATTTTTGGAGATACTGCTATCTGTATCAATCCGAATGATGAGCGTTTTACACACCTGAAAGGAAAAAAAGCAATTGTTCCGATAGCCGGAAGGGTAATTCCTATTATCGAAGATGAGTATGTTGATGTAGAATTTGGTACAGGATGTCTGAAAGTAACTCCTGCCCATGATATGAATGATAAGACTTTAGGGGATAAACATAACCTGGAAGTAATTGATATTTTCAATGAAGATGCAACGCTAAATTCTTTTGGATTACACTATGCCGGAAAAGACCGTTTTGTAGTTCGTGAAGAAATTGAAAAAGAATTGGAAGCTAATGGAAGTCTTGCAAAAACAGAAATCCATCTTAATAAAGTAGGAACTTCTGAAAGAACAAAGGCGGTAATTGAGCCTCGTTTGTCAGACCAGTGGTTCCTGAAAATGGATGAATTGGTGAAGCCTGCCATCAAAGCAGTTCTTGAAACTGAAGAAATCAAATTATATCCAAAACGTTTTGAAAATACCTACCGTCATTGGCTGGAAAATATCCGCGATTGGAATATTTCCCGTCAGCTTTGGTGGGGACACAGAATTCCTGCTTATTATGGTCCAAAAGAATTGCAAGGTGATATTATAGCTAATGGCTTTCATTGTGTTGTTTCAGAAACTAGAGATGAGGCAGAAAGGCTTTTTATAGAATACTATACTAACAAGGGGTATTCTATAGAACAGGCAAAAAGAGCATCTAAAGAATTTGTACATCAAGATGCAGATGCTTTAGATACATGGTTTTCAGCCTGGTTATGGCCAATGTCTGTTTTTGGCGGTATTATGGAACCTGAAAACAAAGATTTTAAATATTATTATCCAACAAACGACTTGGTTACAGGTCCGGATATCCTTTTTTTCTGGGTAGCCAGGATGATTATTGCCGGATATGAATATACCGGTGAAAAACCTTTTACCAATGTTTACCTGACAGGTTTGGTTCGTGATAAACAACGTCGTAAGATGTCGAAATCATTAGGTAATTCTCCGGATCCGCTGGATTTGATTGATAATTTTAGTGCAGATGGTGTTCGTGTTGGGTTGCTATTAAGTGCATCTGCCGGAAATGATATCCTGTTTGATGAAGAAATGTGCAATCAGGGTAAGGCGTTTACCAATAAAGTATGGAATGCTTTCCGTCTGATAAAAGGATGGGAGGTAAGCGATACTATACCGCAGCCGGAATCGTCAAAAGTGGCTATTGAATGGTTTGAAGCAAAATTGCAGCAGACTTTGGTAGAAATTGAAGACCATTTTGAAAAATACAGAATTTCAGATGCCTTAATGGCTATCTATAAATTGGTTTGGGATGATTTCTGCTCGTGGTTCCTTGAAATGATTAAGCCGGCTTATCAGTCACCAATTGACAGAAAAACATTGACCAAGGCAATTGAGATGTTGGAAAGCAATTTAAAGTTACTGCATCCGTTCATGCCGTTCCTGACGGAAGAAATTTGGCAACATATTACGGAAAGGACTCCTGAACAGGCCTTAATCATTTCGACCTGGCCGGAATCAAAATCATTTGATGCCAAATTGATTACAGACTTTGATTTTGCAGCAGAAGTTATTTCCGGAATAAGAACTATCAGAAAAGAGAAGAATATTCCTTTCAAAGATGCCATCGAATTGAAAGCTATCAACAATGATAATTCTTCTACGTATTTTGATGCGGTAATTACAAAATTAGGCAACATAAGTTCTTTGGAATATGTTTCTGAAGCTGTAACAGGCGCTTTGACCTTCCGTGCAAAATCCAACGAGTATTTTGTGCCTATCAGCGGTTCTGTTGATGTGGAAGAAGAAATAGCAAAGCTTACTGAAGAATTGAAATATACACAAGGATTCTTAAAATCAGTTCAGGCGAAATTGTCTAACGAGAAATTTGTGAACAACGCTCCTGAAAAAGTATTGGAAATTGAGCGAAAGAAAGAAGCTGATGCTTTGGCCAAGATTGCTACTATTGAGCAAAGTCTTGCCAGCTTAAAATAATATGCAATAGTATATCAAATAAAAAAGCCCCAAATTATTGGGGCTTTTTTATTATTATATGAATTTGTTATGCTTTAGGAGCAGAAGCAGCTTTTGCAGCTTCGTATTTTTTAGCAACAGCATCCCAGTTAATCAGGTTGAAAAAGGCAGTGATATAATCTGGTCTTTTGTTTTGATATTTTAAGTAGTAAGCATGTTCCCAAACATCCAAACCTAGGATTGGAGTACCGGAAACTGACATGTTTGGCATCAATGGGTTGTCTTGGTTTGGTGTGCTGCCAATAACAAGTTTGCCTGTTTTGTCAACTACTAACCATGCCCATCCTGAGCCAAATTGTTTTGTAGCCGCTTCGGTCAACTGTGTCTTGAAGTTTTCAAAAGAACCAAGGTCTTTGTTGATTGCTTCTGCAAGAGCACCAGTAGGCTCGCCGCCTTTCTTAGGTCCCATGATTTCCCAGTAAAGGTTGTGGTTGTAGTATCCTCCGGCATTATTGCGTACCGCTTTATTTTCTAAATCCAATTTAGACAGGATTTCCTCAATGGTTTGTTTTTCCAATGCTGTTCCGGCAATAGCCTTGTTCAGATTGTTTACATATCCAACGTGGTGTTTTGAATAGTGAATTTCAACGGTTTTAGCATCAATATGCGGCTCTAAAGCATCATAGGCATAAGGAAGTTTCATCATTTTAAAAGCTCCCGGTTCTGCTGCTACATCGTCAGGATTGCCCATAGGTGCTTTCTCTTCAGTTACTGGCAATGGTACTTCTACTTCTTCTAATTTTTTTTCTTTATTGCAAGATTGCAATACGAAAGCCAATACCAGGCTCGAAAGAAATAATTGCGTTTTTTTCATAATTATTTTTTAATAAGTGAATGAATTGTTTCTATATAAAGTCGTTTTGCTTCGTCGCTGGACAGGTGACTAATCTGTATCCAGGCGTTTGTTTTGAAAGCATCCCTTAAATCTACACTGGTAACCCTTTTTGATTTAGCAGTGCCCTGGGTTGCCTGTTTGTAATAGGCATAAATGCGTAGCATGACATCCTGTGGTAAAGGTTCTGTCATATTTGATGCCAGTTCATAGGCTTCTTCAAACAGAGTATCTAAATCTTTTTCCGACATTAAGACTTTGTTGCGATTACGGTTATTCCTCCAACTGCTTTTTGATTCAGTTTTACGTTAATTTCAGTACCGATAGGAAGATACAAATCTACTCTTGACCCGAATTTTATAAATCCGGCATCTTCTCCCTGGATTACCTGCATTCCTTCTTTGGCATAATTAACAATTCTTCTTGCTAAAGCTCCGGCAATCTGACGGTATAATATTTCTCCGAAAGTAGTATTCTCAATAACTACTGTCGTTCTTTCATTTTCCTCGCTTGCTTTCGGATGCCAGGCCACAAGATATTTGCCAGGGTGATATTTGCTGTATTTTATTACTCCATTCATGGCATATCGGGTAACGTGCACATTAATTGGAGACATGAAAATGGAAACCATGAGTCTTTTATCTTTAAAATACTCGCCTTCATAAACTTCTTCAATCACGACAACTTTTCCGTCAACCGGAGCAATTATCTGATTATCGTTTATCTGGGTATATCTTTTTGGATTTCTAAAGAACTGTAGCACTAATATAAGAAATAATAACGAGATAACCTGAATGGTTTTTAAAACCCAGAAATTAGGAATCAGCGAATCAGTCAGCAAAACTATTGCTACGACTACTGCACAGGTAATAAGAATAATTTTTGCTCCTTCTTTGTGAAACTTAAACATAATCTAAAATTTGATAAAACAAAAAAATGAATGGTGATACAAATATAATACTATCTAGCCGATCTAGGATGCCCCCATGTCCCGGCATAATTTTGCCGCTATCTTTAACTCCGGCAATTCTCTTGAATTTAGATTCGACCAAATCTCCAATGGTACCAAAAATTCCGGCAATCAGGGCAAAGATAATCCATAGGATTACCGGCTGATTGATGAAATAAATAGCGATAAGAATACTGGCGATTATTGTAAAGACTAATCCTCCCAGAAAGCCTTCTATGGTTTTTTTAGGTGATATTTTTTCGTAAAGTTTTCTTTTTCCAATAGATTTTCCAACAATGTAAGCAAAGGTATCATTGGTCCAAATCAGAATAAATATACCAATCAGGATTTTTGGATTGAATATTGTTCCTTCATACGGAATTTTGGTCAGGATAATAACAGGAAGTATGATATAGCCAATCAGATAAACATATTTTGATTGCCTGTCTACTTTCTGTCTTTTCTCGCTGAACAGGAATAGGATGAGCCTGACGGAAACAAAAAGTGCTGCTCCTGTCAGTAGCCAGTCATTGGTCTTGTTAAAGGTGTTGAAATACGCAAACAGGGCATAGGCTCCAATGGCAAGCAATATGGGAATCGGTTTCTGCAGGTTTACCAAATCACAGAATTCGGCGGTACATACAGCCAGAAACATTCCAAAAAGCAGAAGAAAGCTGTCATGGGAATAGAGAGTGGCCCCAATCAGTAGAAGTATGTAGACCAGTCCGGATAGTGATCTCGTTAGGGTTTCGCGCATTTTAAAGATCTTCTAAAAGCAGAAGATAGAGATTTTTGGCTACGCTTCCGTATTGGAGAAAATCCTCGTCTTTTGCTTTTTCGAAATATTTTATTGTGGTAATATTGGTAGGATAATCCTTTTCGTATTTTCTTTTGATTTCACGAAGCCCATCACTTTTGCTGCCCAGGATTTGACTTGTTGTAGCAAGAATAACAATATTGCCAGGCAATTCGTTAGGTTTGTATTGTTTGATTTGGTTGGATGAAAACAAAACGGAACCTTCGTCAGCAATCAGATTTTCGCAACTGGCTAAAAGAAATCTCGGATTTGTAGGTTTGGTATAGGAAAGCTTGTTTTCTTCAAGCAGACTGAAAAGTTTTGGTTCAAAACAGAGTGCTTCTGATTCAAACCAATCGTTTTCTTCAAGGATGTGCTCAAAATGGTCTTTTGCTTCCTCAAGATTTTCGCAATACAAGAATTTGCCTCCGTTCTTTTTAAAGTTCAGGGTAAATAATTCATCCGCCGGAATTACAGTTTCGGGATTGAATGGACTTAAGTTGCCATCTTTATCGTCATCAGAGGATTCGCTGGCGCCAAAAAGTTTTTTAAACAGACTCATAAATTGGCCAAATTCTTTGTTTGCAATTTCAAAACAATCAAAGATAAAAAAATCTTAATTCAAAACTGCTTTCGAATTAAGATTTTTGTAAAAATTCTTAAAAAGTGAAATTTATTCTTCGAAGACTTCTTCAACTGCTTCACCAAAAGCACGTTTGCCGAAAATTGTCTCAAGGTCATCTTTGAAAATTACTTCTTTTTCTATCAGAATATCGGCCAATTGGTTCAATTTATCCTTGTTTTCTTCAAGAATTTTGATTGCTCTCTGGTATTGACCTTCGATTAAGTCTGAAATTTCCTTGTCGATAATCTTTGCGGTGTCTTCAGAATAGGGTTTTGAGAAGTTGTATTCGCTTTGTCCTGATGAATCATAATACGTAACGTTTCCTAACTTATCATTCAAACCATAAACCGTAATCATTGCTCTGGCTTGTTTTGTGACTTTTTCAAGATCGCTCAATGCACCTGTAGAGATTCGGTTGAAAGTTACTTTTTCTGCCGCACGTCCACCCATTGTAGCACACATTTCGTCCAGCATCTGGTCTGTCCTTACAATCTGTCTTTCCTCCGGAAGATACCAGGCAGCACCTAAGCTTTGTCCTCTAGGAACAATGGTTACTTTGATTAGTGGTGCAGCGTGTTCTAACATCCAGCTTACTGTTGCGTGACCGGCTTCGTGGATAGCGATAGCTCGTTTTTCTTCCGGTGTGATAATCTTGTTTTTCTTTTCAAGACCTCCAATAATTCTATCAACCGCATCCAGGAAATCCTGTTTGTCAACGGCTTTTTTATCTTTTCTGGCTGCAATAAGGGCTGCTTCGTTACATACATTGGCAATGTCAGCTCCTGAAAATCCTGGAGTCTGTTTTGCAAGGAAGTCAGTATCAAGACCTTCTACTTTTTTCAAAGGACCCAAATGCACTTCAAAAATTTCCTTACGTTCTCTGATGTCCGGCAGGTCTACATAAATCTGCCTGTCAAAACGACCGGCTCTCATTAATGCCTTGTCTAATACATCGGCACGGTTCGTCGCTGCTAAAACAATTACGTTGGTATTTGTGCCAAAACCGTCCATTTCAGTAAGCAACTGGTTTAATGTATTCTCACGTTCATCGTTTGAGCCTGAAATATTATTTTTCCCTCTTGCACGCCCAACAGCATCAATCTCGTCAATGAATATGATGGCAGGAGATTTTTCTTTTGCCTGTTTGAATAAGTCTCTTACACGGGAAGCACCCACACCCACAAACATTTCAACGAAATCAGAACCTGAAAGCGAAAAGAACGGCACTTTTGCTTCACCGGCAACTGCTTTTGCCAATAAGGTTTTTCCAGTTCCCGGAGGGCCTACCAAAAGCGCTCCTTTAGGGATTTTTCCTCCCAGATTAGTATACTTTTCAGGGTTTTTCAGGAACTCAACGATTTCCTGTACTTCTTCTTTTGCTCCTTCAAGTCCGGCAACATCTTTGAATGTTACTTTTACGTCGGTCTTTTCATCAAATAATTTTGCTTTGGATTTTCCGATATTGAAAATTTGTCCGCCACCTCCAGCAGCGCCACCACCTGACATTCTTCTCATAATGAAAAGCCAGATTCCAACAATAATCAAGATTGGCAATAAAGCGATAAAGATTTCGCTCCAGTTGCTTTTTGGCAAAAAGTTATAGTCTTTTAGCTTTCCTTCCTGCTGTGCTGTTTCCAGTTTCTTTTGGAAAAGCTCATCATTTCCAATATTGTCAAGGATATAATGAGGGCCGGGATTTGGCTTGTCAAAAATATCTTTGGTTACTTTTTTATTAGCCGGATCTGCTAGCCCTTCCTTGTTTAGGAAAATTTCAGCCTCGTTCTTGTTATATACAACAACTTTTTCAATCTGGCCTTTTTCAAGCAGTTTGTTAAAGTCAGAAGCTGACGCCTTACTGGTTTCTCCCCAACTTGAGCCTCCGGAAGCCCAATTCAGAATAAAGAAAAACAAGATCAAGCCGCCATAAATCCACCATGGGCTTAACCTGAATTTTTTCGGGTTAGGATTTGTATTGTTATCTTTAGCCATTGCTGTCTTTTCTTTTTAGTATTTGTTTTGGATTGTAGTGATTTTAGCATCACCCCACAAACTCTCGATGTTGTAGTACTCGCGGATGTGTTTTTGGAAAACATGAACAACAATATTCACATAATCCATCAACACCCATTCGCCGTTTTCAGTACCTTCAACATGCCAGGGTTTGTCTTTTAATTCTTTTGAAACTGTTTTTTGGACAGAGTTAACTATGGAGTTAACCTGAGTATTTGAAGTACCGTTGCAGATTACAAAATAATCACAAACGGTGTTGTCTATTGCTCTTAAATCTAAAATATCAATGTCATTGCCTTTTACTTCTTCAATCCCTTTGATGATGTGGGCTAACAGATCGTCATTGCTTATATTTTTTTTCGCCATTTAAAATTTTTATGTTTTCGCAAAGTTATCATTTTTTGTCGTTATTTTTGAACCTTAACATAAGATTAAAAACGATAAACTTCAATTATTTTTTATGAACATCATCAAACTCGATGCCATTAACTCTACCAACGATTATCTCAAGGGATTATTGCAGCAGCAATTCGTGGAAAATTTCACTATTGTTACTGCTGAAAACCAGACAGAAGGTAAAGGGCAAATGGGATCGAAATGGAATGTTGAATCGGGTAAAAACCTGACTTTTAGTATTTTGGTTAAAGATTTGTTGCTGGAAGTGAATCAGATTTTTCATTTGAATGTGGCAACTGCAGTGAGTATTATTGAAGCTTTATCTTTTTTAGAAATTAAGGATTTGGCGATAAAATGGCCAAACGACATTTTGGCAGAAGGTAAAAAGATAGGTGGCATATTGATTGAGAACAGTATCAAAAGCAATGGCGAAATCTTTTCAATTATTGGTATTGGGCTTAATGTCAACCAAAGAGATTTTGAAAATCTTCCAAAAGCTTCTTCCTTGTCCCTTTTGCTGGGCAGGGAACTTGATAAGGAAGCCATTTTGATTCCGATTATTGAATGCCTGATACGAAATGTTTCCTTAATACTGAATAAAAATACACAATCTATATGGGAAAAATACCATGCCTGTCTTTACAAAAAAGGAATCCCAATGCCTTTTGAAAACATAAAGGGTAACAAATTCATGGGAATCATCAATGGTGTTGACCAATCCGGTAAACTTCATCTGACCTTGGAAGATGATTTTGTGAAATCTTATGAAATAAAGGAAATCAGAATGTTATATTAAAAATAAAAAGCCTTTCAAACGAAAGGCTTTTTTATATCTGTTTTTGCTATTTACAGCTTGTGCATGTTTCCGGATAAGGTTTCGATGAATTTGCTGATAGGCCCTTTGACCATCATGGCCATCATGGCATTAAATTCGCCTTCAAAAAATAGCTGTACATCGCTTGAATCGTCAGAAACAGGAGTGATGTTTGCCGTAAGTGAAAAAGGAAGTTTGTCACTTGCAGCTCCTAAAACCACTTTAGTAGGGGCCACTTTATCCTTCATCTTTAATTTGATTTCAGGCATTCCCTTTAATCCAAAAATAAAAGAATCTTCGCCTGTAACTTCAAATTTTGCAATGTTATCCGGCATTAATTTTTCAAAATTCTTTACGTCTGTCAATTGGTCAAACATATATTGAGCTGATTTTTGGACGCTCGTTTTCGGACTTTCTAAATTCATGTTGCTGCGATTAAT
Source organism: Flavobacterium sp. Leaf359 (assembly GCF_001423985.1). NCBI lineage: Bacteria > Pseudomonadati > Bacteroidota > Flavobacteriia > Flavobacteriales > Flavobacteriaceae > Flavobacterium > Flavobacterium sp. Leaf359. The sequence goes on along the minus strand of NZ_LMPW01000016.1, from coordinate 62,113 downwards.
GTTATTTTACAGAAGCATTGTCATTTTCAACACTCCAGGTCGAAGGACTTTTGCTCCAGATTTTTAATGTTTCTTGCTCTTCTTCTGTGATGTATTTTTTAGCTACTGCCAATTCCAGAAGATTTTCATAATTGCTCAGGGTGAACAGGTCGATGTTTGCTTTTTTGAAGTTTTCAACAGAAACATCAAATCCATAAGTAAAAATGGCTGCCATTCCTTTTACGTTAGCTCCGGCTTCCCTTAATGCTTCAACGGCCAGAAGGCTGCTGTTTCCTGTACTAATCAGGTCTTCAATGACAACAACATTTTGCCCTTTTTGCAAAAAGCCTTCAATCTGGTTTTGTCTTCCATGCTTTTTTGGCTCCGGACGTACATAAACAAACGGAAGCCCCATATATTCTGCAACAAGCATCCCAATACCGATAGCTCCGGTAGCCACACCGGCAATCACATCAGGTTTTCCGAACTGTTTTTCCAGGTTTTTGGAAAATTCTTCGCGGATGTAATTTCTGATTGGTGGAAATGAGAGTGTTATCCTATTATCACAGTAAATGGGAGATTTCCATCCGGAAGCCCATGTAAAAGGATTTTTAGGATTCAATTTAATTGCATTTATTTGTAAAAGCAATTCGGCTGTTTTTTGGGCGGTGTCTTTATTAAAAATCATACTACAAATGTATAAAGTTTTTGTCAACGATAAACCACTTTTTTTAACTAATGAGATAGTTAAAGAAACCGATTTTCAATTTTTTCTTTTGGAAAGTGTTGATATTCATCAGCTTATAGTGAAAATATTTCAAAATAAAATTCAAAAGGCTTATCTGTATCATCCTGACGAAAAGGAAATTATGAAAAAGCTGAAAGAAAAGATTCCGGTGAATAAGGCCGGGGGCGGATTGGTTTATAATAAAAAAGGCGAGGTGCTTTTTATCTTCAGAAACGGGAAATGGGATTTGCCTAAAGGTGGTATAGAAAAAGGAGAGGAGATTGAAAATACGGCAATCCGTGAAGTTAGTGAAGAAACAGGCGTGTCCGGTTTGTCGATAACAAAAAAACTTCAAAAAACGTATCATGTTTTTATTCGCAATGGAAGGTATAAGCTAAAGATTACCCATTGGTTTGAAATGAAAACTAATTTTGAAGGAACTCCCAAACCTCAGGAAGAAGAAGGAATAGAAAAAGTGGCCTGGCTCAATCCCGAGCAGATTCAGGAAGCGTTAAAAAACTCTTACGAAAATATCAAGCTGTTATTTGAAACAGAAAAGCTCCAGAAATAGGAGCTTTTTTATTACTGTTTAATTGGTGCCATTACCCTGAAAACCGGGTATTCCATATGTGTTTTTTCATAGTAATCGGAATGGCGGTAAATCCAGTCCAATTGGGCTTCGCCTGAATCGGCAAATTTTGAGTCCTCTGATTTTTTCTTTTCGAATTCGGCTTTCATTTCCGGATTTTTATCCAGTAATTGTTTGGCAAGGTCTTCAAAGACATAAGCTGAAAAATATTCTTTCTGTTGTAATAACGAATCGAAAAAATTCCATGCAAAATAAGAGTCATTACCTTGCGGCTCTAAAGTTTCCAACAGATATTTTACACCCGGTTGCCGCGTCTGTATTAAAAAGTCCCCTTTTTTAAACATTACTTTTTTCTTGGTAGGAATGACGGAAACGGAATGGTGCGGATAATGGCCTTCGTAGACAGAGGAACTGGTTTTGAAATCTTTAATTCGATAGCTTTCTACTTCAAGTTCAACAGCTTTTTCAAGAGGTGACATTTCAATATTGTTGATTTTTAGAAGCTCGATAATAGGCCACCATGATTTTGGAACGACATACGCTTCTGGAATAATTATTTCTAACGAAGGTTTGTATTCCTTATGATAGGGGATGTTTTTGCTGAAAGGTTTGGAACGGTCATAAAAAAGCCTCGGTTTGCCCGAAATTTCGCTTGGCTTGTAAGCTCCTTCATAACCTAAAAACGGGATACTTGAAACCTTGTCCGTGTCCAGTGTCCATAGCAGCGTATATTTTTGCCCCGGAAGGTAATTCAGCAGGTTTTCTTTTCGCAGTTTCTTGATTTTTGCATGATTCTTATCAGCATATTCAATTGTAGAAGCCATATAGTCATAGGTTACTTTTACTCTTGAAGCATAATCTTTCAGCATATGGGTTTCGGGCATTGAGCCAATGGTGTTGAACATGGATGCAAAACCGGTTGAATATCTTGGATAATCCATCATCGCATCAAAACCGCCATCAGGTTTCTGGTCGTGAATGTTTACATACGGTACCGATTCTGTTTTTTTCTTTTTTAAGTCGGATAATAAAGAGGGCAACATGTCAGTATTCCAAAATTTCCCAAGATTACCACCCAGTTTTTGATAATGCGTGGCAATGTAAGTGAACGTATATTGGTAATCCGCACCATTACTGACATGATTGTCGATAAAGACATCAGGATTGGCAAGATGGAAAATCTGGGCAAAACTTCTGGCATTGCGGGTGTCAGACTTCACAAAATCGCGGTTCAGGTCATAATTTCTTGCATTTCCTCTGAAACCATAACTTTCCGGGCCGTTTTGGTTGGCTCTCGAAAAAGAGTTGCGGTTCAAAGCGCCGCCAATATTATAGATAGGAATAGCAACTATGGCCAAATGTTTTGGAATTTTGATTTTTCCTAAAGCCAAATCTCTAAAGAGCATCATTGTGGCGTCTATCCCGTCGGGTTCACCCGGATGGATACCGTTATTGATTAAAAGGACGGCCTTGTCTTTTTGGATTTTTTCAAAATCAAACTCCTTGTCACTATTATAGGTTATGATATGTAGCGGCTCGCCCGAATCGGTAAGTCCCATTTCCTGCATGGAAATCGTTTCGAAATTTTTGTCTAAAAGCTGGAAATAGGCGATTGTTTCTTCATAAGTAGCAGTCTGATTTCCATTTCCATTTTCATAAGGAGTCAGGAAATCTGTATTTTGAGCGTTGGCCATAATCGAAAGTAAGAAAATTGGAAGAAGATATTTCATAGGTTGATTTGAAAATATCAAAATTACGAATTTGTGTCGGTCGTAATTCATAATTCGTAATTCATCATTAAAAAATTACCTTTGCAGCATGAACAATCACCATTCCAACAATCTGCTCTTGAATTTAGGCATTGAAAGCCTGAATGAAATGCAGCTCGCGGCGCAAGAAGCCATTTTAGAGAATAATTCGGTTTTATTATTATCGCCAACAGGTTCAGGGAAGACCCTGGCTTTTTTATTGCCTGTTTTTGAAACCTTACAGCCTGAAATTCTTTCTGTGCAATGCCTGATTATTGTGCCATCTAGGGAACTAGGGTTACAGATTGAACAGGTTTGGAAAAAAATGGGTACAGGCTATAAGGTCAATACCTGTTATGGTGGTCATTCAATGGAAACGGAAATTAAAAATCTGAGTAATCCGCCGGTCGTTCTGATTGGAACACCCGGAAGAATTGCCGACCATATTGACAGGGAAACATTCAGGACAGATAAGATACGTACTGTAGTTTTAGATGAATTTGACAAGTCGTTGCAATTTGGATTCCATGAGGAGATGTCTTTTATTTTGTCCCGTTTGCCAAAAGTGGACAAACGTATTCTGGTTTCTGCCACTTCTGATATTGAAATTCCCAAATATACAAGGGTGGTGAATCCTGAAATTTTGGATTTTACTTCCGATAATGAAGAAAAAAGCAATCTTTCTATAAAAACCGTCATTTCTGAAGAAAAAGACAAAATCAATACTTTATTCCGACTGATTTGTTCTTTAGGTTCTGAATCGGCATTAATCTTCTGTAACCATCGCGATGCCGCTGAACGAATTAGTGATTTACTGAATGCGAGAGGAATTTATTCGACTTATTATCACGGAAGAATGGACCAGGAGGAGCGGGAGCGCGCCTTAATTCAGTTCAGGAATGGAAGTGTGAGCTATCTGGTTACGACAGATTTGGCTGCCAGAGGATTGGATATTCCGGAAATGAAACATGTTATCCATTATCATCTCCCAATGAAAGAAGATGAGTTTACACATCGAAATGGGCGTACGGCAAGGATGACGGCTTCCGGAACAGCTTATGTAATTGTGCATGAAAGCGAAAAGAAGCTGGATTATATTGATTACAACCAGGAAGTTTTTGATATTGCGAATACTGTTTCTTTGCCGGAGCCTCCGGTATTTCAGACATTATATATTTCCGGAGGGAAGAAGAATAAATTGAACAAGATTGATATTGTCGGGTTCTTTTCGCAGAAAGGAAAATTGGAAAAAGGTGATTTGGGTCTGATTGAAGTGAAAGATTTTGTTTCTTTCGCAGCGGTCAAATCAAAAAAGATAAAAGAACTTCTTAAAAATATCAAAGATGAAAAGATGAAAGGAAAGAAGTTTAAGATTGAAATCGCCAGGCAAGTGATTAAATAGTTGATAGTTGGTAGTGGATAATGGATAGTTGGGATTTCAGATTTCAGATTTCGGATTTCAGATTTCAGATTTCAGATTTCAGATTTCAGATTTCAGATTTCGGATTTCGGATTTCGGATTTCGGATTTCGGATTTCGGATTTCGGATTAAGAAGGTTAAGCATCTTGTCAGCTTCTCTAAAATCAAAAACCCAAAATTCCATCTTCTTCACATATTGTGTAATAATAACAATTTGTCAGTCAGTTCGCTTTCTAAAATCTAAAATCCGAAATCCTAAAAGCTATATCTTCTTTACATATTGTGTAATAATAACAATAGTCTGTCCATCCACTTTTCCTTCAATATATTCTGCATTTTCGTGGTCAAGACGAATGTTTCGGACTGCGGTTCCCTGTTTGGCAACCATGCTGGAACCTTTTACTTTCAGGTCTTTAATCAAAACAACAGAATCTCCGGTTTGTAAGGTTACACCGTTACTGTCTTTATGTACAATTTTAGTATCGTCATCGTCACCTTCTCCGGTTGCTTTTGCCCAGGCTAAATCTTCTTCTTCCAGATACATTTGTTCCAACAGGTCCTGTTTTCCCAAACGGCTCAACATTCTCCATGACACAACCTGAACAGGCAGGTGCTCGCTCCACATGCTTTCATTAAGACATCTCCAAAGATTAGGGTCTGTTTTTTCAGGGTTTTCTATCTGCTCAATGCAAGTTGCACTGGCAAGTATACTCTCTTCGATGCCTCCTTTTCGGGTTGGAAGTATTTGGTATACTTTTAAATTTTCTGTTGCTCCGGAAAGTTCGCACTTCCCGCCACTACGTTTCATCAAATCTCGTTCTAAACTCATTTTTAATGGATTTTATTTTTGGCGAAAGTACAGTTAATTAAAATGAATTTGAAATATATCACGAATTAAAATGATTTTAATTGTTAAAATCTATGGAAATCCGTTAATCTGTAGCAAAAAATAATAAGACGTAGATTAATCTGTGATAATCTCTTTAATCAACGGCTAAAAAAGGGTTATGTTTTGCCGCAGATTAAGATGATTAAAGAGATTCAGAGTCCAATAAATCTGTGAGAATCTGCATAATCAGCGGGAAAAAGAGTTGTTTAAAGTCTGAATGATGATTAAAATGAATCAAAAATCCGTGAAAATCGGCGTAAATCCACTTAATCCGCGTTAAAATCTAACAAGAATATGATTAAGAACTCCATAGAGTCCAATAAAATCTGTGAGAATCTGAGAAATCAGCGGCAAAAAATCAGTGATTTTTTTATTTTACTCTAACAGAATCCGGAACTAATAATTCGTATTCTCCTCCGTTTCGGATAACATCTCTTACAATGCTTGAGCTGATATAAGAAGTATTGGCGGCTGTAAGTAAAAATACAGTCTCTATTTTTGAAAGCTTACGGTTCGTATGTGCAATCGCTTTCTCAAATTCAAAATCGGCCGGATTTCTTAAGCCTCTTAAAATGAATTTTGCATTTACTTTTTTACAAAAATCAATTGTCAGACCTTCATAGGTAGTAACAGAAACAGAAGGATGGTTTTCAAAACATTCCTCTATGAAGCGTTTTCTTTCGTCTAAAGAAAACATATATTTTTTATCAGCATTGACGCCAATTGCCACGATTATCTTGTCAAAAAGCGGAATACTTCTTTTGATGATGTCATAGTGCCCCAAAGTTATAGGGTCAAACGAACCCGGAAATACGGCTATTTTCTCCATAATAGTTTTCTTTTTAAGGCCAGTTCAATTTCATTGTCCAAAAGGTCCGAAAAGGCAATTTTAGCATAGGCGGCCTGTTGTGGGAAGATGCTTTGCCCGGATAATCCCGGATTGGTGTTCATTTCAATAAAATAAGGTATTCCGTCCATTACAATAAAATCGGTTCTGGAAAAACCGGACATACCAAGAGCCTCATACACTTTTGCGGCCGTTTCCCTTACCTTTTGTTCTACTTCTGCGGATAGTCTTGCGGGTGTAATCTCGTCAGATTTGCCTAAATATTTGGCTTCGTAATCGAAGAAGTCGTTATGAGGAACAATTTCGGTTAAACCTAAAACTTTTGTTTCTCCTTTGTAATTGAGTACGCCAACAGATACTTCGGTACCTTTTAAATAGGATTCTATTAATATGTCGCTGTCTTCTGCAAAAGCAAAATCCAGGGCCTTGTCAAATTCAGATAAGTCATTTACTTTGGAAACCCCAAGACTGCTTCCGGATTGGTTTGGTTTTACAAAAAATGGCAAGCCAAGTTCGGTTTTTATTTCTTCTGCATTAATCGCACCGCCTTTGGAAAGGTAAATAGATTTTGCTTTTGGGATATTAAATTTTGAAAGTACGGATAAGGTATCTCTTTTATTGAATGTCAGTGCTGACTGGTAAAAATTGCATCCGGAATACGGAATTTCCAAAAGTTCCCAATATGCCTGCATATGCCCGTCTTCGCCAGGAGTTCCGTGAATTGTATTGACGATGGCATCAAATTTTGTCTTTATTCCATTTTGGGTAAACGTAAAGTCAGATTTATCAATCGGAAATTTTTCTTCTCCTATTATTACGTTCCATCCATCCAATAAAATATGAACTTCAAACGTTTTGTATTTATTCTTGTCGAGATTATTAAGGATTAGCTGACCACTACGGAGCGATATTACTGATTCATCAGAATATCCACCCATTACAACGGCTATGTTCATATAAGATTTTGGATTTAAAGATTGCAGATTTTAGACAGTTTAACATCAAAAGTTTAGTCTGCAGACTGGAAACCGCCATCTGCTAACTGCCGAAACCTCTCACAAAAATATCACTAATTATTGAAACTAAAAACCTTTAGTATTTTTATATCTTTGCACGAAATGTAATTTTTATGACTTTAAGACAATATCTTACCAGCAAATCTTTTTTCAAGCAGCTTTTACTGGCTTTTGGGATTGTAATAGTATTGGTTTTTTTACTATTGCAATGGCTTAGCTATGCTACTGACCATGGCAACGAAATCACGGTTCCGGATTTGAGAAAACTGACAGAGCAGCAAGTTGAAGAAAAGCTGGATGAGCTTAATTTAGAGTATGTTTTGCTGGATACGGTGGATTATAATAAAGATTTTCCAAAATATACAGTCGTTCAGCAGGACCCGCTTCCAGGCTCGAAAGTAAAAGATGGCAGAAAAATTTATATCAAAGTAAATTCAGCGGATTTCGGAATGGTAACCATGCCGGATTTGATTGAAAAAACATTGCGTCAGACAGAGTCGTCTCTTATAGCATTAGGTCTTGAAGTGGGTAAAAAGACATACAAGCCTTATCTGGGAAAAGATATGGTTTTGGAAATGTATGCTGACGGCAAGAAATTAAAAGTTGGAGACAAAGTGAAAAAAGCATCCAAAATTGATTTGGTTTTGGGTGATGGAAAAGTAGGATTTGAAGAGTCTGAAACGGATACGATTAAAAATACAGATACAGAAACGGCAGAATGATAGACAATCCGATTGCAGACGAGGCGTTAGATGACGAATTGTTTGAGCATTACAGATTTGAGGCAGCCAAAGGGCAGTCACCTTTGCGTGTAGATAAGTTTTTGATGAATCTTGTTGAAAATGCAACAAGAAATAAAATACAGCAGGCCGCTACGGCAGGGAATATCTATGTTAATGATGTTCCGGTAAAATCGAATTACAAAGTAAAAGCTTTTGATGTTGTAAGGGTTCTGTTATCACATCCGCCTTTTGAGAATCTTATCCTGCCCGAGAATATCCCGCTTGATATTGTTTATGAAGACGAGGCGCTGATAGTAATCAACAAACCTGCAGGACTGGTTGTTCATCCGGGTCATGGAAATTATACCGGGACTTTAGTGAATGCTTTGGCGTATCATTTTGAGAATTTACCATTGAACAGCAGTGAGCGTCCGGGATTGGTTCACAGGATTGATAAGGATACTTCTGGGCTTTTGGTTGTTGCCAAAACCGACCAGGCTATGGCTTTTCTGGCCAAACAGTTTGAGGAAAAAACTTCAGAAAGAGAGTATGTTGCTCTGGTTTGGGGAAATATAGCAGAGGATGAAGGTACGGTTACCGGAGATATCGCGAGACATGCCAAAGACAGAATGCAGATGGCTGTAGTTCCGGATGGAGAAGGAAAACATGCGGTAACACATTATAAGGTTTTGGAACGTTTTGGATACGTGACTTTGGTTTCCTGTAAGCTGGAAACGGGAAGAACGCATCAGATTCGTGTCCATATGAAACACATAGGGCATACACTTTTCAATGATGAACGTTATGGTGGTAATCTGATATTAAAAGGAACTACATTTACAAAATACAAGCAGTTTATTGATAACTGTTTTAAAATATTGCCAAGACAGGCACTGCATGCAAAAACATTAGGCTTTATGCACCCAACGACAAAAGAGTTTATGAGTTTTGACACAGAACTTCCGGAGGACATGAAAGAATGTATTGCAAAATGGCGGGTTTATTCTAACTCACATACAGTCGAAGAAGAAGATTAAAAGAAAGCAACGTTTTAGCGTTGCTTTTTTATTTCTGATAATACATTCTCTTACGGACTTTGCGGCTCTGCGTCTTTGCGTGAAAATATTGCTCGCAAAGACGCAGAGCCGCAAAGTATATGTAGGCTTGTCAGAAACTATTTTTAGTAAACAGCTTTGGTAATCCATAAAATTAATCTTAAAAAGATGATTTATGTGCTTAAATATTAGTAATTTAGATAGGTAATTCTAAATTATCTCGTCATGGAAACGATAAAAATTAAAAAGCTGAACAAATGGGCCAATTCCCATACTTCTTATCCAATTGACATTTTAAGGATTGCTTTGGGGGTATTCCTGTTTTTAAAGGGAGTAACATTTATCAAAGAAAGCCACAGGCTTATTGATTTACTTGCTCCATTGGGAAATTTTGATGGGGGTATGTTTATTTATCATTATGTAGTTGCTGCCCATATTATGGGAGGTATTATGATTGTATTCGGACTCCTGACGCGATGGTCTATATGGGCACAGCTGCCTATTTTAATTGGTGCGGTATTGATTAATTTTGCCGGACCAATGGTCGTTACGAATCTGATAGTATCGCTCATAACACTTATTGTCTGCGTATTTTTCCTCATGTACGGTAGCGGAAAGCACTCGTTGGATTACTATTTTAAGATGCAGAAATAAAGAAATAATAAACTAAATTTAAGAAAAGAGCAGTCAATAAGGCTGTTCTTTTCTTGTTAAATAGATTATTTAATCATCACTTAAGTTAAAATTAGCATTGGGGGAGATAAAATGTTGTATCTTGTAGATGTGAAAAGCACAGACCACTAACCTTGAAATTGCTATATAATGGAAACGAAAATTACTTTTGGAACGGAGCAAAGAAACCTTTTCCAAAAACCGAGCTTTACTGAAGAGCTAATCAGTAAGAAGGAGGAACTTAAAAAGAAGATGAAGGACAAGAATTTGCAATTAAGGAATCTCTTAAAAACGAATTTTGAGCTTTTGAAAAGCAACGACATCAATATGATGCTGTTTTAGCTATATATATGACGAAAAGAAAACCCTTAGATGAGATGAGAAAAAAGAATCCCTGCTTTTGGCAGGGATTCTTTTTTATGCAGTGGTATAATTTTCCGGTTTCTGATTCCGCTTTAAGATTAATGCGCTAATCAGGGTAACAATCAATCCGATGGGAAGCACTTCTGCATAGGTCAGAATTACGACCAGAATTGGATTTTTATACCATTCCTTATACATTTCCATTTCGTTGGTCTGGGCCTGGATTTCAGCTACGGTGGCACCGCTTTCAGCTGCCTGTTTGAGAATATGAGCTGTATATTTTTCCATAAAATCCGGAATAAAGAAATAATATTCAACGAGCCATACGGCTACATATGCTGTTGAGGCTATCAGTGTAATAAGCAATCCAATTTTAAAAGCCTTACCAAAAGTAATGATTCCTGAATTATGTTTGTCACGATAGCTTTTGATACCCACAAATACAAAAGAAAAAGCAAGCAGCATTCCCAGATAACCAAGAACCATACTTCCTTTGAAATTTGGGTCGTTGTAGCACAATGCCGAAGAAATTACCATCATTGCCGTGACGATAAATCCGGCAATTAGTCCGTTAATCAAAATCGTTTTTTTCATCTTTTTTAATTTTTAGTTGATTTTCAATGATGCAAAATTGAATTTTTTTGGAGGGGTAAAAGTCATACTTAAGGATGATTTTGCTCCGGAGCAGCCTGTTTGCAACTAAAGTATGACTTTTTAAGGAATCAATTTCAGGCGTTTTGCTTTTTCGACGGCCTGTGTTCTGCGATTGACGTCAAGTTTCTCAAAAAGCTTTGAGGAGTGTGATTTGATGGTGGGTAATGAAACAAAAAGCTGTGATGCAATTTCCTGATTGCTGCAACCTTGAGCAATCAGTTCCAGGACTTCCATTTCGCGTTTGCTCAGGTTTAATTTTTCAAGCTGATTTCTGTCCTGTATAAATTCAGCATCGCTGACATAGATTTCTTTTTCGATTATTATAGTTTCCTTTTTGGGTTTCGTTAGTTTTAAGGCCAGCCATATTCCAAGAGCAGTGAATACAATAGCAATCAAACCAATGTAAATTTCCAGCGTATGGTTAATGACCATAAACCGGAATTCCAGCCATTTCATCAAGAACAGCAATAGGGCTAGGGAGATGCCATATAGCATTGTGGATTTATATTTCTGTAAAAATTTCTGCATGGATGATTTTTATATCCAAAGATAAAAAATGTATCCTTAAAAAGACTTTCATAATTTCTATGTCAGGAAATGAAAAAATAAAAACCGCTTCTTTTTTGGAAGCGGTTCAAAGTTAACAGTTGTCTTTATTGTTTATGTTAATTTCGCATTCAGAATGATTTCTGCATTGAGTAGTTGCGATACCGGACAGTTTTCTTTTGCATTTTTGGCTGCCTCCTGAAACTGCTCTTCCGAAATATTCCTTACCGTTGCTGTAAGGTCTAAAGTTATGGTGGTTATCTTTCCGTCTTCAAACGTCACTTTGGCAACTGTGTCTAAATTTTCAGGTGTAAATCCTAGTTCCGATAATACAAAACTAAGTTTCATGGTGAAACAGCCCGCATGAGCTGCTCCAATCAGTTCTTCAGGATTGGTGCCAACTCCATCAGCAAAACGGGTTTTGAATGATAATTGTGCTTTATCCAGGGTAGTGCTTTGCGTGGAAATGGTTCCTTTTCCTTCCATTCCTGTTCCTTGCCAATTGGCACTGGCATTTCGGGTAAATTTCATGTGTGTTATTTTAGGTTGGTTAATAAGCATAAAGTTAGAGAAAAATAGTGCTCCAAAAACTTTAGGCTATGTTATGATTTTCTAAAGCCATGAGAATTTCATTCGTAAGCAATCCGCTTCCGCCTCCATAATGTTGTACAATTACGCAATCCGGATTGGTGTTTCTGAAGAAAGTACGTAATTTTTCTTCGCTTTCAGGTTCAATACCACAGCCTAATAAGACAATGTGGAAATGAATGCGTTCAAACAATTCCATCGCATCCTCATCTGTTTCTGCCCCGGCGCCAAACCAATCTTCATTGTTATTGATGAGTCTTACAACAGTTCCTAATATCTCCGGGTGCCGTCCTATGTATAAAATATTTTTCATGGCTTTCGAAAAAGAAGCAAGCCTTTCAATAAAGAGAGGCTTGCAGATAATTATTGTTTGATAAATTGAAGTTCGATTTGAAGTTTTACTTCTTCACCAACCAAAACACCTCCTGTTTCCAAAGCAGAGTTCCAGTTTAGTCCCCAATCTTTTCGGTTGATTTTTCCGGAAACGGACAATCCCGTTTTGGTATTTCCCCAAGGGTCTTTTGCCAATCCTCCAAATTCAACGTCTAATGTTACAGGTTTTGTTATGCCATGTAATGTCAGGTCACCTGTTAATTTGTATTCTCCTTCATTCAGTTTTTTAAATGAAGTAGATTTGAAATTGATTTTTGGAAATTGGGAAGCGTCAAAAAAGTCGGCGCTTAGCAAATGCGAATCACGGTCTTTATTTCCCGTAGAAATAGAATCGATATCGCCTGTAAATTCAAATTGAGCGGTTTCGAAATTGTCGCCATCTGTTTCGATGGAAGCGTCAAATTTTTCAAAATTTCCGGATACGTTGGTAAACATCATGTGTTTTACTTTGAATCCGATTTCTGAGTGTGCTGTGTCAATTGACCATTTTGTTGTTGCCATAATCTTGTTTTTTAAATAGTTGTTTTTATTTTAAATATAATGAATTATAAAACCATTGGAACTTCCATCAATAAGATTTCCGCATCTTGAGAGAGTGATTCTATGGCTATTGCCGAAGTACTCCAGATTCCCAATCCGTCTCTTTCGTTCAGGCTGATATTTCCAATATTGAAATCGCCTTTGATGACAAAGGCATAAATACCATTGCCTTCTTTTTTCAGTTTGTATTCGGTCGTGATGCCTTTATCAAATTTACCCAAATGGAACCAGGCGTCCTGATGAATCCATACTCCGGCATCATCCGGATTTGGTGACAATATCTGCTGTAATTTGTTATGACGGTCTTTCTCGTCTAAAGAAATCTGGTCGTATCTTGGAGTTACATTTCTTTTGTTTGGATACACCCAAATCTGAAGGAATTTAGTCAGCCTGTCTTTGTTTTTATTGAATTCGCTGTGATAAATTCCGGTTCCGGCACTCATGACCTGAATATCGCCCTTTTTAATTACGGCAGTATTGCCCATGCTGTCCTGGTGTTCCAAATCGCCTTCCAGTGGAATTGAAATAATTTCCATATTGTCATGCGGATGTTTTCCAAAACCCATTCCGGCATCTACGCGGTCGTCATTTAAGACTCTCAATACACCAAAATGCATTCTGTCCGGATTGTGGTAATTCGCAAAACTGAAAGTATGATGTGAATCAAGCCAGCCATGATTGGCGTGTCCGCGGGTAGCTGCTTTGTGCAATACTGTATTTTCCACAATCAAAGACTCCGGATTTGGTAAATGGTTAAATCCTAGTGGTTCCAATTCCTTGATTTCGTCAATGTCATTTTTAATTACATCGCCTACGGCAGCAGAAGTGATAAACATTCCGGTGCCCATTAATCCTTTTTTTATAAAATCTTTACGGTCCATAATCAGTGCTTTTTAATTACATGACAAATTTCCGACAGAAAATTTTTGTGGGCATTGAACTAGGACAAGAAAAAATAGTTGATAGTGGAAAGTTGATAGTGGAAAGTTGATAGTGGATAGAGAATAGTTTATAAGGGATAGTTGTTAATGGATAGTTGGATGATGCATAAGTATAATATTTTGAATTTCTGATTATGTTGTGTCCGAATAGGAACATAGCCGAATTGTAATATATGTTTTATACTAAACAAACTATTCTTCTTTCAGCTGTCAAAAATCTTAAATCCAAAATCAGAAATTTCAAATCAAAAATGATCTACCCGAAGCCTAGCAACTATAAACTTTCCACTAACAACTATCAACTATTGTTTAGCTATTCTCGCCCTGATTTTACTCAGAAACTCAGGTGAGATTCCTAAATAGGAAGCAATATAATGTTGTGGAACGCGTTGCGGGATGGTAGGGTATAGTTCCAGAAATTCAAGGTATTTTTCTGTTGCAGTTTGGGAAATTGTATGAAACAGCCTGTTTTGGGTTACGGCAAGATTTCTTTGCATCAATATACGGAAGGCTCTTTCAAATCGGGGTGCTTTTGCAAAAAGTTCTTCTTTGGATTCCGGAGTAAACATTAAAAATTCACAGTCTTCCAGCGTTTCAATATATACCTGACTGGGTTTTGTTTCATAAATACTAAAGGAAATGTCACTGACCCAGGCATTTTCAATGGCAAACTGGAGTATGACTTCAAAACCGTTGGCATCAATGTAATATTTCCTGACACAGCCTTTGACTACAAACGCTTCAAAATTGCACATTTCTCCTTCATGGAGCATAATGGTTTTTTTAGGCACTTTTTTGTATTCCAGAAAAGAGTTGAATGTAGCAAATTCTTCTTCCGAAAAAGAAACATAACGGCTTATGTTAGCATTGATTTGTGTGTACAAGGCAAAGGAGTTTTGAGGTTTTACACAAATATACTAAAAAGAGACCAATTGATTTGGGATTTGGAAAATCAGGATTTGGGTATAAAAAATGACAATTGCTCTAAAATTGCTGTTCCTGATTTTGTATTTTTGAAGTCAAATATCAGAAAATGAAAATTGTTATTTCTCCAGCCAAATCATTAGATTTTGAAACCGCAGTGCCAACAGACCGACATACAGAATCGGTTTTCCTGAAAGAATCCAATACTGTTCACAAAGTATTGAAGAAGCTGAAACCCAAAAAACTTTCAGAGTTGATGGATATTTCAGAAAAACTGGCCGATTTGAACTGGCACAGAAATCAGGAATGGGCAACTCCGTTTACGTTGGAAAATTCACGTCAGGCGGTTTATGCTTTTAATGGTGATGTGTATATTGGTTTGGATGCTTATTCCTTACCATTGGAGAAATTAGATGATTTGCAGGACAAACTCCGAATTTTGTCCGGTTTATACGGTTTGCTAAAACCTTTGGATTTAATTCAGCCTTATCGTTTGGAAATGGGAACAAAGCTGCCGGTTGGAAGAAATAAAAATCTATATGAATTCTGGAAAAAGAAAATTACCAAATCACTGAATGATGAATTGAAAAAAGGGGAATTGTTTGTGAATCTTGCCAGCAACGAATATTTCGATTCGGTAGATGTGAAAACACTAAAGGTTCCTGTAATTACTCCGGAATTTAAAGACTACAAAGACGGCAAGCTCAAAATGATCAGCTTTTTTGCTAAAAAGGCAAGAGGTATGATGGTGCGTTATATTATTGATACCAATGCCGAAACCATAGACGATTTAAAAGGCTTTAATTACGAAGGCTATCAATTTGATGCCAACCTGTCTAAAGGGAATAAGTTGGTTTTTACACGATAAAGTTTTGTAAAGGTACTGAGGTTCTGAGGTACTAAGGTTCTGAGGTACTAAGATGCTAAGGTGCTAAGATAATAAGGTTCTGAGGTACTAAGCCTTCTGGAATCAGTGCAATTATTCCAATTTGTAGCTAAAATCAGAAATCAGAAATCTCAAATCCAAGATACTAAGGTTCTAAGTTTAATAAGCTCCTCGAATCTGTGTAATTATTCTAATCTGTGGCTAAAAAAAGAGGTGCTAAGATACTAAGGTTCTGAGGTACTGAGTTTAAAACCTCCTGGAATCAGTGCAATTATTCCAATCTGTAGCTAAAATCAGAAATCAGAAATCTCAAATCCAAGATACTAAGGTTCTGAGGTACTGAGTTTAAAGCCTCCTGGAATCAGTGCAATTATTCTAATCTGTAGCTAAAATCAGAAATCAGAAATCAGAAATCTCAAATCCAAGATACTAAGGTTCTAAGTTTAATAAACTCCTCGAATCTGTGTATTCTAATCTGTGGCTATAGTCTGAAATCTGAAATCTAAAATCTAAAATTATTACGATTCAACAAACTCGTTAAATTCACGAATGGCTTCGCGGGTTGTCTTGCGTTGGTTTCTTGAAAGTTCAGCTACAGCACTGACACTTTTCTTGGCACATTTTTTTATCTGGACAATTTTTTTGGAAAGTTCCTCAAGCTTTTCTGATTCCTCGAACGAAATTTTAGCCTTTATGGATTCGATAAGGTTCATGAATTCCGGAATTGCAAACCGGTTTTCCGAATAGCTTTCCTGAAGTTCTTCTAAAAGCTCATCGGTGTCCTTATTGATGTCTGTCAGGTATTCTACACTTTTTTTGCTGAATTCCTTGAATATTTTCTTTTCTTTTTTTCCGAATAGTCCCATGGTAATCATTTTAAAATTAATGCAACTATCTTAAATTCAATCAAATATATAAAATAAAAAGATTGGTTGCTTTTCTTAAAGCATTTATTTTGATGCCGGAACTAAAGTAGGCGGAAAATCATGGAAGCAAATTAAGCCGATATTAAATAAACGCTAATTAAAAAGCAGAAAGCCCCGGAATTTCCGAAGCTTTCTTAAATAATAACCTTGAAAAATATTAATGCATGGCATCTGCCGGATTAATCTTGTTTTTGCCTTTTTTGATGAGCAGGATAATTGGGATACAGCATAGGAACATAATACCGAGATATAGAAAAATATCCATATAGGATAAGACCGTTGCCTGTTTCATCACCGAAACATCCAATACCTGATAGGCCTTGTTGAGTGCTTCACTGGCGCTAAAACCTTTGGCCATGAATCCTTGTTGGAGCTGTTGCACTCTGTTTTGGACTTCCAATTTGTCTGCGCTGAGGTGAGAAACCAAATCCACACGATGGTTCTGGCTGAATCGTGTGATGAATGTTGTGATAATGGCGATACCGAAAGAACCACCCAATTGTCTCATCATTCCTGTAAAAGCAGCACCTTCACCAATCTGTTTGCCTTTTAATGTTGATAGTGCCAATGTGGTAATAGGAACAAATAATAATCCTAATCCTATTCCTCTCAATATCAACGGCCAGAACATGTGTTCTACTCCGGTATCCGGCGTAATGACATTATGCATCCAGAACGTGAAGAAAAAGAATATAAGAAATCCTACACCAACCATATAGCCCTGCGGTACACCTTTTTGGATGAGATTACCCACAATAGGCATCATGAATGCCGTGGTGATAGACCCCGGGATTAATAATAATCCGGCATCTAAGGCGGTCCAGCCTAAAACGGATTGCGTATAGATGGGCAGAATTAATGTAGAACCGTACAAACCAAATCCGAGGATAAAACACATTACGGTTCCAATCCTAAGATTACCGTCTTTTAGTACGCTCAGGTTTACAATCGGGTGTTTATAGGTGAGTTCCCTCCAAATGAACAGTATCAATCCTACAACGCTCACAATACTTAAAGTGGTAATCATTTTATCATCAAACCAATCATCCTGTTGTCCGTGCTCCAGAACAAATTGCAACGACCCGATAAACATGGCAAGTAATAAAATTCCCCACCAGTCAACCTGGCTTGCTTTTAGCTTTTCGCCATATTTAGGACTTTTGATATAGGATAAAGTCAATATGGTAGCAATGACACCCAAAGGAATATTGATATAGAATATATAAGGCCAGGAATAATTTTCTACAATATAACCTCCCAGAGGCGGTCCAAGTGTTGGCCCAACGATTACACCCAAACCATAAATAGCCTGTGCCATTCCTCGTTTTGCAACAGGATAACTTTCTGTGATGATTGTCTGTGCGGTTACCAATAACGCTCCTCCGCCAAGACCCTGAACAAACCGGAAAACGACAAGTTCCCAAATGTTGGTAGCGTTTCCGCAGAGAAATGATGAAACGGTGAATATGATGATGGACACGGCAAAATAATTCCTTCTGCCGAATTGTTGCGACAGCCAGCTGGTCATCGGGATTACGATTACGTTGGCGATAGCATAGGCTGTAATGACCCAGGCAACGTCTGTCAGCGTAGCACCAAGACTTCCCCGCATGTCTGTCAGGGCCACGTTCACGATGGTTGTATCTACAATTTCCAGCAAGGCACAAAGCACTGCGGTAATCGTAATGATAACCCTTCTGAAGCCGTATTCAACTAAGCTGTCTTCTCCTGAAGTTGCTTCCATTGTTATTTAGATTTTATATTGATGATTTCAGAAAGTGGAACCCACATCCTGAAATCATCAATAGGTAAGAGGTTTATTTTAAGTGCACATCAACGTCAACGTTCATACCCGGACGCAGATTTTTTACTTTGTCAGGTGCATTTTCCGCATCAAGAGTGATTTTAACAGGAAGCCTTTGTACGGTTTTTACGAAGTTTCCGGTAGCATTGTCCGGTGGCAATAGCGAGAAACGCGCTCCGGTTGCAGGTGAAAATGAAGTAATAGTACCTTTGAATTCATAATCAGGATAAGCATCAACATGAATGCTTACTTTTTGTCCTGCTACCATTTTACTCAATTGGGTTTCTTTAAAGTTGGCAATAACCCAGGCTTCGGTGTTGTTGATAATGTAGAACAGGGATTGTCCCGGTTGTACAAATTGTCCCGGCTGTATGTTTATTTTAGAAACCTGTCCGTCTATAGAAGCTGTAACTACGGTATAATTCAGATTCAGTTTAGCGGCATCGAGTACGGCCTGTGCCTTTTTAATATTAGCCGCAGCAATTTCTGCCTGTTTGCTGCTTACGTTAGAACGTGAAGCTGCAACCGATTTTTGATAGGTGCTGGCTCTTTGCTGTTGTTGCAAAATTTTCAATTCGCTTTCTGCCTCCAGTTTTGCAGCTTCGGCCTGTTCGAATTGCTGCTTTGTGATAGACCTGTTTTTATAAAGATTCTGATAACGGATGAAATCGTTAGTGGCTCTTGTCAACCTGATTTTGGCAGTTTCGATATTACCACCCGCAGAAGAGATGTTGGCTTCTGATATTGAAATACTAGCCAAAGCACCGCCTATGTCTGCTTTTGAAGCTTCCAGATTGCCCTGTGCTGCTATCAAAGCGGCATTAGCTTCTTCCACCTTTACCAGGTAGTCTTTGTTGTCAATTACGAAAAGAGTATCGCCTTTTTTTACAAAGTCATTGTCTTTGACATATACTTTTGTCACATAGCCTGAAACTCTTGGGATAATCGGGTTCATGTTTTTCTCAATCTGTGCATCGTCTGTCGTTTCGTGTGAAAGTGAGTGAACGTATTTGTAGATTCCGTAGGTTGCGCCAATTGCCACAAGCACAATTAGTATGTAGGTAAACTTTTTATTTGTTTTTTTCTTTTCCATCGTGAAAGAATTTAGTTTTTAGTGATGTTGAATGAATCGGTTAGTTTGCCGGAAACATTTAGCAGTTCGTAATAGCTCTGTGCAATATCTGCCTTTGAAAATGCTTCGTTTAATTTTGCCTGAAGTTCCTGTACGTCGGCTTCTAAAAGGTCGTTGGTGTCTGAAAGTCCATTATCGTATTTGTCTTTTACAATTCTGAAATTTTCTGATGCCTGTACTACGGCTTCCTGATATACTTTGTATTGTTTTAAAGAAAGGGCATAATTTTCCTGTGCATCGTGTACTTCTACTTTAATGCGGTCTGTCAGGATATCGGCAGATTGTTTGGTTTCCGAAGCCTGGCTTTTGGCCAATTTTACATCTTTACCATTTTTAAAGATGGAAGAGAGGTCATAAGAAACGCCAACTCCAAAATTGATGGCATTGTTCACTTCCAATACGTTTTTCAGGTCAAAAGCCACATAACCGCCCAGTAACGATACGGATGGATAATAATTTCCTTCGGCAGCTTTTATATTGGCCTCAGATGCCTTTTGCATCCATTGTAAGGCTCCCAAATCACTTCTGCTGGATAATGCGTCACTTTCGTTCAAAGTCGCCTCGGAGAAGCCTAATTTAGAAAAAACGGCTTCGTCTGGCAAAATCTGTGTTCCTTCCGGAAGTTTTAGCAGGTTGACCAGCTGATAATTTATTGTCGCAACGTTCTTTTTGGCATCTTCCAATGATAATTCTACGTTGGAAGATTGCAATTGTGATTTCAGTAAATCGTTTCGGGCAATCAGCCCGTTTTCTTCCATGGCGGTGAAATCTTTCACGCGTTGTTGTGAGCTTTTCAGATTTTCCTGAATCAGTTTTACAGATTGCTGTGCTTTGTAGAGGTTCACATACAGGATGATGGTGTTCATTGCCAACTGTTCTTTGGTGTTTTTGGCATTGAGCAGCTCTGCCTGGTATCTGTTCTCTGAGGCTTTTACGCTGTTTTTTAATTTGAATCCAGAAAACAGGGGCATGGATAGACTTGCCTGCCCTAAAATCAGCTGATTTACTTTTGGCGATGAAGTAGCTCCGCCTTCTGCAGGCTCTGAACCTCCCATTGAAATCTTTGAGTTGATGTTGGCCTCTGTCAATCGTTGGTACTGGCCGGAAATTTTCAGGCTAGGGTAGCGGTTGTTTTTAACGGTTTCTAATTCATACTTCGAAGTTTGGGCTTTGGTGTCTGCCAATCCAGCTTCATTGCTTTGCGTGACGGCCAGGCTAATGGCGTCATTGAGTGTCAAGGGCTTTTTTTCCTGGGCGGCAACTTCTGCAAATCCCAAAATCAAAAGCATTCCCATCAACAGTGGATTAGTTTTCATAAACTAAAAAGGCTTTAATTGTTTGCTTAATGTGATTAATTATTTCTGTTTTGATGAAATGGTCGTAAGCTTCATCTGTTTTCAGGTCGAAAAGTTCTTCATAAAAAGGCCTGTTGGTGTGGAAGTGAAAAAAAGTGCCCATTATGGTTGGCGGCAAAAGAGCCGAATTGATGTTTTTGCGGAATACTCCTTTTTCCTGTCCTTCAGAAATTATTTTTTGAAGGGAGAGCAGGTTCTGTTTTTTTACATCAGTAAAAACCTTAAAATCCATGATTCTCTTTTTTGAAGAAAATTCAAAATGGAGAATTTGGTAGAGGCATCTGTTTTTGTTTAGGCGATTAATATAAAGTTCGATAAGCTTTTCAATTTTTTCGATAGGAGTGAGGTCTTCACTAAAAAGACTTTCCAGTTTCAATCTCAAATCGGAGGTACGGAAGATGATGAGAGATTCGAGTAATTTTTCTTTGGAGCCAAAATAGTAAGATATCATTGCGATATTGATATTGGCTTTTTTTGCGATGTCGCGAATCGAAGTTCCGTCGAATCCTTTTTCTGCAAAAAGCTCTTCGGCAACCTGAAGGATTTCTAATTGTTTTTCATTGAAATCAGTCGTCATTTTATTCGTGTTTTAAAAACGAGTACAAAATTAAACAGATGTTTAAATTAAACGATTGTTTAATTATTTTTTAACTGTTTTTTAACAAAAAACGTTTGCGAAAATGACAATAGATAATTTCTATGCTGATTGTTTAATTTGTTTTAGTCCAATTGTTTGAAGTAGTTTATATAAACAATAAGATTAGTATTGGTTAATTAGAGATCCAATTTTTTAAAATTTGTTTCCCGTGTGGTGTCAGGATGGATTCCGGATGAAATTGTACGCCTCTTACATCAAAAAATTTGTGTCTGAGTGACATGATTTCTCCGTTTTCATCGACTGAAGTTACTTCCAAATCAGGACTCAAATCTGACTTTTCTACCACCCAGGAATGGTATCTCCCTACCCAAAATTCAGTCGGAATATTTCTAAAAAGCGATTCGTCGTCTACCAAAATTTTTGCTTTGGTAGCGGTTCCGTGATATACTTTTTCAAGATTTTTTAGGGTCGAACCGAAGACTTCTCCAATGGCCTGTTGCCCTAAACAGATGCCTAAAATGCTTTTTGAGGAAGCATATTCTTTGATGATTTTGTTTAATAAACCTGCTTCTGAAGGCAATCCCGGACCCGGAGAAAGTAGGATTTTGTCGTAGTTTTTGACTTCTTCAAGCTCAATTTCATCGTTTCTTAGCACCGTAACTTTACAGTCTAACGCCTCTAAATAATGAACCAGATTGTAAGTGAAGCTATCGTAATTGTCTACTACAAGTATGTTTTTCATGGGATGTTTTATTGTTATGACAGGGCAAAGTTACGGAAGTTTTTGGCTGTAAATGTACTGCGAAAAGGATAGCAGCGGCATCCTTTTGTGGAATGTAATGGAACAAAAGATAGAGCGGATAGCCTGACCCGGAGGGATTCGCCCAAAAGAAAAATCCCTGTCAGGTTAGTTCTGACAGGGATTTGGGAAAAATAATTGTTTTGGAATTAGAATTTCAAATCTACATTCAATTCGAATTCGTCGTAGATTGCTTTGTCTCCTAAGCCGTCAAAGAAGCTTCCAGAACCGTATTTAATACCGTATTTTGTTCTGTCTACTTTAAGAGCAGCTGTTGCGTTATTTTTGTTAACTGTAATCTCAAATTTCACAGGATTTGTAACGTCTTTGATAGTCAAATCTGCTGTTACAGTGTAAACATTAGCTGATTTTTTACCGATTGATTTGAAAACCAATTTAGCTGTTGGATATTTTTCTGTACCAAAGAAATCGTCAGCTTTTAAGTGTCCGTCCAGTTTTTCTTTACCTTGCCCTGCCTTTAGGTCAGTAGTTGAGATAGAGTTCATGTCTACTGTAAAGTTTCCACCAACCAATTTGTTGCTTTTGAAGATAAGAACACCACTGCTTAGGTCAATTGTACCTTCGTGCTGTCCTGTTACTTTTTTACCAACCCAGTTGATTTTGCTAGCTTTAACATCAACTTTTTTCTCCTGAGCTGTTGCTGAGAATGATCCGACTGCTACTAAAAGAGCGATTGCAATAGTTTTGAAATTTTTCATTGTTTTTAAATTTGAATTTAGGTTATTATTATAAATTGATAAATAGTTCTTCGTTAGATTTTCTTACTTTTTTAAAGTGCTGCGTTGCATCTTCTTCATGACGATAGCCTAAAGTTGCTATGAGTGAAGTGTTTAATCCCAATTTGTCAAGTCCAAGGATTTCGTTTACTTTTTCAGCTTCAAAACCTTCCATTGGAGTGGCATCGATTTTTAATTCGGCAGCAGCGCTCAAAAGATTTGCCAGGGCGATATAGGTCTGCTTTGAAGTCCAGTGGTTTCTTGTTTCTACTGGAAGTGTCGAGATTTTTGATTTCATGAAATCCACATAACCCTGGATGCTTTCTGCAGGAATTCCTCTTGTTGCAACAATGTTGTCAGCAAAAGAATCAATTCCGGCATCGCCAAAGTTAGTTTCATTTGCAAAAATAATCAGGTGCGAAGCGTCAACTATTTGTGACTGACCCCATGCAGCCGGTTGTATTTTTGCTCTTAATTCCGGATTTTCAACAATCAGGACTTTGTATGGCTGAAGTCCGTAGGAAGAGGCGCTTAATCGTATCGCTTCTTTTAATTTTTCAAGGTCTTCGTTTGAGATTTTTTTGGAGGCATCGAATTTTTTAGTTGCATATCTCCAGTTAAGGTTATTTATGATAGTACTCATTTTTATTATTTATTGATTAATTGTTCTGAATTTTTCGAGTAGGTAGTTGAGCTGTTCCAATTCTTCTGCCGTAAGGTTTTGGGATAGGGCAGATTCGTGATATTCTACTTTTGGATTGAGTTCTGCCAGTAGTTCCAGGCCTTTTTCGGTTATGGCTATTTCCATCTTTCTCCTGTTGTCCGGGCAGATTTCACGGGTAACCAACTCTTTTAAAAGTAATTTGTCGACCAGTCGTGTCGTGTTGCTGGTTTTGGCAATCATTCGTTCCTGAATTACACACATGTTGGTCGGCTTTCCATTCTGTCCTTTCAGGATTCGCAAGACATTAAATTGCTCCGGCGATAAATCGTAAGCTTTTAAAATCTCATTGAATCGTTCTGACAAGACGTTTTGCGTATACATAATGTTCAGCACCGTTCTTTTGCCGATTGCCATAGGAGAGGTTGTTTTTATGATTTCTTCTATTTTCATTATTGTAATTACAAAATTTGTATGTACAAATGTAGTATTATTTTTAATTGTATATACAAATGTCGATTAAATTTTTGTTAAAATAATTATCTAATGTGTAGAATGCTTATTTTTATTGGGTTTAAAGAATAAATACTTTTTTATAAATGAAGAAAATTATCTCTCTGGGCATCGTTTTTTTACTTCTTTCCTGTAAAAATGATGAGAAAAAAGAGGCTGTTGCCGTGCCAAAACCGCTAAAAACATATACGCAGGATGGTATTTCTGTCGATTCGTATAGTTTTTTAGGATTGGAACCTTACTTAAAAAGGAATAATGATACGACTTATGTGGTTAATTTTTGGGCTACGTGGTGTGTTCCTTGCGTGGAAGAATTGCCACATTTTGAAAAGTTGAATGCAGAATATAAAGACAAAAAAGTAAAAGTGCTTTTGGTGAGTATTGATTTTCCTAAAATGGCGGAAACCAAACTACTGCCTTTTATAAAAACACATAATCTTAAATCGGAAGTTTTGTTGCTGAATGACCCGGATGCAAACAACTGGATTAATAAGGTAGATTCTACCTGGAGTGGTGCGATTCCGGCTACGCTAATTTATAAAGGTAACAAACGCCGTTTTTATGAAAAGAGTTTTTCATTTGATGAACTTGAAAATGAAGTGAAACAATTTTAAAAGAAAACTATAAACAATCCTACTATGAAAACAATTAAAATTTTTGCTTTTGTATTGCTTGCCGGACTGGTAAGTGCTTTTACTTATAAAAATATGGATGCCGCAGCGGGCTATAAGGTTGGCGATATTGCGACTGATTTTAGCCTAAAGAATATCGATAACAAGAAAGTGTCTCTTAAAGATTTCAAAGATGCCAAGGGATATATCGTGATTTTTACCTGTAATCACTGTCCGTATGCTCAGGCTTATGAGGACAGAATTATTGCGTTGGACAAAAAATATAAAAAACAGGGTTATCCGGTAATTGCAATCAATCCGAACAATCCGGAAAAACAAAAAGATGATAGTTTTGACCTGATGAAAGTGCGTGCTAAAGAAAAAGGCTTTACATTTCCGTATCTGTTAGATGAAGGACAAAAAATTTATCCTCAATATGGTGCTACAAAAACACCTCATGTTTATATCTTACAGAAAACATCAAAAGGAAACCAGGTGAAATATATTGGTGCCATTGATGACAATTATGGAGATGAAAAGGCAGTAAAACAAAAATATGTAGAAAATGCGGTAGACGCTCTTTTAAAGAACAAGGAAGTTGCAGTAAAAGAAACCAAGGCTATCGGATGTTCTATTAAAGCATAACTTAAATACAATGATGAATATAACACAAGAACAATGGTGGTCACAGGCACAGGAAGATGAAAATGCTGTGATTCTTGACGTACGAACTGAAGACGAATGCAACAGAGGAATGATTCCCGGAGCCAAAAATATAGATATCTATAAAGGTCAGGGATTTATTTATGAAGTGGAGGAGTTGGATAAAACTAAAAATTATTATGTCTATTGTCAGGCCGGAATGCGAAGTGCCAAAGCCTGCAGTGTGATGGAACAGTTAGGTTTTGCCACTACTTACAATCTTGTAGGCGGCATGTCAGAATGGGATGGCCCCGTTGTTTTACCGGAATAAAAAAAGGAGCAATTGCTCCTTTTTTTATGACCGTATGGATTTTGGATTTGAGATTTATGATTTTGGATTTTAGCCACAGATTAGAATAATTATGCAGATTTAGAAGCCTATTAAACTTAGCATCTCATAACCTTTGTACCTTAGTGTCTTAGTACCTCAGAGCCTTAGCATCTTAGAACCTCAGAATCTTAATAGCTCTTTTATAAAAAATAAATTACTTTTATGTCCTAAAAATTTAAAACATGAAAACTTTATATTCTTTCTTATTTGTCCTGATTAGTTTTGTTTCCTGTCAATCGCAGAATAAATCTCCTGAATTGATTGCTCCTGAGGCTTTTTCCAAAAGAATTGAAAAAGGAAATGTGCAATTGGTAGATGTCAGAACTCCAAAAGAGTACAAGCAGGGCCATTTGAAAGGTGCTAAAAATGTTCACCTTTACGACCAGGATTTTACAGACCGAATCAACAAATTAGATAAAACAAAACCTGTTTACGTGTACTGCAAGGCTGGCGGAAGAAGCGCAGAAGCAGTTGAAATTATGCAGGCTCAAGGTTTTAAGAACATTATAGAGCTCAAAGGAGGAACCGATTCCTGGACAGAAACCGGCCTACCTCTGGAGCAATAATTATTGTATGGTATAAATCAGTTCGGTTCTTTCAGATACTCTGAAGTAGCCTAATGCATAATTGTTTTTGTCGGTTTGGTTGACAATATTTCCTCTTACGTTGGCCGGAGTTGTCTGGAAAGGACCGCCTCCGGCTCCTTCTGCAATGCCTATCAGGATGTACATATAGTTATAGTAGCGTTCTGAAATTCCCAAAAGAGAAATTTTAAGCTGGTCTCCGGGTTTGAAATCTTCGTGTGTGAAAAGCCCGAACATTTCATTACCCTGAAAGAACTTATCGTCAAGTACGTCATAATCAGGATAGGGAAGACGGCTGGTTTCAAACTTGCTTAGATAGAAGTTGTCTTCCTGACCATTGTCGTTATAGAAAAATTTGACTTCGATTTCATCGTTTGAAAATCCACCTTCATTATTCTGTTCTGTTCTGGTAATATCGGGCACCGCAGTCATTTTTTCGGTTGCCGTATAGGTCTGGCCATTGTGAACAACAGTCAGGACATAGGTTTCACCAATTACGGCCTGGAAATCAGAACAGATATATTCTCCTGTGCCCGGAGTTTCTGTAAAAGTGAAAATCGTGTTGCTGCTGTTTGTAACAAAGACGGTAGCATTGGACACCACTGGAATTACATTTTGGAAATAGCCGGTGGTGGTGGTCAGTTTTATTTTTTGGGTTGTGCCGTCTGTTCCTTTGACCCAGTCTATTGAAGCGTCAATGACAAGTCGGGGAGGTGCCGTTTTAAGGTCTACATCTACTACTTCTTCGCAGCTAAAGCAAAGAACTGACAGGAAAAGCAGGGCTATATATTTTATATTTTTCATGATGGTATCGTATTAGAATTTGAAATTATAGGTAACGCTTGGAATAAAACCGAAGATAGAAAGTCTTACAGCCTCATTTCTTCCGGTATCTTCATTTTGCCTGAATGTCATAGAGGCAGAGTTCATACGGTTGTAAAGGTTGTAGATACTGAAAACCCATTCTCCCTGCCATCCTTTTTTCTTATCCGGTTTTGGGATATACGTTGCAGAAACGTCCAGGTGATGGTAGGCAGGAAGCCTGTCTTCGTTTCTGGCACCATAGCTGGGAACGATTACTCCGCCATATTCATATTGTCCGTTAGGATAAGTAACAGGCTGTCCGGATTGCAAAGCGAAAGTACTTCCGAAAGACCATTTTTCGGTCAGTTTATAGGATGCTGTAACGGCCAGGTTATGCGTTTTGTCATAGCCTGTGCTGTACCATTTTCCGTTATTGATTCCGGTTTCAAGAGCGGTTCTTCCCGGTGTCTGCTGTTCTGAGCGGGATAGTGTATAGGAAATCCATCCGTTTAGTTTGCCGGAGTTTTTACGTAATAATACCTCCAATCCGTATGACCTCGACCTGCCGTTTAAGATTACCTGTTCGATAGCCTTGTTGGCAATAAGGTCTGCGCCATCAATATAGTCGATTCTGTTTTTGACTTTTTTATAATAGATTTCGGTTTCCAATGTATAGTCATCATTATGGAAATTTCTGAAATAACCTAAGGCTACCTGGTCTAAAAGCTGCGGCTTGATAAAATTATCGCTTGGAGCCCATACGTCTAACGGAGTAGGTGATGCTGTATTGGAAACCAGATGAATGTACTGGCTCATACGGTTGTAGCTCGCCTTTATGGATTGGTTGTCATCCAGTTGGTAGGATACGGCCAATCGCGGCTCAAGATTGTCGAATGAGGCAATTGTTTTGCCGCTTCCAAAATGTTCTGTCCCAATAGGCTTGCCTTTTTCATAAATTTGAAGTTCCGGGTTAAAGGTAACAGCTTCGTTATTGGCATAAATATTCATGTCCTGTTGTCCCATTCTGTAGAACATGCTGTAACGGAAACCGTAGTTTATACTGAGTTTATCGGTTATTTCCTGTTCAGCATCTACATATAAGGCCGGTTCCAGGGCATATTTTTTGTCTAATTGCTCGCGGTTGATTCCGGATGAAGCACCTGTTGGCGATACGGTTCCCGGATTAAAATCATAGTAAACCGCGTTCAGACCATACGTCATTTTGTATCGGTCGCTAATATAATGCTTGAAATCGTATTTAATATTGTAGTTCTTAATACCGGAATCCCAGTTCAGTCCGGCAACATCCAACTTAAGTCCATAATAGTAATCACTGTAAATCATAGACAGGTTGGAGAAAAGTTTTTCTGAATACAAATGGTTCCATCTCAGGTTCAGGACCGCGTTTCCATAAACATTGTTGAACTGGTCGCCAATGTCAAAAACGTCTCTCCCAAAATAACCGGACAGAAACAGGCTATTGTTTTCATTAAGCTTGTAGCTTAGTTTTGTATTCAGGTCATAAAAATAGGCACTGTTTTTATTGTCTGTTAATTTTAGGAACAGGTGTGCATACGAACTTCTTCCGGCTACAAGGAAAGAGCCTTTTCCCTTTTCGAGAGGGCCCTCAGCCAAAAGTCGGCTCGAAATCACACCAATACCGCCATTCATGTGAAATTCGTTGCTGTTTCCTTCTTTTTGGTAGATGTCTAAAACAGAAGAAACACGACCTCCAAAGCGGGAAGGAATGCCTCCTTTGTAAAGTTTAAGGTCTTTGATAGCATCTGAATTGAAAACAGAAAAGAAGCCAAACAGGTGAGAGGAGTTGTAAAGGAGTGCTTCATCCAGAAGAATAAGGTTCTGGTCTGCGGCACCTCCACGCACATTAAAGCCGGAAGCTCCTTCACCAGCATTGGTAACACCAGGAAGCTGGAGAATGGATTTTAAAATGTCTGTTTCACCCATAACTGCCGGCATTTTTTTAATTTCCTGAATGGTAAGCTTGTTGACACTCATTTCAGGTTTTTTGATGTTGGCAATGTTTTTTCTTTCGGTAATTACGATTTCTTCAAGATTTTGCGTAGAACTTTCCAAGCTGATGTTTTTTCGAAGATTCTGTTGCAATGAAATTTTTTCTTCCGAAGTCTGGAAACCCATATAGCTAACCTGTAGTGTATAGTCTCCTTTTGGGATGGATAAAGAAAAGAAACCGTATTCGTTTGTGGTAGTGCCTGATTGAAGTTCAGGGATGTAAATGCTAACTCCAATAAGAGTTTCATTGTTTTGCGAATTGACAATAGTACCGCTTATGGTGACTTTGTCCTGGGCTTTCGCCCAACTTCCGATGAGGAAGAGCAGAATTAGTAAAGGAACGTGTGTTTTTTGATTTTTTTGATTCATGATTTATTTGTTAATGTTCTTGTGAGAAAATTCACTTTCCTGTAAACGTCTATTTTTAAGAATTATTTTACAAAAACAGATTTTAACGTTTTACAACAATAGGACGACAAATAAATCGGATTGTTACATTATTTAACTTTAAGAAATAATTATGTTATTTAAGGAAGGTAGATTGTGAAAGTAGAGCCAATTTCAGGATTTCCTTCCGCCTTGATGTATCCTTTATGGTTTTCTATAATTTTTTTGCAGATGGCAAGCCCTATTCCCGTACCATTATAATTAATGTCGGTTTCCAGGCGTTTGAACAGCATAAAGATTTTTTCTGAAAATTCCTGTCTGAAACCAATGCCATTATCAGTTATGGTTATTTTATGGTATTTTTTGCCAAAGAGTTCGATGTCGTTTATTTTCTCACCGGCTTTAATTTTTTCAGTTCTGATTTTGATAACGGGAGGAACATCTTTTTTACTGTATTTCAGTGAATTTGAGATGAGGTTGACAAAAAGCTGATGTATCTGGAAAGGAATGGCGTTTATTTTTGGCAGATTGCCTATTTCCACAGTAGCGTTTTTTTCTTCAATATTGACGTTGAGTTCCAGCAATACATCCGCAAGAAGCTTGTTAAGGCTGGTTTTGACAAAAACCTTGTCGTCTTTCATGGTCTTGGAATAATCAACAAGGTCCATCATCAGGTTCTGCATCCTGTTTGCAGAATTTTTGATTTTTAAAAAATAGTCTTTGCCCTTTTCTGATATGGTTTCTGTTTCTGATTCTTCAATTCTGGAAATAAACATTTGTATTTTTCGCAAAGGTTCCTGAAGGTCATGGCTGACAATCTGGTTAAACGATTCCAGTTCGGCATTTATGGCAATGAGTGTCTTGTTTTTTTCTTCCAAAGCCAGCTTGATGGTATATTCTTCTGTGATGTCATTGCTTACGCCAATCTTGACAAGCTCTCCTTTAGTGTTGTATGTGAAATCGCCTGTTGAACTGATATACCGTATTTGGCCGTCCTTGCGTATGATTCTGTAAATCATTGAAGTTGGCGTATGGTTTTTCATGGATTCCTCATGCTGCTTCATAGTTTCTTCGTAATCATCCGGATGGATATACGGCGTTACGTTTTCGACTTTGGAGTCAAAAGCATTGGGTTCCTCACCTAATATTCTGTAAAAATTGTCGGAATAAAAGAATTTGCCGGTGTGCATATTGATTTTCCAGTGGCTTATTCCGGCTACTTTTTCGGCGTTGTCTGATACCTGATTCACAAATTTGAGTTCTTCGTTCAGTTTACGTACTTTTTGGAAGTCAATATTGATTTTGTTTAGTGAAAAAAGGAGGATGACCAGAGTCAGGATGGTAAGTGAAAAGGCCGTAATTGTTGATGTTTCAATATCATAACGGTGATTGATATTGTGTATTTTTAGTTTGGTAACTTCCTGTTCAATGAGTTCGTATATTTTTTCCTGAAGTTCTTTTGTTTGCCTGTTTCCTTCTAATAATTTGGCATTCAGCAATGCCGAATCAATAGGCTGGGCACTCGAAATTGCCAAAGTTTCATCAAAAAGAGCCAGCCTTTTTTGTAGGATGTCATCAATATTCTCGATGTTTTTCAAATCCTGTTTGCTTGAAAAGTTGTCTTTCAATAATGACAGGCTTTTGAATATTTTTCTTTTTGTTGTAAGATTATTGTTATAAAATGCTGAATCTTTTGTAATGATATAGCTTCGCATTTCATTTTCTCTCTGGATGACTTCAGAGATAATTTTTTCCAGCTCAAACTGCTTTTTGTTAGAAGTAGAGATAAGGTCTACAGACTGATTGAGACTTTTCATCTGGACATGAAACACTATGGCAACACTGATAACCAAAATAAATGATACCCCCTGGGCGGTTCTGTAAATCAGAGTAGGGGTTAATAATTCTTTTAATTTCATGTCTGTTGGTTTTGGCCTTTAGATGCTGAAAAAGAAAGTGTCTTTGTTTAATCCGGACGTGTGGAATTGCCAGTTGATATTGACAACTTCTTTAAGTACTTTTTTCAGATTTCCAAAATCGTTGGGCTTTTTGATATAAATGTTCGCGCCTCCAACAAAAGTCTCTTCTATATCCTTATCTGAAGATGAGGTTGAATAAATAGCAATAGACATATCCTTAAACTTAGGATTCTGGCGAATTTCCCTAAGGCATTCATTGCCGCTTTTGCTGGGCATGTTCAAATCCAGAAATAATATGTGTGGTAATAGCGTATCTGGTTGTTCGAGATAATCCATTAATTCACTTCCGTTCTTAAAGACCGTCAGGTTGTTATTGATTTTTAGTTCCTTTATGGCGTCGTTAAAAAAGTTGCGGTCGTCTTCATCATCATCTGCAAGCATAATGTTTATAGACTGGTCTTTAATCATATTTAGGGGGATTTTGATAGCTCAAATATAAGTTTTTATTTATTATTCTTTAGTCATGCTGCGTCTTTTATCGACAATCCTTTTGAACATGGATGGTGTCAGACCGGTGGTTTTTTTGAATTGTCCTGAAAGGTGTGCTACACTGCTGTAGTTGAGTTTATAGGATACCTCGGTTAGGGTGAGTCCGTCTTCAATTATCAGTTTTTTTGCCCTCTCTATTTTCTGCATAATAATATAGTTCTCAATGGAAGTATAGGTATGTTCCGAAAATATATTGGAAATGTAGCCGTAGCTCAGGTTGAGCTTGTCGGAGAGATAAGAAGAAATGGTTGAAGTTGGCAATTTGTCCTTTTCATATACCATTTCTATAATAGTATCTTTTATCTTTTGAATGAGCTGGCTTTTTTGGTTGTCCAACAACTCAATACCGTATTTTTTTAAGGCTTCTCTTAATTCGTTATACGTTTCTTCGGGGATAGATTCTTTGAATTCTATTTCGCCGAGGTCAAGAAGCTGATACTGGATGCCAAATTTTTCAAGCTGTTCCTGCATGATTATCCTGCAGGCCTGATTGATGTCGTATTTGATATATAGTTTCATGTAGTAGCTGTGGTTAGGACAATAAATTTATTAAAAAATGTTCTAAATCCTATAGCTTTTTGCCGACTAATCATCAGAATGTTTAATTGTTTTTAGTTTTAAGCTATATTTCAACAACTTGCATAAATAAAAAAGGAGCATTTTTTTCAAAATACTCCATTTCATTTGGCTGAATCAGTATAGCAATTTTTCCCCCTTTGATGATTAATTCTCAGTTGTTACCATCTTTTCAAATGTATTTATTTTAACAGGGAAATAATTACATCATTTTTATTTTTATTTACATTATTATAAAATCATGTGTTGAAATATATCGGACTTTATGTAGAGTTGTTCAAATATTTTTATGTTGTAAGACTTTCTTAAAATTATGTAAAAATTTTTGTTAACAAAGTTTTTAAATTTGACAAAAGGTTTTCTCCAACGAAGGAAAAAGTCCAACTAAAAAGCAAAATCATGAAAATAGTTTCTTTGTTATTATCGATTTTTGTTTTTGGAATCGCGGCTTATTTTTTTGTCACTGATTTTAGAAATTCTTTCGAACTGAATTATATTATTTATATGTTGCTGCTATTGATACTGATGTCTATCTGTGTAGTAGGAGTAATGATAAACATACCTTTGCTGATTCGCGAAAAACGTAAAATGAATGTTTTTCTGTATCATAGCTTTTCTAAAAAGTATGCGGCTAATTCAAGACGCATCCGATTGAAAAAGCATAATTATTTTAAAAAGGAACCCAACTACCAGGATACTTTTTAGATTTACTGAAGCTAGCTAAATTGAAAACGGCTTATACCCATAGCATAAGCCGTTTTTATTTTTATATAGAAGAACCGTTTAATTATAAAACGGCATTTTTAAGTTTTGAAGCTTCGTAATGTTTTTTGCTTACGGTTTTTTCTTCTCCTTTTGGCAAGGTGCTTAACGATTCCCGTTCTCTTTTTCGATATCCTTTGTGAAACATTCTGTCTTCCATGTCTGATGCTTTTTCGCACATGGAATCCCAGGCGCCGGTTCTTTTCAGGATTAATCTGGCAACAGCCACTGCGGCTACACCGGCTGCAATTCCTAGTAATACATTTTTGGTTTTCATGGTGTGAAGTTTATAGGTTAATTTAATAGTTATATCAAAGCCTTTTGAGGCATCATTTTGTGATTTGTCACAATTAAATTTACAAACTTTAAAAATGGTTATGTACTAATGATTTTATAAAATTTGTAAAAAATAAGAAGAAATGTCAACCTCCAACAATTTCACCCCCATTAATATGTATAATCTGTCCGGTGATATAGCTGGCATCCTGGCTGGCTAAAAAGACATAGGCTGGAGCTACCTCACTGGGTTGTCCGGCTCTTTTCATTGGGGTGTCTTTTCCAAATTTTTTGACTTCCTTTTCATCAAATGTAGACGGAATTAATGGTGTCCAGATTGGTCCCGGTGCCACTCCGTTTACGCGTATGCCTTTATCGGCAAGCATGCCGGAGGCAGACCTTGTAAATGATACAATTGAACCTTTTGTGCTGGAATAATCCAGAAGATGCGGACTACCCCTGTAGGCAGTTACTGAGGTCGTATTGATAATACAATCCCCTTTTTTTAAATGTTTTATGGCTTCAAACGTGGTATAGAAAAAAGGGTAGATGTTGGTTTCGAAAGTTTCTAACATTTGCTTGCTGTCAATTTCCTCTATTTCTTCTTTCGGGAATTGTACTGCGGCATTGTTTACCAGTATGTTTAATGAACCGAACTTGCTGATGGTTTTCTGAACGATACTTTTACAAAAGGATTCCTTTTTCAAATCACCTTTTAAGAGAAGGCATTCCCTGCCTTCTTTCAGTATCATTTTTTTAGTGTCTTCTGCATCTTTTGTTTCACTGTAATAAGCGATGGCAATATTGGCTCCCTCTCTTGCGAAATGTACGGCCACGCTTCTTCCTATACCGCTGTCGCCACCTGTTATTAAAGCGGTTTTGCCTTTTAGCTTGTTGCTTCCGGTATAGTTTTTCTGTATAATTTCGGGTTCGGGAAACATTTTATATTCCTTACCGGGCGGTGATTGTTGTTGAGCTGGAAAAGAATCTGGCTTTTTCATGATGTAAGAAATTGAAATTGGTTGTAGGTAGAAAAAATAAAATCCCTGCTTATATTTTTATATAGCAGGGA
This sequence comes from Flavobacterium sp. Leaf359, assembly GCF_001423985.1. Taxonomy (NCBI): domain Bacteria; kingdom Pseudomonadati; phylum Bacteroidota; class Flavobacteriia; order Flavobacteriales; family Flavobacteriaceae; genus Flavobacterium; species Flavobacterium sp. Leaf359. Next base: position 27,485 of record NZ_LMPW01000016.1, on the reverse strand, counting down.
TTTCAGAAATAAATAATCCCCAAAATTAAATAATTGATTGTTTAATCAATTACCTGTAGAGTTTGCAATATTAGAAGTCATCATCATCCGGATAGCCTTCAGGCAAACCTTCATTGCTGTCTGTCAGGCAAACCATTGGTGGCTTGAAAAATCCTAAAAGCCAATCCGGCAATTTGGATTTCAAGTTAATGGTACCATTGTCAGACCCAAGATTTAAATGGTGGCTGTCTTTGTTTTGATTATCTTCCATGATTTCTTTGATTATTAAGGCATAGGTGTTTTTGTTGTATCAGCAGGAACAGTGGTTGTATCCGGCATGGCTGGTGCTGTTGGTTCCTCAACGGTAGTAGTATCTACCATGTCAACATCTACATTATTTTCTGTCGTTTTTTCTTTGCAGGAAGTAATGAAGCCTAACAGGATGACTGATGTTCCTAAAAATAATTTGCTCGCTAAACTTTTCATAATCCGTTTTTTAAGGTTTCTATATCTCAAATTTCTTCCTTTTATCAAGAAAATGTATTATAGAATTAACAGAAAAAGTTATATGATGTGTTTAAAATGAGAAAGGACTGCTTTTTTACGGCAGTCCTAACGCAATCAAGATTCCCCAAAAAAATCTACTTTTCAATAACGATAAAGTCGGAGCGTCTGTTGGCCAGGTGCTCGGCCTCGGTGCATTTCACACCGTTTTTGCATTTATTTGTCAATCGGCTTTCACCATATCCAATCGCACTTTCGATTCTGGACGGGTCAATTCCTTTTGACAATATATAGGTTTGTGTTGATTTTGCTCTGGCATCAGAGAGTTTCATGTTGTAGGCATCTTTTCCTCTGGAGTCCGTATGCGATTCAATCTTGATTTTAATTTTCGGAAATTTAGACATGGCAAAGACCACTTTATCCAGTTCGGCAGCAGCCTGTGGCGTGATATCGGATTTGTCGTAGTCAAAGAAAATAGGATTGATGTCTATTTTTTCCTTGTTGCCATCAACAATAACAATGTCATCATATTTGGTCAGTTCAAAATTCACATCCTTAATTTCGGCACCATTGACTTTTTTGCTTTCGATTTCTTTTTCTTCGGTACTATGTCCCGTTTTTGAGGCTGAAACCTTGACTTTCATGTTGCACGGCACGGTTAATTTGTAAGTCCCGTCTGCAGCAGTAGTCGTTTCGGCAATCTTATCGCCAAACAGGTCTGAAACTTTTACACTGGCATCACCAATAACAGACTTGCTTTTTGAATTGATTACTTTTCCTGTAATCATTTGGTTGCAAGGCGCTTTTTCTTTTGTGAAATAGTAAATGTCGTCATCGCCTTTTCCCTGCGCACGGTTTGAAGAAAAATAGCCATAGGTGTCTTTTGGGTCTACGATATAGGCGAAATCATCGTTGTTACTGTTGATAGGAGCACCTAAATTTCGGGGTTCTGAAAACGTACGGTCTTCTTTGAACCGGCTTTCGTAAATGTCAAGTCCACCCCAGCCAAAATGACCATCGGAAGCAAAATACAGCATTCCATTTGTAAAAGAAGGAAACATATCATTACCAACGGTGTTGATTTCCGGTCCCAGGTTTTTTGGTGGGCCAATAGTTCCGTCATCGGCAATTTGGCAGACATATAAATCAGAACCGCCATAACCGCCCGGCATATCGGAAGCAAAGAAAAGCCATTTTCCATCTTCACTTATGGCAGGATGTCCAACAGAATATTTTTTACTGTTGAAGAAAATATCCTGCGGAGCGTTCAATTTACCATCACTAATTGTACCTTTTACAATCTTGAAATTGTTGGTGCCTTCCTCGTCATTGACAAGTTTCTTTTTCCGAACAATATTTGTAGAGTAGTATACCGTTTTAAGGTCGGGTGCAAAAGCTACTGTCGCCTCATGATACTTTGTCATGGCATTCGGAAGAAACAGCGTTTCGTTGAACAAACTGCCGTTGGACGTATTTCTTTCTGCCACATACAGGTTCAGGAAAGGCTGCTTGTTCCAATTATAGAGTTTTTCCTTGAATTTTGTGGTGTCTTTGCTAGAGGAATACACAATTTTATCTCCGAAAAATGCAGTTCCGAAATCGGATTTATCCGTATTGATTTCCAGATTTCGGATGGTATACAAAGGCTTTTCTTTAGCCAGGCTATCCATCTGCTTTTTTAAACGGTTATAGCTTGCAATCCTTTTCTGGTCGCCTTTTCCGGCCAGATATTCTTTGGTCACTTTATCGGCTTTCTCATAATCTAAAACACCTTTTAGAGATTCCACATACCGAAGCAGATATTCGTCCGGCATGCTTGTGCCTTGTATGTCGTATAGCTTTTGATACCATTTTAAGGCATTTCGTTTGTCATCGATATAATAGAAGGAATCTCCGGCATTTTTCAGTGCTTGTGTTGACGGCGACTTTTCTTTTTCAAGATATTCTTCATAAGCTTTTGAAGCATCTACATAAGAAAATTCCTTGAAAAGCTTGTTGGCCTTTTTTAATTTGCTTTGTCCGTTTACCGAAGCAATGCTAAGGCACAGGAGTAGTAGGAATATATTTTTCATGAGCTTATTTTTTTAGAAGAATCGTTGTGATTTGATTTGACTTGTTTTTCTGGACAATTGATAGCGCAGGATGATTTCATGGGAACCGTCGTTATACTTGTTAAGGTCGGTTGTGGTGTAATCATAAGAGTACCCCACGAAAAAGTCTTTTGAAATCTGGAAACCAAGCAATGCGCTTACAGAATCATCCCAGCGGTATCCGGCACCCAGGGTGAATTTTTCCTGAATCAGGAAATTAGCCGAAACGTCTACCGAGATTGGTGCTCCGCTGACTCCTTTTGCCAAAACTGCCGGCTTGAATTTGAAATTGTCTGAAAAATTAAACACATAACCTCCTGTCAAATAGTAATGAAGTCTTTCGATTTGTATGGATTCCTGTATGTCATCATAATAATCGCCTTTGATAAAACTTGGAACCGAAGCGCCAATATACCAGTTGTCTGAATACAGATAGGCACCTGCACCAATTGATGGCGTTATCTTATTATTGATATTGCTGTTTAATAACACATCAGAACCATCATAGAATCTTCCTTTTGACCAGTCTACATTCAGAACCCTTGCTCCGGCTTTTATTCCCAAAGCCAATCGGGTATTATAGCTAAACATTAGGGTGTAGGAGAAGTTTCCATCAAGATAGATTTCATTGGAAGGGCCAAGGTTGTCATTAACTGCCGTAAAACCCAGACCAATCCTGTCATTTGTCAGCGGACTGTGGAGTGTGAACGCCTGTGTAGAAGGAGCGCCATCTATTCCTACCCATTGCGAGCGATGCAACAGGACCGCTTCAAGCGTTCCTGTTGAACCCGCATAACCAGGGTTTATTGTCAGAGGATTATACATATACTGCGTATATCCAGGGTCTTGTTGTGCATTTGCTTTTATCGAAATCAGGATAAAAAGAAATACTAAGCTGATTTTGTATATAGTGATTTTCATACTCTTGCTGTTTTAAATTGAAATTATCCTGTGGAATTAGCGAATCAGATAAATCCATCCGCTTTTAGTTCCAGTTCCATCACCTAAATCAAGAATGTAGTAATAGGTTCCTGTTGGAAGTTTTTTGTCTTCGTTGATAGGAGAGTTGACATTCGCAGTTCCGTCCCAGGTATTATGGTAGCCTCTGGTCTTATAGACTTCAACACCGTAGCGGTTGTGAATCTGCAACGTGTTGTTAGGATAATTCTCAATACAGTCAATTCGGAATAAATCGTTGTCACCGTCATTATTCGGGCTGAACTCATTGTATACAATCAGACAAATAGGTTCGATAGAAATAGATGCTATGTTATTTTCTGTATTCGAATCTATAGGAGTAGATGAGGTTATTGTTACCGTATTTACATAATTTCCGGTCGATAGTATCTTAACAGTAATCTGTAAGGTAGCCGTTTGTCCGGAAGCCAAAGTTGGTATAGTCCAGACACCGGATGTATTGGAATAGGTTCCGGTTGAAGCATTGGAGCTCACATATTGGAAGCCGCTTTGTAATGGCTCGTTGATTATAAGGTCTGTGAACTGGCTTTGTCCGTTATTGCTTACGGTTATCGTGAATATGATATTCTCATCAATACTAGGCTTGAGATTGCTGGCAGTCTTGCTGATTGTTATATCGGAGCAGACGTTGATGGCAATATCTCTGGTAGCAAAATTATCGCTGGAACAGCCGGTAGTGTTTGTAAAAGTAACGCTAATGTTTCCGGTGCCTACTGTGTTCCAGGTAACGGTCGCAAAATTGTCTGATGTCTGGCCGCCACCTGTAATTGTACCGCCAGTTACATCCCAAACATAGTCTGTCATTCCGGCTGCAGTAGTGTAGGTTACGGTTTCAGAAGAACAGGCCTGGTTGCCACCTCCGGTAATCACTGCCTGGCCGTCTGTCAGGAATTGTACTGTAATAGCCAGTCTTGTTGCGCTTTGACAGGTGCCGTCACTTAGAGCAACATAGTAGATTCCTGCCACTAAAGGTGTTGTTGTAGCTAATGCCGTTCCTCCTGCAGGAGTATTGTAAAACACTACATTGGTTTCATTCACCTGAAGATCTGCAATTGTTGGGCCATCTGCCTGGCAGAATCTTTGGGTAGTATTAGCCGTTGTAGGTGTATTCGGGTTGTTTATAGTAACCGTAATGGCTAATCTGTTGATGCTTTCACAAACTCCGTCAGTAGCTGAAGCATAATAAATACCATTTGTTAATGCTGTTGTTGGCGCTAATGCCGTGCCTCCGTTTGGTACATTGTAGAAAATGACATTTGCCCCGTTGACCTGAATGTTGCTGACTGTCGGGTTGTTTGACAAACAGAAACTTTGAGTCCCATTATTGGTTGTTGGAGTAGAAGGATTGCCTATTGTTACGGTAATAGCCAGTCTCGCTTCGCTTTCACAAATTCCGTTGAACAGGGAAGCATAATAAACACCGGCTGTTAATACACTGGTTGTCGCAATAACATTGCCTCCGGTTGGAGCATCATAAAATACAACTCCTGCCTCGTTCACCTGTATATTGGCAACGGTAGGATTGTTTGACAGACAGAAGTTTTGCGTTGTACTGTTTGTTGTAGGTATTCCTACTACTGTTATACTTACCGTAATTTGCAAACGCGTCACGCTTTCACAACCTGTTGCATCTCTCAGGCTCGCATAATAGGTTCCGTTTGTCAAAGCTTCAGTAGGAGCAAGCGGCGTACCACCTGTAGGCAAAGTATAGAATACTACGTTTGGCTCATTTACCTGAAGATTAGCGACTGTCGGGTTTTGCGCACTACAAAATTCCTGTGTGTCATCATTAGTAGTTGGAGTAGCAGGGTTGCTAATTGTCACTGTAATTGCAAGTCTGGTAGCACTTTCACAATCGCCTACCTGGAGTGCGGCATAATAAATTCCTGCAACCAGTGGTGTTGTTGGAGCAATAAGGTTGCCTCCTGTTGGCGCATCATAAAATACGACATTGGTTTCATTAACATCAATGTCTGCAACAGTAGGATTGTTTGCCTGGCAGAAATTCTGTGTTGGGAATTTGGTTATAGGAGTATTCGGGTTGGAAACCGTTACTGTAATAGCCAAACGTGTTTCGCTATGGCAAACGCCATTCACCAGCGAAGCATAATAAATTCCACTGGTTAGCGGAGCCGTTGGAGCATATTGGCTTCCTCCTGTAGGAGCGTTATAGAAAACCACATTGGTTTCGTTAACCTGTATGCTCATAATTGTTGGCCGGTCTTCCAGACAGAATTCCTGTGTATTGTCATTTGTTGTTGGCGTACCCACAACCGTAATATTTACTGTAATAGCAAGACGTGTTACACTTTCACAACCTGTCGGGTCTACCAGGCTGGCATAATAGGTTCCATTTGCTAAAGCTTCTGTTGGCGCTAAAGGAGTACCGCCATTAGGAGAGCTGTAGAAAACTACATTGGTTTCGTTTACATCCAAATCAGCTACAGTAGGACTGTCGCCCTGGCAGAAGTTTTGTGTTGTTGCAGCTGTTGTTGGCGTTCCCGGGTCAGTAATGGTTACTGTAATTGCCAATCTGTTTTCGCTTTCGCAGGTTCCGTCTAAAATAGCGGCGAAATATATTCCCGGCGTTAAAGGTGTGGTAGAAGGCAACAGGTTTCCGTTTACTGCGGCATCATAAAAAACAACATTAGTTTCGTTGACCTGTATTGATGCTATCGTAGGGTTGTCGAGCTCGCAGAAATTTTGTGTAGGATTAGCTGTTGTTGGTGTTGGCGGATTCCCTATCGTAACTGTAATGGCTAGTCTGGTATCGCTTTCGCAACTTCCGTCAATTTGTGCAGCATAATAAATTCCGGCTGTAAGCGGAGTTGTTGCAAGAAGCGGAACACCTCCTAATGGAAGACTGTAAAACACAACATTAGCTTCGTTCACCTGCAAATCGGCAACCGTTGGATTGTTAGTGCTACAGAAGTTTTGTGTAGCATTGTTTGTTGTTGGTGCAGGAGGATTGCCCACTGTCACCGTAACCGCTTTAAGATTGCCGGCCGTATTCAGACAGGTAGTGTCGCTGGTAATCGCAATATAATAGGTGTAAGGACTTCCGGCAGTAACAAGACCGGTTATAGAAAGCGTTCCGTTGGCTCCAAGCGCATAAGTAATACCGCCAATAGTACCATTAGTAATTGGCTGTGTCGTGTCGTTCGTAAGGTAATAAGTGAACTGCGGATTTGCCAAAGTACTTGTAGGATTTAGCGTTACAGAGCTGTTAAGACAGACCGTTTTGTTGTCTATTACCACATCTCCCGCTGTTGAAGGAGGCAGGATAGTGAAAGTAACCTGCTTTCTGTCTGCCAGAGCAGTCTGGCAATATTCATCAGAGCTAACCCCAACAAAATAGGTATAAGTTCCCGGTGTAAGTCCTGTCAAGGCAAGACTGGAATTGGTTTCTGACGGAATTAAAGTTTGTGTGGTACCGTCTAACTTATACCAGTAATAAACAGGATTAGAAAGTGTCATAGTCGAGTTCAGAACAGCGCTCAGGACTACATTCCCGGTTGTGGTACAAAACGAAGCCGAATTTCCTCCGTTAATCTGAACAGAAGCGATAGCATCTGCCGGAGCTGTTTGTGTTACCGTAACACTAACTCTTCCGCGGGCTAAGAACTCACATCCAAATCGAACCGGTTGTACATAATAAACATGTATTCCGGCTGACAGGTTGTTGGGAAGCGTGAAGGAATTTCCGGTAGAAACTACATTTCCTCCAACTTTTGCATCATACCATATAAATGAAGTACAGGCTACAGAATCTTCTTGCAGTCTGATTGTTTCTCCCTGACAGGCTTCGACGGCATTGTTTTCATCGCCGCCCAGAATTTTGGTATTGGCAACCCTTTCGATGTGGTGGATTCGCAATTGGTCCAGTACATTGGCAACGCCTCCAAAACGGATTCTGATTCTGTCGAATGAATGTTGAGGGACAACAGTAAGAATTGCGCCCTGGTCGCCAGGAAGCAGCTCTAAGTTAAGTAGCACGCTCGTGCTTCCAATAACTGGACCTGCCATAGCTTCATTTAAGACCGGTTGTATACTGATACCGGCAAGAAGATTTAAGTTTAATAAAGAACCTGGTCTTGAGATTTTGATTTTTAAGGTATCGCCTACTACTGAAGGAGTTCGGAAAACGGCTGTAAGTTCAGCTGCAGCCAAAACTCCTACACTGCTGAGCATGGTGGCAAAGGAAGTTTCGCTATTGTCAATGGCATTGCGTGGGGTAGTTACACCTACTAAAGAAGTAGCGGCTCCAACTCCCAGGTCAATTGCTCCGTATAATACGTCTTCAGCATCGCCGGATTGGCAGGCAATTTGAGTTGCCGGGGTTTTATAATAAGCTTCATAAACTTTTGCGCTTTGTGCCACACTAAGCAGTGAGGTGATTTCAATACGGACACCGTCATAGGCTTGCGGACCAGCATTGTTTGCCGGAACGAAAGTATATTCAAAGTTGTTTTGTCCGGACAGCAGGTTTAATAATGACCCTGAAACCGGTTGAAGCGTTCCTACATCTACAGCTGTTCCGGAACCGTTTCTTTTTGTTCCAACAACCGAAAAGCCGCCTGCTAAAGTAACTCCGCTGTATTCAGACCCCAATTTTAAGGTGACAGGAGTTCCCGCAGCAATAGTTTCACTCCATTCCAAAATCTGAGAAGTTGTTCCTATGCCCAACAGTCCAATTCCGGTGGTAATAGTCGAGAAAGTCTGGATATTACCGTCAACAGCGCTTCCTGCATTAACTACGCCTCCTGTTAATATCGTATTCCAACGTTGCGAGTTGGCGTACTTTCTTTCTGACAGCGGAGGACATTCGTTAGGGTCTAATACCGTTATGGTAACTGAACCGCTTACAGAGCAGGTTCCGTTAGTTGCAATAGCCGTAAAAGTATAGGTGCCTGCTGCTGCGAAAGGACCGGCAACGTTTGATGGTAGGGCCGTCCCGTTAGGAGCATACCAGGTAATGGTTCCTGTAGAAACAGCATCTAAAGTAACGGTGTTGCCTATTTGAGTAACCAAAGCCGTATTGGTAATAGACAGGTTGGGTTGCGGATTTACAGTTACTGCTACAGGAAGTATATCTGACGAGCAGGTGTTATTGGCTCCCTGTGCCTGTATGTAATAGGTTCCGCTTGTGGTAATATTTGATGCTGCTTCTGCCGTAATAGGATTGTTGGAAGCATCAAAGAAAACATAGGTAGTGGTAGGGTTGAGGTTTAGGATGGCATCGGCAAGGTTAACAGAGCCGCATCCTGATATTGCAGATTGTATTTGCAGGTTAAGAATACTGGAAACGTTTACAGTTACTTCCTTCAGATTATTAACGGCATTTTCGCAAATACCTTCAGAAGTAAGAGATATAAAATAGGAGTAGGGTGAGTTGGCTTCACTTAATCCTGTGATAGTAAGCGCTCCTGTAGCCGGATTTTTGACATAGGTTGCTCCGGCATGTCCGGCAAATCCGGTAGTGATTTCCTGTGTTTTGTTCTGGTCAGTATAATATCGGATCAGCGCCCCTCCAATTGTGGTTGTCGGAGTAAGGACAATATTTCCCTGACAGGCAGTGAGTGTACTCTGTATGTTGATATCAGCAGCAGTTGGCAGGCTGATAACCTTTACAGGAACAGCTACTCTTCGCGATTCTTCTGTACAGCCTATTTTTGCGGCAGCTACATAAAAAATAGTATCGGCACTTAATTGTGCTGTTTGAAATGGCGCACCGGATGCAACAGTTGCTAAAATAGGGCCACCTGTTGGAGTATTGTACCATCGGATTTCATTACCGGCAGCGGTATTCGCAATTAGTGAAGCGGTGCTTCCTGAACATACTACAGCATTTAAAGTAGCCGGGTCTGTTATGGTAGGCATTTTAGGAACGCGAACAATATCATAAAGGTCAAGGCGCTGTGTCAGCTGCAAATTGAGCAGGGAAGTATAGCGGACTGTAATTCTATCGGCTGGTGCATTTGGGGCAAAAGGGATAGTAGCGACTTGATTTCCTTGCAGCAATGTCAGTAAATCCAGATTTAATAAAGAACTCAGAGACCTGGAATCTACAATTGCAGGGCCATTATACGCAATAATCTGGATATTGTTCGCGACACCTAAAGCTAATAAAGACGGGTCGACTTTTAACCTGATGTCGAACTCGTCTGTGGTTTGTGAGAGGCCGTCAAAATAAACGGTTTGTTCTATTGATGCTGCTACGCCTAAAACGCCCAAACTCAATCGGGAAAAACTGTTAGGGTCAGAATCCAATACATTTTTTGGATTGGTTACTCCGGCACCGCCAAGATTCAAAAGGTCCAGGCTAATGCCCTGGCCGCTGTAGGAAGTATAGGAAGCATAACCACAATCATCCGGGTCTGAAATATAAAAAGCATCAAAGACGCCCAATTGTTTTGTGTTGAATAATCCTAAAAGACTTCCTATCCTGTTTCTCAAACGGATTCTGTTATAGGATTGGGCAGGAGTTATGGCAACAAAATAATCGCCTGTTTCATCGGTTACGATTCGAAGCCTTTCTGTTGCGAATTCGCCTATGTCCTGGCTATCGCCCTGCAAAAGGACGTTATTTCCATCTTTTGCCTGAACGGTAAATTCCTGATTTCCAATCAGCACGGCTCCTAATACATTCGAAAGCAAACCTCCTAGACTTCCTCCCAATAAAGCAGGAAGGAGATTTTCATCTGTCTGAATCTTAATATACGAAGTAGTATTGGCCGGTAATGGCGTTGGATATTCGAGTTCAATATAACCTGAATAAGCACCGATACCTAAAGCTAGTCCTGAACTGGCCCTTACGTTTGCTTTAGTAGCAAGATTACCGTCGACGGCATTGGCAGAAAGGTCGGTATTGCTTTCGCCCGAAATTACGGTAGCATAAACTCTTGTGGATTGCGCACTGAGAGGATTATGGTAAAAAAGCAATAAGATTAAGATTGGGGAGTATAGGAAATAATACGCCCTTTGAAAAGTAAAATTAATTTTCATAAGCAACTGCATTTAGTTAATAGATAGATTTGGGAACCTTTATTTTAACGGGAAATTAATAGTTTTTTAAGCCTTTTTCTTACATATGTATTGTAATTGGGTAATTATGAATAATTTATACTATGTTTTTAGTGGTATTTTTAGAAAAAGTATATATTTGTTTCGAATTGTTATTGATTTTAAATCCGTAATAATTCGCAAAAAACCCAAATTTCCAGAACCCGCCCTCATAGATTCATTCTGTGATATGACTTTATGCTTGGTGTTTAAAAAATACCACGTACTTGTGAATATTTTTTAAAAAAATGCTTTTTGAAATTGATTGTGCAGACAATTTCCTAAAGTGGATTTTTTAACGGATTTCATGAATTTAATTTTATCCTTGGATAAAGTTACAACACATTTTGCGAATATGCAAGAAAATAAATCACAAAACGCGATTAGCGTTATTAGTAGATTGAAGAAAGCGCTGAAAATCAAGACAGATATCGAATTATCTGAATTTTTGAACATTAAGCCAAATACGATTTCTACTTGGAAAAAAAGAGATAGTGTAGATTTTGATTCTATAATCACAATTTGCGAGCTTTATGAGCTTGATTTGAATGAAATATTCTTAAATAAGAAAAAAGCGGGAGCCTATACCAACCACACTCCGTTGATTTCAAGAGAAGTTCAGTTTCAATATGCCAAAGGAAATGACAATGCCAGTTTACTTGATATTCTTCCAAAGTACAGTTTTCCTTTTATTAGTGCAGATGAATCCAGAGTATTTCAGGTGGTTAGCAATAACATGTTTCCTGTAATAGATGAGAATTCATTTGTGGTTTGCGAAAAAATTGACATTGACCGGATTGAAAATGATTCTATCATTGTTTTTGTAAGCCATGAAAAAGGCCTGTTTATCAATCGGGTGGCAAAAAGTACCTATGATGATAACATTTTTGTATTGAGCAATGAAAATGATTTTTATTCCAGTTCTAAATTGAACGTTTCTGAAATTTCAGAAGCATGGGTTGTGCGTGGTGTCTTGTCGTACGACATAAATAATGCCAACCGATTCAAATTTATAAACGAAAGCATCAAAAAAATTAATAAGTTTCTTGACGATGCGAAAGTCAAGTAATAAATATGTAATAAAAAAGGATTCTTTCCTTAAATATAGAGAATCCTTTTTATTGCACACTTGAAAAATATCGCGTTTTATCATAATTCTGTGGAATAAGATAAATCCACCTTATAATTGTGTAACATTTTCAGAAATAATATAAATAATTTTGTCTCATATCTATGGGGGTTGTGAAATTAGTTTGTTTCTTATTGTTGCTCATCTGCGCCAAAGGCCTGTCACAGACTTTTGGTAAATCACCTATTTCCATATATCCGGCTCCACTAAGCGAAAAGGATATGATGTACTATAAATGGTACAATCATCCCGAAGAAGAAAATATTTATATCATTAATTTCGAAAGAAATATTGATGGATTTACTACAGCCTTCAAAGAAGTAAGACGATTGCTTGCTGAAAATAATCTCAAATTTGAAGAAACAATAAGTAATCTGTCATCTTTCCATCCTGACCTGGATTCTGAACACAGTTATGAAGAATTGCATAGCTCTGTTAAGGATGAAAAATCGAAAATTTTCATGACCTGGAATTCAGGAAAAGACTTCCTTACACTTTTTTTAAAACATGATATTTACATGTTAATCTTAGGTAATAAGAAAGCGGAATAATGCGTATGCCCGGTTCTTGTGATGCATCTTTTTTTAAGATTGCATGGGGAAGAACAAAATTTTAGCCACACCCTGCATGTTAAGCCATTATGTCTAATCTAATACCTAATTATTTAATATGGGTACATCTATGTATGTTTTTCTGGTTGATGATGACCAGGATGATCGCGAATTGTTTGAAGAAGTAATAAAAGGAATTGATGATTCTATTGATTTGCTAATGTTTAAGAATGCCCTGGAATTGATGGAGTATCTTAATAGAGAAGATATTTCCCTTCCACAAATTATATTTCTCGATTTGAATATGCCACTTATTTCCGGAACGGAAAGCCTGAAACAGATAAGGTCGAATCCACGGTTTATGGACATTTCGATAGCGATTTATTCAACGTCTTCTTTAGAAAAAGATATTGAAGAAACGTTTGTCAACGGAGCTAATATTTATATCACAAAGCCCAATGATTTTTCTGTATTAAAAAAGACCATAAAAAATGTCCTAAATATCAACTGGCAATACTTTGGATCCGGCATGGACAGGAAAAATTTTTTCTATAATGTCTGACAAAAAAGAAAGTTTTTTAAACCCGTAAGAAAAAATAATTTTTGTTCAAAATAAGTTGCGGATGTGAAAAAGTGATGTTCTTTTTGCAATATCTTTGTACTATTCAACAGCAACGTTATGAAAATAATTCTGTCATCTGCCGTATTTTTTGTGTGTACCATCAGCTTGGCGCAGGATGTGGCTTTTATCAGTTCTATTTCAAAAACAGATAAAGGAAATGCCCGACAGGCTTCTGATAAAATTGCTTCGCTGACTACACTTTCGTATCGTTTTTACAAGGTTATGGAGCAGGCATCTGATTCTACCTATACGATTATTTATGCTCCGGCTGCTCTTTCTGATGCAGACCTTGAAAGCAAAAGCGAGTGGGATGAATGCCTGTATGTCGATTTCAAACTGGAGAATAAGGAAGTTTCAAAAACCCTAAAATTTCAATCCATCAGAGGAAAATATCTCGACATATTTCCGGCATGGAAAAAATATTTTAAGCAAAAGGCTCATATCGAATATACGATTACTGACCCGACCACACGCGAAATAGTTGATGCCAATCATGGCTATCGCTTCATACTTAAGGAAGGTGAAAATGCCAGGATTCCGAGATGGAGCATTATCAACAAATCCTAATGCCTTAAATCCATTCCGAAGCAGATTGATAATCATTTGGGAAATAGGTAAGATATTGCACCATTCTTGGTGTTTTGCCCCGATTGGCAGTAGCGCAATGGGGTAATGTATTTTGCCAGATAATAAAATCGCCGGCATTGCCTGTAACTGGCATTGCTGTTAAGGCTTCGGGCGCCTTTTCTCTTGGATTTTCGCCAGGCTGCAGTTTTTCCAACCAGGCATTGATTTCTTTATGAAAACCCGGAACACAATGAAAAGCGCCATCATCCGGACCACAATCGGTTAAGTAAAGCAATCCCTGCAATCCATAAGGAATAGGTGTTTTCAGGCTCACGTCCCAGTGTAGCGGACTGCCCATAAATTTAAAGTTTTCGGTTTCCGGAGGATTAAAACTCACTTTGTCTATAGTGGGATAAATCTTATCAGTTTTATAAAGCTGTACATAGGCCTTGTAAATCCGTTCAGAAAGCCGGTTTCTGTTTAGGGTTTGATGGTTTGAGAAGTTAACCATCAGTCCTTTTTGTTCCGCATGCCTCTCATACCAGGTGTCCTTTTTTTCGGGATTCATTCCAAGAAATTCCCAGATGGCATTTTCTGTCGCTTTACACTCTTCTTTTGAAATAACTTCTTTAAGGATGACATATCCGTTTTTGTCCCAAAATTCAAGGTCTTGTTTAGAGAGCACTTCTTCAAATTCTACCGAAATCACAGAATCTTTTCTGTTGGCCTTTATCCAGGACTTAAAACTTCCAAAATCGGGCTTTTCAAAATAGAGGAATTGCAGCGTGTCTTCCATACTGATTCCCAGTCGGTACAATACTTCAATCTCCTTATCCCAGGAACCGGTATCGGTAGTTCTGCCGGTATTGGACTCCATTGTCCGTTTCCAAAGTTTTTCAAGATAAATCCAGGGCATGGTTTTGAGATTAAGGTTGTTTTTCAAAAATAAAGAATAATCGTACACCCAAATAAAAAAACAAAAAATTAACCTTCGTTACGGAAAACCGTAAGGAAGCGTTTTTTGCACTCATTATATTTGAAAATGAGCCGGCGATGTTTCCAGTAACCTGTTTAAATAGAGCTTACGGAAGCTCCGTACCTTATTTCTCACTACCACTAAGAACGGGAAGAGGTTTGTAAAGCAAGAGAATAATTGCCGTGCCCGGAAATAATTTAATGACCTATTTATTTATGGCTAAGATTCCCCAATCTGCTCTTGCATGCATAGTGTTATTGTTTTTTGCTTTTTCTGGTTGTGAAGAAGATAAGGAGATTGTGACCTACAGTAATCTTGATGTCTCTCATATAAAAGATTTCCAATATATTCCTAAGGATTCCGTAATCTGCCGATTAATCTCACAGCATCAGGATTTTCATAAGACACAGATTGAAAGTTTTGAATCCCATTATGATGTTATTGGCTTTGATAAAGAAGGGAACGAAGTAACGGGTTATGCAGATGTTGAAAAAGGAGAACAATACGGGGAAGGTGTTATTGAAGATGAAACGGGCAGAGAGATTGAGATTGATGTGGAATGGATGAGTGACGGAAAGTTAAAGGCGAAAGACGAACAAGGAAATACATGGGAACTTACAATTGAAGAATAATAGTTTAAAAAGAAAAATATGATAATCAAAAAAGAAGACCTAAAAGAAAGGAAGGACTTTAGCCTTGAAGAACACAGCCCTTTTATGATTTTGGATACAAAACATTTTCAATATTTTAGTGATATAGAAAAATTTGGCTACGCAGTTGAAGTACTCAATGTGGTTAATTCCATTACATGGATTAATAAGATGTACAGAGACTTAAAATCCGACCTTCATATTGAAACAGAGATTTTTTATGAAATTATTGACTGTATTCTGAATTCCAAACGTTTTAGTGACCAGCAGTTGGAAAGGTATTATTTAGCACAGCAAAAGCTGGAGCAATTTTCCAGTATTACACACAAGCTGACAGATACAGACAATAATTTTGATGTGCCTTTTACTGTTGATTTTATTATTTTGGGAGCCAACCAGGAGCAATATGAAAACCTAAGCG
The DNA here is from genome assembly GCF_001423985.1 of Flavobacterium sp. Leaf359. NCBI lineage: Bacteria > Pseudomonadati > Bacteroidota > Flavobacteriia > Flavobacteriales > Flavobacteriaceae > Flavobacterium > Flavobacterium sp. Leaf359. Next base: position 11,956 of record NZ_LMPW01000016.1, on the reverse strand, counting down.
ATGATAGAAGAAACGAATTGCATGATGAATATGCGGCATTGTTTTGCCAGGTCAGGTCAGGGGAAATCGAAATTGAAGATTTTCTGTTACAGGTAAAAGCATTGATTTTTAGTATGGATGAATTAGAACTGGAAAACAGTATTTAATTTTACCATCAATAAAAAGCTATAACTCTCGGACCCAATCCCGGGAGTTTTTTTATGGTTGAAATCAACTGAAATTTTAATTTAACTGTTCGGTTCGATATGAATCAGGATGTGCCCTAATTGAGGAATTTCTCTGTGTAAGGTATCAATTAACTGATGTGCCAGGTCGTGGCCTTCCTTAACCGTTATATTAGCATCAACAATGGCATGAAGGTCAACATGGTATTTCATTCCTGCTTTTCGGACATAGCATTTTTCAGTTCCGATAATTCCTGCAGATGTCAAAGAAACTTTTCTGATTTCTTCTACCAGGTCATCATACAGGTGTTCATCCATAATTTCGCCAAGAGCCGGTCTGAAAATCAGGTAGCTGTTGTAAAGTATGAATCCTGAAGCCAGAAGAGCAGCCCAGTCATCAGCAGATTCATAACCCTTTCCAAAAAATAAAGCAATTGAAATACCGATAAAGGCAGCTACAGAAGTAATGGCATCGCTTCTGTGGTGCCAGGCATCTGCTTTTAGGGATGAGCTGTTGGTTTCCTTGCTTTTTTTCATCACAAGGCGGAAGGAAATTTCTTTCCATATAATAATAGCTCCAAGGACAATCAGGGTGTAAGGTTTTGGAAGTGCATGCGGTGTTCCGATGTTCTGAATGCTTTCATAGGCTATGATGGTTGCAGAAGTTATAAGGAAACCCACAACAAGAAACGTAATCAGCGGTTCCGCCCTTCCGTGTCCGTAAGGATGGTTCTCATCGGCCGGACGGCTGGAATATTTTAATCCGAATAAAACCAAAGCCGATGAAAAAATATCTGTAGTAGACTCAATAGCATCGGCAATTAATGCATACGAATTACCAAAATATCCTGCTGCTCCTTTTATCAAAGCCAATGCAGTATTTCCTAAGATGCTGAAATAAGTGGTTTTAATTGCCGTTTCAGTGTGTGTGTTCATCGGATGGGATTGGGTGGGATGTGCTGTTTATTTTGTTGCAAGATACTTCAGGTTGGCGAGAGTTTTTATAAAAAATACACTTTTTTACAAATCCATTTTATTTAGGAAAATTTTGATAAGTTATGTTGTAAGATTTGTCAATCAATGAAATAATCGTATTTTTGATTTGCAAATATACCCCTAAATGGCAACAGAGTTGAAAAAAATACTACTGGCTGACGACCACAGTGTAGTCCGTCACGGAATTTCATTGATTTTGAAAGAATCATTCAATGGAATTACGGTTGAGCACGCCGAAAGTTTTACGTCTGTATTGAACCTGCTAAAAACCAGTGTTCCCGATTTATTATTTTTAGATATCAATCTTCCGGGAGGCAACAGTACCAAAATGATTGAAAAAATCAGGCTGTCCTACCCAGACCTGAAAGTATTGATGTTTTCTGCCTATGATGAAGAGCAGTATGCCCTTCGGTATATCCATGCCGGTGCCAATGGTTTCCTGAACAAACACAGTTCCGAAAGCGAGATTATCAATGCAGTACAGTCGGTTATGGAAACCGGAAAATATATCAGCGCCACAGTCAAAGAGAAAATTCTGGAAAATGTACTGCATAAAACGCCAATCAATCCGTTGGAAAGCCTTTCTGACCGTGAAATTGAAGTGGCCGGACTTTTGGCAAGGGGAGAAGGTAATCTGGAAATAGCCAACCAGTTGAATATTCAAATGACTACGGTTAGTACCTACAAAAACAGGATTTTTGAAAAGTTAAGAATTAACAATGTGGTCAGTCTGGTAGAAATCCTTAAGATTTACGAGAACTAGCTGCTTTTTTCTTCCTGCAGCCAGATGGTTATTTCGGTTCCTAGTTGGACCGTACTTTCAATATGCATATTGCCGTTTAAGATAATCAAGAGCTCGGCCACCATGGGCAATCCCATACCTATTTTTCGGACACCTTCCTGTGTTTTTCTATTTTTAGAATTATTGTAAAAATCTACAAGTTCAGGCGACATTCCTTTTCCCGTATCTTTTATCCGGATAAAAATATTTTCATCTCTTTTTCCGGAAGTAAGCAAAATCCTGCCGTTAAAGGTATTTTTAATGGCATTGTCGAGCAGGTTATGGATAATAATCGACAACAGCAGTTTGTTGGTTGATAGTACAAGAGTAGTGTCAATTTTATTGATTATCTCTGTTTTTTGGGAAGAAGCAATATTTAAAAAGATGGTTGTTTTTTCTTCCGCAAGTGTGTAAAGACTGTAAGGTTCGGAAGAGTTTTCCTGTTTACTCACTTTGGTATATTCCAAAAGATTGTCAACAAAATGATAAAGCTGGAAAGAAGATGTATAAATAGATTTCAAATCTTCTTCCACCAGTTTTATATTTTTGCTGTTCTGATAGGCATGCTTGCCGGTTAATGCCAAAAAGCGGAGCGGACTCTTGATGTCGTGCGTAATCGTTCGGATTAATTTTTTATGGTTGATAATTTCCTCACTTAGTTTTTCCTTTGTGTTTCTTAACGTACTGATGGTATTGCGTAATTGGAAAGTCTGTTCCGCAATCTTTTTTTCCAAAAGCACATTTTTTCTCCTGATGTAGCGGATTCTCATTTTAATGGTATAAAAAATAAGCGTCAAACCGCATAAAACCATCAGGATATTGAACCAGATAGTTTGGTAGAAAGCTGGCGGAATAATTATGGTGAGCGTTTTGTGCTTATAATTAGAGTCAAAACCGGTGAGTTTTCGCGCTGTAAGATAATAAGTTCCGTGTGGGAGTGAGGTATAAGAAATCTCATCGCCTTTCAAAGAAGTCCATTTTTGAGAAATAGGTCCCTGTAAGCGGATTTCAATATTCAGGTTGTTTGGGTTTCCGTAATACGGACTGTTGATGAATAGCCTTACCCTGCCAAAATTATTTTTCAAAAGCAAGGTGTCATTGCTGATTTCCTGTGTACGGTTGTCAACTTCGGCTTCCTGAAAATAGATTTCATTATCAGGGAGAAGCAGTTTTATTTTTTCAGGAAAGAATAATACGTTGCCTCGCATTGATGGAAATGTGAGGGCGTTGTTTCCTAATTTCAGACCGCAGGGCTGGCAGCCTCCGTTGAATTCGTTGGTGTAAAATCCGTCTGATTTGTCATAATACTGATAGTAAACATTATCTGTTTTTCCCTTGGAATAATTTAACAGGTTTTTCTTTGAAGCCTGAAAAAGCCCTTTGTTTGTAGAAATCCATAAATAACCATTCTGGTCTTCAATAATGCAATGAGATGAAAGCAGATACCTGTTTTTGTCAATAGGAAAATGGGTTGTTTTTTTGGTGTACGGATTGTAAAGGAAAAACCCTTTTTCATAGGTAGTCACCCATATTTCGTTTGGGTTTTCAATATAGATGCTCCTTACATAAGTATTGGAGATTTTCTTGATATTTTCAACCTTTTTTTCCCGGAAATAAATTTTATGGAAGCCCAAATGCGAACCTGTCCACAAGATATTATCTTCAATTTGAAGCATGTAGGTAGGGTGAAAAGGAACCACCATATAAAGTTTAAAACTCGGTTTTGATAGTCCGGTATCTTCCAGTCTGAAAAGCTTTCCGGCGGGAGCACCATTCGTAGCTGTTCCGGCCAGAATTTCTCCTTTTAGTGTTTCAAAAAGCAGAATGACCCGGTCTTCAAAAAACCAGGTGTCGAAAGTCGTAAAGTTGGTGCTTTTATTAAGTCGGTAAATTCTGTTGTCCTGTTTGGTCCAGAGGTCGCCGTTGCGGTCTTTGAGGAGGATGTAATTGTCATTCTCCTTGGTGAAGAAACGTTGTTTCTGCACGCCCGAAGAGCTGAATATTTCTCCGGTTGTAGAGAGAAAACTATCATTTCCATGAGGAATCTGGGCATAATATACTCCGTTTTTATTATTGCCAATAATGCTGTTGAATTTCTTTTTCTTGACAATCAGCAGTCCGTCGGTACTGCTTCCCAAATACAAGATGTCATTTGGGACATCATAGTAATACGAAATAATATTGTTTTTAGAAATGTCAAAATCCTTTAGCAGGACTTTCAGGATTAATTTATCCTGGTTCTTTTCCAGCAGATATACCGTATTGTTAAAAGTAATGAAGGTTTGTTGTGCTACCGTATTTGGAAATACGGTAAATCCTGTAGCTGGCAATCCTTCAATAGCGGTGAGGTAGACTTTCCCGTTTTCGAACCGCACAAACTTTCCGTTTTTATGAGAATAAAGAGTATTGTTGAGTAAGAAGAACTCCGTATTGTCCGGATCATACTCATATTCTATTTCCCAAAGTTTCTTATTGTTTTTGGTGTAGGCAGCCAGTGTCCCGTTTTCCAGGCTGAAATAGCTATTGTCTGTTTTGTAAATCTTATGAACGTAAACTCTTTTGCCTTTGTGGAGGTGGTTGGTCAGGCGGAAAGATTCCGGGATTTTATGTTTTGGGATGATTGAAGGTCTGTTGTTTTTTATGAGTATCAGATCTGTAAAGTCGCTCAACGCATAAATACTGTCGGTAGAAACTGTCCCTCTGAAATAGCTTATCCTGTTCGTTCCCAGTCCTTTTAGATTTTCAATATTGAAAACTTTGAACTTACTGCCGTCATAGCGCACCAATCCGTTTTCTGTTGAAAGCCATAAGAAACCATATTTGTCCTGAATGATTGACTTGACACTGTTTTGTGGAAGACTGTTATCATCTGCAGAATGCCATATGATGTCATACTCCCGGTTTTCTTGTTGTGAAAAAAGGGTAGAGATGCTGAAAAATACAGCAAAGAACAGGTATAGTGGTTTAGAAAATGGCATTTTTAGCAGATGGAAATCAGTGGCTTAATCAGCGCTATCCGATAAGGGAAATCCATTGCTCAATATTACAAAGTTCAGCATGAAAAATGCCGAATGGTGTTGTAGAATTAATTCTACAAAAAGTATTTATATGAGCCACAATTTTTTCCAATGTCAATATGGAATTTAGTAAATGATTTAACCCGATTAATTTTTATAGGTTTTGATTACTTGATGCAAGGGAAAGATTTCTTTCCCTTGCTATTATTCCACTAAATTTTTATGAGTTTACCAACATTTGCCTCCGGGCATAAAAAGATGTTCGCTAAAGTGCAATTAGCGAGCATTCTTGCAGAATTTGCAGGAACATTTTTATTGACTTTTTTTGTTGTAGCGGGAATGCTTATTCCATTTTTTCAAGATAATTTTTTCAATCAGCTGCTACTATGCCTCTCTATAGGTACCCTTACTTTTTTGGCTACTTTCTTTTTCTATCCTATATCAGGATCCCACTATAATCCTGCTATTTCGGTTGGTTTTTTTATTGCCAACAGAATAGGTTTTAACCGACTTATTGCTTATACCTGTATGCATGTAGCAGGAGGGATTCTGGCAACCTTGCTGGGGTTTTATCTGTTTTCGCAAAAAGGCGGAACAATTTCCGGGATGTTCATTAAGCCGACAGTGTTGGGATACGAGGAAGGATTAATGTTATCGGCAGTATGCCAAAGCGTGCTGATGTTTATTATTTTATTGCTTTTTTTAGGTTTGACCTATTTGAAAAAAAGTAAGTTGTATGTGGCTTCTATTATGGCAATAACTGTTTTTATGGCCAATTTTGTCAATATGTCTATTACCAATTATCCGCTAAATCCGGCCATTACTGCCGCAGAATTGCTAATCTATGGAAATCATGAAGCAATAGAAGCGTTGTCTTTATGGTTGTCACCTTTTGCCGGAGCCGGTCTGGCAGGAATTATCTACTACATCACCTTTATCAGGCCAATTAACTAAATCCGTAACCTGAAATCATAAGCCAAATTTGTAGAATTTATTCTACAAATGCTGTATGCATTGTCTACACGGCCTACGCAGTATAGTAAAGAAATTTGCACAATCGGGTTGTCCGTCAGCCAGATAGTTGTGTCTAACCATTTATTAATCAAACCAATCTGCGTATGTGTAAAAACTTTATTCTTTAAATCGCTCTTAATAAACCGTTTGCCACCACCAAAAAACTGTTTTCCCCGATTTTCAATTAAAACAATTAAAACCATAAAGATGAACAAAAACTACAGTTGTCAAGGCAGATTCTTGCCCTATCGACAGGTAAATGTCATGTTTGGGAATGCTGCATTAAGAGTAAAAAATATCTTAATGCTTGTTTTCCTTCTGACGATGGCCAGCTTCTGGAATGCAGCTTATGCAGATGGAAGTAAGGACCTTTATCCATCCGGAGTAGTGGGTAACCGTGCTTTCCTGTATAGTAATAGCTATACGGCCGGAGGAACCACCATCAATTCCTGGCCTTTTAAAACTTTAGGAACGCATTATGTCTATGCCCAGGTAGGAGAAACTATTGCGACAGGATCTAGCGCCCAAAACATTGGTAATGGACGTATCAGGTTGATAGCACCAGACGGGACTCAATTCTTATCTGCTGCGAATACAACAGGTCAAATTCCTAACCGTGCCGGTGAATTAGCCGGACCGCAATATCCAGGACAAGGAGCCGGAGGAAACCGCTATGTGCCTTATTCAGTAGTAGTTGCTGCTGGACAGGCAGGTATTTGGAAAGTAGAATTTTTACCTTCAGGTTCTGAAACCAGCAGTTCGACACCATCTGTTACGGATGTTGCTGCTGATGCTAACTGGACGCAGGGAAACAATACAGAATTGATAGCTGCCTGGGATATTTCCGTAAGAAATGCAGCTAATTCCAATTGGATTTCCGGACGTGTATATTCAAATGTGTTTAACCTGCACATACAGGGAACTTCATTTTTAGAAACTAAAGCCTTTTATGGTAAATTTACTGTTTTAACACGTGACGGAATTGCCTATAGAGTAACCAATAACGGCTCGAATGGAGTTGGGTTTACTTTTTTTGTAAATAATAAAGGTTTTTTAGATGCTACAGGAAATCCTTCCTATAAGAGTTTGAACCTTTCAAGCCCTTCAAGTGCTGATTTTAGAGTTCATGACCCTAGAAGTCAGGACGATGCTAATAACGTTACGCATAAAATATTTTATACAACGCCTGCTGCCGATTTGCCTTCAAGTGCAACTCAGGCAGTAAGTACTTCTTTGAGCGTAACAACCTGGTTAAAAAACAGTGTGATTACGCCTACGGCTACAAACATCACTTATACAGGTGCAGAGGGAACTCCAAACCGTTCCGGTAATAAGGGAGCTTATATTGGTTTCGATTCTAACCTTTCAGGAACATACAGAATTGAAATACTGGGAGCTTTCCCAACCAGAACTATAACAGGAAACTGTAATATGGGGACCAATACTGTTTTTTGGGACGGACGTGACGGAGCAGGGAATACGCTGCCTGCCAATACCAATATTGGAGAAATCAGAGTACAGCTGTTTGGTGCCGAAGTCCATTTCCCTTTTATAGATATGGAAATTAATCCGGGAGGGATTATTATTGAGCAACTGAACAGCAGTTATAACCTTTATACACCAAATAGAGATTTGGTATATTGGGATGATTCAAATGTTCAGGGCGGAAACGCAAATACACAATCAAACCCTACTGCTTCCGGAATAGCTGGTATTTCAAGTAACAGCAACGGACACAAATGGGGAAGATATACTACGGGAAGTTCCGGCTCCGGAAACAATGGAGATGGAGGTTCGAGTTTTGGAAACGAAAAATCATTAGATACCTGGAGTTTTGTTCCCGGAGAAGTAATTATAAAAACACTCGATATTATTGTTGCAGCTGCTGATTTGGAAGTAGTAAGCGTTACGCCTTCAACTACTTCTGTAGCTGTTGGACAACAAGTCAACTATAATGTAGTAGTAAAAAATAATGGGCCAAGCGACGTGACAGGTTCAGGCTTTGCCTTTGTTGTTCCGGCCGGATTTACAATAACGGGAGTTACTTATGTAAATAGCCAGGGAACTGTTGTAGTAGTGAGTGGAGCTGTTGACCCGGTTTCGGGCAACTATATAGCTGACCTGAATATGACAAACGGTTCAGAAATCGTATTTACGATTACAGGAACTGTAGGTTCATCTTTAGCAGGACAACCTTTAAATGTGGAAGCTTCAATTATACGCCCGGCTGACGTAACAGATATTGATGCCACTCATCCTGGCACAACACCACCAACCGACCCGCACTTGGAATGTAGAAACGGAACAGCAGTTGAAAACTGTAATAATATTAAATACAACAACCTGAATGTTGCCGCTATAGCCGACCTTACAATTGTGAAAACGGCAAATGTTACAGTGCCTACAATCGGGCAATCGGTAACTTTTACAATTGCCGTGACGAACAACGGGCCAAATGCTGCTACAGGAGTAGTAGTTACAGACCAGTTGCCAACAGGTTTTACTTATGTTTCTTCAACTGTTACTGCCGGTACTTACAACAGTGGTACGGGAATCTGGACAATAGGAAACATAGCTAACGGAGTTACACGAACAATGACTGTTACTGCAACGGTAAATGCTACAGGAAACTATACAAACGTAGCTACCGTAACAGGTACAGAAAATGATCCGGTTCCGGCTGATAATACAGATGACGTAACGGTTGCTCCGGATGCAGATGCGAATTTGGAAATTGTCAAGACTGTAAACAATGCAACACCAAATGTTGGCTCACAAGTAGAATTTACTTTGGTTGTAACCAATAACGGACCGGGTAATGCAACCAACGTATTGGTAACAGACCAGCTTCCTTCAGGATATACATATGTTTCGCATACAGCAGGACAATCCTATGCTTCCGCAACAGGACTATGGACAGTAGGGAACTTAGCTAATGGAGCAATCCAGACTTTAGTAATTACCGCTACTGTCAATGCTACCGGAAACCATACGAATACTGCTACTGTTGATGGCGATGAAAATGACCCTGATACAACAGATAACACAGATTCAACAACAACAACTCCTGTGAATGTTATTGTAGCCAATAACGATGCTACTGCAACTCCGGTTAACGGTATCGCGGGCGGTACGGCTATTGCTAACGTAGTATCAAACGACACGTTGAACGGTTCGCCAATCACGGCAGGTACGGTAACAATTTCTACTGCTCCTGGAGCTGTTCCGGCAGGATTGACGTTCAACACATCTACCGGAGCGGTAAGCGTAAATGCGGGAACTCCTGCAGGAACGTATACTTTCGACTATACGATCTGTGAGGTGCTAAACCCTACGAACTGTGACACTGCACAAGTTACAGTAAACGTGACGGCAGCGCCAATCGTAGCGAATAACGACACTACTGCGACTCCGGTTAATGGTATCGCGGGCGGTACGGCTATTCCAAACGTATTGGCAAACGATACCCTGAATGGTTCGCCAATTACGGCAGGTACAGTAATGATTACAACCGCACCGGGAGCTGTTCCGGCAGGACTGTCGTTCAATACTTCAACCGGAGCGGTAAGCGTAAATGCGGGAACTCCTGCAGGAACGTATACTTTCGACTATACCATCTGCGAGGTGCTAAACCCTGCGAACTGCGACACTGCACAGGTCACAGTAAACGTAGCGGCAGCGCCAATCGTAGCGAATAACGACACTACTGCGACTCCGGTTAACGGTATGGCAGGAGGTACGGCTATACCAAACGTATTGGCAAACGATACCCTGAATGGGGCGGCCATCACAGCAGGTACGGTAACGATTACAACCGCACCGGGAGCTGTTCCGGCAGGACTGTCTTTCAATACTTCAACCGGATCGGTAAGCGTAAATGCGGGAACTCCTGCAGGAACGTATACTTTCGACTATACGATCTGCGAGGTATTAAACCCTGCGAACTGCGACACTGCACCGGTCACAGTAAACGTAGCGGCAGCTCCAATCGTAGCAAATGACGATACTACTGCAACTCCGGTTAACGGTATGGCAGGAGGTACGGCTATACCAAACGTATTGGCAAATGACACCCTAAATGGGGCGGCCATTACGGCAGGTACGGTAACGATTACAACCGCACCGGGAGCTGTTCCGGCAGGACTGTCATTCAACACTTCTACGGGAGCGGTAAGCGTAAATGCGGGAACTCCTGCAGGAACGTATACTTTCGACTATACCATCTGTGAGGTCCTAAACCCTGCGAACTGTGACACTGCACAAGTCACAGTAAACGTAGCGGCAGCGCCAATCGTAGCGAATGACGATACTACTGCGACTCCGGTTAACGGTATGGCAGGAGGTACGGCTATACCAAACGTATTGGCAAACGATACCCTGAATGGTGCAGCCATCACGGCAGGCTCGGTAACCGTTTCGGTTGCTCCTGGAGCTGTTCCGGCAGGATTGTCGTTCAACACATCTACGGGAGCGGTAAGCGTAAATGCGGGAACTCCTGCAGGAACGTATACTTTCGATTATACCATCTGTGAGGTCCTAAACCCTGCGAACTGCGACACTGCACAAGTCACAGTAAACGTAGCGGCAGCGCCAATCGTAGCGAATAATGATAATCCAACTCCGGTTAACGGATATGAAGGAGATACGGATGTAGTAAATGTTTTGACTAATGATACTTTAAATGGTGTTCCGGTAGTACCATCAGAAGTTGTAATTACGGTAACTACTCCGTCAACAAACCCAGGCGTAGAGCTTGACCCGGCAACAGGAACGGTAAGCGTAGATCCGGAAACACCTGCGGGAACCTACACGATAGTGTACCAACTATGTGAAATATTAAACCCAACAAATTGCGATTCAGCTACAGTAACTATTGTCGTAACTGCTGCGCCAATTGTAGCGGTTAATGATACAAACGCCACTCCGGTAAATGGTTATGTAGGAGGAAATGCAATTCCAAACGTTTTAGCAAACGATACTTTAAATGGAGTAGCAGTAATTCCAGGTGAAGTAACAGTTAGTGTTGTACCAGGAAGTGTACCGACAGGAATAACATTCAATACCACTACAGGTGCAGTTGATGTTTTAGCGGACACACCGGCAGGAAACTATACTTTTGATTATACAATTTGCGAAATATTAAACCCAACCAACTGCGATACTGCAACCGTAACAGTTGTAGTAGCCGCAGCACCTATCGTAGCCAATAACGATACTCCAACACCGGTTAACGGATACGAAGGAAATCCGGATCTTGTTAACGTACTGGATAACGATACCCTAAACGGTGTTCCGGTAGTACCATCAGAAGTTGTAATTACGGTAACAACCCCATCGACCAACCCAGGCGTGGAACTGGATCCTGCAACAGGAACGGTGAGCGTAGACCCACAGACACCTGCGGGAACCTATACTATCGTATACCAATTATGCGAGATTTTGAACCCGACCAACTGCGATTCTGCAACGGTAACC
>NZ_LMPW01000016.1:231-473 GCF_001423985.1 Flavobacterium sp. Leaf359 | reverse complement strand
ATACGAAGGCAATACTGACGTAGTGAACGTATTGGATAACGACACATTAAACGGTGTTCCGGTTATCCCATCACAGGTAACCATCACGGTAACGACCCCGTCGACCAACCCGGGCGTTGAATTGGATCCTGCAACAGGAACGGTAAGCGTAGACCCACAGACTCCTGCGGGAACCTACACCATCGTATACCAATTATGCGAGATTTTGAACCCGACCAACTGCGATTCTGCAACTGTAACTA
>NZ_LMPW01000016.1:0-175 GCF_001423985.1 Flavobacterium sp. Leaf359 | reverse complement strand
ATACGAAGGCAATACTGACGTAGTGAACGTATTGGATAACGACACATTAAACGGTGTTCCGGTAATCCCGTCACAGGTAACCATCACGGTAACGACTCCGTCGACCAACCCGGGCGTGGAACTGGATCCTGCAACGGGAACGGTGAGCGTAGACCCACAGACACCTGCGGGAACC
>NZ_LMPW01000015.1:166317-344733 GCF_001423985.1 Flavobacterium sp. Leaf359 | reverse complement strand
GTTACGCTAGTGCTTGAAGGATTTGGAAACAGGCTGATTTTTTCTTCTTTCCCATTATCCTTAACAGGTTCAAGACTTGCTTCCCTACCCACAAAATCACTCGGACAATTTTGAATATAGGCTCTGAATCGGGAACCTCTCATGCTATGGAATCCAGATCTAAGCACAATCGTGTTTCCGGCATGATATATTCCAATGCCTCCGTCGCTACCATTACCAAGTATACGATTTGATGCTCGTATTGAATTTGATGCCTGGCGATTATGCTGTGCTCCCATGCCTACATTATTGAATTGAGGTGTCAGGATAAGATTAGTGGCGCACCTTACCTCTGCTACAGAGCAGATTTGTTCCGTAGTAGTATTAATTTCAGCCGGGGTCATGATAAAATTTGTTTTATTCAAAAGAGATCTTGGTGTTGTTCCAGCCCCGTTGGGATCGGCAGGGTAAGGTTCGACACTCCCTGTATAGGTACCCCCTGCGCTTGCTACAGCAGCAGCGGCTGCTGTAGCACTGGCATCTGGCGGAATTATCGTTACGACAAATTTAGCTCCGCGAACTGTCTTGAAAGCAGTATAGTTTTGGAAGGCAGCGTCGGTGCCAAATCCTGAGGAACTGGAATTTACAATAAAAGAGCCTCCTATGCCTGATATGTTTCTCGCGGCATCTGTAAAAAGATAAATAACCAATGAATTGCCTGGTGTTCGGTTTAATGTGGTTATGGGGCTTATTATATTTGAATTTGAGATTCCATCAAGTGCATTTCCAATCAAGCCTAAAGCCTCATGTGCAAAATCACCGTCGCCTACAGCATTTCGTCTGGTAAAAACAGGTACAATATTAGTAAAAGGGGTTTCAATCCAGATTTTACTTGCAGCGCCCAACCTTGTAGACCCATATTGTACTATGGAAATCCTATTATTAGGATTGCATTCTATGACTTTTTGCATTACTGCCTTAACCGAGGTAGACATTTCTGCATATTCAGAATTGCTGACAGAACCACTATTGTCAAGCCAGAATATGACATCACTTCCTTGTGAATAGCCTTTAAAGGCAAATAGCAGGAGGGAGAGGTATATTAAATATACGTTTTTCATGTTATCTATATTTTTGTTAAACGATATTTAATTTCTCTCCGATAAGATTTTTACCTGTTTCGTAAGTTCTTCTATTTTTTTGTTCTGTTCAATCAGATAAAGTGTCAGTTCTTCTATTTTTTCTTGTTGTATTTTAGCGATTTCACCCAATTCAAGACCTTCTTCTGCTACTTTTGCTGCTGAAGGAACATTGGGTAAATGGCCATTTTCTTTAATAAAAGTTTCAACCTCGGCTAATGGCTTTAATTGATATTCTGGTGCAAAAACATAATCCGCCCACGCCGACATAAGATTGATTCTTACTTCTTCTGTTAAAATACCACCTTTTACAAAAAGCTTGTAGTTGGCCAGGCTTACAGCTCCTGCTGTTGCCGGAAAAGTATCGGGTGTAGCATAGGTATTGATGCCTCCAATACCTACTTTTCCAGTTGAAAAATCACCATAGATAAGTGTTGTTTCGGCATTATTTGCAATATGGAGTTTATTGCTTCCTAATTCGTTATAGCCTGCTGCATTTCCAAGAAATACATTTTGTGAACCTGTTATGTTTTTAAACCCTGCACCCGAGCCTAAATAAGTATTAGCCGATCCTGTACTATTAAAACCCGCTATAAAACCCAAAAATACATTCTTAATACCCGAGGCAATACTATATCCTGAACTGGCACCAATAGATATATTTTCGTAACCAGTAGTATTGCCGTAACCAGCATTTAAACCGAGAAAGCTATTTTGGAATCCACTCGTGTTTAAGCGTCCTGAATCGTATCCGTAAAAGCTGTTTGAAGATCCTGTATCATTTGAAACACCTGAATTGGTGCCAGTATAAGGTGTTGCCTCCTCCTGTTGTATTTGAGCTTCCTGAAAAAGATCCGGTAAAGGTGTTATTTCCTCCTGTTGTGTTATAGCGTCCTGAAAAAGATCCGTGAAAGGTATTAAAAGAAGCAATATTGTTTCTATTTCCTGAGGAGTATCCAGTAAAGGTGTTATACTCTCCCGTTGTATTTGAGTTTCCTGTAAAAGCTCCATAAAAGGTATTAAAAGAAGCAGTATTATTACGGCTTCCTGAATAGGATCCAGTAAAGGTGTTATACTGTCCAGTGGTATTCAAACGTCCTGAAAAAGATCCGCAAAAGGTATTATAAGAACCAGTACTGTTGCTATTTCCTGAATTAACTCCAGTAAAGGTATTATATATTCCCATAGTATTATTCATCCCAGAATATGCACCATAAAAAGTATTATTACTGGCAAGATTAAAATAGCCTGACTTATAGCCGTTAAACACATTATTTTCTCCTATACTGTTAGAATATCCTGCAGACCACCCTGTAAAAACATTATTGTTTGCTTTAGAAGAATTAAAACCTGCATAGGCTCCTGTAAATACATTATAATTGCCGTATGTATCTTTATTTCCGGCAGAATAACCGGTAAAAACATTTTCGTTTCCCGATATTTTATTTGTTCCAGCTGAGGCTCCTAAAAAAGTATTTCTACTGGCGTCTTTAATATACATGCCTGTCTGATAGCCAAAAAAAGCATTCGCTCCTTGACCCGCGTTTGAAGCCCCGGCATTACCCGGTCCTACAATTGTATTTTGAATTGATGAGGGTTCGTTGACTCCCGAACCGAAAGTTCCTGTTCCAACTACTGTGTTTTGTGCTTGTGCACAAAATGTACCTGAGCAAAGTGCCAGCGCTACTAATCTGATTTTTGCATTCATAATTTGTATGGATTTTAAAATGTTAAAAAAATTATGGTGTTTACTGTGTTGCTTGCGTTAATAGATTAGTTAGTGATTTAGTTCTATAATAAATCTGGAATTTTTTTTTATTATACAGGAATCGGTTGTTAATTTCTTTTAATCAAAATATATAAGGGTTATTTGTAGTCGCAATAGTTGTTTTATATATCAAAACTCAATTCTAAAAGTAAGCTTTTTTCTACAATAATGAAGACATAAAGTAATAAGTGGGGTTATTTCGGAATAAGTGGAGGTTTTTTGCAGATAACTGGTAAAATGGACAATAAGCTGATAAGACACTATCAAAAAATAATATTGAAGAAAAGATAGGAGAGAAGGGAAGTGACCTTTTTATTGCTTAATCTTTATTATTAGAACAAGAAGTCCGGTTTGTGGGTCATACTGGAATCGAACCAGTGACTTCTACCCTGTCAAGGTAGCACTCTGAACCGCTGAGTTAATGACCCTTATGTGTTGAATAAAAAAAGCAAGCCTTTAGGCTTGCTTTGTGGGCGATGAGGGATTCGAACCCCCGACCCTCTGGGTGTAAACCAGATGCTCTGAACCAACTGAGCTAATCGCCCCAATTGCGAGTGCAAATATACACGAACTATTTGTATTTGCAAGCGTTTCGCCTGCTTTTTTTAATCTTTTTTTATTTCTTTCAGAAGGACCTTATCTGAATAATTAACCATGGAAACCGTAATTGGTTCGCCTTTAGTGTTTTTGCCTTTTATAAAATAAATTTTGCCTCCTTTAAATGGCTCATTACTTTTCGAGAAATCAACATCGCCATATTGCATGCAGTTCTTAACATCCTGTAATGTTACCCAATTTTCTTTTAAAGTGGCTTCAGATTCCGCACTGTAATGAAGTGGCTTTTTTCTTAAATCCTGAAGTACGCGACAGTTGGGTAAATAACAAAAACTTACATTTCTGGATTCGGCTTTGGCCTGAAGAAAATAAACGACAATTATGGTTCCTAGTAATAATCCTCCCAGATAATAGGCGAGGCGTTGTGAAAATTTCATTAGAATTGATTTTGGCGCAAAGATAAGATTAAAAAACAATTAAATTGATGTCGCTTCCCGGCAAATCAAACCAATCTGCAATTGTTTTATTGGTCAGTATGCCATGATAAAAGTAAACTCCGTTTTTGAGTCCTTTGTTGCAGCGGATGGCACTTTCAATTCCACCATCTTCGGCAATCTGTAATAGGGAAGGAGTAATAATGTTACTGATGGAAAGTGAAGCTGTTTTAGAATAGCGTGAAGGTATGTTGGGCACGCAATAGTGGATTACATCATTCTTAATAAACGTAGGCTTTTCATGCGTGGTCACTTCCGAGGTTTCAAAGCAACCTCCGGTATCAATACTGACATCTACAATTACAGCACCTTTTTTCATATGCTCGACCATGGTTTCAGAAACCACTACAGGGCAACGGTCTTTGCCTTTCATCGCACCTATGGCCACATCACATCTGCGTAAGGCTTTCAGTAAGGATTTAGGCTGTATAGTTGAAGTAAAAATTCTCTGGTTCAGATTGTTTTGAAGCCTGCGCAGTTTTGTAATTGAGTTGTCAAAAACTTTTACACTGGCTCCAAGACCTATGGCGGTTCTGGCCGCAAATTCAGCTACAGTGCCTGCTCCTATAATGACAACCTCAGTAGGAGGTACGCCTGTTATATTGCCAAAAAGAAGCCCTTTTCCAAATTGGTTGTTAATCATTAATTCGGCGGCAATCAGTATAGAGCCGGTTCCTGCAATTTCACTTAATGATTTTACTGCAGGATAGGAGCCGTCATCATCTTTTATGAATTCGAAAGCAAGAGCCGTGATTTTTTTCCTGGCCAAGGCTTCAAAGTACTCTTTTTTACGGGTTTTGATTTGTATTGCAGAAATAACCAGTGAATTACTGTTCATCATTTCAATTTCCGGCAATGTCAACGGTTCGACCTTTAAGACCATTGGGCAGTTGAATACTTTTTTTGTATCCTGTGTGATTTCTGCACCGGCATTACTGTATTCCTGGTCACTATAACTGGAACTTTCTCCTGCTCCGGCTTCAATCAAAATACGGTGCCCATGTGAGGTTAACGTATTCACTGCATCGGGAGTCAGGCAGATTCGGCGTTCCTGAAAAGAAGATTCTTTAGGGATTCCAATGAACAGGTCGCTTTTTTTGCGTGCAACTTCCAGCTTTTCCTCCTGTGGAATCAACTGCTGCTTGGTGAAAGGTGTGAATGACATATTTCCTGCTGTGTATTAAAGGTCTAAGTTAAGAAAAAGTTGTGAAGTCGCAAGAGTTCAGTACTATAAAAATTAACAACCCTGGCAGGGTTCATAACCCTGCCAGGGTGAGTTTTTAAAATTATTTTAATGTCAGTTTTCTTTTTCCGTCCTTTTCAACTTTTATCGTAATAATCGAATGTTCGGAAGGGATAAGACTAGGAATTTTTTCAGCCCATTCAATAAAGCACCATTCTCCGGAATAAAGATATTCATCGACTCCCATGTCATAAGCTTCACTTTCATTATTCAAACGATAAACGTCAAAATGATAGACAATTTCACCGCCATCAGTTTCATATTCGTTAACTAAAGAAAATGTAGGACTTGAAGTCGCATTAGAAACTCCCAAAGCCTTGGAAAGTGCCTTAATCATAGTTGTTTTTCCGGCTCCCATGTCGCCATGAAACAATATGACCTTATATGGTTTTTGTTCTAATATTTTTTGAGCAACCTGATTGATTTCATCAAGCGTAAATTGTATTTCCATAGATTCAAAAGGTCTATTTCGGGTTGAATACCAAAAACGGAATGATCATTTCTTCCAGCGATATCCCACCGTGCTGATAGGTATTTCTGTAATAGCTGACATAGTGGTTATAATTGTTTACATAAGCCAGGAAATAATCATTTTTTGCAAAAATATAAGAACTGCTCATATTTATGGCAGGCAGTTGTATGCTTTTTGGATCTTTTATGGCAAAAACATCTTTTTCTTCATAGGTAAGGCTTCTTCCTGTTTTGTAACGAAGATTCAGACTGGTATTTCTGTCGCCAATTACTTTTGATGGGTTTTTTACGTTTATCGTACCGTGGTCCGTTGTCAGAATCAGACGGAATCCTAATTGCTGTGCCTGTTGTATGATTTCTAAAAGAGGTGAATTTTTAAACCAGCTCAAAGTAAGAGAGCGGTAAGCCTTGTCATTGGATGCCAGTTCTTTTACCACTTCCATTTCGGTTTTGGCATGTGAAAGCATATCCACGAAATTATAAACAACCGTAACCAGGTCGTTGTTTTTCAATGTCTTGAAATTGTCAACCAGTTTTTTTCCTCCTGCAAAATTGGTGATTTTGAAATAATCCTGTTTGATATTCATTCCGAGGCGTTTCAACTGTTCGGTAAGAAATTCAGCTTCGTATAAATTTTTCCCCCCGTCTTCTACATCATTTTTCCAGTATTGCGGGTACTTTTTCTCCATTTCTAAAGGCGTTAATCCTGAAAAGATAGCATTTCTGGCATATTGGGTCGCAGTAGGTAATATGGAGAAAAAGGGAGTTTCTTTTTCCAGTTTGTAATGGTTGGCAACCACACTTTCAAAGGCTTTCCATTGATCATAGCGCAGGTTGTCGATAACTACAAACAATATAGGGCGGTCTTTTTTCTTTAATTCCGGAAGAACCAATTCTTTAAAAAGCGTGTGTGATAAGGTAGGCCTGTCTGCATTTTGTTGGAACCAATCTTCATAATTCCGTTCAATAAATTTTCCAAATTGGGAGTTGGCTTCTACTTTTTGGGATTCCAGGATTTCAAACATGCTCTGGTCGTCAATATTTTCAAGCTCCAGTTCCCAATACAGTAATTTTTGATACAGTTCAATCCAATCCTCATAAGAATTCACCATAGCCAGTTCCATAGAAATCTTTCTGAATTCTTTTTGGTAGTCAAGTGTGGTCTTTTCAGAAACAAGTCTTGTATTGTCAAGATTTTTTTTAAGGCTAAGAAGTATCTGATTTGGATTAACCGGTTTGATTAGATAATCTGCAATTTTGGAGCCAATGGCTTCTTCCATGATATATTCTTCCTCACTTTTTGTAATCATGATGATTGGGGTGGCGGTCTTTTTTTCTTTCATTTCAGAAAGTGTTTCCAGACCGCTCATTCCGGGCATGTTCTCATCAAGAAAAACAATATCAAAATTGCCTTCTTCGAAGATGTCTATTGCATCCCGACCATTATTGCAAGTGGTTACGTCATAGTTTTTTTTCTCAAGAAACAGAATGTGAGGTTTAAGCAGATCAATTTCATCATCAACCCAGAGTATCTTTATTTTGTCCATATTTTTCGGATAGGTTTATCGTAACAATTACATCGCAATTTAACACTTTTGTCTTTCGAATCTCTTAAAATTTATGTAAAAATAAACCAACAAAAATACGTTATAATAAAGTTCAATTTTATGATTTTTATTCTCAAAAAATCTAAAAATAAAGGTATGGCTATATTTTATTTAAAACAGATGTAAATTGTTGAAATATAAATATTTAATTTTTGTTTTAACTATTTTTTTAGTAAATTTACGATAGTTAAATGGCTTGTATAACTTAACACTTTTGCAATCATGGAAACGGACAGAAACAAAACAATTGAAGAATGGGATGGAGAATGGTTTGGCGGTAATCAAACGCTTGCCTACAACAACATGCAAAACCTAAAGTATCTTGAATCAGATGAATTCAACGAAAAAGCAAAGGTTATGTTTGAAAAATCTCTTGAAGAAGATCATGTTGATTACAGACCACATTCTTTTACGAGATCCTCATTGAGGACGCCTGAAGCCAGGGTAATAACGGAGAACACCCCTGACCGATAAGCATTGATGGACAAGTTCGAAATTTTTCGGACAAATTTATTTTAGTTAGCGAATATCAAAACAAAAGGCTCATTTCGAGCCTTTTGTTATTTGGTATAAGTACTGTCTATTCTAACAGCCTGTTTTTCCTGGCTGTTATCACTTGAAGTGCCATCGTCGCAATTACTGCAACCTGCTATAAATGCTACCAATAGAAGCAATAGTGATGTTACGAATTTTGTGTTAGTTTTCATAAGATTGTGTTTTTTGTTCAATCTCAAATATTCTAAAACAAAAGCGATTTCTTCTTATGTTTTATTTTTTTTTGTTATACAATTCCACTGATTAAATATACCGGAAAATAAAAAGGTCTCCCGCACTACTAGGAGACCCTTTCTTCAATACTCTAAATAGAATCTACTTATTTCTTGGTTTTTTCACGGGTTGTACACCCTTGCTACTATCTTTTGTGACAGGAGATAGTTTGTCGGGATTCACTTTCGTGTTATTTTTTGATTGTTGCTGGTCTGCTGCCTTTTTTTCAGTTTCAAGCTTTTCTTCCTCTTTCTTTTTATCAGCATCAATTCGGGCAGCCCTTTCCATTTGAGTTTGAGTAGGACGGGAAGGCTCCTGCTGTATTCTGTCTTGTATATCAGCCTGAGGGTTGTCGTCTTTATCAATTTGGGCAGAACCAAAACCGATGCCGGCAAAAAAAGCAATGGCTATAAATATCTTTTTCATAATTTCTTTTTTTAGCTTTTTCGATACTTAAAGTTACGGCTTAAAAACTACCTGCTGAAGTTTGAAATCCTAATTAACTGCAATTTAACGGCATATATTAAATAGTGTTAATTATACTTTTTAGTTAAAAAACGGCTAACTTGCTTATATTTGTACTCCAATTTAACAACAGTGAGCTATACGAACAAACTGAAAATATTTAATGATCCTATTTATGGGTTTATTACGATTCCGGATACGCTTTTATATGATTTAATCCAACATCCTTATTTTCAGAGGCTTCGTAGGATTTCACAAATGGGATTGTCTTATTTGGTATATCCCGGAGCCCACCATACCCGATTCCATCATGCTTTAGGCTGTATGCATATTATGCAGAAAGCTGTAGAAGTACTTCGCTACAAAGGGGTTGTTATTTCAAATGAAGAAGAAAAAGCATTATACATTTCCATTTTATTACACGATATAGGACATGGGCCGTTTTCACACGCCATGGAACACAGTATTGTAGAAAACGTAAACCATGAAGCTATTTCATTATTGTTTATGAATAAGCTTAATGAAGAATTTGAAGGAAAGCTTACTTTGGCAATACAGGTTTTTAAAGGCGAATACCATAGAAAGTTTATGTTGCAGCTTATTTCGAGTCAGCTGGACATGGACAGGATGGATTATCTTAGAAGAGACAGTTTTTACTCGGGTGTTGCAGAAGGAAATATCAATTCGGACCGATTAATTCAGATGATGAATGTGGTTGATGATGTTTTGGTCATTGAAGAAAAAGGAATCTACTCTGTCGAAAAATTCCTGATGGCAAGAAGGCTTATGTACTGGCAGGCTTATCTTCATAAAACGAGCCTGGTAGCAGAAAATATGCTGGTTAGAGTACTCAAAAGAGCAAAGGAATTATCACAAAAAGGAATCGTATTGCCGTGTAGCGAACCGTTATTGTATTTTATGCAGCATAAGGTTGAATTAAATGATTTTGACGATGCTGTTCTTGAAAGATTTTCACAACTGGATGACACCGATATTATTGCGGCTTTAAAAGCATGGCAAAATCATAATGATTTTATATTGAGTAATTTAAGTAAAATGATTGTGAATCGGGATTTGCTGAAAATTAAACTCAGTAGCGAAAAATATACACCTGAAGATGTGGAAGACCTAAAATCAAAGTTGACTAATTTTTACAGGATTTCACAACAGGAAGCTTCCTATTTTATATTCAAAGGAAAAATTAAAAACCAGGCCTATAATAAGGATGTTGAACCTATTAAAATATTAAAAAAGGATAGGACAATTGAAGATGTTGTTGAAGCTTCGGATCAGCTCAATCTCAAGGCACTTTCAAAGCCTGTAACCAAATATTTTATTTGTTTCCCAAAAGTACTTGCGGAAAATTCATAAATAAAATCAAATTTTTATATTTTTGTCAAGATGAAATTCACAGCAGAACAAATAGCAGGTATTTTAGACGGTGAAGTAGTAGGGAATCCCCATGCGGAAGTTTATAAATTGTCAAAAATAGAAGAAGGTTCCGAAGGATCCCTGACATTTTTGGCAAACCCTAAATACCTTAATTATATTTATACCACTCAGGCAACGATTACGATTGTAAATACTACATTTACTCCGGAATCTGAAATTACTACCACACTTATTAAGGTAGAAGACGCCTATAAATCCTTTTCCAAATTATTAGAATATTACAATCAGGTTAAACTGATGAAGTCTGGCATAGAACAGCCTTCTGTAATTTCTGAAAACGTGACCTATGGTGATAACCTCTATTTGGGAAGTTTTTGCTATATTGGCAAAAATGTCAAAATAGGAGAGAACGTTAAGATATATCCTAATAGTTTTGTAGGAGATAATGTAACTATTGGTGATAATACTATCCTTTTTGCAGGTGTGCGTATCTATTCAGAAACAGAAATTGGAAGAGGATGCACCATCCATTCGGGAGCTATTATAGGTTCTGACGGTTTTGGTTTTGTGCCAAATGAAGAAGGTGTTTACAGTAAGGTACCGCAAATTGGAAATGTTATTATTGAAGATAATGTAGATATTGGCTCATGCACTACCATTGACAGGGCTACATTAGGTTCTACTATAATCAAAAAAGGCGTTAAGCTCGATAACCAGATTCAGATTGCTCACAACGTTGTAATTGGAGAAAATACGGTTATAGCTTCACAAACGGGTGTTGCGGGTTCTACCAAAATAGGCAGTAATTGCATTATTGGCGGACAAGTAGGCATAGTAGGTCATATTACTATTGGTAATGGTGTCCGTATTCAGGCGCAGTCCGGAGTGGGTAAAAACCTTGCTGACGGAGAAACAGTTCAGGGTAGTCCGGCATTAGGCTATTCTGATTTTAATAAATCGTATGTTCATTTCAAGAACCTGCCAAAGATAGTATCAGATATTGAAGCCTTAAAAAAACAAGTAACAAACGAAAATAGCATAAACAATGGTTAAACAGAAGACCATAAAGAATGAAATCTCACTAACAGGCGTGGGATTGCATACTGGTAAAGAAGTAAAAATGACTTTCAAGCCTGCTCCTATAAACAATGGTTTTACATTTGTAAGGGTAGATTTAGAAGGCCAGCCTATTATTGAAGCAGATGCCAATTATGTAGTAAACACACAACGTGGCACCAACTTAGAGAAAAAAGGAGTAAAAATTCAAACTTCTGAACACGTATTGGCAGCATTCATTGGTTGCGATATCGATAACGTTATTATTGAATTGGATGCTTCGGAACCGCCTATTATGGATGGCTCCTCAAAGTTTTTTGTTGAGGCGATTGAAAAAGCCGGAATCGAAGAACAGGATGCCGAGCGTAAAGTATATGTAGTAAAAGAAGTTATTTCTTATACTGATGAGGCTACCGGAAGCGAAATTTTGGTAATGCCATCTGACGATTATCAGGTAACCACTATGGTCGATTTTGGTACAAAAGTTTTGGGTACTCAAAACGCTACCATGAAAAGCATTGCTGATTTCAAGACAGAAATTGCAGATGCAAGAACCTTCAGCTTCCTTCACGAATTGGAAGCATTGCTGGAAAACGGATTAATAAAAGGAGGCGACCTAAACAATGCTATTGTTTATGTTGACAAGGAAATTTCTGATAGCACTATGGAAAACCTAAAGGTAGCTTTTGGAAAAGATAAGATTTCTGTAAAACCAAACGGAGTTTTAGACAACCTGACTTTACACTATCCAAATGAAGCAGCCCGCCACAAATTACTTGATGTTGTTGGAGACCTGGCCTTAATCGGAATGAAGATTAAAGGAAAAGTTATAGCAAATAAACCCGGACATTTTGTAAATACGCAATTCGCTAAAAAAATGTCCAAAATCATCAAAATAGAACAAAGAAATCAGGTACCTGTTTATGATTTAAATCAGGAACCTTTAATGGATATCCATAAAATTATGAGCATTTTGCCTCATAGACCACCATTCCTGTTTATTGACAGAATCATAGAAATGTCAGATACACATGTTGTTGGATTAAAGAATGTGACTATGAATGAAAGTTTCTTCGTAGGCCACTTTCCAGGAGCACCGGTAATGCCAGGCGTTATCATTGTAGAAGCCATGGCACAGACGGGAGGAATCCTTATTTTGAGTTCTGTACCGGATCCAGAAAATTACCTGACTTATTTTATGAAAATCGACAATGTAAAATTCAAACAAAAGGTATTGCCGGGAGACAGCCTGATTTTCAAATGTGATTTGATGTCTCCAATCAGAAGGGGAATTTGCCAGATGCAGGCCAGTGCTTATGCTAACGGAAGATTAGTAGCAGAAGCGGAGCTGATGGCGCAAATTTCAAAAACTAACTAATCAAAAAAGATTTATGAATCAACCTTTAGCATACGTTCATCCTGGTGCAAAAATCGCTAAAAATGTTGTAATAGAGCCATTCACAACAATTCATAATAATGTTGTTATTGGTGATGGAACCTGGATAGGTTCTAATGTTACAATTATGGAAGGTGCAAGAATAGGGAAGAACTGCAATATTTTTCCGGGTGCTGTAATTTCAGCGGTACCACAAGACCTTAAATTTGGAGGAGAAGATTCTTTGGCAATTATTGGAGATAATTCAACAATCAGAGAATGTGTCACCATCAACAGAGGTACAATTGCTTCCGGACAGACCGTTATAGGCAAGAATTGCCTGGTTATGGCAACTGCGCATATTGCCCACGACTGTCATATAGGCGACAACGCAATTATAGTTAATGGTGTTGCCTTAGCAGGTCACGTAACTGTAGGTAACTACGCCATCATAGGAGGTTTGGCAGCCGTTCACCAGTTCATCAGCATTGGAGATCATGCTATGATTTCCGGAGGGTCTCTGGTAAGAAAAGATGTTCCTCCTTATACAAAAGCGGCAAAAGAGCCACTTTCTTATGTAGGAATTAATTCTGTGGGATTGAGGAGAAGAGGCTTTTCTACTGAAAAAATCAGAGAAATTCAGGAAATCTACCGAATCTTATACCAGAAAAATTACAACACGACTCAGGCTTTAAGTATAATTGAAGCCGAAATGGAAGCAACTCCGGAAAGAGACGAAATTATCCTTTTCATCAGAAACTCATCAAGAGGAGTAATGAAAGGATATACAGGAATTTATTAATAATTAAAGCAAAATAAAAAACGAAATAACAAACAAATGGCAAGTACTGCAGACATTAGAAACGGATTGTGTATCAAATTCAACCACGATATTTATAAAATTGTAGAGTTCCTTCACGTAAAACCTGGAAAAGGTCCGGCTTTCGTTAGAACTAAACTAAAAAGCTTAACTTCAGGAAAAGTTTTGGATAACACTTTTTCTGCAGGTCATAAAATTGATGTAATCCGTGTTGAAACACACACATTCCAGTTCTTATATGCTGAAGGAAATGAGTATCACTTCATGAATGCTGAAACCTTTGAGCAAATTTCATTAAACAAAGATGTTCTTGATGCACCGGAATTACTAAAAGAGGGAACAAATGTAATGATCCAGATCAATACAGAAACGGATTTGCCTCTTTCTGTAGACATGCCGGCTTCTATAATTTTAGAAGTTACTTATGCAGAACCTGGAGTAAAAGGTAACACGGCTACAAACGCAACAAAGCCGGCAACCGTAGAAACCGGAGCTACTGTAAACGTTCCTTTGTTTATCAATGAAGGTGACAAAATCAAAATTGATACCGCTACAGGAGCTTACATGGAGCGTGTAAAAGAATAATTAAATTAGTAAATTTGAAAATGAGATAGCTTTTGGGTTATCTCATTTTCTTATTAGCTCAATTTCAAATCATACGACCAATATGAAATTTCCTAAAACACATACTTTAAAAGAAGTTGCTGACATTATTGACAGCAAATATATTGGCGATCCAAATTTTCCGGTTTATGGAATGAATGAAATTCATGTCGTAGAACCAGGAGATATTGTCTTTGTCGACCATCCAAAATATTATGACAAAGCGTTACAATCAGCAGCTACAATTATTCTGATTAATAAAGAAGTAGAATGTCCGGAAGGGAAAGCATTGCTTGTTTCAGACGATCCGTTTCGGGATTTCAATAAACTGACAAGACATTTCAGACCTTTTAGGGCTACTGAAACTGCGATTTCGCTTAGCGCAGAAATTGGTGAAGGAACCTATATCCAGCCCAATTGTTTTATTGGTAATCATGTCAGAATAGGAAAGAATTGTATCATTCATTCGAATGTCTCTATATATGACCATACGATTATTGGAGATAACGTAATAATTCATGCCGGAGCTATTTTAGGGGCAGATGCTTTTTACTATAAAAAGCGCCCTGAAGGTTTTGACCAGCTTATTTCCGGAGGAAGAGTTGTTATTGAAGACAATGTGGGAATAGGCGCCTTGTGTACTATCGATCGAGGTGTAACCGGGGATACCACTATTGGTGAAGGAACGAAACTGGACAATCAGGTTCACGTAGGACATGATACGGTAATCGGGAAAAAATGCCTTATCGCTGCACAGACAGGAATAGCAGGTTGCGTAAAAATCATGGATGAAGTAACCATTTGGGGGCAAGTAGGAGTTATTAGCAGTATCACAATTGGTGAAAGAGCTGTTGTTATGGCACAATCCGGTATTACAAAATCAATCGAAGGCGATAAAACCTATTTTGGCACTCCGGCCGATGAAGCCCGTGAAAAATTAAAACAATATGCCAACGTAAAGAAAATTCCGGAAATCCTTAATAAACTGAAATAAGAATGACACCAAAAGAAATCGTACAGAATTTTTACAAATCAGATGCACTTCTTGATCAAAAAATCATGGAATCTTCATTGCATCCTGAAGTTGTTTTAGACTGGAATAGTTCAAAAGGATTTTTGCAGATGAACAGGACTGAAATATTAGCCTTGTCTGCTGAACTTCAGGTTGCCTATACACGATCAAAAATTCGCATCAGCCATATTCTGGAAGAAGAAAATTTGGTTTCTGTAAGATATTCACACTATGTAAAAACATTTGAAAACCCAAGAGAAGAGATGCTTTTGGCCCATTTTATGGTAATCTGGGAAATAAAAGACGGCAAACTTTACAGGGGATTTCAAATGAGCCAACTGTCCTGATTTCTTAAATATTTAAGCATAAAAAACTTTCCTATTAGGCATCAAAACCTTACTTTTGCAACACCATTCAAAAAAATAAATTTAAAAAATATATTATGAGCGTTTTAGTCAATAAAGATTCTAAAATAATTGTTCAAGGTTTTACAGGAAGCGAAGGAACTTTTCACGCTTCTCAAATGATTGAATACGGAACAAATGTTGTAGGTGGGGTAACTCCGGGTAAAGGAGGAACAACTCACTTAGACCGTCCGGTTTTCAACACTGTTAAAGATGCTGTTGATCAGGCTGGAGCAGATACTACAATCATTTTCGTACCGCCAGCTTTTGCGGCTGACGCAATTATGGAAGCTGCAGATGCAGGAATCAAAGTCATTATCACAATTACTGAAGGAATTCCGGTTGCTGATATGGTTAAGGCTTACGCTTATATTCAAAATAAAGATTGTCGTCTGGTAGGTCCAAACTGTCCGGGTGTAATTACTCCGGAAGAAGCTAAAGTTGGTATCATGCCAGGTTTCGTTTTCAAAAAAGGAAAAGTAGGTATCGTTTCCAAATCAGGAACACTTACTTATGAAGCAGCAGATCAGGTGGTAAAACAAGGTATGGGAATCACTACGGCTATAGGTATTGGAGGAGACCCAATCATTGGGACTACTACAAAAGAAGCTGTTGAATTGTTGATGAACGACCCTGAAACAGAATGTATCATCATGATTGGTGAAATCGGTGGGCAATTAGAAGCCGATGCTGCTAAATGGATTAAAGCTGACGGGAACAGAAAACCGGTTATCGGATTCATCGCTGGTGAAACTGCTCCAAAAGGAAGAACAATGGGTCACGCTGGTGCAATTGTAGGTGGAGCTGACGATACAGCTGAAGCTAAAAAACGCATCATGAGAGAAAATGGTATCCACGTTGTTGATTCTCCTGCTGAAATCGGTAAAAAAGTAAAAGAAGTTATGGGTTAATCTCCATACAATTGATATAAAAAGCCTTGCATATTGCGAGGCTTTTTTATTTAATGACGATTTTTTTATAATTTTAAAGAATGAAACAAGCCTTTCCGCCATTAGTTAATCAAAACTCCAAAATCCTTATTTTAGGAACTATGCCCGGAGAAAAATCGCTGGAATTACAGGAATATTACGGTAATAAAGGGAACAGTTTCTGGAAGCTGCTTTTCACGCTATTTAACCGGCCCTTACCAAAAGAATATATAGAAAAGAAGCAGTTATTAGAAGAGAACAATATTGCACTTTGGGATGTTCTGGCCTATTGTGAAAGAACAGGAAGTCTGGATAGCAATATAAAGAATGAAAAAGCCAATGATTTTGAAAGCTTTTACAAGCAATACCCCAATATTAAACATGTCTTTTTTTCGAGTAAAAATGCATCCAATTTCTATGATAAATATGTAGGTCGGAAAAAAGATTTGCAGTATTCCATTTTACCATCACCAAGTGGTGCCAATGCTTCTAAAAGTTTTTTACAAAAACTGGAAGAATGGGAAGCTATTTTGGAAGCACCGAAATAATTTTAGTAAATTAGATTCCTTAGAATTATCCTTAATAAACAAAACAAAATATGTCAAACATCGACTTAATCATAGAAGAAAGGCCGCGTGATATCGGGGACTTTTTGGTAGGCAGACTATTACCTTTCCGTAAAAAAAGAATGGTAGGGCCATTTATCTTTATTGACCACATGGGACCAACA
Organism: Flavobacterium sp. Leaf359; assembly: GCF_001423985.1. Classification (NCBI taxonomy): domain Bacteria; kingdom Pseudomonadati; phylum Bacteroidota; class Flavobacteriia; order Flavobacteriales; family Flavobacteriaceae; genus Flavobacterium; species Flavobacterium sp. Leaf359. Next base: position 327,923 of record NZ_LMPW01000015.1, on the reverse strand, counting down.
AAAATGGGACCGGATCATTATATGGATGTAGGCCAGCATCCGCACATTGGATTGGCAACATTGACTTTCTTGCTCGAAGGCGAAGTCATGCATAAGGATAGTATTGGCACTGTACAGAAAATAGCTCCGGGGTCTGTAAACTGGATGATTGCCGGAAATGGTGTAACCCATACCGAAAGAACTCCCGAAGAATTAAGACACGGAAAAGAGTATATGATGCATGGTTACCAAATATGGGTAGCACTGCCAAAAGACAAAGAAGATATGGAGCCGGAATTTCATCATTTTGACAGGAACGATCTGCCAAGATGGAAAGACGAAACGGCAGAATTTACATTAGTGGCAGGAAAAGGATACGGTAAAGAATCACCGGTTCCGGTACATTCTGATCTGTTTATGGTCGAAATCAAAACCCAGGATGAATACCTTCTCCATACAGAAGGACAGCTTTTTGGGGAAATTGGAATCTGTGTCGTTGAAGGCGCTGTTCAGGCCTGTGATAATCATGTTGGGAAAGGAAATATGTTGGTGTCAAAATTGGACAATGCCTGTTCCATGACGCTCAAACCAGATACCCATATTATTCTTTTTGGTGGTCAACCGCTTCCTGAAGAGCGATTTATCTATTGGAATTTTGTGTCTTCCAGCAATGAAAAAATTGAAGCGGCGAAAGAACGTTGGAGAAAAAAAGAATTTCCGAAGGTAAAAGACGATAATAGCTATGTCGTCATGCCGGAAGTTTAATTCAAATAAAAACAAACCAAAAAGCCTCTCTGTTAACAATTCAACAGAGAGGCTTTGTTTTTGCAGATAATTTAATTGCGCGGAAGATTATTAAATATTTGTAAAAAACACACTTAAGGTAAATATAATTTAAAAATAGACCTATATTTGCATCCGTTATCACGAATCTCATAAAGAGATAGCAACCTGCAACAACAAGCAAGGTGCTAAAACGATAAGCCAAATCCTTTGGAAAAAATGTTGCCATTCCACACTTTTTTCGGTTTGCTTTTCGTCGTGAGCTTTATTAATTTTTAAGCAATCGATGATGAAACATCTTATTAAAACTAAAGGTTCTATTGTAGCCTTATTGCCCTTTTTCGTTTTTATTTTTACATTCCTTGGTGCCGGAATCCTACTCAATGACTTTTATGCTTTGCCGTCTCCAATAGCAGTAACTTTTGGGATAATTACAGCCTTTTTACTTTTTAGAGAATCTATTGAGGCAAAAGTTGACACGCTGATAAAAGGCTGTGGAAATAATCAAATCATCACAATGTGCCTTATTTATCTGCTGTCCGGAGCTTTTGCTGTCGTTACCCAGGCAATGGGAGCTGTAGACGCAGTTGTAAATTTAGGAATCAGTACAATAGACACGGAGTATTTCCCATTAGGCATTTTTTTAATAGCCTCATTTTTATCAACTGCAACAGGAACTTCCGTCGGCTCGATAGTAGCCTTAGGACCAATCGCCATCAGCCTGGCAGACAAAAGCGGTGCTTCCATGCCTTTAATTGCCGGTTCGTTACTGGGCGGCTCCATGTTGGGTGACAACCTGTCTATCATATCAGACACGACAATTGCTGCCACACAATCACTTGGATGTGAAATGCGTGATAAATTTAAAGTCAATCTCTTTATAGCGCTACCGGCATCTATTATTACGATACTGTTACTGTTCTATCTGGGGATTAATTCAGAAATAAGTCCGGTAACTATTGAAAAAGAGAGCTACGAACTGATTACAATAGTACCTTATATTCTTGTAATTGGTTTGGCGGTTTCAGGCTTAAATGTTTTTATAACCTTATTGATTGGGATATTGGTCGCGGGAATTATCGGTTTTTTTCAAAATGATTTCACTGTACTGAGTTTTTTACAGAAAAACTATGAAGGCTTTTTAAGTATGACCGATATATTTCTATTATCAATGCTAACGGGTGGACTGGCCGCTTTAGTTGAAAAAGCGGGAGGTATAGATTATGTTCTGCAAAAGATAAAGTCAAAAATTAAGAGCAAAAAATCAGCGCAAATGGGAATAGGTACTTTGGTTAGTGTTACCAACCTGGCTATTGCCAATAATACTGTTTCTATTGTAATTACCGGAGCCATTGCCAAAGAGATTAGTGATGAATATGAACTGAGTCCTAAAAAAACAGCAGCGATTCTCGATATTTTTTGCTGTATAGTGCAAGGAATTCTTCCGTATGGGGCACAAGTACTGCTGATTTTAAATTTTGCCAAGGGACGATTGGATGTGATTGACCTGATTTCAAATGCATGGTATGTTTATATATTGCTGATTTTTACGCTAATTGCGATTTATAGCAAAACATGGAACAAAAGGATAGATAAATTCCTGAAAGTTTAAAGGCTTGTCTTACAGTATTGCGATTGAATTCTTATATTTGTCACTCAACAAAGACAAACTAAATATATTTTATAATGAAATTACTAGAAGGAAAAACAGCGATCATTACAGGTGCCAGCCGAGGAATTGGTAGAGGAATTGCAGAAGTTTTTGCAAAACACGGTGCAAATGTGGCATTCACTTATAGTTCATCTGCTGAAGCGGCTAAAGTTTTGGAAGATGAATTGATAGCGCTTGGCGTAAAAGCTAAAGGATATCAGTCTAATGCTGCTGATTTTAATGAAGCACAAAAACTAGTAGATGATGTAATCGCAACTTTTGGAACTATTGATATTTTGATTAACAATGCAGGAATCACAAAAGACAACCTGCTGATGCGTATTTCAGAAGAAGATTTCGATAAAGTAATTGAAGTGAATCTGAAGTCTGTTTTCAATATGACAAAAGCTGTTCAGAAAATTATGCTTAAAAACCGTGCAGGTTCTATTATAAATATGAGTTCAGTAGTAGGAGTGAAGGGTAATGCCGGACAAACCAACTATGCGGCTTCAAAAGCCGGAGTTATCGGATTTACAAAATCAGTTGCTTTAGAGCTTGGTTCAAGAAATATCCGTTGTAATGCAATTGCTCCAGGTTTTATTGAAACTGAAATGACAGGAAAACTAAACGAAGATGTTGTTCAGGGTTGGAGAGATGCTATTCCGTTAAAACGTGGCGGAACACCTGAAGATGTAGCAAATGCTTGTCTTTTCTTAGCTTCTGATATGAGTGGCTATATTACAGGACAGGTTATGAACGTTGATGGTGGAATGCTGACTTAATAAAAGCTTTTATAAGCAAAAGACAAATTAAATCAATACTTTCTTCTAAGGTGTAAAGTCCTAATCTTTTGATTTTACACCTTAGATTTTATATGAAGTTTAAATGAAAGATAGTTTTGGTATAGGGATAATTGGTGCTATTATAGTAGTTCTTGGAGTGATATTCATTGTAGCACGTCTTGAAATAGGCTTTATAACAGGGCAAATAATGGTTTATTATGGTTTGCTGTTGGTTGCTTTGGCAATACTGATTTTTATAGTGAGAAAAAACAAGAAGAAATGATTTTTCTTGATATGAATCCAAAATCCTTCAGATATTAAATTAATATAAAAAATGACGACAAACACCATATTATTACTCTTACTTTCAATACTAATAGCAGGAGGTTTGTCTTTTTTCCAATACTTTTTCAGGTCTAAAAATAAGTCGAAAACCCAACTGCTTTTAGCCTTTTTACGTTTCTTTTCTATTTTTGGCATCTTACTCTTGCTAATCAATCCCAAAATTACAACCAGTACTCTTGAAATAGTAAAAACGCCATTACCTGTTGTTGTTGATAATTCCAGTTCTATAACAGAATTAAAAGCAAACGAAACGGCTTTGGAGATCCATAAAAAACTGGTTTCTGATTCAAGACTACAGGAAAAATTTGATATTCAGTCGTATCAGTTTTCTAATGAATTTGAACTATCTGATAGTTTTAATTTTAAGGGAACGCAGACCAATCTGGATGAAGTTGCCAAGAACCTGAAAAGCATTAATAAAAACACGGCTTTCCCGACAGTCATCCTAACTGATGGAAACCAGACTTCAGGGAATGATTATGTTTATAGCTTTAATCCAAATAACAGAGTATTTCCTGTAATTCTGGGAGATACGACTACTTTTCTGGATTTGAAAATCAGCCAGCTCAATGTCAATAAATATGCATTTCATAAGAACAAATTTCCAGTAGAAGTATTTCTTCAATATTCCGGAAACAAAAGTATTGCCGCCGATTTTAGTATTTCACAAGGAGGAGCTGTTTTGACAAAACAAAGCGTTTCTTTTACGCCTTCAAAGAAAACAGCCGTACTAAACGTTTTATTACCGGCAGATAAAATAGGCGTTAAGGTTTTTAAGGCATCGATAACTTCTAAAGAGGCTGAAAAAAATACCTATAATAATCACAAGAATTTTGCTGTTGAAGTCATTGACCAAAAGTCTGAAGTTGCCCTAATTACTGCAATAAATCATCCTGATATTGGGGCTTTAAAACGTTCAATAGAAACTAATCTACAACGTAAAGTAACGATAGTCAATCCAAATAAAATCAATTCATTACAAGATTATAATGTCTTGATTTTATATCAGCCTAATTCAGAATTTAAATCTGTTTTTGAAGCCAATAAACTAGCTGGGTTGAATACCTGGATTATTACTGGAACCAATACAGATTTTAATTTTCTGAACCAGCAACAAAACACATTGCAATTCAGAATGAGTGGGCAAAAAGAAGATTACCTGTCCGATTTTAATGCTCAGTTCAATCTGTTTGCTATTGATAATATCGGTTTTGAAAATCTACCACCATTGCAAAATGCTTTTGGAACCGTTACTCCAAAGGAAAACATAGAAGTTTTGGTTTCATCCCGTATCAGAAATGTCAATACCGGAGCCCCTCTATTGGCATATTCCGAAAACCAGGGAAAAAGAAATGCTTTTCTTTTAGGGGAAAATATCTGGAAATGGAGATTGCAAAACCATATAGAGAACCAATCCTATGATAAATTTGATGTTTTTATTGATAAGACCATACAATTTTTAGCATCGAATAATGCAAGGAAATCACTTGTGGTTAATCATGAAAACTTCTATAACTCTGGTGAGGCTATTGAAATTACCGCACAGTATTTTAATAAGAATTACGAATTTGATGAAAATGCCAGACTCACAATTTCCATCACCAATAAAAAGACAAAACAAACCAAAAACTATGACCTTTTAAAAGGCAATAATTCCTATAAGGTCAATCTTGACGGACTTTCTGCCGGTGAATATAGCTTCAAGGTAGTGGAGGCAAAATCAAAAAACACCTACAACGGCTTTTTTGAAGTTTTGGATTTTGATATTGAAAGGCAGTTTGTCAATCCTGATTTGAATAAACTGACACAATTGGCTTCCCAAACCCAGGGAAAGGTTTTCCATCCTAATCAGGTGGAAGAGCTTATTAAATCGCTATTGCAAAATGACGAATACAAAGCCACACAAAAAGAAATTATAAAAAAAACACCGTTGGTAGACTGGATATGGCTACTAATACTGATTGTAGTTTCCCTTGCCGCAGAATGGTTTATAAGGAAATATAATGGGCTTTTGTAAAGGTGCTAAGTAGCTAAGGTTCTGAGGTGCTAAGGTTGTGTATTCAATGGTAGAAGAGAAAGTGTTTTAATAAAACTACTTTAAAAATCTGCGTAAATTGTTTTAATCCGTGGCCAATCTGCGTTCAAATTTAAAATTTTCAAAGTGCAAAGATACTAAGGTTCTGAGTTGCAAAGGTTGTGTATCCATGGTAGAAGAGAAAGTATTTAAAACTTCTTTAAAAATCTGCGTAAATTGTTTTAATCCGTGGCCAATCCGCGTTCAAATTTAAAATTTTCAAAGTGCTAAGTTTCTAAGGTTCTGAGGTGCTAAGGTTGTGTATTCATGGTAGAAGAGAAAGTATTTTATAGAGGGTTCTTAAATCTGTGTAATTATTTTAATCTGTGGCCAAACTTGTCCAAATCTAAAGTTGGGTCAGCCTAAATCCAATCTTTGTATCTAAATATAGATTTTCTAAGTTTTTTTGAACTCTAATATCTTTTCTGATTTTATACTCTGCCATGAAAAGCGTATATTTATGTTTCAATCATAATATCAAAAAAATATGAAAGCTAAATTTTTATCTGTAATCTGTGCCATAGTCTTAGTCGGATTACAATCTTGTAGCTGCAAAAAAGGAGCAGAAGCCATTGCTGAACTTTCAACAGGAAGCTGGGAATTAGAACAAACTTTTGGAGATCCCATTGACAAAGGAGAATTTGCTAAAATTCCAGTACTGAATTTCGACAAAACAGAAAACCGTATTTCTGGAAATTCAGGATGCAATTCAATGTCGGGAAGTTATACTATTAATGAAGACAATATTAGTTTCGGTCCAATCGCACAGACAAAAATGGCTTGTCAGGGAACCGGAGAAGGAAAATTTATGACCTTGTTCAATTCCGTACAAAAATTCAAATTACAGGGAAACAAATTGAAATTATATGATGGGAATGGTACTAAAGTACTGTCTTTCATTAAAAAATAAATCTCATGAAAAAACAATCAATAATCGCATTGGCCGCCTTAAGCTTTCTATTTATTAATTGCAAACCCAAGTCAGCAGAAAAAGAAGTTAGTGGGACTGATTCTCTTTCTGTATCAAAGGATAGTATAGCCATTAAACAAACAAATGACGTTTTTTTCAAAGCCTCAGGAACAGAGCCGTTTTGGGGAATTGAAATCATGAAGGATTCGGTCCGGTTTACATCACCCGAAACGGAAAATAATTTTACATTATCATACGGAAAGCCGAATAGGGCTATGGATGCCAATGTCATTTCGTATGAAGCAAAATCAGATAGCATTCATTTAAAATTTACGATACAGCAAGGCAAATGTTCCGACGGCATGTCTGATAATGAATACAATTATCATGTGAAAGCTTCATTAAAAAGAGGAAAAGATAAAGATTTTAAAAATCTTGAAGGTTGCGGAAATTATATTGTAGATAAGCAATTGGAAGGAAATTGGATTTTGGAAGAATTAGAAGGCAAAAAAATTAATCCCGATGACTTTGAAAAAAAATTGCCGGGCATAGAGATTAATGCCAAAGAATCCAAATTTACAGGTTTTGCAGGTTGTAATGGAATGGGAGGCAGGCTGTTCTATGAAACAGAAATATTGCGATTTACGGATGTTTTTACAACAGAAATGATGTGCCCTAATTATGATAAGGAGAAATTATTTGTAAAAGCCTTACAAAGCACAACAACTTATCAGATAAAAAAAGACAAGCTTTATCTTCTTAATCCTGACGGAACCAAAGCAGTTCTTAGAAAAGCGAATTAAAACAAAAAAGAGGCAATTTTGCCTCTTTTTTGTTTATTCTTCTTGCAGTTCAAAAAGCTGTATCTGGTTTTTTAGTCTTTCAATCAGCATATTCATCATTCTCTTATTGAGTGAGGACGAGTTTTTTATGTATACATCATATTCATGAATTGTAAACAAACCAATCACAATTCCTTTAAGAGAATTCCGGAACTTAATATCCTTTTGAATAGAGTTTTCTATATACGCCAGTTTCTTTTCGACGGGATAGCTATAGAAATCATTTTTATATTTTGAAATGTAATTTCTAAAAACATCAATAAAAAGATCGTTCTGAAGTTTTAATATCGGGCGTAAGACCTGGTTTTGAAAAATTTCATCAGATGAAGACTCGCTTGTAACTGTTCCTAAAGTTTCACCTCTGAATTCAGAAATGAAAGCGTCTCTGTTTTCCATGGTTTTTCTTTTAAAGATAAAAAAAAACCGCCGTATTACTACAGCGGTTTTGAAATATTTATGAAGAAATTATTTAACTCTGAAAGTAACTCTTCTTACGATTTGGCGGGCTTCTTTAGAATTTTTATTTACAGAAGCATCTTCACCATTTCCAATAACCGTTAATCTTGAAGCATTGATTCCTGAATTAACAACAATATCTCTTACAGAATTTGCTCTTCTTTGTGACAAATCTTTATTGTAATCTGAATTTCCTATTTCATCTGCATAACCAATGATTTCTGCATTAGCTGATGGGTTTGCTTTCAAATATTTCACTAAGAAATCAACACCAGACAGGGAAGTTGTTGTTGGTTTGGCAGAATTAAAGTCAAAATATACATTGACATAACCACCATTGATCAGCTCTTCAATTGTACTGTTGGAAGCAGAACCTTTACCATTTTGTCCGTACGTTTTATCAAGATAGCTTTCCAATTCATCAGGCACACCATTTTGGTTTCTGTCAATAGACTGACCTTTTGTGTTTACAGCAACTCCGGCAATAGAGTTTGGCTCTAAATCATACATATCCGGCACACCATCCTTGTCAGAATCAGCCAAACCTGTTTCAATCATTCCAACTCTTTCTTCTAAAGCTTTAAGCTCGTCTAGCTTAGTCTCAGAATACCAATCTGCGTGTTTTTCATTTTTACCCAGATAGAATGTCAAACCTACAGATGCATTCAATAATGTACCATCAAATGTTCCTGTAGTTGTAGGTCCTTGACCGTCAAAATTATAATTTTGCTTTCCATGAACAATTCCTGTAAGATCTCCGGTCAATACAACACTGTTGCTTAATTTTACCTGACCGGTAATTCCCAGGATTCCATTACCCATGTAATCTTCTCCGTCAAAACCATCTTTGGCAGATAACTGAGAAACCCCAAAACCACCGTGAACTAACAAACCAAATGTATCAGTCCAATCTTCAAAATTCAATACTCTTCCCAGGTTAACAACTCCTTGAAGGCTTGTTCTTAAATAAGTACTTTCAAATGGATTGCTGTCATCATGTTCCTGAAATTTGTCATAACCGAAATCAAGTTTCAAACCAAATTTTGGATTGAACATGTATCGGACACCCAAATCTGCATGGAACAGATTTAATGTTGAAGTATAATAACCATCAGTCATTGCTCTGGTTGGCTTATTTACCCCTCCGTTTACTTCAATCGACCATTTGTTGTAGCCATCTGATGAAGCCTTTTCTACGGTTGCAGCAGAATCTTGTGCGTTTGCAGAAGCGAAAGCCAGCAATAAAAACGATAATAATGGTAAATTCTTTTTCATAGTTCTTAATGGATTTTAATTTAATTTTTCTCTTTTTTGAGCAACATTTATAAGGCAAAGATAGACCATAGAATTTTAACATTTCTTGCTTTTTGTTATATAATTCCCATGTTTATGTTTTTTTTAATAATTCTATAACTTTTTTTTATGACCAGTAAATAAAGGTGTTGGCAGTAATATTTTAATAGTATACTGTTCATTTAATGCTGGTTACGAGTATCAGAATGTAGTACTTAATCATACCTTCTTTTTTAAAACAGGAAGGAATCACTTCAATGTCCTTTTAGTAAATTTTGGCAAGTTTTTAAGAGTTTTTTCATGTTTTTATCCCGCTTGTATTCAATTTTAATAGGCGAGAAATCATTAATTTTGTCTCGTCAAATTAAGATTATGAGATTTCATACAAGAAAATGGGTAAAACCGGAAGATTTAAACCCAAATCAGACACTATTCGGAGGAAAACTTTTATCATGGATCGATGAAGAAGCAGCATTATATGCTATAATCCAATTAGAAAACGAACGTGTGGTAACCAAACACATGTCTGAGATTAATTTTATCAGCTCTGCCAAACAAGGAGATATTGTTGAAATTGGAATTGATGTCGTAAAATTCGGAAAGACATCACTCACTTTAAAATGTGAGGTGAGAAATATTATGACAAAGGAAACCATTATTACGGTCAACTCAATAACAATGGTAAATCTGGACAGCTTTGGGCGTCCTTCGATTCATGGCAAGACAGCAATCGAATTTGTCCGTGACAGAATCAAAAAATAGGCTTTATTCGGTATGAACTCCTTTTTCAGAAGGTAACTCATAGATTTCCAAATCAAAATAAGGCACGGCAGCAATGATATGGTCGAAAATATCGGCCATAATATACTCATAGTTAATCCAGCGCTTGTCATTCGAAAATGCGTAAACTTCGATTGGAATACCTTTTTCTGTTGGTTGTAAGTGACGACACATCATGGTCATGTCTTTATTTATTCCGGGGTGATTTGCCAGATACTGATTGATATACTTTCTAAACAATCCCAGATTTGTCATGTTCCTACCATTAATGGTCAGGCTTTTGTCAATATTATTATTGGTATTGTATTTATCAATATCCTGTTGGCGGTGCTCAATGTAAGAACTCACAAGCTGTATTTTTTTCAGACCTTCCAATTCATCAGTATGCAGGAACCGCACGCTGTTTGCTTTAATCAGAACATATCTTTTGATTCTTCTTCCACCGGAATTCTGCATACCGCGCCAGTTTTTGAAAGAATCAGAAATCAGGCTATAGGTAGGAATTGTTGTGGTGGTATTGTCAAAATTGCGAACTTTTACAGTTGCAAGATTAATTTCTACCACATCGCCATCAGCACCATATTTTTCAAAAGTTACCCAATCGCCAATTCGAACCAGGTCATTTACGGAGACCTGAATACTGGCTACAAATCCTAAAATAGTATCTTTAAAAATCAAGATTACAATAGCCGAAATTGCTCCAAAAGTGGCAAAAAGCGTAGTAAAAGAAGTTTCAAAAAGAATCAGTACAATGCTTGTAACCCCAAAAATCCAGAGTACAATCATAAATACTTGAATATAGCTGTCTATAGGCTTGTCATTAAAATCCGGCAGCCGCTTGAGGTAATCTTTTATGGCATTTAAAATACTTCTGATAATCCAAAGAACCAGAAAAACGATATAGATTTCCAATCCTTTTCTGAAGAATCCTTCCCAATAGGCAAAATCCTTCAGAATGATTGGAACGGTTATGTTTACAAAAAGAAGCGGAATCAGATAAGCAATATATTTAGTGGTTTTATTGGCAACCAGTAAATCATCAAACTGAGTTTCCGTTCTTTGTGCAATAGTACTAAAGACTTCGATTAATATTTTTTTGAATACATAATGAATTACAAAGACAGCTATCCCAAGCAGGATAAAGTTAACGAAAACATTGGCATAGGACGATACCGTGTCGCTATAGCCCCATTCTTTAAATAGATTATATGTCCAATTAAATATTTTCTCGATCATATTTTAGTTTGCTTCTGCATTCAGGTATTTCTTTTCAACGTAAAAAGCACCTAAAGGAATTATGGAGCCTAGAACAATCAATGCGAATTTTTTAGCGCTCCAGTTAAGTTCAATTTTTAACATGATAGCCAGAATAATGTACGCTATAAATAAAAGCCCGTGTGTCATTCCAATAGGAAATAGAAATGTTTTATATAATTCAGGGTTGCTTCCTTTAAGGATTAACATATTTCCAAATAATAAAAGGTAAGAGATACCCTCCAGTAAAGCGACGATTTTAAAAAGTTTAAGCATTGTAAAAAAGAAGTATTATAAATTAATAATTGAATTTTCGGGATTATTATTTTTAGAGAGCAGGAAATAACCAATTACTCCACCAATCAATGATGCAGCAAAAATACCTAATTTTGCCTGCAGTTCGTATTCAGGGTTCTCAAAAGCAAGATTGGTAACAAAAAGAGACATTGTAAATCCTATTGAAGCCAGAAATCCTACGCCAAAAAGACTTTTGTTTGTCAATCCTTCGGGTAAGCTTGCCCATTTGAAACGTATCATTAACGATGATACTCCATAGACACCAATTACCTTGCCTGCCAATAAGCCAAAAACAACACCTAAAGTAACAGAACTTGCTGCATTTTCAATAATACCGCTCGAAAATGTAACTCCGGCATTGGCCAATGCAAAAACAGGCATGATAATAAAACTGACTAAAGAATGTAAACCATGTTCCAGTCTGTGAAGTGGTGACATGGCGTCTTTTGATAATTTACGTATATTTTGCAAAACATGAAGCTGGTCTTCAGAAAGAGTAGGAGCATCAGTCGGATCAAGCTCTTTGAACTGATTCAATCGGGTTCTGATTTTTGAAATGAATAGTGTTTCGTCTATTCTGGATCCGGCCGGAATCGTAAAAGCTACCAAAACAGCCGCGATAGTTGCATGGACACCGGAAAGCAAAAAGGGAAGCCAAACACCGGCAATACCAACCAAAGCATAAAATAAAATATTTCGGATTCCGAATTTATTGCAGATCAGCAGAAAAACAAAAAAGCCAAGTCCAATGCCTAAAGCAAGGCTGTTAATAGAAGCCGTATAAAAAAATGCAATGACCAAAACAGCACCTAAATCATCAACAATGGCCAGGGCGGTAAGGAAAATTTTTAATGTTGCCGGTATCTTATCACCTAAAAGATACAGAACGCCCAAAGCAAAGGCTATATCAGTAGCCATTGGAATTCCCCATCCATGAGAAGAATCGGCTCCAAAATTAAATGCGGTATAAATCAGAGCAGGAAAAACCATTCCTCCAATGGCGGCCACAATTGGCAATAATGCTTTTTTAGGCTGTGACAATTCCCCTCCAATCATTTCCCTTTTAAGTTCCAGCCCCACCACAAAAAAGAAAACGGCCATCAGTCCGTCATTTACCCAGTGATGAATAGTATAATTAAGATATAGTTCATCATTAATTGTAAAACCTATTTTGTGTTCCCAAATGTGATGGTACCAATCTTTCCAACTCGAATTAGCCAAGAAAATAGCTACTACGGCAGCAATAAAAAGAAGAATACCACCTGTAGTAGACTTACTGATAAAGTTGTTAAGGGGGTTAATAATCCATTTTTCTGCGGGAGTTGCTTTTATCGGGTCTTCCATGGAATTTTTTTAGAGATTTGTCAAATTTAAGCATTCCGAATGAGGATTAAAAGCAAGAGTTATGCTATCTTTCTAAATTTGGCAAAGTAACAACAATCATTGGATAGTAGTATATTTGTAAAAAGAGAATTCTAAAATGAGCAAAAGAGATTTAAAAAAATATCTTAAAGAATTAGATAAAGAGCAATTGGAAGAACAGCTGTTAGAGTTGTATGAGAAATTCTCTGACGTTAAAACCTATTACGATTTTGTATTCAATCCTAAAGAAGATAAACTGCTTCAGGAAGCAAAATTAAAGGTTACTAATGAATATTTTCCTCTTAAAGGAAAACGTGCCAAGTTACGCCGTTCTGTGGCGCAGAAATATATCAAGCATTTTTTAAGCCTTGGTGTTGATTCTTATGTAATTGCAGACCTGATGCTCCATAATCTTGAAGTAGCACAGAAATATACCGCCCGAAGAGAAATGCGCTATGCTTCATTTTATAAAAGCATGCTGAATTCGTTTGAACAGGTTGTTAAATACAGCATCGAAAACGGAATGGTTTCTGAATTCAAGGAGAGAATACTTCACATAAAAGAGAATGCTTTCAAACAAAATTGGGAAAACAAAGAAGAACTGGAAAGGCTTTTTGATGCTATCGATTAGCTCTTTAGAACAGCGGTAGTTGTACATCGAATTCATGATATCCTGCCTGACGTTGTCCCGTACGGAAAAGATTAACCATAACATGTGCCTGTCTTGTAGGTTCGGGAATTCTGTATTTCTGAACTGTACGATTCATGATTTCCAGACTGTCGTCTACTGACATGTGGTGCCCGGGTGAAATAAAAACAGGTTTGACATGGGTTTTTGTGCGGAGCGCGAAGCCTAGTTTGTCCTGATTTTTATAAATAGGGCGGAAGCTGAACTTTTCATCTTCCAAAACATCGTATTTTCCGTGAAGCATATTTTTTGCACAGCCAATTGTTGGATGATCGGTAAGCAGTCCAAAATGCGATGCAATTCCCATTCTGCGGGGATGTGTGATTCCTTGTCCGTCAAGAATCAATAAATCAGGTTTTACAGGAATCTGCTCCCAGGCTTTTATCAGGGTAGGAACTTCCCGAAAGGCCAAATATTCGGCTTTATATTCAAATTTGGATTCCCCTACAGCCAAAGAATACGAAAGAGGAATCAAATCAGGATAGCTTAAGATAACAATCCCGGCATATAATTTAGAACTGCCCACTTCATGTGAAATATCTGCTCCGGCAATCGTACTGATATTCTTATTACGCGTCTTTAAGGAAATATTCTCCTTCATCTCATTTTGGAGACGTGTTGCCATTTCTATTGTAAAATCATCGTAATTCAGCATATACAGGCGTATTATCAGACATAAAATGCCAGATTTTCAAAATTAGGCTATTTAAAAACGAATGACATTATATGATTTCCTAATATTTCTATAATTTTTTTTTAAAATAAAGCCCAAAAATAACCCTACAAGTCTTTTTAGTCTGTACTTTTGCAAATTATTCAAAATCGCAATGTCCCAAAAAAACCTAGAATTAGAAACCGAAGAAAAAAAAGAACTTTATGCCTACCAGCAAGGGGATATCGATGCGATTTTTGAACGAATCAATAACGCTCCGCATAATCACCATTTGCTTTACCAGCTTCCAACCGGAGGAGGAAAGACTGTCGTATTTTCTGAAATCGTAAGACGCTATCTTTCTTATAATGACAAAAAAGTTCTGGTATTGACACACCGCATTGAGCTTTGTAAGCAAACATCAAAAATGCTGAAAGGATTCAATGTCAAAAACAAAATCATTAACAGCAAAATCAAGGAATTACCGGATCAGGATGAATATTCTTGTTTTGTTGCGATGGTGGAGACTTTAAAAAACCGGCTGAATGACGAAAAATTAAAAATCGGAAATATTGGACTTGTAATTATTGACGAAGCCCATTATAATTCTTTCCGGAAACTGCTGTCATCATTTAAAAATTCTTTTATATTGGGCGTTACCGCTACTCCTTTGAGTTCCAATATAAAACTTCCAATGAATGAAAATTATGACGAGCTCATCATAGGGGATCCGATAAGCAGATTAATTGAAAACGGGTATTTGGCAAAAGCCGTTACTTATAGTTATGATGTAGGATTGACTTCCCTTAAGGTTGGCATTAATGGAGATTATACCGTTAAATCTTCTGATGATCTTTATACGAATATGGTCATGCAGGAAAAATTACTTCATGCCTATACAGAAAAATCATTAGGAAAGAAAACCCTGATTTTTAATAATGGAATTTACACTTCTTTATATGTATATGAAACCTTTAAAGAAGCCGGATATCCTATCAGGCATTTGGACAATACAACTTCAAATGAAGAAAGGAAAGAAATTTTATCGTGGTTCAAACATACTCCGGATGCTATTCTGACTTCTGTAGGAATCCTGACAACCGGATTCGATGAGCCAACTGTTGAAACCATCATCCTAAACAGGGCAACTAAATCCCTTACCTTATATTTCCAGATGATTGGACGTGGTTCGAGGAAACTACCCAATAAAGACAGTTTTACCGTAATCGACCTGGGGAACAATGCTGCCCGTTTTGGTTTGTGGAGTGATCCTGTTGACTGGCAACACATCTTCAAATCGCCTGAATTCTATCTTGAAAGCCTTCGTAATGATACCGAAATCGAAATGCATTTTAAATATAAGATGTCTCCGGAAGTTCGGGCCAAATTTGCCAATACGGCCGTTGTTGAATTTGATGTGGATGAAGAACACAGGATAGCCATTTCGCAGAACCTGCGTTCTAAGGTAGTTTTAGAAAAATCTCTGGATCAGCATGCTTCTATGTGCGTTGATAATGCGGAAACTATAAACGAAGCCAAAAATCTTTCCAAACTGCTGTATGACGATATCGAATCCAGAATCCGGTATTATACAAACTGCCTGAGTAAAAGCAGTAAAAATTACCGTGAATGGCTGGTTGAAGATTATAAAACTAAATTATTGCTTTTGATAGGGAAAAAATATCGGGAGAAAATCATGAACGAAGATTAATAAGACCCATTTCCCAAATTTTTCAAAAACAGATTCACAATAGTTGCTTTTTTGATAGTATTTGCGGAATTTTGAGGCACAAATAAGCAAACAAAAATGGACAATACACATTATATAAGCGGTGAATTACTGTCGTTAGAAAATTTAGAAGAAATTATCAGCCATAATAAGACCTTGGCTTTGTCTGAAGAGGCAAAAGTCAATATTCAGAAATGCCGTGATTATCTTGATAAAAAGATGGAATCTCACAAAGAGCCAATCTATGGAATCAATACCGGTTTCGGTTCTTTGTATAATATAAAAATATCAAACGAAAATCTTACCAAATTACAAGAGAATCTTGTAAAGTCACATGCCTGCGGAACAGGAGAGGAAGTGCCAAAAGACATCGTCAAGATGATGCTTCTTTTAAAAATCCAGTCGTTAAGTTATGGCTATTCCGGTGTTCAGTTAGAAACCGTTGAGCGTTTGATTGACTTTTATAATAATGATATTTTCCCTATTGTATATGAATTAGGCTCTTTAGGAGCATCGGGTGATTTGGCGCCTTTGGCGCATTTATCTTTGCCTTTAATCGGAGAGGGGGAAGTTTATTTTAATGACAAAAAACATGATTCTATTGACGTATTAAACCATTTTGGCTGGCAACCTATCCAATTAAAATCAAAAGAAGGATTGGCCTTGTTGAACGGAACCCAGTTTATGAATGCTTATGGCGCTCATATTTTAATACGTGCGGCTAAATATTCTTACCTGGCAGATTTGATAGGTACGGTTTCCTTAGAAGCTTTTGATGGAAGAATTGAGCCTTTTAATGAATTGATACATTTAATTCGTCCACATAAAGGACAGATTGTTACCGCAAAAAGAGTCACTGAGTTTTTGGATGGAAGTGAGATTATTTCGCAAAAGAAACAGCATGTACAGGATCCATATTCTTTCCGTTGTATTCCGCAAGTACATGGAGCTTCGAAAGATGCGATTGATTATGTGAAGAAAGTATTTAAAACAGAAATCAATTCGGTTACAGACAATCCAAACGTTTTTATTGAAAGCGACCAGATTATTTCAGGTGGAAATTTCCACGGCCAGCCTTTGGCATTGGCTTTGGATTTTCTGGCAATTGCCTTAGCAGAATTAGGAAATATTTCAGAAAGAAGAACCTATCAGCTAATTTCCGGATTGAGAGGACTGCCGGCTTTTTTAGTAGACAATCCGGGATTGAATTCAGGATTTATGATTCCGCAATATACAGCCGCGAGTATTGTAAGCCAGAACAAACAATTGGCAACTCCTGCCAGCATTGACAGTATTGTTTCTTCTAACGGTCAGGAAGACCATGTGAGTATGGGAGCAAACGGCGCTACAAAAGCATTGCGTATTATGGACAACTTAGAGCGTATACTCGCTATAGAATTAATGAATGCCTCACAGGCAATCCATTTTAGAGCACCATTAAAATCGAGTGATTTTATTGAAATGTTCGTAAAAGCATATAGAGAAGAAGTGCCTTTAGTGAACGAAGATAGAATTTTGCATTATGATATCGAGAAAACGGTTGCTTTCTTAAAAAGCTTCCAGATTGATGAGAGTGTACAGAATTAATATAAAAAAGCAGGCTTACGGCCTGCTTTTTTAATCTATTCCATTTAAGGTTTTGTGATTTCTTCTTCTTTTGTAGTGTGTCTGTTTCAGATTTTCATTGCCTGAAATAATGCTGATATTACCATCTATTTCTAAAAAGGCATATTTTACATCTTTATAATATTCAACGCCGTGTTCGTGCATGGCTTCTGTCAATTCATCGGAAGTAATGCCAAGCCGTGCCAGCGTTTTAAACTCAATTTTTCCGTTATGGACAAGCACTTCGGGTTTTTGCTGCAAGAAATTATTTAATTTCTTATAACGGAACATCAGTTTTTTCAGAATAAAGTTAACCAGAAACAAAGCACCTGCAGCTACAAGTCCACCCCATAGCGAAGTATCACTTCCAACCATGGCATTCTGGACAGAGTTACTGATAAGGAGAATCAATATGACATCGGCAGTATTAAGCTGCGATAGTTCCTTTTTCCCGAAAACTCGCAATGCTATAACCATAAAAAAATATACGGCTACGCTTCGCAGGATAATATCGAGATACGGATTCATTATTTCCACTTAAAGTTTTTCTCAATAGCCTTAATCATTTCTCCGGCAATATCTTTGTTTGTTGCGCCTTCAATACCTTCAAGGCCGGGAGAGGAGTTTACTTCTAAAAGAAGCGGTCCTTTTGACGAACGAATAATATCTACTCCGGCTACTTTCAGGTTCATCGCCTTAGCCGCTTTAATGGCAATTCTTTTTTCTTCTGAAGTTACTTTGATGACAGAAGCCGTACCTCCCAAATGGATATTTGCCCTGAATTCTCCTGGTAAGGCTTCACGTTGGATAGCGGCTACTACTTTTCCGTCAATCACAAAGCATCGAATGTCTTTTCCGTTGGCTTCTTTGATAAATTCCTGAACCAGAATATTGGCATTTAAGCTTTTAAAAGCATTGATAACACTTTCTGCTGCTTTTTTTGTTTCTGCCAAAACGACACCTTTTCCCTGTGTTCCTTCTAATAATTTTACGATTAGGGGTGAACCTCCAACCATTTTAATCAGGTCATCCGTATCTAAGGGAGAATTGGCAAAACCTGTAGTTGGTATGTCAACACCATGATTGAGTAACAATTGTAAGGAATACAATTTATCACGCGATTGTGTAATAGCAGATGCAGAATTAAGGCAGAATACCTTCATGGCTTCAAACTGGCGGGTAAGCGCACAGCCATAAAAAGTGATACTTGGACGAATTCTAGGAATGACAGCATCAAAATCACTTAAAATTTTACCGCCACGGTAATGAATTTCGGGTTTGGTAGCATCTAATTTCATGTAGCATTCCTTAATATTTAGGAAATGCATTTCATGTCCTCGCTGTTCGCCGGCTTCTATGATTCTTTTGTTAGAATACAATTCCGGATTACTGGCCAGAAGACCTATTTTCAATCCGGTTTTTGCTCTTTCGGAATTATGATATAGTTCTTTTAGCTTGTCATTGGTAGGTTGCCCTAAAAGATATTTTTGTTCCGGGTCAACCAAAACTCGCCCGCTCATTGCTTCACGTCCTAAAAGCATCCTGAAACCCATAGAATCCCTATTGGTCAGGGTCATTTCTATTGGCCATTTGTGTTCGCCGAAATCCAGTGTAGTGCGTATAACATAGCGTTGTTCGCGAAATCCGCTTGAACTTTTTACAATTCTTTTATCAACTAAAAGTGCTTCGCAATGAATAATCGTCTTGAGATTGTTTTGTATGGGATTGATATCGAATTTCACCCAGCTTTCACCGTCTCTCACAAAAGGAGCGATGTTAACTGCATGAAGTGCAGATGTTTTGGCACCTGAGTCGACACGAGCCTTGATAAGGGGGATTCCTAATTCAGGAAATGAACACCATTCTTCACTTCCAAGGATAACTTTGTTTGTAGACATAGCAAGTATTGATTGTAACAATAGACTAAAGTACTACTTATTTTAGAATCAAAAATTAATTTTTTGTAATTATTGAAAATAAGAGTTGATCGGGAATAATCCTTTTAATCTCTAAATCTGCGGCAAAAGAGTTTGAGTAAATATCTTTATTTGTCATTAAATAATCAAGCCACTGATTTAGGACTTTGAAAATTCTTGTATGAATCTCATCTATCTCTAAATCAGTGGCCTGAAATTAGTATTTTAAACCTACTTAATTGGCAGGTTCTTCTGCTTTTTTAATCTGGACTGTCAGTTCCTGAGAAGTTTCATCCAAATCCATAAATATGAGGTCACCAGAGTTAATTTTAGAAGTAATGATTTCTTCTGCAAGGGCATCCTCTACATATTTCTGAATAGCTCTTTTTAACGGTCTGGCTCCAAATTGCTTATCGAAACCTTTGTCTGCGATAAAAGCTTTTGCCTTTTCAGACAATTCCAGATTATAGCCCAATTCGGCAATTCTGGCGTATAGTTTTTTTAATTCGATTTCAATAATCTGGTCGATATGTTCTTTTTCAAGAGCATTGAATACGATCACATCATCGATTCTGTTCAAAAACTCTGGCGCAAAAGCTTTTTTCAGCGCATTTTCAATAACACTCTTAGCATTTTCATCGGCTTGTGATACTTTAGCTGCTGTTCCAAAACCAACGCCTTGTCCGAAATCTTTCAATTGACGGGCTCCAACATTAGACGTCATGATAATGATTGTGTTTTTAAAATCAATCTTGCGTCCTAAACTATCTGTCAGGAATCCGTCGTCCAGAACCTGAAGCATCATGTTGAAAACGTCAGGGTGGGCTTTTTCAATCTCGTCTAAAAGTACAACGCAGTAAGGTTTTCTACGAACTTTTTCAGTTAATTGTCCACCTTCTTCATATCCTACATATCCCGGAGGTGCTCCAACCAATCTTGAAATTGCAAATTTTTCCATGTATTCGCTCATATCAATACGGACCAATGCATCTTCAGAATCGAATAATTCTTTGGCGATAACTTTAGCCAATTGGGTTTTTCCAACACCGGTCTGTCCTAAGAAAATAAAGGAACCAATCGGACGATTCGGATCTTTTAATCCGGCACGGTTTCTTTGGATAGAACGGGCAATTTTTAAAACAGCTTCTTTCTGTCCAATTACTTTATTTTCAATTAGTTCAGGAAGTTTAGCTAATTTATTACTTTCAGTTTGTGCAATACGGTTTACAGGAATTCCTGACATCATAGAAACCACATCGGCAACATTATCTTCTGTTACCTGAATACGGTTGTTTTTAGAATCTTCTTCCCATTGTTCCTGAGCTATTGCCAAATCTTTTTCAATACGTTTTTCGTCATCTCGAAGCTTAGCGGCCTCTTCATACTTTTGTTTTTTGACAACTGTATTTTTAAGCTCTCTGACTTCTTCCAATTGACGCTCCAAATCCAAAATCTGTTTTGGAACATCAATATTGGTAATGTGAACACGTGAACCAGCTTCATCCAAAGCATCAATGGCTTTGTCTGGAAGGAAGCGCTCAGACATGTATCTGTCTGTTAACTTTACGCAAGCCTCAATAGCTTCAGGCGTATAAGTCACATTGTGATGATCTTCATATTTGTTTTTTATATTGTTCAGAATCGTAATTGTTTCCGCTACAGAAGTAGGTTCTACAATCACTTTCTGGAAACGTCTTTCCAAAGCACCGTCTTTTTCTATGTATTGACGGTATTCATCAAGCGTTGTTGCTCCAATACATTGGATTTCACCTCTGGCTAAAGCTGGTTTGAACATATTCGATGCGTCAAGCGAGCCCGTAGCTCCGCCAGCACCAACAATAGTATGGATTTCATCTATAAACAGAATAATATCGTCGTTCTTTTCCAGTTCGTTCATCACGGCTTTCATACGTTCTTCAAACTGCCCGCGGTACTTGGTTCCGGCAACTAAACTGGCCAGATCAAGTGTCACTACACGTTTGTTGAATAAAATACGTGAGACTTTCTTTTGGATAATTCTTAAGGCAAGTCCTTCAGCAATAGCCGATTTACCTACACCTGGTTCTCCAATCAAAAGAGGGTTGTTCTTTTTTCTTCGGCTTAAAATCTGTGAAACACGCTCAATTTCTTTTTCGCGTCCAACAACAGGGTCCAATTTACCTTCTTCCGCCATTTCTGTCAAATCACGTCCAAAGTTGTCTAAAACCGGAGTTTTTGATTTTTTATTGGACTTACTGGCCGGCGTATTAAAAGCACCTTCTTTTAAACTGTCATCTTGTCCTGAATCATCATTGTAAGATTCATTTTTTGGCAAGTCATTCAAAAATTCTTCTTCGCTGTTTGGTGTCATATTCAAATATTGTTCTTTAGCTGAATCATAATCAATCTTCATCTTATTCAACAGCTTGGTTGTGGGATCATTTTCGTTTCTCAAAATGCACAATAATAAATGTGCAGTACTAATAGAAGGGCTCTGAAAAACTTTAGCTTCAAGATAGGTCGTTTTCAGTGCTCTTTCGGCCTGACGCGTCAAATGAAGGTTTTTCTTTTCATTGCTTGCTTCAACATTAGGATTTGCTGGGCTTAATATTTCGACTTTTCTGCGCAAATGCTCTAAATCTATAGATAGATTGTTAAGTATATTTATTGCTTTACCGTTTCCATCTCTTAATATGCCCAACATTAGATGTTCCGTTCCAATAAAGTCATGGCCCAAACGGAGCGCCTCTTCTTTACTGTAAGTGATTACATCTTTTACTCTAGGTGAAAAATTATCATCCATAATATAAAATATTGGTCTTGTAAATTTAATGAATTAGTTGGGTAAATGCAAAAATCATACCCTGACATAAGTACTGACAGCTAAGTGACAAAAAAATACCCGAAAATAAAAATATGTCAAAAATTATTTATCAACCATGAAGTGGCTTTTTTATGTTGATAAATCCCTGAAATTAGTAATAAAAAATGCACTGAAAATGTTACGAATTGCGTATATTGGCACGTTTTGAAACGAATTTAATATTTTAATATAAATACTTATGGCTGAAGGAGAAAAGTTAATTCCTATTAACATAGAAGACGAAATGAAATCCTCTTACATCGATTATTCGATGTCTGTAATAGTTTCCAGAGCGCTTCCTGATGTTAGAGATGGTTTGAAACCTGTACATAGAAGAGTACTTTATGGTATGTACGAATTAGGAGTTTTTTCAAATAGAGCACACAAAAAATCTGCAAGAATTGTAGGTGAAGTTTTAGGTAAATACCACCCGCACGGTGATACATCCGTATATGACGCGATGGTTCGTATGGCTCAGGAATGGAGCTTACGTTATTTATTGGTAGACGGTCAGGGTAACTTTGGTTCTGTAGACGGTGATAGCCCGGCTGCCATGCGTTATACTGAAGCCAGAATGCGTAAAATCGCAGAGGAAATAATGGCAGATATTGACAAAGAGACAGTTGATTTCCAATTGAACTTTGACGACACCCTGGAAGAACCTAAGGTAATGCCTACAAAAGTTCCTACCTTATTAATAAACGGTGCTTCGGGTATTGCTGTTGGTATGGCTACCAATATGGCACCTCACAACTTAAGTGAAGTTGTTGACGGTACGTTAGCATACATCGACAATAACGATATAGAAATTGACGAATTGATGCACCATATCAAAGCTCCTGATTTTCCAACCGGGGGAACTATTTATGGATATGAAGGCGTTCGTGAAGCATTCAAAACGGGAAGAGGAAGAATTGTAATGCGTGCCAAAGTTAATTTCGAAGAAGTTGACGGAAGAGAATGCATTGTGGTTACTGAAATTCCATACCAGGTTAATAAGGCTGACATGATTAAGAAAACAGCTGACCTGGTAAATGAGAAGAAAATTGACGGTATCTCCAACATTCGTGACGAATCGGACAGAAACGGAATGCGTATCGTATACATATTAAGACGTGACGCTGTTCCTAATGTCGTTTTGAATACCTTATATAAGTATACGCAACTACAATCGTCTTTCAGCGTAAACAACATTGCGTTGGTTAATGGCAGACCTCAGTTGTTGAACCTAAAAGACCTGATCCACCATTTCGTGGAGCACCGTCATGAAGTGGTAACCCGCAGGGCGCAATATGAATTGCGTAAAGCGGAAGAAAGAGCCCACATTTTAGAAGGATTAATTATTGCTTCTGATAATATTGACGAAGTAATCCAATTAATCCGTTCCTCAAGCAATACTGATGAAGCAAGAGAAAAATTGATTGCAAGATTCAACCTTTCTGAAATCCAGGCAAAAGCAATCGTAGAAATGCGTTTGAGACAATTGACAGGTCTGGAGCAGGATAAATTGCGTGCTGAATATGAAGAAATCATGAAATTGATTGCCCACTTGAAAGAATTATTGGCAAGCAAAGAAATGAGAATGGCTCTAATCAAGGAAGAACTGACTGAAATTAAGGATAAATATGGCGACGAACGTCGTTCAACTATCGAATATTCAGGCGGTGATGTGAGTATTGAAGATTTGATTGCAGACGAAAATGTTGTAATTACAATTTCTCATGCCGGATATATCAAGAGAACGAATCTTTCAGAATACAAAACCCAAAACAGGGGTGGAGTAGGACAAAAAGGAGTGGCAACTAGAGATCAGGACTTCCTGGAGCACCTGTTCGTAGCTACCAACCACCAGTATATGATGTTCTTTACTCAAAAAGGAAAATGTTTCTGGATGAGAGTATATGAAATTCCTGAAGGAACAAAAACGTCAAAAGGAAGAGCCATCCAAAATCTTATCAATATTGAGAATGACGATAAAGTCAAAGCATTTATCTGTACTCAGGATTTGAAAAATCAGGACTACATTAATTCTCACTATGTAATTATGGCCACCAAGCAAGGTCAGGTTAAAAAGACATTGCTGGAGCAATATTCCCGTCCTAGAGTTAACGGTATTGCCGCAATTACTATTAAGGAAGACGATGAACTACTGGAAGCAAAACTGACAAATGGTGAAAGCCAGATTCTTATTGCTGTGAAATCCGGTAAATTGGTACGTTTTGAAGAAAACAAAACACGTCCGATGGGAAGAAGCGCTTCCGGTGTTCGAGGTATTACCTTAGGGCATGAGAAAGATGAAGTAATTGGCATGGTATCTGTAAACGATATGGAAAGTGAAATCCTGGTAGTTTCTGAAAACGGTTATGGAAAACGTTCTTCACTTGAAGATTACCGAATCACAAACAGAGGAGGTAAGGGTGTAAAAACATTAAACATTACTGACAAAACAGGAGAACTGATTTCTATCAATAACGTTACCGATGCAGATGACTTAATGATTATCAACAAATCCGGATTAACAATCCGTATGGAAGTATCTGACCTTCGCGTTATGGGTAGAGCGACTCAGGGAGTAAGGCTTATCAATATCAAAGGTAATGACTCTATTGCTGCAGTAACAAAAGTAATCCGTGAAGAGCAGGTTATTGATGAAACTGAAGGGGATGGTGAAAATACTGCTTTAGAAGCATCAACCAATGATGATGCATCGGAAGCAGAAAATACCGAAGAATAATACAACTACTATATAACCAAAATTAAAAATTATGAAAAGTAAATATTTATTATTGGCGTCAGCTTTTCTGGTTTCGGGTTTGACATTTGCCCAGAAAGATGAGTTAAAGACGTTAAAGAAAATTTATGACAAAGATGAAATTAAGGCAAAAGACCTCACGGAGTATAAAGCTGCCATTGAAAAGTCTGAACCATTGCTGGCAAGTGCATCTGAATCTGATAAAATTTATTTAGGCTTTTACAAATCACTAGTGCCATTTATTGAAGCACAAGAAGCGGCTAGCCGCCCTGAGAACAGAGCAAATCCACAAGCTGCCTTGATGAAAATATTTAATGCAAATAACATTTTTCAATTAGCGGATAATACAAGTAAGGTTATTGAATTTGAAAAAACATCTGGAAAACAAGTTCTGACTAAAAGTATTAATGAAGATATTGCGGACATGAAACCTATGCTGTTAAATTATGCAGTAAATCTGGGTAAGCAAAAAAACTATAAAGATGCAACTACTGTATTATACAGTCTTTATCTTCTGGACAAAACGGATCTGGAAAAACTTTATTACGCAGGAAATTATGCTGTTAATGACAAAGATTATGATAAAGCGTTGACCTACTATAATGAACTTATAAAGCAAAATTATTCTGGTGAAAGATCAGAATATATGGCAACGAGTAAACTTAGTGGGGAAGAGGTGACATTTGCTTCATTGGCTGACAGAGAAAAAGCAGTAAAAATGGGGACTCACGAAAAACCAAGAACTGAGCAAATTAAATCAAAAAGAGGTGAAATTTACAGAAATGTGGCCTTGATTTATAACAGTAAAGGTGATGTTGCAGCTGCAACTAAGGCTGTAGCTGAGGCAAGAGCTGCTAATCCTGACGACCTTACTTTGGCAATGACCCAAGCAGATTTGTATATGAAGAGCAATAATGTAGAAGGCTATAAGCAGGTCATTTCACAAGTTATCGCTAAAAGTCCAAATGATCCAAACCTGTTTTACAATTTAGGAGTACTTGCAGCTCAGGCAAATGAAAATGTTGAAGCTGAAAAATATTATAAAAAGGCTATAGAGATTGATCCTAATTATATTAACGCTTACCTAAACCTTTCTGTTTTGAAATTAAACGGAGATACTGCAATCGTTGATGAAATGAACAAACTAGGTACTTCTGCAAAAGATAATAAAAGATATGATGAATTAAAGGTAAAAAGAGAAGCTATTTTTAAAAGCACTTTGCCATATCTTGAAAAAGCGAATAAATTAGATCCTAAAAATGAGGACGTATACAGAACATTATTAAACGTATACAATTATCTTGAAATGACTTCTGAAGCTAAAGCTTTAAAAGCGTCGTTTAATGATTAACGATAGGCTCATTTAAAAGACAAAAAAACCGAAGATTTTTATCTTCGGTTTTTTTTATATTATTTTTTTGATAACTCTTAGTTTGTGTGTATGCCTGTTAGTCTCAGCATTATATATGCCCAGGTGATCTAATCTGTCAATCCTGACTTTTCCGCTGGCATGTATAATATAATTGTCATCCATAATAAGTCCGACATGTATTATTTTACCTTCTTCATTGTCAAAAAAAGCCAAATCTCCCGGTTCACTTTCTTCGATAAAACTTAGCGCTTCCCCTTGCGTTGCCTGTTCTGAGGCATCTCTCATCAATTTGTAGCCGTTAAGTTTATATACCATTTGGGTTAAACCGGAACAGTCAATACCAAAAGGAGTCTTTCCGCCCCACAAATAGGGAGCATTCAAATACATAAATGCGGTATTTATCAAATTGGATTTTGGTTTTATGCCACTGATTTTCATTCCTTCAAAATCCAGATTACTTTTATTAATTGCCGGATTACTAAGAAAAGAAAGTGATGCACCTAAAGGAATAGGCATTAGTAAATTATTTGGAGAATTTACATATTCAATCAAATCCGCATTGAGGATTATCGCCTCATTACACAGCTGATTATAATCCGTTTCAGAAATAGTCTGGAATTGTTTTTCGTCTACCCAGCCCTCATAACCATCAAAATGCAATTGAATTTTTGACCATTGCTTATTTTGCTCTAAAATCTTAAAATGCTCACCAAAAAGTACTTGTGATACAATTTCGCTACGGTCGCTAGGTTCAAATCTTAAAGGTATTATGGCTAGATTACAAATTCCAAACATTGAGGGTTTGCTTTAAATTAAATGATGAATTTCGGATTTTAAAGATACAAAATCATTTAAATCCAAAATCCATCATTACAGAATATAATTTTATGCTTTGTTATGCTCTTTCAATTACAATTGCAGAAGCACCACCACCACCATTGCAAATTGCAGCAGCACCAATTTTGGCATCGTTCTGCTCTAATACATTTAACAATGTGATGATAATTCTAACACCTGAACATCCAAGCGGGTGACCCAAAGAAACAGCACCACCATTTACATTTACCTTATTGTTATCTAAGCCAAGAATTTTAGCATTGGCCAAACCTACTACAGAAAAAGCCTCGTTGAATTCGAAGAAATCTACATCATTAATAGCTATCCCTGCTTTATCTAATGCCTTTGGCAATGCCTTAGCCGGAGAAGTCGTAAACCATTTTGGTTCCTGTGCTGCATCAGCATAGCTCTTAATATAAGCAAGTGGTTTTAATCCTAAAGCTTTTGCTTTTTCTTCGCTCATTAAAACAACAGCACCCGCACCATCATTGATAGTAGAAGCATTGGCTGCAGTTACTGTTCCTTCTTTTGTAAAAGCAGGATTCAGGCTTGGGATTTTATCTAATTTTACGTTTGTGTATTCCTCGTCTTTAGTAACCATAATCGGGTCACCTTTTCGCTGTGGAACAGCAACAGGAACTACTTCATTATCAAATTTTCCGGCATCCCACGCTTTTGCAGAACGCTCATACGATTGTATAGCAAACTGGTCTTGCTCTTCTCTGGAAATTTTATATTCCGTAGCACAAAGATCAGCGCAAACTCCCATAGCATTATTGTCATAAGCATCTGTAAGTCCGTCTTTCTGCATACCGTCAATCATAGAAGCAGGACCAAATTTATGACCATTTCTCAAATGAAGATAGTGCGGAATCATGCTCATATTTTCCATTCCGCCGGCAACGATGATTTCTGCATCACCACTGATGATTGATTGAGCACCCATCATAACCGCTTTCATACCGGAAGCACAAACTTTATTTACTGTTGTAGCAATAACGCTATCAGGCAAACCTGCATACAAAGCTGCCTGACGTGCAGGAGCCTGTCCAACACCAGCCTGAACAACATTACCCATCAATACTTCATCAACAAGCTTTGGATCTAAATTGATTTTATCTAATGCGCCTTTGATTGCAACAGCTCCTAATTGAGGAGCGCTAACAGTAGAAAGAGCTCCCATAAAACTTCCTATTGGAGTTCTGGCAGCGGATACAATGACAACTTTTTTATTCATAATTGTTTAATTCTTTGTTTGTTTTTGCGAATTTAATTCTTTTTCGGAGAAATAGAAACCAGTTTTTGAATTAAGTTTAAAATTAACTGCGTTAAAAAAATTAAGTTATTTCAAGTAAAAAGCTTCACTCACTAATGAATTTTAATTCTCGGTTACAGGATTTAAAATAATTGAGCCAATTATAGCTATGATTCCTATTTAATTTCTTTAGTTTTATTATAATCAATTTCCATTTTTCTGTTTTTTTCTCAACAGCCCAAAAATTAAAACGATAGAGTAGGCAAACATTAACCATGAAGCAAAAGTCTTACTATAGGTTTCAGGCATATTAGGAAATAAATTTCCAAAAAACTGTATGCATACCGTATCCAATAGCATACCGGGTAAAACCATAATGGCTGCAGATTTTATACTTTCAAGATTGTTTAAGTTTAGTTTATTAAAGACTGAAGTTGAAATGAAGCCTAAAGCTGGTATCAGAATGACATATAAAACTGCCATTACTAATGCGTTGTCGACAATAAAAAAATAGTGTCCTGCAACTCTAAATAATACGGTGGCCGATAACCACACCAAAAATCCAACAATAAAACTAATTAGCTTGTAATTTACTTTGTGTGTTTTCATTCCAAATTTCAATTTTATATTGTAAGTTTTTTCAAACACAAAGTTACTTATCAGAAGGGATAAAAACAAAAAAAGCAACTCTTTTGAAGTTGCTTTTTTGTGAACGCAGAAGGATTCGAACCTTCGACCGCCTGCTTAGAAGGCGTAATTGCATTATTTTCAATTAATTGATATACAGATTATTATTTTAAAATTTTGATTTACAAATTTCGATTATGTTTCGATTAGGTGTAAATATTTAAATTTTATTGGTTTAGACTATAGCTTGTAACTATCCCGTTTTTTAACACAAATACAACATCAGGGTATTTATAAGACATTGTAGTAATTGTTAAATTACCATTAGATGTTGTGTTGATATTGTCAGGTTTTCCAAGAGCCTCATATAGATTTATATCTGTAAGTTTTTTTTCTCTTACTGAATTCTTTATATCGTAATCAAACCTCCAATTTTTATAATAATTTTCAAGATCAAATGCTGCGATTGCATCATCAATTTGTTTTTGTGTATGTTTATTATATGCTAAAACAAATAATGGCTTATTTGAAAGAATTTTATAATAAACAGAATAAACTCCTTCCTTATTAGCGTGAGCATCTGTACTCCCTTCTAGTGAGGGGTTATGGAATAAGTTTACATCTGGAAAATATTTTTTCACCAGATTATTAACGCTTATACCTTTATCAATAAATTTACCATTAGGATAATAATATTCTATTGCTTGAGAATAGCATAAATTAAAAGCAAGTAAAGAGAATAATATGAATATTTTTTTCATAAGTTATTGATTTCTAATTTTCCTTTAACAATAAACAAATATAATATTTCTGACTTATTAATTACAATATCATCAAATAATTCTCTATTTGCAGATCTTAATATTATCATATCTTCATCCGGATGGGGAAAAATGTTCCTTATATCGTAAAAACTAGCAGGAGAAAAACCAGTGACAATCAAATAAGATTCTCCCCATAAAATTACATTATGGTTATTTATTTGAATTAGTTTCAGGATATCGCCTGTTTTGTACTTTGGTAGCATGCTTTCGCCGGAATAAGAAAGCAAGGTAAACTGGCCGGAGGTGGTTCCAGTAAAAAATTTAAGCAAGCTGTTCATACGAGGGGGATTTATTTAATAACCGAATTCGTATTAATATATTGCCTAAATAGCTTAATTTAAAATGATTATAATTGGTTAAGTTCTACTTTTCCTTTAACCAAAAACATCGAGAGGATATCTGTTTTTTCAATTACAGTATCACCTGCATAATCTGGATTGATTGCGCGGAGTATAACCTTATCAAAATCTTTATGCTGATGTACGTTTTTTACAGTTTTAATATTGTTAGCATTATCGTTTGTTATTACCAGATGACTTTCACCCCACAAAAGTGCGTCAAAATTTTTAATCTGTTTTACTCCTAACGCATCGCCAGATTTATATTTTGGCAGCATTGACTCTCCATAGTATGGTACAAATGCTGTGCAATCGTTTAGTGGTTCGTAATCAACATAAAAACTTACATAATCTTCTAGTTCTTCTAAGCTTTTAACCTGGCTACCTGAAAACTCAATATTATAGAAAGGAACGTTTTTAGATTTTGAAACAAGTAATCCTCTATCATTAATATTTTGATTTTTCTCCTGAATATATTTTGTTTGAATGAAATCGTATATAGTGTTTACTGTACTGTTTAATGGGTTTTTTATTTTTCCATTAATTATTCTGCTTATACCTGCAGCAGTTAAGTCGGTATTTTTTGAAATTTCATAAGCTGTGATATTGAATTCGTGTACGAATTGTAGTATTGATACTAGTTTTTCTTCTCTTGTTAAATCTTTCATATTCAATTAGTTATATTATTTTATAAAAAATATTTATAAAAATAGTATACACGTATATTAATTAGTATTATATTTGTCTTGTCTAACTATGATACTGATATTATCAAATGACATACCAAACATGGCATGACAACTTTCAAAGATATGAAAAAAACAATAACCATAGAGCCGTTCGACGAATACATGGAATCCATGGCTAAGTCCGTGGAACTGCTCAACAAGTTCAAGATATACGGTCTTACGATGCGCAAGAGGTTCGTATCCAAGGTCATCGAGACCGACCCGTTCTTCGCGTCCCTGGAAAACATAGACCACCTGCAGCAGTTCTGGCTCGGAAGGCTCAGGGACAACAATATTAACGAAAGGCTGGAGGCCGTGCTCGGGAAGCTCACCCAGGGGCTGGCCGACCAGCTGGAAAAACTAAAACAGCAGTAACATGAAAAAATCATTCTTCAGGCACGCATTCGACATCATGCTCCTTGCCGCATTCGCCTGGTACGGCGCAAGGGGAGAGTACTGGAAATCCCTAGGCTTCCTAGCCATTCTTGTGCTATTAGTTATTATCGAGATAGGAACCTCAAGTAAAAAAGAGGATTAAAATTATTGAGCCATGGCAATACATGAGGCAAAAGGCAAGTCTGACGAATGGTATACTCCGAAATACGTTTTTGATGCCTTGGAGATAGAATTTGATTTGGACGTGGCAAGCCCGGTACAAAAAACCGATGTACCATGTGGTGATATAATAACGAGCAACAGTTTGGAGAAGGACTGGTTCGGATTTGTTTGGATGAATCCGCCGTGGTGCTCTACTAAGGATAAGATGGGATGGATTGTAAAATTTGTAAAACACGGTAAAGGAATCGGATTAATGCCCGACAGTACCTCGTCTGAATGGTGGCAATATTTTGCCAATAATTGTGATGCGCTGCTTTTTACCAATCACAGAATAAAATTCATAAGGCCTGATGGGACGAAAGGTGATAACCCTGCTAACGGAACTACGCTGTTTGCAATTAGCGAAAAAGCGGTAAACGCATTGAAGAAAGCTGAGGAAAATGGATTGGGTAAGTTATTTTATCCAGTTAAAAAATAATAACAAAATTACAATACAATGCAGTCACAGTTAATCGACATATACGAATTTATGGAGCGCCTCAGGGCCGAAGGGCTGGTAATCGTGCGTGCCGATGAGATCGGCATGACTGCGGAGTTCAAGCTCATCGACTTCCGCAGGCGCATGATGAAGCGACGGGCGCTCTCCTTTTCGGACGTGCTGAAAACCGGGCTGCTGCCGGTAAAGACAGCAACCGGTCTCGGTACCTGGGTAAAACAGCACCTGAAGGAGGACGAGTACTACCAGGAAACCAAAGGGAAGAAATGCCGCATGATAATGACGTCAGCGATAAGAAGGCTTGGGTTTTATGAATGAGGATGCAAGAAAGGAAATAGGGCGCATAGCCGAAAGGCACGGCCTGCACGCGGAGTATGACGGCAAGGCTATCGTGGTTTCCGAACCCGTGCAGCTGTACGGAAAGGAAAACGAACATGTCTGGAATTGTTCCGATGGGCTATGCCACCCGATGCCGATGTTCGACATGATCGAGCAGTGCGGGATCTGCGGAAAGATAATTTAAAATTTTTAGGATATGGAAAATATTGATTTTTGGAGGTATGCCGTAATAGTGCTGGCCTTCGCATTCGGGTTCGTCTGCGGATTCGTGTTCGTGATCGTCCGATGGGCACAGGCCGAGCAGGAAGAAGCGAAGCAGCAGCTCAGGAAGGTATGCGGGCACGGGAATTCCACCTATACGGACAGGCACCCGGATTTTCCCTGGGAATGCTGTACCTGCGGGATGCTCCACGACGGGGCGGGAAGGAACTGCGAGTAATGTCCCTGGAATCGCACGGAGGGCCGATAGTATGCATCTCTGACCATGCTTACAAAAGGGCTAGGGAACGCCTCGGCCTAAACGGCAGGTCATTCGGAAGGCTTGCAAGGAAGGCGTTTGCCGACGGCATCCGCCACAAGCAGACGAAGGGCGCTCTTAAAAGGTTTATAGACAGGCTGCACCTGAGGAACAGGGCCGTCGACAATATCAGGATCTACGGCGAGCACGTATACCTGTTCCAGGGAATTTTCCTGGTAACGGTCTACAGGGTTCCCACCGAACTGATAAAGTATCTTAAGTATTTCAAACAATAAACGATATGACTATGAACGTATTTCAAAACACAAAGGACGTCGATTTCCTGATATGGGAAACCAACCCGATGAAAAGGAAGGTGAACGATATCGTCGAGATGTATTCAGGGGTAGACCTGAAACCGGGAGACATAATGGTCGGACAGTATTCCGAAAACAGCATCAGTACCTGGAAGGTAAAAAAGGTTATCCAGGAGAGGGACTGCAAGATGCCTGAAAAAAAACACATTACCGTCCAGGCGGAATGGAGCTCAAAACCGAACTCGTTCTTTTCGAAGCTGGACTGTTCCAGGATGTCTGCTCATTTCCAAAATCTTATTTTCAATGCTAAGGCCTAAAATACAGCATTATGGAAAAGCTCAACTACACTAACAATTCAATAAGGACATACACCGGAAAGGTGTTCGACCTTGCTATACTGGATCCCGATTCTATCGATATCGAGGATATAGCACACGGGCTCGCCTATGCGCCAAGATTTGCAGGGCAGCTCGAAAGGTTCTACAGCGTGGCTCAGCATTCCTATTTTGCATTCATGAATGCTTCCCCTGAAAATAAGCTCGCAGCCCTACTGCATGACGCTTCCGAGGCCTATATAGGGGATATGCCGTCACCTTTCAAAAAGATGATGCCTGACTACAGGAAGATTGAGGAAAACCTAATGAAGGCGATTGTAAACAAATTCGGCCTGTCCTGGCCTTTGCCTGAAGAAGTCAAGGAAGTCGACAGGTATATGTTCCAGATTGAATGGAACGGCCTTGTCATGGGTCTGCTTCCAATGCATTCGTGGTCGCCGCAGGTTGCGAAAAGCATGTTCCTTGAGGCGTTCCATTCATGTAAAATCAAGACCAGAAGCAATGGGTAAGAGGAATTGGACCGATCAGGAACTGGAGCTTCTCAGGAAGGAGTATCCTAAAACAGAAACTTCAAAGATTGCGAAAAAACTAGGCAGGCCCGTTGGTTCTGTTAAATCAAAGGCAACCGCCTTGGCTCTTAGAAAAGAGACCGGTTTCCATGGTAAGGTACCATGGAGTGAGTGGGACGACAGTATCATAAGGCTTCTATATCCCGATCAGGAAATCGAGCATATAATGTTCGTGCTTGAAAGGAGTAGCTCGGCCGTCTATGGAAGGGCTTTGGTTTTGGGAGTTAGCAGGTCTGCCGAATATATGGAAAAGCTCCAGGAAAAAACAAACATGGCTCTTGCAAAAGCCGGTGAAAAAAGCCGGTTCAGGACGGGTGACGGGAAGACGGGCTGGAACAGGGGCAGGAAACAGTCCGAGTACATGTCCCCGGAGTCAATGGAAAAGACCAAAAGGACAAGGTTTGCCAAGGGCAACGTGCCCAAAAATTACAAGCCTATAGGCTATGAGCGCATTTCAAAGGACGGCTATATCGAGGTGAAGGTTAGGGATGCCGATGACAGTACGGATAATTTCGAGTTCAAGCACCGTATTGTTTATGAAAGCCACCACGGTCCAATTCCCGAGGGCATGATCGTGGAATTTGTGGACGGCAATTTTATGAATTTAGATATAGGCAACCTAAGACTTGTTACCAGAAGGGAAAACCTCCTGAATAATTCCCTAAAGGACAGCTGTATTGCAAAGAGACTCTTAGCTACCAAGGAACCGGAAATAATAGAAAAGGCGCTAAGGGAAATCCCCGAAGTGATAGAGCTAAAAAGAAAAAGTTTAATCCTAAAAAGACAGTTAAATGATAAGTGAGAAGATAAGCCAGTTTTACGGCGCCAGGTTCAAGTTTAAAGAAAAGGAGTTTGCAGTAACGGACTGTAAGGAAAAGGACCAGAAGGCCCTGATTTATACCGACAAGAGGACATTTGCCTTTTATGAGCACGAGCTTGATGATTTCCTTCTGGAGATTGTCTTCCTTGAAGCCAAAAAGGAAACGCTGCCTGCTGAAAAGGCCTATCAGGCCGAACCGGTGCTTCCGTCCATCAGGGCAGAAATAGTTTCGTCTAACGAGCGCGCCTCAAGGATTTCGCAGAAGCTTGAGGATATGTTTGACAAGCTGTCTGTTAATCCTACAGAAGAAGTCATTAAGCAGGCAAAGGCCATGCAGGACCTGAGCAACAGTATCGTGAATGTTGAGACATTGAAGTTTAAATTCCTTACTGCGAAATAATGGAGCCAAGCTACTATGCCATAATCCCGGCAAACGTCCGGTACGATTCTGCACTAATTCCGGCAGCAAAGCTTCTGTATGGTGAGATAACGGCCCTATGCAATAAAGACGGCTACTGCTGGGCAGAAAATGCCTATTTCGCAGAATTATACGGGGTAAGCATATTTACGATTTCAAGATGGATTTCACAGCTCCAAAACGGAGGTTATATCGATATGGAAATCATAAAATCGGAAGGTAATAAAAGGAAAATTACTCTTGCGGAAAATGTCAAGAGGTCTTGCGGAAAAGCGCAAAAGGTATTGACGAAAAACGCAATAGCTCTTGCGGAAAAGCGCAAATCAATATATAGGATGAATAATACAATTAATAATACAATTAATAGAGAGGAAAATGCTCTCGCCTTTTTTGAAAAAAATTCACCTTCGGAATGGGAGAATTTCCTGATGAGATTCCGCAAGAAATTCACCGATCCGGAATGGGTAAAATTTTGCGAGATTTTCGACTGCAAGATCATCGAGGAGGAAATCGAGTTCACCTCGAGAAAGATCGGGGCAAGGCTAACCAGGTTCGCCCTAAACTATCTCGAAAACAATTCCAAGGGCGAAGCCAGCAAAGCGCAGAATGTGCAGGAAATGAATACAAACCACCCATCGAGGAGAAAACTAGACTGATGCACCACAACCCGAAACATACCGCCGGACAGGTACATAAAGCAGAAATCCGTGCCATACAGCTCGAAAAGGGCAAGCTGCCGCCTCAGGCAGTAGAACTTGAGATGGCCGTACTTGGCGCGCTCCTGATCGAAAGGAAGGCAGCCGACGAGCTGTTCCAGGTATTCACGTCCGAGGAAGTGTTCTACAAGGATGCCCACAAGGCAATTTTTAAGGCGATTAAAAGACTTTCTGACGCTTCGAGCCCCATAGATATCCTGACAGTTTCAAACCAGCTTAAAATCGACGGAAACCATTCCGTAGCAGGAGGGGACCATTACCTGATCCAGCTGACGCAGTCTGTTGCATCCTCGGCGCATATCGAATTCCATGCGAGGATAGTGCTGCAGGCCTACATGAAACGCAAGGTAATCTCCATCTGCAGCGAGGCGATACAGTTTGCATACGATGCGGATACCGACGTGTTCAGCCTGCTTGACATGATGGATACGGAATCTACCGCAATCAATGAGATCATTGCCAGGGGACGTACGGAGATGAGCTTTTCCGATGCCCTGGACAGGGTAGTGGACAGGGTGAAGATGCTTACCGACGCGACCACCACTCTTACCGGTGTGGAGACCGGATTTGCAAAGCTGAACAAGCATTTCGGGGGCTGGCAGCCTACGGATTTCATCGTGATTGGCGCACGTCCGGGTATGGGTAAGACAGCGTTCGTTATCAGGACAACGGTAGAGGCCGCCAAGTCGGGCTCTCCTGTAGGTTTCGTATCCCTTGAGATGAGTACCGAACAGCTCGTCACTCGCAGCGTTGCCGTTGAGAGCGCCTTCCACATGAACCAGCTTACCAAATCCGGTTTTGAGAAGCAGGAGTATTTCTCCGGGCTGCTCAGGAAGGTAAACGAGATGCGCAACCTTCCGATCTACATCGATGACAGGCCCTCGCTTACCATCGGGGAGATAAAGCGAAAGGCCCGCCTTCTGAAAAGAAAGCAGGGAATTAAACTCCTGGTAGTAGATTACATACAGCTTGCCGGTGCGGAAGGCAATGAGGATGACAGGGTGAGGGTAGGGAAGATATCCAGGGGGCTGAAGTCGATAGCCAAGGAACTGGAGATTACTGTCATCGGGCTTGCCCAGCTGTCAAGGGAGGTGGAGAAGACCGCTACCAAAAGGCCGGCACTGCACCACCTGAAGGAGTCGGGAGATATCGAACAGGATGCGGATGCCGTGTGCTTCCTTTTCCGTCCCGGATACTACGGGCTTGAGCCCGACCATGAGGTGATTGACCACGACTGCAATACCGAGTTCATCATTGCTAAGTACAGGCACGGCGGTGTAGGTACACTTGGACTCTCGTTCGACGAGAACAAGACCAAGTTCATGGACAGGCATGAGGAAGAGCCTGCCAATGGTTACGCTGCCGCAAACGACGTAGTCAGCCAGGTGCCGTTACCAAAGATTGAACCCTCGCAGGCTTTCGATAACTGGAGCATACAGGACCAGTCAGACAACAATCCTCCCTTCTGATGGCACAGGGACCGAAACGTATCAGGAGAAGCTGGATACCCGAGCGCAAGCCGTTCGAGCAGAGGGCGGTAGACAACAGCAGGTTCTACAACTCCCGAACGTGGAGGAACCTGAGGAAGAGATTCCTTGATGCGAACCCGCTGTGCGCGGAGTGCGAGAGGAACGGTGAGGTAAGGCAGGCAACGGTTGCCGACCACATCATACCGATATCAAGGGGAGGGGCAGAGCTTGACGATAAGAACCTGCAACCGCTGTGCAAAAGGTGCCACGATTCGAAATCTGCACGCGAGAGGTCCGGCAGAGGGGGTATGGGGTAAAATCTCCCGAAGGGCGCAACGGCGTACATCGCTGCCTAGTCGGAATTTTACTCAGGATTAAAAAAGGGAGGGGGGTATGGCAAAGGAAAAGAAGGAATTAAAAAAAATGACTATGGGAATTGAAACCAAAAACATCGTACACATCGGAAAGGGCAAGGATACGCTCCTACAGGTTCCGAATCCGCCGGCATACCTGTCGAGCCCTGCCAAAAAGCATTTCAAGGCAATGGGCAAGATGCTAGCTTCAAAGGAAAGGCTCAAGGATATTTTCCTTAACGCGCTTGAGATCTATGCCGAGGCCATGGCGCAGTATGAATTCGCAACCAGGGCCATCAATAAAAAAAACAGCATGGCCTACGGGGAAGGGTATATCCAGACCTACAAGACCGGTGCGACCAACATATCCACGGAACTGGTACTCAGGAACAATGCTGCAGAGATGCTCCTGAAATGTTTCAAGCAGTTCGGGCTCGACCCGAAATCGGAAAAGGAGCTTTCGGGAGCAGTAGAATCCGGACAGTTCGACCTTTTCGAGGAGTTCCTAAAGGCAAAATAATCCATAAATAAGCATAAAATGAAAAACACAATCCTACAGATCGAGGCTTCCAATGCTGTGAAGGCCTACGAATCGGCACCGCCAAAGTTCAGGCCGGTGCTTGAGAACCTATTCGGAAAGAATGTCTTTGCGAAAAACATCAGGGAGCGTCTCCAGTCATTCGATGACGTTCTTGAATACCATGGGCATACTCAGGAATCATTCGCCAAATGGTGCGAAGGCCTTCGTCCGCACGAGATAGGTAATAGAAAAGAGGAGCTTATCGTAGCGGCCTATAACGAAGGAAAGATTGCAGACTGGAGAGACGGAACTCCTAAGCGGTACCCGATTTTCAATATGCCGGACCCTTCGGGTGCCGGGTTTGCGTACTACGACTACGTTCGCTGGTACTCGGCCTCGGTCGTCGGCGCCCGCCTTGTTTTCATCGGTCCGGAATCGCTTGAAAACCTCAAGGATGCGGTAGAGAAATTCCTTCCGGAATACAAAGAATCACGAACACTCTAAATTTTAAACTATGTCAAAAATCGTATCAATCGAAGAAGCCTTCAAAAGGGAAGGACTTGATGCCGGAAAGGTTTCCGTAAGCGGTATACCAGAAAGGCACCAGGCTGCAGTCATTGCAGTCGCAAAACTATTTGTCGGCGCTGACCATGCCGACGGGGACGGAATCCTGGACTATACCGACTACAGCCAGCCAAAATTCAGCGCATTTGCCGAAATGGGAGACCCTTCGGGTGCCGGGTTTGCGTTCAACGTCTACGATTGCTGGTACGCGCTCTCGTACGTCAGCGCCCGCCTTTCTTTCAAGCAGAGAGAAACCGTAAAGAAATTTTTCAATGAAAACATTGATCTTTTCAAGTCGTTCATGGTTTACAAAAGGGAATTGGGATTTTTAAACGAGGAAGCATGAGAAAGTTTGCAACAACCGAGGAAGCGTTCGCTTCCCAAAACTTCGACCCGTCCAAAGTCAGGATCGAAGGCGTGCCGGAACAGCACATCGAAGCCGCAAGGGCATTCATAAACCTTTGCGTGGCCCATGATGCAGTCAATCCGGAATTTAATCCGGACTATACAAATTATGGACAGTATAAATATAATGCATTACATGACATGTCTGACCCTTCGGGTGCCGGGTTTGCGTTCCACGGCTTCGATCTCTGGAACGCGCGCTCGTGCGTCGGCGCCCGCCTTGTTTCAGAATCTGAGGATGCGTGCGACCATATCGCGGAACTTTTCCATGAGGACTACAAAAAAATGAAGGTTTACGAAAGAAAAATCGAAGGATAATACAACAGGCCGTGCGGTGCTGCTGTCGCGGTTCCCTTCAGGTGCCAGGTTTGCGTACAACGACTACGATAACTGGAACACGAACTCGAACGTCAGCGCCCATCTATGCAGAAATACAATTCCGCACCGCAGGCCCTGCCAGCATGGCAAAAAATAACAGGAGCAAAACGGCTGCCAGTATTCGTCAAACGTAAAGAAAACGGCCGCAAAATGCAAAGGCTATGAAAAGAACAGGAAACCTATTTGAAAGGGTATCAAGCATCGAAAACCTCGAGCTTGCGGACCAAAAGGCCAGGAAAGGCAAAAAGAACGGGTACGGGATAAGGATCCATGACCAGAACAGGGAATCGAATATCCAAGAGCTTCGAAAAATGCTGCTTGCGGGTACCTTCAGGACTTCGGAATATGACGTTTTCAAGGTGTATGAGCCAAAGGAAAGGGAAGTCTACAGGCTTCCGTACTATCCGGACCGCATAGTGCACCATGCCATAATGAACGTCCTTGAGCCGATATTCACAGGAGTCTTTACAAGGGATACCTACAGCTGCATAAAGGGCAGGGGAATACATTCGGCACTGTCCATGCTTAAGAAGTCCCTCCGGGATACGGCCGGAACCAGGTACTGCCTGAAGCTGGATATCCGAAAATTCTACCCTTCTGTAGACCATGGATGCCTCAAACAGCTGCTAAGAAGGAAGCTAAAGGACAGGAGGCTGCTGGAACTGCTGGACGGGATAATCGACAGCGCACCTGGACTGCCGATTGGCAACTACCTGAGCCAGTACCTAGCCAATTATTACCTGACCTTCTTCGACCACTGGATCAAGGAGGAGAAAAAGGTAAGGCACTATTTCAGGTATGCGGACGATATCGTGGTGCTATGCGATTCCAAGGAGGAACTGCACAGGCTGCTGTCCGAAATTAGGTCCTACCTGTCGGAAGAACTTAAACTTGAGGTCAAGGGAAACTACCAGGTATTTCCCGTGGCATCAAGGGGTATAGATTTTCTGGGATATGTGTCGTACCATACGCATACCAGGCTCAGGAAGTCGATAAAGAAGAATTTCGCAAGGATGCTAGCAAGGAACCCAAACCCGCAGTCCATAGCGTCATATTACGGCTGGATAAGCCACTGCAACGGTAAAAACCTTCTTAAAAAACTATTGGATGGAGATCAATTTCAAAGACTTGGGAATAAAACCGGTAATAGAAAGCTTTGCCGGGGCAAAAATAAAGATATCGAAGATACTGAACAGGGAGATCAGGGTACTGAAATACAGGATACAGGAGTCGAAGTTCTCGGGAAAGGGCGAATGCCTCCACCTGCAGATACAGCTCGGTAACGAAATGCATGTTGTATTTACCGGATCCAGGGTTCTTGCCCAGACATTACGGATGATACCGGCGGACAAATTCCCTTTTACGACGACGATAATTGAAAAGGACGAACATTTCGAATTCAGCTAATGTGGATAGTACCGAAAAATATACAGATGAACAACGTATCATATCAATTTGCTACGGATACGGGGGTCTCGAAAGGGGAGTTTCTAAAATTATCCCAATTAGACCGGTCGCTTATGTGGAGATCGAAGCCTTCCAGTGCTTCAACCTGGTATCTGCGATGGAAGCGGATCTGGTGGATCCGGCACCTGTTTGGACGGATGTTAAGACCTTCGACGGAAACCCATTTCGCGGAAAGGTACACGGCATCATTGGAGGATATCCCTGCCAGGGAGAATCCTATGCAGGGAAAAGGCAGCTTTGGAATGACGAACGATTCCTTTTCCCGCATATTGAACGCATCATCGGTGC
This sequence comes from Flavobacterium sp. Leaf359, assembly GCF_001423985.1. Classification (NCBI taxonomy): domain Bacteria; kingdom Pseudomonadati; phylum Bacteroidota; class Flavobacteriia; order Flavobacteriales; family Flavobacteriaceae; genus Flavobacterium; species Flavobacterium sp. Leaf359. The sequence continues at coordinate 286,481 of NZ_LMPW01000015.1, read as the reverse complement.
AGTTAGACCTGTTTGGTGCTTCTTTGAGAATGTCGAGGGACACCTATCAGGAACTTTCCCCTATGTTCTGGACAGCCTACAGAAAATGGGCTACAATGTTGAGGCGGGAATATTCAGTGCGGAAGAAGCAGGCGCTCCACACAAAAGAAAAAGACTGTTTATCCTCGCTTGTATGGGGGACTCCAAGATCTTCAACGGCAAAAGGCTCGATTACAAATCCAAAAATGGAAAAATCAAGACTGGAAGAACAGGTAAAAAATTTTCCGACTCCAAACGCATCGGATATATTGAAAGCGAGCAAAAACCAGAATCAGGACAGTCTTGTAAAAATGGCTATAAATGGCCTGCTGGAAGAGGGAAAAAACAGTTCGAATGGGAAGAACCGAGAACAGTTGAACCCGGCGTGGGTTGCACAGTTAATGGGTACAACTTTAAGACAGAGCTTCTTCGCCAGTATGGCAACGGAGTAGTTTCGCAGACTGCCGCGATAGCATTTAAAACACTATTAGATAGAATATCCAATTAATCAGAAAGTAATGAAAGTACTAGTCCCTTTATCAGGAGGAAAGGACAGCCAGGCAACATTGATTTGGGCATGTGAGAAATACGGCGCAAAGAAAGTAACGGCAGTATTCTGCGATACCAAGTGGGAGCATGAGATTACCTACAACCATATCAAATATTTATGCGATAGTCTTGGGGTTGAACTTGTAAATCTTGTTTCAAAAAAATATGACGGGTTTGTTGACCTTACAATAAAGAGGGGCGCATCATCAAGCAGAAGGAGAAAATGTACCGTCATACTGAAAGTGGAGCCAATGATTGATTATATCCTGTCATTAAACGAGCACTGTCTAATAATCCAGGGTATACGGGCCGACGAATCGGAAAGCCGCTCACATATGGAAGAACAATGTACCTATTTCAAATACTATTTTGAGCCGTACCAGACAAATTCCATGATACAGGAAAAGCTGGAAAAAGTATTGAACGAAAAAGGAATATTGTCACATTCCCAAAAAGAAAAACTGGAAAAAGCAAAATCAAGGCTCGCTAAAGGTAAAGAAGACCCTAAGTTCCACACCTACAGAAAAAAAGACGTGTTTGCTTTTAATGAAAAGTATTTGCATGATGTTATACGACCGTTTTTCCGAGCGACTGCCGACGAAGTGATTTACTATTCACTAAACAGGGGTTTTAAGATTAACCCTTTGTATTTTCTTGGGTTTTCAAGGGTTGGTTGTTTCCCTTGCGTTATGGCGACAAAAAACGAAATATGGCTTATCATAAAAAACCATCCTGACGCCGTTCAGAAAATTAGGGATTGTGAATACTATACCGGACGGACTTTTTTCAAACCCGATTATGTCCCTAAGAAGTACAGGAGAGGATTCGACCCGAAGTCACAAAAGAAAATTGCAACTATTGATGATGTAATCGAATACCTGATGGATAAGAATGCGTCTCTTGATATGTTTGAGGAAGATATTGAACTGAATGCCTGTAAATCGGTCTATTCAATTTGCGAATAAAAAGCCTATAAATATTTAATTAAATGATACCTACACCCGAAATGCTCGAATCAGTCCCTTTCCGTTACGCAGATGACGTGCGAAACGGCCGTATTACCGTCGGGAAAAGGATACGCCAGGCAGTGGACAGGTTCTATTCCTGGATTGAGGATGCCGAATCGGAAGGTTTCAGCCTGGACCATGCCAAGGGAATGCATATCATTGATTTCTTCCCGAGGTTTCTGAACCATACCAAGGGGAAGATGGCCGGAAAGCCTTTCGAATTGGCGCCTTTCCAGCAGTTCACCCTGTATAACGTTTTCGGATGGATTGAGGACAGGAGGGGCGTAAGGAGAATCAATACCGTCTATGACAAGAGGGCCAAAAAGAACGGAAAGACGGCCGAAATGGCCGGGCTTTCACTATACTGCATGAGTTTCGACCTTGAGATGGAAGCGGAGGCATATGTCGGTGCGACAAAAGAAGAGCAGGCAAGGCTCTGCTGGGAGCAGGCCAAGATGTTTATCGAGTCGCCGCTTGCCAACCCGGCTCTGCAGAAGATGGGCTTCTACGTCCAGCAGAAAAAGATCGGATTCAGGCGTACGAATTCGAAAATGATGCCCCTGGGAGGCGATTCCAAGACACAGGACGGGATCAACGCGCACCTTTCCATAATCGACGAGTACCATGCCCATAAGGACGATACCGTAAAGGAAAACCTCGAGAGTTCCTCGGTACAGAGGCTACAGCCGATACTCTACCATATAACGACTGCCGGGGTTAACGTGCAGAGCGCATGCAAGCGCTACGAGGATTCGGTAATAGAGGTACTTGAAGGGAGGAATATCGACAACCACCTCTGGATCATGATACACGACCTTGATGCCGAGGACCTGGAAACTGAAAACGGCTGGGAAAACCAGGACGTTTGGGGAAAGGCAAATCCTTTACTCGGGCAGGGCTTGGATATAGAAGGAATTATCAAGGAATATACCAAGGCCGTAAACCAGCCTTCCAAGATACCGAACTTCAAGACCAAGAACCTGAACATGTGGGTGGATGCCCCGAAGGTCTGGATACCCAACGAGGTATGGATGCGCAATAAGGTTAAGGAAATTCCGATGGGCGTGTTTGAGAAATTCGGATGTTTCGGTGGGCTCGACCTTTCATCAACTACGGATATTTCGGCTTACGTGCTGCTTTCCGAACCAGACGATCAGGGGGACAGGTACCTGAAGCCGTATTTCTTCTGCCCGAAGGACACGATAGATTTCAGGAGCAAGGAGGACAGGGTTCCCTACAGGTTCTGGGCAGACCAGGGCCATATGGTAGCCACACCCGGAAACGTGATTGATTATGACCATATCGAGGACAAGATCCGGGAGACCTACCACGGCCACAGGGTAAACAGGATTGAGGCCGACCAGTGGAACGCATCGCAGCTTGCCGTAAAGCTGCTGGACCAGGGAATCGATATTTCCTATTTCAGCCAGGCGATAGGCAGCATATCCTTCCCTACGAAACAGTTCGAAAAGCTTGTTTACGAGGGAAAGATAAAACATGACGGGAATCCGGTACTTTCCTGGATGCTTGCCGGGTGCATCACCTACTCGGATGCCAACGATAACATTAAGGTGCACAAGGGCAACAGCCAGAGGCTGGGCAGGAGGATAGACGGGATTGTCGCCTCGATAAATGCCCTTGCCGGCTCGCTTACCCCTCCTGAAACCGGAAACAGGAGCGTATATGACAATCCGGACGTAAATTTTGAATGCTAACCAATACCGCCAACAATAATGACACAACAGGAAATCATGCTGTCCAGGAAAGTGCAGGAACAGCAACAGGAAATGGAGCTGATGAGGCAGCTCGCTAGCGTTTCGGGATTCATACAGGCCTACTGGAACATGCTTAAGGAATCCAGGACAAATGTGGAGGCATTCAATTCGGTTAATGACCAGTATTTCGGGTTGTTTGGGGATTACAAGTACAATGACTGGAACAGTTTCCGCAGGGCACTCAATTACCATAAACAAAAAAAGAACCTATGAAAGGACTGATTATAATTATATTGACTTTTGCTGTTGCGTTTATGACTACTTTTCTGCTAGACCTGAAGGTAGTAAGCGATAATTTGGCAAGGATAATACTGGTGTGGTTTCTGCTAGTCGTAGAGATTGCCATCGGAATTTATTTGCTTAAAGCGCTATTTAGAAAACAATAAAAAATTTAAATTTGAAAAACAGAAATTATGGAGAAACTGACAGAAGAAAACTGGGAAGTGCTGAACCGGCTCGGTACCGATTCATTAAGGGAAATACACGACGATGCGATCCTGGCAATTGATACGCAGGTAGAAACGGAAAGGATAATTAATGAAAAGGCAGGCCACCTGTTTAACCTTCTGGTGGCGGTTTCGGTAACACTTATAGGCTACTGGACATCTGACGTTACTAAAATCAGGACAGAACCGCTCTTTTTCCAGGTATCGGCAATACTGGTCCTGGCAATGGGAATATCCCTGTTGTTGCTTTACCGGATCATATATCCTTCCTTATCCTATTCCAAAGGTTTTGTTCCGGATATCATGGCCCAGAAGGATATTTTCATATCCGCCGATACGGACATGCAAAGGCACCTGATGAACAAGATATCCAGCATGAACAGGGGGATAAACATAAATAGGGAAAACAACAGGAGAAAGTCCCGTCTTTTGAAGCTTGCAGTGAAAATCATGCTTTCCAGCCTGTTAATTATAATCCTTTACGCGATAGGCTTTTATTTCCTAACACTTCCGGATTGATTTTCTGACCTTTCCTCGTAGCGTCCGGTATCCCTGTCAGGATTATTCTGCTGCGAACCTCCCGAGCCCTGGGACTGGTTATTGTTATCCTTATCGTCCTGATACATACCTATATTTTTTTGTTTCAGGTATAAATATATGAAAATTACATAAAGATTTTAAAAAAGGTACAAATTGTACCTTTTTTTGTAAATATACGCCTCTACTTTTACCGCATAATCTACGCGGTATGAATATTTTAGACAGGGCATTCAGTGACATGTTTTCCGAAAAGAGGGCTTCTTCCAATTCGGGAAAATCCGTCATGAACGACTTCTTCGGGTTTTTCGGAACCGGAATCAAGGGAAAGAATGTCAACTACAAGAATGCCTTGAGGCTTTCGGCTGTCTATAATGCCGTTGACCAGATATCCAACTCAAACGCGATCATTCCCTACGGTGCATATAAAAAGACCGTTGAGGGAAGGGAAAGGCTTTACACCCATCCGGTTGACAGGCTCCTTTCTTCAGAACCTGACGGTTCCGACGGCTACATGACCGCCTTCGTGTTCAAAAAGCTTGCTACCGTTTCGGTGCTTCTCAGGGGGAATGCCCTTTTCAGGATAAAGACCGAAAGGTCCGGAAACCAGAAACTCAAGTACATTCCCTGGGACGATGTTGCCGATATCAGGAATGCCGACGGAAAGCTCGTGTATATCATCAAGGATGGCACACGGTTATTGGCTGACGAGGTGCTACACTTCAAGGGCTTCTCACTTAACGGTATTGTCGGTATTTCGGTGATATCCTATGCGGCCATCCAGATGGGAATGGCACTCGAGGTGCAGGAGTTTTCCGCAACGTCCATTGCCAACAAGGGGGTACGTACCGGGGTTGTGGAAACCGAAAAGGCCGTAACAGAAGGCAAGGGCAAGATAATCGAGGGATGGAAGAACGCCATGCAGGCGGCAGGACCCGACAGGGTCGTGGTGCTGGATGACGGCCTAAAATTCAAGCCGATCACAATTACCCCTCAGGAAGCGCAGATTATCGAAATGGCGCGCTTCGGTGTTGAGGATATCGCACGCTGGTTCAACATAGCCCTGCACAAGATCAAGTCGATGCAGGCATCCACCAACAATAACATAGAGCAGCAGACCATCGACTACTCGACAGATACCATGCTTCCGCACGTGACAAACTTCGAGCAGGAGTTTGCCAAGAAGCTATATACGGAATCGGAAAAGCAGCAGGGATACTTTATCAAGGGCAACATGAACGTGCTTCTGCGTGCCGATTCGAACAGCCGTGCAAACTACTACGCAAAGGCTATCAATTTCGGATGGGCCACAAGGAACGAGGTACGCTCCCTGGAAGAGCTCAATTCGCTTCCGGGACTTGACGACCCGCTTACGCCTGCAAATACGCTTACGATGGAACAGATTGACGCAAACCTAAAACAGCTAGAACAATGAGCAAGGAAAAAGACTATATAAGGGCCTACGAGGGTGCCGAGCGCCGCTATTTTGCCGGATCCGAATTCCGGGTAGAAAAGAGGGCGGATGAGCAGGAGCTGAATGTGGTGGAGGGCTACGCGGCACTTTTCAATTCACCGACAGTTATTGCCGACTGGTACAGGGAAGAGATCCTTCCGGGAGCATTCGACGAGGTGCTTGACGATGACGTGCGCTGCCTTTTCAACCATGATCCAAATTTTATACTTGCCCGTTCAAACAAGGGAAAGGGAACCCTGGAACTTGTACTGGACGGTAAGGGGCTGCTTTACAGGTATACCACCCCGGACAGGCAGTTCGCCCGCGACCTTCAGGACGCAATCGAGCAGGGGGACGTTACGCAGTCGTCCTTCGCCTTCAGGCCCAAGGAGACCAAATGGACACAGGTGGAGGGGGAAATGGACCTGAGGCAGATCGTGAAGCTGGAAAGGCTATACGATGTTTCTCCGGTAACCTATCCTGCCTATACCGACACGACGGTGGCAAAAAGATCACATGAGGCATTCCTTACGGAAATGGCAAAAGATATTGAGACCAGGACGGATGATCCCGGAGATGAAAAGACGGTATCGCTACGCGAAGCCCAGATAATTATTAACGAAAACTTACAGAGATGAAAAAATCCGCCGAATTAATCAAGCAGAGGGCAGAACTAATTAATGCCCAAAAACGCATGCACGAGCTTGCGGAAAAGGAGACAAGGGATTTTACGGCAGAAGAGTCGGTAGAATTCAGAAACCTGCAGGGCCAGATCGATGCCCTGAACGAAAAGATCAGGGATGCCGAGGCATTTGAGGAAAACATCCGATCTATGGCCGGAGGCGCACCATCGGTAACCGATCTTGGAAACGGGGAGAAAAGGGAACATGATGAAATGAAAAAGCGCTATTCGCTGCACAAGGCAATCCGCTCCCAGATGCCTAACGGAAAACTTGACGGTGTCGAGCTTGAGATCCACCAGGAAACCTCAAAAAGGGCAGCAGAGGCCGGAGTGAGCATTTCGGGTGTTGCAATCCCGATGCCGGAGAGAAGGGCGGACGGGCAGACCGTGACCCAGGATTCGGGAGCCTACGGTGCCAACCTGGTGCCTACGGAACTTCAGTCGCCTATCGAATTCCTCCGTCCAAGCCCGGTACTCGAAAAACTGGGTGCCAGGTTCCTTACGGGCCTTCAGGGCAACCTTAAGTTTCCTACCAATGACGGAGGCATCACCGCAACATGGGAGGGCGAGGTAGACGCCGTGGGCAATACCAAAAATGCCTACGGATCGAAAACGATGAGTCCGAAAAGGCTTGCCGTAAGCACGCTGATCTCATTGCAGAACCTTGCCCAGTCTGCAATCGACCTGGAAATGTTCACAATCGAGGAAATCCGTGCCGCAATCGCAAACGCGATTGACATTGCCGGTATCAACGGCAGCGGGTCCAACGACCAGCCGCTGGGTATCCTGAATACTTCGGGGATTAATACTATTGCAGGAGATACCAACGGGCTTGCGCCTACATGGGCACAGATCGTTGACATGGAAACGAAGGTCTTTGTTGCCAACGCCAACTCTGCAAGAATGGGCTACCTAATCAACCCTGTTACAAGAGGGAAACTGAAAGTGACCAAACACCAGGCAGGCGACCTGAACTACATTATGGGCGTTGACGGAACGGTTAACGGCTATAACGTGGAAACCAGCAACCTTGTACCTTCCAACCTTACAAAAGGGACGGGAACGGGACTTTCGGCTGGTATCTTCGGGGATTTCAGCCAGCTTATCATCGGGCAGTGGGCATTCCTTGACCTGTCAATCGATGACAAGTCGAGAAAGAAGGAAGGCTACGTGGAAATCACGGCAAATACGTTCCTGGACATGATGCTGCGCCATCCGAAGGCATTCTCTGTCGTTAAGGACTGGATCACAGCCTAAACCATACGGACCATGAAAAAGGTAAGGTTCATACTGTCACCCACAGGCCTTTACGGCCTGGGGTACAATATCGGGGACGTGGCGGAATTTGAGGCCAAGCAGGCAGACGAGCTCATCGAGAGCGGCTATGCCGAGCCGGCAGAAAACAAGGCCGGGAAGGTAAAGGCGGAAACGCCTGAGAACGCTGCAGACAAGGCTGCGGCAGGTTCGGAAAAAAGATAGGAACATGATAACAAGCATCGAGACGATACAGGATCCGGACAACCTTGTGGTGACACTGGCACAGGCCAAGAAGCACCTGAAGGTAGATGCGGATTTTACGGAAGAGGACGACCTTATAGAGACCTATATCGGGTCGGCACAGGCCAATGCGGAAGGATACATCGGAAAGGCTGTGGGAAGCCAGAGACTTGTCATAGTCATTCCTGGATTCGAGTCCGTAATCTTTGCGGCATCGCTCAACGATACGGTGGAAAAGGTGGAGTACTATCCTGATGGCGACGATTCGATGGAAACTCTTTCGGAGGAATCCTATTCTCTCAGAAAGCACGGTCTTGAAGCACAGGAACTCAAATTTAGGGATCCGCTTCCGGCACTTTCCGTAAGGGATGATGCCGTTAAGGTAACGATAAAAAGGGGATTTTCAGCTTCCGACTGTCCCAAGCCCATTAAACAGGCAATCCACCTGATGGTAGGCGACTCCTACGAGAGGCGTGAGGACCGCGGGGAGATAGGATACAATTCGGCCAGCGCATCACTTATGAGGCAGTACAGGAAATGGCAGTAGCGAATCCCTACATAGGAAAGATGGACCGCCTTGTGGATATCAAGAAGACGGTAAAGACGCAGAGCGATACCGGTGCCCAGAAGACGGAGGACGAGCTTGTCTGCCGGAGCTGGGCGGCGCTGGAGGAAGGACGTGGCGGCGAGGAACTTGAAGGAAAGGTGATGCACGGTGCGGACCTCGCCTACGTCATGCGCTGGAATTCTGACGTGCGAAGGAACGGCAAGGACTATGTCCTTATCGATCGGGACACCAGGTACAGGATCGTCCATGTTGAGGAACTGGGAAGGAAACGCCACATGAGGCTAAACGTTACGGTTTATGAGTAATGCAATGTTCGGCCTGGACGTGGAAGGCTTCCCGGAACTGGTAAGGAAGATACAGGAGCTGTCGGAGGACAGGGGCAAGCGCCGGGAGATACTCGGCCTGCTACGCAGCACCGCAGGGGCTACCGTGCGTGCCGCAAAGGCCGCCGCACCCGTATCGTCCAGAAGGCATACGGCAAGGAAAAGGATTATCAGTCCCGGAAACCTCAAGAAGTCCATAGGCACGATTACCGGAAGGAAAGGAAAGTCCGCCGAAAATCCCACGGTATATGTAGGCCCCCGCGTAAGGGGAACCAACGACGGCTGGTACGGCCACATGGTGGAAGCGGGCCACAACGTCTACCGTAAGGGCTTCAAGAGGTCCAGGAAGGCAGGTGCCGCCAGGAACGTTTCCGGCGCACGGAAAAGGGTAGAGGGAAGCTTCTACATGAAACGGGCCTTCGAACAGACAAGGGGGCAGGTAACGGCCGAATCCGAAAAGAAGGTGGCCAGGTACATACAGAGAAGGATTGACGCATTAAGCAGGTGACATGAAGCAGACAGGAATAGAACTATTCGAATACCTCACATCGCTCCCGGAATTTACGGCCGTGATGGGTACCAGGCTTTTTCCCCTGGTCTCCGACAGTGACACGCCGTTCCCGTTTGCTATATACGGGGTGAGGGCATTTCCGGGCTCGAAGGATTCCGACAGCTACGAGATCACCCTGAGCGCCTATTTCGGGCCGAACGCCTACGACGAGTGCGCGGGCTTCTGCGACATGCTCAGGCCGCTATTGGAAGACAAATACGGGTGGACCGATTCTTCCGTCGACGTGGCGGAGGAGGACTACTCATTTATAGGAACTATTAATCTTAAAACACAGTAAAGATGGCAGCAGGTCAGATCTACAAAGGAAAAAATGTGCGTTTCCGCTTTGAGGGGAAGACGCTATACCACGCAACAAGCTGCGCGGTTTCGGTGACAACGACCCTCGAGGGGATCGCCACCAAAGATACGGACGGAACGGTTTCGACACCGTCCAATTACGAATGGTCCATCACGACCAATGCCCTTGTCGCGGACAAGCCGGCATCGTCCACGACCCAGAGCGACTTTATGGATATCCTTTCCCTGCAGCTAGCGGGTACGGAGATTGACATCGAGTTCACTACGGATACCGCTGGGGATTTTGTACTCAGCGGCAAGGTGTACGTGGAGAGCTGCAATATAACGGCAGAGGTCGGAAACTCGGTTTCAGGGGACTTCTCCTTCAAGGGTAACGGCAACCTGACTAAAGGCATCGTTTCGTAATGAAGAGGCTGGAGATAAAAATCGGGAACAGGACCTACTTCCTTAAGTTCGGGTACGGGTGCTTCCGGCACCTGGCCGAGACTTGGGGGGTTCCGGGACTGACAGATATCATCGTAAAGTTTTCTTCTGTCGGTACAGGAGGTGATATAACATTGAATGATATGGAGATGTTTATTGACCTTGCGAGGTCTGCGGTTTATGCAAATGGTAGCCTGGAAGAAATTAATGCTTTCGATGGTGATGATTTTGGGGATGAGTTGCTAAAGGATCCGAGCCTTATTTCGACAATTGTAGCTCATTTTATGGAATCATTACCTAAATCCGACAGTAATGAAGGGGGGTTGGGAAAGAAAAAAGCGGTGAGGGCGAAGCCGGATCTGCCGAACTAGACTGGGACGATCTTGAGCGGCTTTCTGCCGAACTCGGTATCGGTATTCTTGACCTTTACGGGATGACGCCCAGGGAATTTGCCAACGCCGCCCAGGGAATACAGAGAAGGAGGCTGGAGGACTACCGCCTGCAGTGGGAAACCACAAGGATGATGATGTTCAGCTTCTCCTCACCGTACATGAAAAAGAAGAACGCCACGCCCCAGGACGTGCTGCAGTTCCCCTGGGAGAAGGACGAGACAGAGATCGACCTTGTGAAGGAGGAGGAAGCCGTACAGAAACAGAAGGAATTCTGGGAAAAGATTGATAAGGGAAAAGCCACATTATGATGTGGCTTTTTTTATTTAAAAAAGGTACAATTTGTACCTTTCCAATTACCTGCATGCCATTACTTTTAGCATTACTTTAAATGTAATGATATGGCATCACTGGCTCAGATAAACGTAGCCTTCAGGGCGAACCAGCAGCAGTTCTCTACGGAACTGCAGAATGTAAAAAGGATGGTCGAGAAAGCCGGGAAGGATATGCAGGAGGTTGGCAAGAAGATGTCGCTTGCATTATCCGTTCCCCTGGCCGCAATGGGTGCGGCGGCAATCAAGTATGGTTCCGATTATGAGGAAAGTGTCAACAAGGTGGACGTTGCCTTCAAGGGGGCATCGGACCAGGTAAAGGCCTTTTCAAAAAACTCCTTAGAAGCTTTCGGAATTGCCGAAGGTTCGGCCCTTGATATGGCCGCCCTTTTCGGGGACATGGCGACATCTATGGGGCTGCCGACCGACAAGGCGGCGGACCTTTCCACTTCCCTTGTGGGGCTTGCCGGCGACCTCGCATCATTTAAGAACATCGGAATCGACCAGGCTACGACTGCCCTTAACGGCGTGTTTACCGGGGAGACCGAAAGCCTCAAGATGCTTGGTATCGTGATGACCGAGGCCAACCTGCAGCAGTTCGCCTATTCGAAAGGGATCCGTACGAAAATCAAGGACATGACCCAGGCCCAGAAGGTTGAGCTTCGCTACGCCTACGTGATGGCGCAGACCACCAATGCGCAGGGAGACTTTGCAAGAACGGGAGGAGGGGCCGCCAACCAAATGAGGATCTTCCAGGAGAGCCTCAAGCAGCTCGGGGCACAGTTCGGGCAGGTAATCCTTCCGGCATTCACAAAGGTAATCACCCAGGTCAATTCGATGATAAAGAGGTTCAGCGGGCTGAGCGATACTTCAAAGACCGTGATTGTGGCCGTTGCGGGCATAACTGCCGCAATCGGTCCGCTGCTCTATGCTGTAGGTACCGTTACGGCAATGGTACCGAAGATGGCAGCGGGATTCGAGACCGTAAAGACAGCCATGAAAAGCTTCTCGACTTTCATTGCGGCTAATCCCCTTACTGCGATAGCTGCAGGAATTGCCCTTGTGGTTGCGGGATTCGTGGCCTATAACCGTGCAGCCGATACGACTGTCAGCAAGGCTAAACTTTTGGATGAAATAAACCAGAACGCCGCAAAGTCCATAGCTAAGGAAGTCACCGAAATGGATACCCTTGTAAAGATAGCGAAGGACGAGAACAGGAGCAAATCGGAAAGGATCAGTGCCATCGAAAAGATAAACAGGATATCTCCCGAGATGCTTGGCAATATAAGCCTGGAAAATATAAATACCGACAAGACGACCAAGGCTATAGAAGCTTACAATGCCATGCTTGAGAAAAAGGCGTTCCAGCAGTCGATCGCTACCAAAAAGCAGGAACTCTATAACCAAAAGGTTGAGAAGGAAATGCAGAACCTGACAGCGGGAGGATCCTCGCAGAGTATTTTTGACTGGATATCAGCCGACCTTCTAGGGTTTGAGCAGAACCTGATTCGGAACGAGAAGGAATTGGAGGCGTATATAAAGAAAATAAACCTGACAGGCGAAAGTGCCGCATCCCTTAGGGAACACTACGCCAAGCTTATAGCCATAAGAAAGTCCGAAACCGACGCTATCCAGAAACAGATTGCGGCGCTTGACGAGATGGCGAGTGCAGATGCGGATCAAATAACTGGGCAGGAAGGAACCGCTGCGGCAGTCAAAAAAACGATAGAATACTACGAGAAGCTTATAACCGAACAGAAAGAAATACAGAATACCGTAGCGGAAAGCAATTCGGCCTTTGCAAATGCCCAGACCAAAATCGACGCCTACCAGAAAGCTATCGACAAGATAAGCGGAAAAAGACAAACGCTAGAAGCTGTTAATGTTTCAGGATTCAAGACCGAAGAGCTTGCCGGTTCAATTGATGATTTCCAAAAGCAGATATCGCGTCTTGAAGAGGAAAAGAACCGTTTCGGTGTAACCGCGTTACAGGCAGAAATGTATGCTGCTAAAATAAGCGCTTTGAAAATAAAAATTGATCTATTGGAAGGAGATCCTTTTGCAACTACCGCAAAAGAAATGGAAGATTGGGAGGCTAAAATGTTAAAGATGAAAGAAACTACTGAAAATGCAGCTCAGCAATTAAGAGAAAAAGCTACAATGATTGCTGAGGCATTTAGTACTGCTTTTGAAGGTTTGGGAGGTAGGATAACCGAAGCTTTAGGTTTAGCAGCTACTGGTATGCAAGGTTTTTTAAAAGTATTGCTTGAAACGACTGTTAAGCTTATTTCTATGATGCTTGCACAATCGATTGCGACATCTGTAGCTAATGCAACAAAGTCTGCTGCAGCTACTGGTCCTGCAGCAATCTTTACCCAACCGGCATTTATAGCAACTGCTATAGCAGGTGTATTATCTGCGTTTGCGGCAATTCCAAAATTTGAAACAGGTGGAGTGGTAGGAGGTAATTCTTATTATGGGGATAAGATTTTGGCCCGTTTAAATAGTGGTGAGCTGGTGCTAAATAAACCACAGCAAAAAAATCTTATGGATCTTATTGAGCCTGCCGGTACAAATGTGAATATTGTACTAGATGGGGCTTTTAAGATCAACGGAAGTGATCTTGAATTAATCTTAGATAGGGTTGCAAAACGTAATAATAGGATCAAGTAATGGCACAGAGGTTAAAAATACAGCTCCTTTCGCAGCCAAATCCCTACCAGGTAATGACCTTCACGGTATTTACCAGTGACGGGGTATACTTTCGGAACAATTCCATCGTATTCGTTCCCGGAGCATCCTCAGGTCTTGCCGGCGTGCAGATCGGACCGACGCTTGCCGATACTGTCTCAAGGCTGTTTGCAAGGCTGTCGGAAAGCTTTTCCGATACCGTAACGTGGTGGAGCATGGAATCCGGCGACATATACCTTAACTTCTATGAGCCGTCGTCCCTGAACCTAAACTATATCACCAGGTCATGGCTGCATATTGAGCTGGTTGCCGTTTCGGATACGCCTGTGGAAATCCTGCAGCCCTTTACGGTGGGTTCGCTTTCCTTAGAGATAATCGACACCTATGAAAACGACAGGCCGCTGGTGGAAGAAATGACCCAGGCCAACGCGCCAATGCTTCGGTATGACGGTGGTGACGACATATACGAGCCACTTATGGCTTCCACACTTGACTTCAACCTGCTTGTAAATGATGCTTCCGATGCGAAGTTCTCGCACCTGTTTACGGGTGATGAGAACCGTTACAGGGTAAGGCTGACCAATACGGATCCGGATGGGGAGCAGCAATTGGTTTGGCAGGGCTTCCTGCTTCCGGACCAGTACAAGGAGCCTTACAGGAACGGCGTGTTCTTCGTAAGCTTTACGGCTGTGGACATGGTATCGACCCTTAAGGGAAAATACCTCGATCCGTGGATGTACTATGCGCGCTATACTCTTCCGGAAATCATCTCGATGCTCCTGAAGATGACGGGGCTGGAACAGAGAATAACAGTAAGACCTTCCCTTGTGAACGCTTCGCCTCTTATAGCCTGGAAGAATATAATCGTCAACCTGGAACCGTTCTTTAAGGATGGCAAACCTTCGGACGCCTACAAGATATTGGAATCCATCCTGATATCGCAGTGTCTTTCATTAAGGAGTTATAGAGGCGAATGGCAGATAGAGGGGTTTACCAGAAGGGGCGAACTTGAGGGACCTGTACAGGTTTTCGGTCCGGACGGGGCGTATCTCGGCACGGGAACCGCCTCAAGGCAGCAGGTAGATTTCGAAATGCAGGCCGAAAGCCCGAACCTTACCTCCATAACCCCGTTCAAGACAGTGGATGTAGATTTTTCTTATGATGAGCAGAAAAATCAATTTCCAGACGACGTACTAATCAGGAACTCATTCTTTGCCGGATATAATAACGATGCCTTTGACAGGACAACACCCACAACAACCTATTTCAACCAATGGAAGAAAATTGGTGCTACATATCTGGACCTGATGAAACCTACAGAGGAATTTTCGTTTAAAAAGAAGAATATCTATACACTATATGTGGTTTCAGAGGCGGAATCGCTTACAAACTATTACGAGTGTCCCGTAAAGCCCTATGTAAGTCCGGGAAGGGTGTACGAGTTCGAGTTCGAGTCGGTACTACGTATAGGACATGGCTTAGGTGTTGTTCCTGACCAGTTTATGGGTCAACTTTCAAGGGGTGATTTTGATTCACAGGTAATGTTTCAGATACTGCTTAACGGTGAAGAAATAAGGAGTAACAGACCCTCGTCTCCAACATTTGGACAAAACAAATACGATGAAAGAATTTATGATTCCTACGTGACTAATCAGGGTAGAATGGGAAGTATTGTTTATAAGGTAACCTTTAAAATTAAACGGGAATTTTCCGTATCGACAGATGGTTACCTAACTTTTAGAATGCTTGCGCCTATTAATGAAGGATTTGGCGGGGAGTTCGGTTATCAATATTTCGAGGTAATGCCAAAGGTGCTTAAAATAAGTGTCGTAGAAGGGGGTGTTGAGTCTGAAAATATTTCTGCTAAAAGAAATATAAATTATACCCAGACAATGGGTTTGGACCTTCCGATTACCTGTTCTGTGAATTTTGCCGTACCCAACAGCTTTAGACTGGGAGACAGGATCGGGCAGACCTCAAGGGATATCCCTATGGTATTCCAGGAGGATGCGGCCTTCTACCAGGTTTTCCCGCCACTGAACAACCTGATGCTCAGCTTCAGGAAAATGCAGATTCCCGAGGATATTTCCGCCTACCTGTTCGACAAGGGCAATACCAAGGCCGTATACCTTGAGAGGGCGGACGGCACAAAAGAGCACTTCTACAGCCTGTACGTAAGGAACGAGCAGGCCGGCAGGTTCCTGTACAGCCTTACCGACTGGCAGGGAAGGCCAAGGATACCGAAAGACTACAAAAGGCTTCCTGTGGCAGGGGCCGGCGACCAGCTGAAGATACACCTGTCCGACTTTACCGAGGAGGACTACTCGAAGCGGGAATTCTGGAAGGTGTTCGGTCTTGACGGATGGGAGGAAACCTATCCCCGGACAGTGGCCAACGCCTACCACTGTACCCGAAAGGATCCGGTACTGAACCTTGAGACCGGCCTGCTGGGGCTGATGTTCCCGGACCAGGTCTATTCGCTTTACTTCGACGGGCAGGACAGGAAGTTCCTTCCTACCCGCCTGGAGCTGGACCTTACCGGAGGCAAGACGCAGATGAACGCAAAAGAATATTCCGTAAACCAGATAACAGACATAACCTATGGCTAGCATAATGAAGATAACCTTCCTGGAAAGGAACGATGCGGACGATATCGCCAAAAAGATATCGGATTCCGTGCCTATGGAAATAGAGATTGAAAACTCCTATGCGGAACTGAAGGAAAGCTCAATTTCCGTAAACGACATGGACACCGCCACCCTTGCGGCGCTCTACAAGCTTTCGGATGCGTGCACGTATACCTTCGAGGACGGCGCTTACGTGTTTGTGGTCCGCCTGTCAGGCAAGGATTTCGACCTGACGGATTCCTATATAAGGGATGCCGCGGATATCGTAAAGCCGATGCCTGCCATACCGGACGGGACCGTCCTTATGGCAAGGTTCGAGATACCCGGATTCGGTACCAACAGCTTCAGGGAGATACCGGTCTGGTACAATACCGCCTTCGATCCTGCGGACCTTGTCTCGCTTTCCGAAATCGGGATATCGCTTACCGGGGACGGAGGGGCATTTACCATAACGAACAATACTGACTGCAGGGTCGGCTTCTTCAAGCCGGAAACCGCACCGGAAAGGTACATAATAGACTATGACGGCGAAGGCCAGGTAATACAGCCATGACAAACAACACCATACATATCATAATATTCAGGCCCAGGAGGTTCGATGACAATTCCGGGCAGTTCGTCCGCTACAGCAACACCGGCATCCTATGGAGCCATGCAAACGTAAAATTCAGCAGCTAAGACATGAGAGAGACAATCAATATAGGAACGGCGCCCTTCGACCCTTCGGCAGACAACCTGCAGGTGGGAGGGGCAAAGATAAATTCCAACTTCCAGGAACTGTATTCCAAGTTCAACGGCATCATTTCTATAGGAACCATAACAAATGAAGGGAACGTGTACACCGTACCGGCTGGAGCCGAGTGGAGCATATCCGGAATCGACTATACGAACGCGCTGCCTTACATATTTACGGTTGCGGACGCTTCTCCGGGATTCAAGAGGATAGACCTGCTTATAGTACGCCCGTCGGGTTTTGAGCTTGTCGTAGGTACGGAATCTGCAGGCGTGGTCAATCCTCCCGACATTACGGATTCCGCAAACGCGATAGAGGTAAAGCCCTATTTCATAAACGGAACGGATATCGACGACGGGTCGGAGCCGGTCGTGGGTGAGGGCTACGTTTCCCAGAGGAATTTTGCCGAAATCGTCTTTTCCGGTTCGGGAAGGACAACCCTGAGCATCCTGCCGAACCTTGGCGGTATCAGGTTTACGGGTGCCAATACGTCCTTTGAGGGCGTAAACGTGCACAAGCCGGAAAACCTATGGCCTGGCAAACCTTTCAAGATAAAGAACATGCAGGCGATAAGCATGACCCTCAAGCACCTTACCGGCACGGTCTTCCAGATGTCCTTTCCGGGCGGTACGGACCTTGTGGCAAAGCCCGGGGAGATCATCTGTTTCGAATGGTATCCGAAAACGGACGGAAGCTGGGAGCTCCAGTACATCGGCCACAGCGATCTTGCGGAGGCAAAGGCCTACGCCGATACCAAACAGGCACAGCTGGTGTCCGGTACCAACATCAAGACCGTAAACGGCGAGAGTATCCTGGGATCGGGAGACCTTAAGGTAAAAAGGACGGCGTTCATTAGGCTAGGGTTTGCAACCACGAGCCTTGCAGCTTCAAGCCAGTGGTTCGTATCCACCAGGGAAAGCTCCAACCTGCTGCAGCTTGTAATGACTACGGACTCAACCTATAACAACACCACCAGGACACTTGGCGAGGGGCGGGCATCAGGGGATATCATCCCTTTCAACTGCAAGGTCAAGTCCATCAGGTGGGCATCAGGAACGATCGGCACGCCGATAACCATAAACGTGCATTCCTGGATTCCGGCCGGATCTTCCACCTCTGCCAACTTTACGGTAGGTTCCAAGACCATAGCGTCAACGACGGGCGGCGAGAACTTTGACTTTACCGGATCGGAAATCGACACGGCCACCATGCTTGCCAAGGGTGCCAGGATTTCCGCATTCCTTTTCAATAACAACGTGGCGACCGGTGCGCTGCGTTACAACCTATTACTAATCGAAATCGAAGAAGTGTTATGAAAGCGAGAATTATCGACGGCTACATGTACGGTGGCCTCTATGGTGAGGATTTCCTTACCAACAATCCCGCCCTTGCGGCAATATGGGAGCTTACGGATGTCCTTCCCGGACCGGGCAAGATATACCGTCCGGAATGGGACGGTGAGAAATGGTTTGAGGCGGCAACGCCTGCAGAGATCCTGGAGTACCTTCAGCCGGAAGTTGACGCCATCAAGCGGGAATACGACGTGCTGCTCGAAGACCTATGCAGGAAGCCTATGAGGCACTTTATTATGGAAGGTATTCCGATTCCCGTCGAAATCAAGACGGAGTATGACAGGCTTGTGGCCGAGTGCAATACCCTTATCCAGGAAATAATCCCTACGGAGACCTATTCAAGGCCGGCCAAAACACCAAAAGGCAAATGATGCGCGAGATAATCAACATGGCGCTGCCAAAATTTACCCTTCTGGCAATGTTCCTGAAAAAACCGTTGGTTACTACTCTTGCTGTCGTTCCGACAGTGGTTGTAACAAAACTCGTGGTTGATTTTGAGAACGTTGCCTGGGTACTGTTTTGGATGTTCTTGGCGGATCTTGGATCCGGACTCTGCGCATCGTATTTCGAATGGAAAAAGTCAGAACCTGAGGAGCGATGGTTTTTTGGAAAAGGCGAGGGATTCAGCAGTGAGAAGTTTAAAAAGATGTTCTGGAAGGCTATCGTATATATTGGCCTGCCTTATATGATGATTAAGTTCCAGGAGATCCTTATGCTTAAGAATTTCAAATATGAAAGGATTTCGGAAGCGGAGTTCGAGTATGCGACTATCGTGCTGATAGTATTCTGCCTGAATGAGGGTTTTTCGATATTCCATGAAAACCTGCCGAAATGCGGGTTCAATTTATGGAGTCAGATAAAGAGAATGATCGGGTTCTATAAGAAAGTCAAATCAGAAATAGATGAATAATTATGGATAATGTAACAAAACAGAGAATTGAGCTGCTTCATCCTTCCGTGAGGTGTGAGGTAACAAATATCATTGACGAATGCGATAAGGCGTTAACCGGTCGGGCAAAAGTTAGGATAACTCAGGGATTGAGAACAAATCCGGAACAGGATGCGCTTTATGCTCAAGGCAGAACGAATCCAGGTAAGAAAGTGACCAATGCTAAGGCCGGCCAGTCAATCCATAATTATGGATTTGCAGTTGACATTTGCCTGATTATCGATGGGAAAGAAGCATCATGGGATACGGCTAAGGATTGGGATAATGACGGAATTGCAGATTGGTATGAAGTAGTGAAGATTTTCGCTCAATATGGATGGGAATGGGGTGGTAACTGGAAAACATTTAAGGACATGCCGCACTTTGAAAAACGAGGCTTTACTTGGCAATCTTTGTCAGCTAAAAAACGTGATAAATTAGGCTATGTTATTCTGATGCTTATAATTTCATTGATGTTTTCTGCTTGTGGTTCCAGAAAAACAAACAAGTCTAAGACGAAAGATGAATCAAAATCAAATATAGAACTTCAAGCAGATGTAAAAGCTGCTGAAAATTCAAAAGTTGAAAACGATATCAGCGAAAACAAATCGATTGCTACACAAAGTAAAAGTGAAGAAAAAGAAAATCACATGAAACCCGTAGATCCTGCCAAGCCTATGAAGAAAACCGAAACGGTAAACGGAAATACAAAAACAACGACATGGGAAAACGCAGAAGTGATTGAGAAATCAAAAAAGGAAGAATCAAAAAAAACAGAAGATTCAAAAGTTACTGACAAATCTGTTTTGACTTCAGGATCTTCTTTTGAAGCCTCAGCCGATTTAAAAGAAGCTGATGAAAAATCTTCTGAAACTGTAGTTAAGAGTGCTGATGTAAAAAGAGGTTTTAACCCATGGTGGTTTTTGCTTCTCATTCTTCCGGTTTGTGTTTTTTGTTATTGGAGAATAAGATAACGTACTAACTTTTTTAGTTATATATCATAAGGCGTATAATTAGACGCCTTTTTTTATTCATGCTATTGTAAAATGTTATTTTTACAAAAAAAAATATCATGGCAGAGAATTTTTATATTCGTTTAAAAGACTATTATCTACAGGTTGGGAAAGTACTCAGGCAAGAAGCTGGTACTTCCACAATATTTCCAAATAGTACCGATATAGGTGTTTCAAGAGAAAGGATTTATGCTGAGTTTCTTAAGCAGCATCTTCCTTCAAAATGTAATGTTATGTTCGGAGGGTTTCTTTTTCATAAAAATGGTCAAGAATCAAAACAGCTAGATATTATTATTAATACAGATACTACTCCACGATTTGATTTTAATAATAAAGATGGAAGCGGAAAAACATTTAGTCCTGTTGAAGGGACCTTGGCTATAGTGTCAGTTAAATCAAAACTGGATAAAAAACAGTTATATGATGCTCTAGATGGTATTGCGTCTATTCCGCCAACTGAATCATTAGAGAAAAGAATAACTGGATTTGTTAATATAAAAGATTATGAGGACTGGCCTTATAAAATTATTTATGCTTCAGATGGCCTGAATGGCGAAACATTGCTAAAGCACTGTGATGAATATTATCTAGAAAATCCAAATATTCCAATTTCACGAAGACCTAACATTATTCATGTTGCTGGTAAATATTATATTATGAAAGTAGGGATTGAAATGGAATTATTAGATAAAAAAACAAAAAAACAAGAAGTTTATAATTCTGAAATTGGCTCATTCAGCTTAATGCATGATACTGAATCTGATTTACAAGCTATTATATGGTCAATATATAATATTCAGATTAATTGCACTGCTTCTAATCATATACTGTTTAATTATGCTTGGCTTATAAACCAAATTAATAATTTTATATAAAGATGTAAACACAATCTTACAACAGATGTTAATCCATGTGAAATATAAAAATCAATTACATCATTTTAAATAGCTTTGCAGAAACTAAGCTAATATGAAGGTCGTAAAGATGCATGAAAATGATGTACTGGAGTTCTATTCGGCCAATACAGATACGGCAATAAGTTTGCCTTTTGTTGAAGGCGGTGTATCTGCCGGGTTTCCATCCCCGGCAGAGGATTTCCTGGAAAACGAACTGGATTTCAATGCAACCTTTATCAAGCACCCCGGTTCGACCTTTTACGCCAAGGTAAAGGGAAATTCCATGAAAGATGCCGGCATTTCAAATGGAGATATTATGGTAATTGATAAATCCCTGGAGCCTAAAAACGGAGACATTGCGGTATGCTACCTGGACGGTGAATTTACGGTAAAGACCATAATGATAGAGAAGGAAGTCGTGTGGCTGGTTGCGCAGAACGAACAGTATGCGCCTATCAAGGTGACGGCCGAAAACGAGCTTATTATTTGGGGAATAGTAATCAACGTAATAAAGACTTTCAGATAATGTTTGCCCTTATCGACTGCAATAACTTCTATGCGAGTTGCCAGCGGGTTTTCGACCCGTCCCTGAACGGCAAGCCGATTGCCGTGCTTTCCAATAACGACGGCTGCGTAATCGCGCGTTCCAACGAGTGCAAGCCTTTTGTCCCGATGGGTGCGCCGGCACATGAATACAAGGAAGTATTTGAGAAAAACAATATCCATGTTTTTTCCAGTAACTATGCCTTATACGGCGACATGTCGAAAAGGGTAATGTCTATACTTTCTGAATTTACGCCCGATATGGAAGTGTATTCCATAGACGAGGCCTTCCTGAAGTTTATAGGGTTTGAGAATTATGACCTGCACGAATACGGCAAGTCCATCCATAAGCGTGTGCGTAAATGTACCGGCATACCGGTATCGGTAGGAATCGCTTCGACAAAGGCACTGGCAAAGATTGCGAACAGGATTGCCAAGAAGTTTCCGGAACGCACGGGAAATGCCTACGTCATAGATACGGAAGAAAAGCGCCTCAAGGCCCTCAAGTGGGTAGGGATTGGTGATGTATGGGGAATAGGAAGGAGGCACGCAAAAAGGCTCCTGGCACTGAATATAAAAACCGCTTATGAATTCACGCTGATGTCCGATGAATGGGTTCGCAGCAACATGACGGTGGTAGGTCTGAGGCTGAAGCATGACCTTATGGGAATCAGCAGCATCGACTTTGAGGAAAAGAAGCCTAAACAGAACATAGCCTGCACGCGAAGCTTTGCCGGTATGCTGACGGACAGGCAGGACCTCAGGGAAAGGATTTCTACATTTGCCGGCACGGTTGCCGAAAAGCTTCGAAATGATAAGCTTCATACAAACGCAATCGATGTGTTCCTTATGTCGAATCCATTTAGGGAAGATCTGCCACAGTATGTAAAGACAATCAGGATAAAGACCGAATTTCCGACCAATTCGACTTTTGAAATCAACAGGATCGCAATATTGGCTATGGATATGATATACAAGCCCGGAATCCATTATAAGAAGGCTGGTGTAATCGTACATGCAATAACGCCTGCAGACAGTTTCCAGATGAAGATTTTCGGAGGTGAGAATCCCAAGCACCAGGACATACTTAATATCGTAGACAGGCTTAACAGGAAAATTGGCGACACCAAAATAAGGCTAGGAAGCCAAAGCCTGAAACGTAAATGGAAAATGAGAAGGGAAAGACTGTCGCCTTCCTATACCAGCCGCTGGAGCGACCTGATTACCGTTAACTGTGAAAACTGCTAAACGGAATATTTCTTATGTAAAAGTTGGAATATTTTTTGTCAGAAATTGGAATTGATTTGTATTTTATCGGCTAACATATTTCATAAGGAAATATCTCAGTAGTACAGTCGAATGAGCTGATTACCTCAAACAGTCCGTTGTCCCTGGTCTGCATGTCGTAGCGGTCCTTGTAGAAATTGTCTACATCGTCACGCTCGTGCCCGACAAGTTCCCGTATAAGGTCCGGCTCCAGCCTTTTTATTTTAGCCAGGTTCTGGAATGTGTGCCTGGCCACCTTTATGCCTAAAATGCCGCCGGTCGGCAGGACATCGATTCCGGCATCTTCCTGGACCTTCTTCAGATCTGAGCTCAGGTTGCGCCTGAACGTCTCGTAACCTTCCTTGTCTTTTCTCCACGGGAAAAGGTATACACCCTCATCGGAAACGTACCTGTCAATAATGGCCTTTGCCTTGGGGTGTACGGCCAAGTCAATCATAAGGTCGGTCGAGGTCTTCGACCTGGTAAAATACACACGGTTCTTACGCAGCTGGCGCTTTTCAAGAAAGTAGATGTCGATAAGGTCCGAACCTCCGAAATAGAACTGCAGCAGCCAGAAGTCGCGGGAGCGGGCAGGGGCACCGGTAAGCTCCAGCCTTTCCAACCTGAGCAGGGAATCCTTGTCGATATACTTTTTCTTGTTGGAATAGCTCTTTACCGCAAGGCCTGCAAATATCCCGGAGAAGGGATTGTCATCCCTCTTTATCTCCAAGCTCTTGCAGCCGTTGTAGTAGATGGCCCGTATTGTCCTGAGGTAATGGTTTATTGTAGACTTGCTATTGCCAAGGGCTTCCTGGTACTGCCTGAACTCAAGGAGCGCCCTGTATGTGATATCCCCGAACCTGAGGACAGGGTGCACGGCCTTGAGCTGTGCAACCGCATTTTCGTAAACCTTCACGTTGCCAAGCTTTTTATTTCCGTCCTTCATGTTGCGTTTTAGCACGGCATTGGCAATCTTGGTCATCGTGGCCGTGAGCTCTGCGGAAAACTCGTAGAAATCCTTTCCCTGCCTTCCTGAGATGGAATCCAACATCATCTTCAGTGCGGTATCCACATCTCCTATGCGGTTTGCCACGATCCTTTTGGCTCGTTCCTTGTATTCCTTTATGACCGGTTCGAGGATATCGTAATCCGGATGCCTCCTTGAAATGTTTTTCTCGTCCTGGAGGAAATGTTCCGGATGGCACCTTCCGACAAGTACCTGTTTCTTTTTCTCCTTTCCGTCCTTGGAATGGGATATCATAAAAACGAGGGGGAAGCCGCCCTTTTTTTCCGGCTGCGAGGTGATAAGTTTTAGTTCGATTGTCATAATTTCCCGTATTCGAAAAAACTTCGATTTTCTATTAATATCTACTGAAATCTACAGGTAAATATAGAAAAAAAGGAAATACGAAAAACACTGAAAACAAGCAGACCCCTAGAATACTAGGGGTCTGGGCTTGTGAACGCAGAAGGATTCGAACCTTCGACCGCCTGCTTAGAAGGCAGGTGCTCTATCCAGCTGAGCTATGCGTCCATTATTTCAATACCGTCGGGGTGGCAGGATTCGAACCTGCGGCCTCCTGCTCCCAAAGCAGGCGCGATAACCGGGCTACGCTACACCCCGAAAAAAAAGCGGAGAGACAGGGACTCGAACCCTGGCGACGATTGCTCGTCGACAGATTAGCAATCTGCTCCGTTACCACTCCGGCACCTCTCCTTAATAAATTCGTAAGAACTTATCCTTTTTTGCGGTTGCAAATGTAGCTTATCATTCTATAAATTACAACTATTTCGTAAGTTTTTTTATCTTTTTTTTACATAAAAATTAAAATGTATTAACACTCAGTACAATAGAAAAATATTTTTCAGGTCTGTTTTTCTCAATTTTGCTTCGCCGGTAATGACTTTCTCTTAACCGCAGTATAAATTGAACAGGTATTACTATCTTTATTGCTTATTAAATCTTTTTAAATGTGATTCACAGATGGAGGCCCTACTTATTAATAAACACGAAATCCTCAAACGTTACAAACCTGTCTCAGTCCAGGCCCATAAGGGAACACAAGGGCATACGCTAATTATTGGTGGAAGCTATGGGAAAATAGGTTCCATTATCTTAGCATCAAAAGCAAGTTTAAAATCAGGTTGTGGCTTGGTAACAGCTTTAATTCCAAAGTGCGGCTATACCAGTATTCAGACTTCATTTCCGGAAGCAATGGTTATTACTGATAAGGAAGAAGCTTATATTTCAGAAATAGAATTTGAGATTATTCCCAATGCTATTGCAATAGGCATGGGTATTGGCCAACACGAAACAACCCAAAAAGCATTTATAAAATTCTTAAAGAATAACAACAAACCGCTATTGATTGACGCCGATGGAATCAACATACTTTCAAAAAACAAAGAACTGTTTGATTTTGTTTCGGAACAGACAATATTGACTCCTCACAGGAAAGAATTGCAAAGACTTATTGGAGATTGGAGTTCTGAAGAAGAGATGATTGAAAAGGCAGCTAGGTTGACCGAATCAAAAAAATGGATAATTGTCATAAAAGGCGCCCCAACGCAAATAATTTCCGGTAATGTAATCTATACCAACTCAACAGGAAATCAGGCCTTAGCGACAGCCGGAAGCGGTGATACGCTTTCAGGAATTATAGTTGGCTTATTAGCTCAGGGATATACGCCGGAAGATGCTGCAATACTTGGCGTATATATTCACGGACTAACAGCAGACATTGGCTCAAAATCGCTCGGATACCAAGCTTTTATAGCTTCTGATATTATTGAAAATTTGGGAAAAGCTTTTTTATCTTTGGACGAAAATTTTTAAGAATGGAAACTTTATCAATACATACTGAACGATTGCACATCAGGCACCTTACTCAAAATGACCTGGATGATTTTCACATATACAGATCCAATCCTGAGGTTACGAAATACCAGGGTTTTGATGTAATGACACGCGAACAGGCTTCCGAATTTATAGCCAAGCAGGAAAATAAATTATTTGGGAAAAGAGGTGAGTGGGTACAATATGCCATTGAAAGCAAAGAAACCGGAAGATTGATAGGAGATTGTGCTATAAAACTAGACGCTTTTGACGAGCGCATTGCTGAAGTTGGAATGACAATTTCTCACCTGCACCAGCAAAAAGGTTATGCAAAAGAAGCCTTTTCCGGGATTATGGATTTTCTTTTTGCCGTTAAAAACATACACAGGATAGTTGAAACGGTAGATGCAGAAAATATTGCTTCAATAAGTCTTTTAGAAAGTTTAAAATTTCGTAGGGAAGGGCATTTTATAGAGAATATCTTTTTTAAAGGAAATTGGGGAAGCGAGTTCCAATATGCTATGCTAAAGAGGGAATGGCTGGCCAATAGCTAGCTATTCTTTTACAATAATAGCTGTTGCTTTAAAACCGGTTGCCAGATTCCAGCGATTGGCTACAACAAGGTTTCCTTTATCATCAAATACATGAAATTCAGCCGTATTAGGTCCTGATGTTCCCTGATTCAGTGCTTCAAAATCAACTCTGTTAAAGCCCGGTTTTAAAGGTAGTTTTAAGGTTCTGAAATCAGTAGTTAATGTAACCGAAGCTACTACCACAACATCATTTACCGAAATTTTTATCATGTCGCCATCCGGAGCTCCGTGGTCGCGGAATACTATATTTACATATTCACCATTATTTTTAAAATCACCAAAATACTGGTTTCCTTTTACAGCAACCTGAGATTCACCGCCACTTTTTTTATTTAACTCTTTGGTGTATTTATCACCTGGATTCGCAAATTGCTCGCTTCCCTGACCGAAATTGACCGTATCGGTTCCGCCAACTTTATATTTATCTGACTTTGGAAGTGACTTGGGAATTGTAAAACCAAAATTTGGATCTACAGTAGTATTCGACTCTGTAGAGGGTATTGACATCGTACTGTTTGTATTGGCAGAAGGTATTGAAATCGACTTGTTGTAGTCAACCTGAGCATACATCTGAGCAGTAAAAAAAACAATAAAGAGTAAAGCAACAGATTTCATGGATACTTTTTGATAAACAGTTTCTGCAAAATTCATGCTAAAATTAAAAAACTTTTAAGTTTTATAGCTCTTATATAAAAAATAAAGGCTGCAACTTATAAAATTTTGACTGCAAATGCCTTCTTGAGCTTTTGTTTTGGGTTAATTTTAGCATTTTAGGTGTTTTTCGTATAAATTAAAAATCGTATTTTAGGGATAAGATTTTTTCATCCAAAAACAGGATACTCTTACATTTCATCGAAAATTTTTTAAAACAATGCCCATGAGATTGTCTGTTGAACGAAAACCCATAAAAGTATATCCCGATTCCGGACGTGTCATTGCCCGGTATTTTTTCAATGGCGAAGAACGTGCTGTTGAACTCCTTAAAAAGCTATTACTACTGGATAATGAAACCGTTTTTGGATTAATTTCTCCACTGTTACAGGATTTTTCAAAACGTCATAGAAATATTACCAAAAAGCTATTAAAACATTGCGACAGGGTAAAAGCTTATATTGAGAAAGCAGGCGGTAATTATGAAAAACTTGACGATTACACCAAACTGCTCATTGGTTCTTATTTTACGCATGAATATTCCATAGAATCGGCAGCTTTTTTCAATCCGTCAATTGTTCCCGATCCTGACCAGACTAATCTTGAAGAAGGCCAACTTCGGGTACTGATTAGCTTTAGGGCAGTGGGAGAGGGGCATGTTTCTTCAGTAGTTTTCAGACGTGCCATGATAGATAAGCATGGAAATATAACTGTAATTCCTGCCGGAAATTATATTGATGAAGCTGAAAAAGTCCATAACATGGTCTATAACAAAAAGCTTTTCCTCAAAAAAGCACAGGAAGCAGATATTAATGATGATTTTTTAAAAGCTGTAGACGAAAAACTGGGCGAACGTTTTGATTATGACAGCCTCAAAAAAGTGGTTATTGAAGCCAAAGAGAAAACAAAAGACGAAAAGATAATCACGCAATACAATATGATTTTGGCGTTATCTGACAGTTATCGAAAAATAAGTTTTTCAAAGGATACCGATATCAGCGACAGGGTTATTTTCCCCATTTCAGATTTTGAAAGCAACGGGATAGAAGACGCCCGCTTTGTCAGATTTGTAAAAGAAAACGGAAAAGTAATTTATTACTGTACATATACTGCTTATGATGGAAATCACATCATGCCAAAACTGCTTCAGACCTATGATTTCTATGATTTCAAAACAAGTCCGTTAAACGGTTCTGGAGCAAAAAACAAGAACCTGGCTTTATTTCCCAGAAAAATTAATGGGAAATATGCCATGCTTTCCCGTATTGATGGCTGGAATAATTATTTAATGTATTCCGACCATATCAATATCTGGGAAAAACCCATAAAAATACAAAGTCCGGAATACCCATGGGAATTGGTACAGATAGGAAACTGCGGTTCACCTATAGAAACCAAATACGGCTGGCTTATCATAACCCATGCCGTTGGACCAATGCGACGCTATTGTATTGGCGCCTCATTATTAGATATTGACAATCCAGAAATAGAAATAGGCCGCTTAAAAGAACCGCTCATTATGCCCAATCCCGATGAACGCGAAGGTTATGTTCCCAACGTTGTTTATTCCTGTGGTTCCATCATACACAACAACGACCTGATTATTCCTTACGGACTTTCTGACCATAGTTCCGGATTTGCTTCGGTGAATTTGGATTTGCTATTAGAAAAGCTTGTCCAAGGAGGCTAAATTTGTTTTCAATCCTATGCAGAAAAAAAGCTTTTTTATAAAATTAGCATTGTTAATTGTTCCAATACTTCTTATTGCCAGCGTTCCATTAACAAAACAAAGCTATCCAAGTATTGGCGGTGGAGGCTATGACCTGACTAATCTATATTGCGGATTCTTTATTCTTCTGGCAATCATGATCTGGATTCTTTTTATTATCGGTCATTCGATAATTTTCAGAAAAAACAGAAATACCTTGAATGATAATCTAAAGTTAGTAGGCATTGGTTTTGGAACATTTTTTATTGCCTCTTTAATACTGTTTAATACCTGGATAACTTAATCAAAACTATGGAGAAACATATTACTGTTACAACAGCTAACGGGAAACGCTGTCTGGTTTTTATTGATAAGATCAGGCATATCTGTGAAGATGAAAACGGAAAAGCTATAATTTGCTTTGGTAGTGAAAATGTTGTTTGTAATGAAAGTTATAGTGAGATTATGCATGAGATTAAGTTTCTTTAAAGTCACCGACTGCAACTTTAAAAAAGATTTTCCTTTGGACGTGACCCTACGGGTCGGGCTATCCGCTACAGGTCCTCGCTCGTACCTCGCTGTGGGCTTTTCGCTGCTATCCCTCACGCAAACCCGTCATAAAA
Organism: Flavobacterium sp. Leaf359; assembly: GCF_001423985.1. Classification (NCBI taxonomy): domain Bacteria; kingdom Pseudomonadati; phylum Bacteroidota; class Flavobacteriia; order Flavobacteriales; family Flavobacteriaceae; genus Flavobacterium; species Flavobacterium sp. Leaf359. Next base: position 257,154 of record NZ_LMPW01000015.1, on the reverse strand, counting down.
TAGAGTAGGGAACTCAACCGAATTAGAATATATTATCTCTTTAAAAAATGTTTATCTATAAAAGACTATTATTTGTCTACTTATTCATTTTTTATATATTTGTGTTAGATAGGTGTATTGCTGACTATTTTAACGTTTATTTTAAGCGTTTAACCGTCATAAAGGTGAATTAAACAAGGGTAATGCATCTATCTTCTGTAATGAACACTATAAAACCAAAGTCTTTCTTTTCTATTTAGTGTATTAAGCTTTCTAAGTATTATTACTTGTACCACTTGTTCCCCCATTTGTTTATTGTCATATCTCGCCCGAATTCCAAATTTTTGTTCTATTTCATTTTTAGTTGGATATTCTTCTTGATTGAGCAGAAAATATTTACCTTCCTCAACTTCTTCAATTATTTGCTTTGCAATTCCAAGTAATTTGAGAGAATTAACTCGTCTTTCTTTTCCTCTTTTAGAAGACAAAATATGATTCCATACAGTCTTTGATACTCTAATATTCTTATTAAGAGCCTTACAATTAATTGTATTACCATTTTTCCAACCCGTAAAAAACTTTCTTGCATCTTCTTTTAATTTCATAGAATTCAGTAAGTTCTTACTTTCAAGATTTGGAATAATTACAGGTAAATGATAATTAGATAAAAGAGGTTTTATAAGTTTTAAAAAACTACCTTTACTATGTTCTCCAAATGTATTTTTTTTTGGTATGGATATTAATGTTTGAGTATCTGGTACTCTTAAAGTACTACTTTTTAAGTCAACCCACCATGCCTTTGGGGTTAGTCTATTTTCTTTCCAAATGGTTTTTCCTTTTTTATCTTTTTTAGCCTCTCCATTGCTATCTAATACCTGAATAAAAGGATTTACATAAACGAGAACAGCAGGGTCTATTTGTGTACTCCAATATTCTATATGATTAATTAGCCCTTTTTCATCATCAATTGAAATTTTCAGTTCATTTTCATTTTCACTTGAAATATATCCTGAACCACATTTTACCTGAACATTAACTTTTACGCCTAGATCACTATTTTTTCTTTTCATAAAAATAATACCATCAATACCTTTATCATTTCTTGCATCAAAAGGTTGCCAACCGCATTCCCAAAATTCTTGCACATATTGAGCAACAACTCTCATCCCTGTTGCTTCATTTTTTGGTCTTATTCTGTACGGTAAATCACTCATTATTTTTAACTTTTAATAGGTGTTACTAATTGAAATCTTACATAATAGATGAAGGGTTATTATTCAGGTTAAATTTCAACATAGCAGCTTTATCAATTTGAGCAGCTATGGAACTTAAATAATCTAAATATTCAATTATAGTATCAATTGACATTTCGTGTAATTCATTTACCTTATATTCCGGGAAATATTTAATGAATTTTTCATCTGACCGACCATTATTGTGAGCGTATAAATGTCTTATTTGAAGAAGCTTTTCTATTTTTTTTTCTTCAATCTTATCAATTACTTTTAAGCTATCAATTTGAGTGTTTTCTGATAAAAATGCTTTAACACTTCCTCTTTTCAACTTACTTAACTTCTTTTTAGCGAAGTAATTAATAAATTCTTGAATATCTGAACAATCTAAAACTTCTTTAATCGTTACTGATTCTTCTGATTTTAGTGATTCAGGCTTGGCTAAATAGATCTCATATAACAGATCTGATAAGTAAGTTTCAAAATTATCAGCACATGACGAGAACAATATTCTAATAAGAATTTTTCCTTCGGCTTTATTTGTTGGAGTAGAGGATGAAACCGGATATAGAACTGAGTCTAGGTCAGAGATAATCTTTAATACACTTTGATAATGCTCAAGGAATTTGGATAATGCTTCAGTACACTGACTAGTTTTTAGTTTTTGGTTTAATGAAATAATATTAGGGAGTGCACTTGATTGAATTACTTCATTAGGAAGATTTTTGGCTACTATGGACACCCCATCTCTTTTAAAGATTTTCCCTTCTATTGATATTTCTTCAGAGGATTTTTGTACTTCAATTACATATATGCGTTTTCCTTTATGAGTGGAGTAGAAATATTGAATTAAAGGTTTAGGACTTAGAAGATCAATAGCTTTATGTACGATAGAATTAGCCCTAAAATCTTCACTCAAACCTATTGTTTCAATCTTATTATTTCTATCAGTAACACCAAGAACTATTGTGCCTCCTTTAGTATTGGCGAATGCAGCTATAAGTTGGCCTACGCTTTTAGCAGGGGGCAAAACAGCTTTATATTCAATTTGTTCTCCTTCAGGCTGTCCTATTAATTTAAATATTTTTTCATCAGGATCCATACTTATACTGGGAATTTTCTTATTTGAGCTGTTTTTAAAATATGACCAAGTGATATTCTACGCACTTCTATTGGATCCTCTATCCACAATTCAGAGGATTCATAATCTAAAATATTTTTTTCAGACCCGTAATATATTATTACTTCGAAATTGTAAGCTGGTCGTACAACAATACTAATTTGCTGACCATGCTTATAAATTCCAGCTAATATCGTTGGTGCTGTTTCGTCATCCATTTCTGATAAGTCATAATCTGGTAAAGTAGCTAAATGATCAATTACAGCCTTTTTTGCTCTAGCAATATGTGACTGAGCATAGACAAACATATCATGTGAAGGCACTGAATCATGAGAGAAAAGAGCTTTTAAATCTCTATCTTCAAGAGCTTTAGTCCATTCTTCAATTGAAGTTATGCCCATACTTAGAATTATTTCTTGAGTAAGTGGTAATAATTCTCCAAATTTATTTTCATTTGATGAATTTTTAGAAAGTAATTCTTTTAAATCTGCCGCACTTGTGACATTAAATTCATCCAACAACTTATCAAGTTGCTCAGCCTTATCAATATTATTAAGAATTTCATCATCATCATATAAAAGATGCTTTTTCTTATAAATTGTAGGAAATTGATCTTCTGCGGTACCTGGATAATCTCGAAAATATATCAACAATAAGTTAAATGCTTCACGATAATCTTTAGCAATTCCTCTATCATTAGCTTTTTCATTTACTTCGATTGTAATTTCGCGTATAATATATGATTGATCGATTTCGTGTTTAAAATCTAATTTGATATTTTTTTTCGCTATAGTTCTACGGATATCATTTCCTAGAAGTTTGAGAATATCTTTAAACAGTTCATTTATATCTCCTAATTCTTTATCCAACTGGCTAAGTTTTACAAAATCATCATTTTGATTAGGCACAATACTTCTTTTATCAATAATAGTATGGAACTCCTTATCATCTAATTGAAGTAATTTATAAAAATCATTAAGCCAAGCAACAGCATTAGTATTTATCAGTTTTTTTTGAAGCTCTTCTATTTTACTTTTGTTTTCAACAAAGAACGCAAATTGGTCTAAAGTTAATTTTCCACATTCTTTCCAAATTAATCTATTCCATAGTTCAACATGTTGTTTTACAGGCAAACGATTTGGAAACCATTTATTGGCTAATTGCCATATTTCTTCTCTTATTTCTTTTGTACTTGCAAAAGGAAACCATATAAAAGGTGTATTATCACTACTAAGTATTGAAGCTAATTCTCCGTTTGCAGTCTGTACAATTTTTGCTTTTAATAGTCTATTCCTAATAGGATTTAATACATTATTTTCATGCCATTTGTCTGAAAACCAGTCAGGAGAATTACGAAATGTCGTTACATTGGCTAGTAAATGTAAATTTCCCCAATTTTCTGATATTGCAAACTCTAACAATTTGAAATATAGTTTTACAGCATCGTCAATAATCGATTTATTTTCTGTTATGAGAGGGTTATCTCTTTTATCTGTTTCTGTTAGATAAACTCCATCTCGTGGATCAGTGGGATTAAAGTTAGGATTATTAATAATAGTTGGGAATGGAAAATCTTCCGATCCTATCAAAGGAAAATCGCAAAATAATTTGGGTACATTTGAACTGATCGGCTTTATAAGTATACGATCAGAAATAATTTCAATAGGTATAGCGATACTTGTAAAACCATCTGAAAGTTTTACAATCTTTAATTTTTCAACTTTTTCATGTTCATCTTCAACAGCGATAACTATAATATGTATATTTTCATTCTTTTTGACTGTATCATATTTATAATAAAATAACCCCTTGCTTGCATGTTCAACACTTTGTATTTCATCAACAAAACATAATGCAAAAGGCAAACAATTTTCCAAATCATCTAATCCTTTTTGGGCTATATCTAGACTTAAATCATCATTTAATGGATAGGTAAATGTTGTATTGAAATCATCTTTATTGTATTCATCATAAATAGGAAAATTATCAAGGTCTTGTATATCTTCTTTTGCTTTTTCTACGGCACTAATAATATCATTTAATTCATAAGCGGATCTATCTAATTGAAATTCAAATTGGCGATAGTCTAACTCAGGCTCTTTAGCTACACCATTTACCGTTACTATTTCAGATAGCATATGTGTAGTTAGAAAACCTGTTCCAAACTTTCCTGTATTCTTCTGTTTTCCTTTTTCATCTTTTTCTCGTTCCTTCGATGATATTTGTTCAATCAAGAACCTAATATTATCTGCATTAAAAGGACGACCGTCATGTTCAAAAGTTAATTGTGGAGTAGGTAACTTTAGATTACTAATTCTGATATTTACTCCTTCAGGAAACGCCACATCTTTAGCATTTTGAATAAGTTCCCAAACCCATCTGCGAGAAGTAGTAGATGAGTTTTCAATTTTTGACCTTAAATCGGTCATTTCTTTTGATATCTTGGTAGCTATAATTTTATAATGAGCTTTGCTTTCTAAAGCTTCAAACTTAGATTTATAACTTTGTGACATAATAGCTACTTTATTTTACTCAAAATCTCCTTCATCAATTCAACCTTCTCTCGTTCACTTGCAAGTAATCGTTCAAAAAGTTCCATGACTTTGTCAAGAGGATTAAACGTATAATTTAAAGAACCTGAATTATTTGCAACCGAGCCTTCTTGAAAGGTATTTGATATAATATTTATAGCCGAATCTTCATCAAAATTCTCAATAGCCTCGGTAGGCACTTTTAGGATTTTAGCCACTTGTTCTAAAATATCCTTTTCTACGGATTCTTTTTGTTCCAGGAGAGAGATTTTCTTTTGGTTCCAGTCTTCGCCCAATTCGTAGGCTAGGGCGTCTTGCTTGATGCCCAGCATTTCACGGAAACGCTTTATGTTTCGACCTTGGTGTATTTTCTTGTTTGGCATATCGGTATGTATCATAAATCTCAAATATACTGTTTTTAGTTAAAATAATTAACAACTATTGGCAAATGAAGTTTCTAAATTATGCTTTTCTCGGAATAAAACATCCTGAAACGGAATTGATTATCCCGCAAACCTTGTCTTACTTCACAACATCATTGCACAATGATATAAAAAACACTGACGGAAACAAATATAAACCAATCCAAATACGCCAAATTACGGGAAACCGTATTCTACGATATTAACCATAAAAACACACCAAATCATGTGCAACTTTAGAGTTTTAACAGAAGAGGAGGAAAACCAAATAGTATTGGACACCCGTTACATCACGGTAAATCGCATCCCCATAAAAGGACATTACAACCCGCACGAATGCTGCTCCAAAGTCCAGTTACAGGGCAGATGGATTGACAAATGCGGATTCAAACCAAACGACAAACTCACAGTAAGTGTCTACCGGAACAGGCTCGTCATAGAAAAGCAAAAACCCAATACCATAAACCCCAAAATACTGGCACGTGAGCAGAAAGCCCATGAAAAATATGTCCGCGAAAGAGTCCTTCAAATGTTAGGTCCCGACATTGTAAAACAACTAAGCTTCAAAAACGGAGAAATCAAATGGCGTAGGTAACCAATCACTCCTAATAACTTCCAAAAAACACCATATATGAGCACCAAAAACACCAAAAACACCGAAAAAAAGTCAGAAAACCAAAGTAAAGACCAACTCATTGAAATGCGTCGCCTTACGGTATCCGCCATCTACATGAACAGTGAAGGCTACAACAAAAACGACTACGCATCCCGAATAATGCTCCTTGGCAAATGGGTTCGCAAATGCGGATTCAACGAAGGCGACAAGCTCACCATTTCCATATACCAGAATAGGATAGTAGTCGAAAAAGAAGACCCAAACACGCTAGACACCAAACTCTTAGCCCGAATCCAAGACGAAAGTAGTAGACTTCTCAGAAAGAAAATCAAAGCAATGGTACATCCCGAAGTATTCGAGCAACTGCGGTTTGTAAACGGACAAATCAAGATAAAATAGCATAAGAAAATAATATTTAATTCGTTGGTTTTATGATAAATACAAACATTATATGAAGCAGAATTTCTCTACATTATGTTAAATAGAAACTTGATTGAAGCACACGCTCTGGCATTGATGAATGAGCGTTTAAAAATGCACAGCATTCATGAACTCCATTAAAGACAAATAAAAACCAGTGAATAAAACGGATGTAGCGAAGCGTTAAAAAATGTAAACTGTTTGAGCCGAACGAATTATTACATTTTAGCTTGGTCGGTTTTTTAAAATTATAAAACAATAAACTTTAACTCAAAAATAATAAAGTTGAAAATAACGCATAATGCTTGAGCGGAAAAGATAAATTAACGTATTGACTTTGAATAAAAATTTTAAAAAAGAATCGACTACATTTATATTTCTATCAAACAAAAGCAGTTAAAAAATTGATTTAAAAAATTTCTAATAAAAATTAAAGGGATTTTCTTAAGAACAACCATATCATATAAATACCAAAGCTATTTAAGATAATGCGAGGTACATTGTAGTTCTAAAAATGTATATTTTTTGAACTATAATTTATATTATGTAAAATAAACTTTTTCCAAACTAAACCAATATTCTCCTTTATCACAACTATATTTGCATACAAAATCATATCAATGGAATATTTATTTATACTGCTTGTTATCTTCTTATTATTCTACGTACCAAAATATTTTAAAAAGCGTAAATAATTATTCGTGTAATCGTAATCGGTTTTTTAAATCCTGGATTTCTTGCTGGAGTTTTTTTTGTTTTTGAAGCAGATTTAAAATCGCATCGATTCCTTCCGGATTGATGTGCAGTTCATAATACAATTGCCGGCAACGGTCTAAATCTTCTAATTTTTCAGAATCCATAAATTTTTCGTTATTCATGTTTTCAAACGGAATGATTCCCATTTCGTCCAGAATATCTATGAATGTCCTTTCAATTTTATAATGGTTGCAGTAATCTGATATAATAATTCTTTCGATTTTCATCTCCTAATTTTTTAAAGTTTAGATAATTCCCTAAAAGCTTCTTTTTGTTTTTCAGTCAAGTTGGTTGGAATCTTAATGTCATACGTTATAATAAGGTCACCAAATGAGCCTTCTTTTTTATAAACGGCCATGCCTTTGTTTTTAAGCCTGACTTTTGTTCCGTTCTGGGTTTCTGGCGGAACTTTCAGCTTAACCTTTCCATCTAAGGTTTCAACGGTGATTTCTCCTCCTAAAATTGCCGTAAACAAATCCAAACTTACGGTTTTGTATAAATCGTTATTAAGTCGTTTGTATTCCGCATCTTCTTCAATCCTAAACGTAATATACAAATCCCCTGCCGGTCCATTATTGGCTCCCGGACCTCCATGTCCTTTTAGTTTTATAACTTGTCCGTCTGCTACACCTGCCGGGACCGTAATCCTTAAATTTTTCCCGTTTACGGTAATGGTCTGCTTATGGGTTTGGGCAATATCGCGAAGTTTCAAATGCAGTTCGGCATTGTAATCCTGTCCTTTGAAACCGGCTTGCCTGCCACTACTTCGTCTGCCTCCAAACATGGATTCAAAAAAATCCGAGAAATCAGCATTGCCAAATGAAGCATCATCTCCAAAATTGGAATAGGAACTGCCTGAATATTGCGATTGTGATTGAGATTGCCTTGCCTTTTCATATTCTTCAGCATGCTGCCAGTTTTCACCATAAGCATCATACTTTTTTCTTTTTTCAGGGTCGCTTAAGACTTCATTGGCTTCATTAATCTGCTGGAATTTTTTATTGGCCTCAGCATCATTCGGGTTTAAATCCGGATGGTATTTCCGGGCCAATTTGCGGTATGCTTTTTTTATTTCGTCAGTACTAGCCTTTTTGTCAACTTCTAAAACGCTGTAATAGTCTATAAATGCCATGGTTATGATTGTTATTACACTATAAATTTAAAAAAATAATCAGTACTACACAACTGACATAAAATAAAAAACACTGCCCTTTACAGACAGTGCTTCATCTAAATTAAGTATTGAAGAAAATCTATTTAATTTTTACAGGGATATCCCAGTTTTCCCAACTTAGGGTAATATTGTCCTTGTTGATTTTATAAACCAGCTTTTCAGTCATTGAAGCTGATTTTTTAGGAGTTACTTTTACTCTTAACTGGTCCTGTTTGGCATCCATTTTATAAGCCCCCCATTGTTTCCACTCTTTGTTGAAAATAATGGTGGCGGCATCTTTTTCCGGAATTACAAAGAAAGCATATTTTCCGGCAGGCAATTTTTTACCTTCAACGGTAATTTCTTTATCGGTTTCAAAAGTTGTAGCCTCGTTAGCTCCGGCACGCCAAACTTCTCCAAAAGGAACAAGTTCTCCCCAAATAGCTCTTCCTTTTACGGATGGGCTACCATAGTTAATAGTAATTGTTGCACCATTAATTTTTCCGGTAACTGTTTCTGCCGGACTTGCCTTTTTATCCTGGGCATTCGCGAAAGTAGTCATTACTAATGTCATCAGAAATATTCCGATTCTTTTTTGTAGTTTCATGTGATTTGTGTTGATTGTTAATTTGTTATGTTTTGGCTAGTAAAGATAATCAAGTGAATGTCTGTTGATTTTTTATTTATAATTCTTTTAAGAATTTTAACACCAAAAATGAATGCGATTTTCAGTTACTTTTGTAGTTAAAAGATTTTAAAATGTTCTATATAGTCTTAAGCATAATTTGCAGTGTTTCGGTAGGAGCGCTTCTTAAATTTTCAAAAAGATATTCATTTGATATTATCCAGGTCATAGCTGTAAACTATATTTTGGCGTTGGGATTATGTTATATTACCTTCCGGCCTGATGTTTCTGTGGTAAATAGCAGTTCGCCCTGGAAAATATATATAGGACTTGCCATTTTATTGCCTTCTGTGTTCTTATTACTGGCTTCTTCTATAAAACACATTGGTATAGTTAAGACTGATATTGCCCAACGCCTATCCCTGTTTATTCCTATTCTGGCAGCTTATTTTATTTTTAAGGAAAACTTTTCAACTTTAAAATTAATGGGGTTAATTGTTGGCTTTCCGGCAATTTTCCTTACACTATCCAAAAAACAATCAGACACCCAGGAAAACAGATGGATTTTTCCCGTGTTGGTACTATTAGGGTTTGGAATCATTGATATCTTATTTAAGCAGATTGCTCTGGAAAAAAGTATTCCTTACACCACTTCCCTATTTATAGTATTCTGTGGCGCTTTAGTATTGTCATTGTGTTTTATGATATACTCTATTTTTATAAAGAAGAATTCCATACAATGGAAAAACATTATTATAGGTGCCTTTTTAGGAATTTTAAACTTTGGAAATATCCTGTTTTATTTAAAAGCACATAAGGCTTTTTCAGAGAATCCTTCCACCGTTTTCGCGGCTATGAACCTGGGTGTAATTGTTTTGGGCAGTTTGGTTGGGATTCTCGCTTTTAAAGAGAAAGTCACTTTAAAAAACTATATCGGAATTGTTCTTGCCCTTGGTTCTATTGTACTGATTACTCTTTCACAAATTCAGGCAAAATAGCGTGGAAGTATTTTTAAACTTCTTTTGCAAAGAATCAGAATAAATTTTATTTTTACTTATCATCTAGCTAACAAGATTTTATGAAAAACCCGATTGCGGAGAAGGTTGTTGATTTTCTCAAGAACTATCCGCCTTTCAACAGCTTAAATTACCAGGAATTACTGCATATTGCTTCTGAAGTTAAGGTACTTTATCTCGAAAAAGGTAAGATTCTTTTCCAGATTGGCGATGCCTGTCATGATAGCTTTTACATTGTGGCTTCCGGGGCTATTGGGTTATCCGTAACTTCTGATGCCGAAGAAACTTTAATTGACAAATGTGATGAAGGCGATATTTTAGGGCTTCGTCCGTTTTTTGCCAAAAACAATTATCTGATGACGGCAAAAGCCCGTGAAGAGAGTATTGTTTATGCAATTCCGATACAGATTTTCCAACCCTATGTGTTTGCCAATCATGATGTAATGAGTTTTATGCTGGAGAGCTTTGCCTCCAATACACGAAATCCCTATGACAAAGAACATAGAGGAAAGCTGATTTCTGAAAATATTATCTATAAGGAACAACAGGCCGATATACAATATTTCCAATCCATCCAGTATTCAAAAGAGCCAATAACAGCTTCTCCTGAAGCTATTGTTAGAGATATTGCCCAGATGATGACCGACAAGCTGATTGGGAGTGTCATTATCACAAAAGATGATTTCCCGATTGGAATCGTAACTGATAAAGATTTACGTTCTAAGATTGCTACCGGTCACTTCCAAATCTCGACTACCGCAGCTAAAATAATGACTTCACCTGTAGTTACGGTACCTGAAGACCTTTCTCTTGCTGAAGCTCAGGTATATATGCTTAAATACAATGTAGATTATCTCTGCGTTACGGAAGACGGTTCAGACAAATCTCCTGTAAGGGGAATTATTTCTGAAAATGATTTGGTGGTTGCACAGGCCAATAACCCTGGTGTATTGATTAAGGAAGTTAAACGTGCACAATCAGCTAAAGATTTGAAACGTATTCGTGAAAAATTATCAGAACTGATACAGACTTCAATTACGAAAGACATTCCGGTTTCGCATATCATGAATATTTCAGGAGAAATCAACACCGCCATTACAAGACGTGCTATTGATTTGGCTATTCTTGAAATGGGCTCTCCTCCTGCCCGATTTGCATGGTTGAGTATTGGCAGCCAGGGCAGAAAAGAACAGTTATTGCTAACTGACCAGGATAGCTTTTTGGTTTTTGAAGATGTGCCACAGGACAAATACCGCGATGTAAAAGATTATTTCCTGCGTTTGGCCCGAAGAACAACTTCTACCCTTGAAAAGGTGGGTTATTTCTTAAGTCCGGATGGTTTTGTTTCAAGCAATATGATGTGGTGTAAATCACTGACAGACTGGATTAAACAATACGGAAATTGGATTAATACTCCAGGTGAAAACAGTGAAGTGATAAACACTATTTTCTTTGACTATGAAATTGCTTTTGGCGAAACTTCTATCGAAGAAGCCCTTACGGAAATCATTTTCAAAAATGCGAAAGGAAACAAATTATTTTTTGACTATCTGGGCAATGACGCCTTGAGAAAACCACCGCCATTAGGATTCTTTCGCCAATTCCTGGTCGAAGAAGAAGGCGAAAATAAAGATATGTTTGACATCAAAACAAGAGCCCTTACCCCGCTTATTGATGCCGGGCGTTTGTTAGTTTTGCATCAGAATATAAAAGGAATCAACAATACTTATATGCGTTTCAAACAGTTGGCAATTGCCGACCCTAGAAATTCCGAATTGTTCCTAAACTGTGCCGAAGCTTTCCTTACACTATCCGAATTCAGGACTGTAGAAGGCTTAAAAAATGACAGCTCCGGACAATTTATTAATCTGGAAGAGCTTTCAAAAACTGATAAAGTCAAGCTGAAAAATTGCTTTATCCCTATAAAAGAAGTTCAGGAACTAATCAAGAGCAGGTTTAAGCTCACCTATTTTTCATAAATCATGCTGGATTGGCTAAAAATAAATAAAGATTACCCACAATTCTGGAAAGATTATCTCGGAAAGTTTGAGAACAAATCCAGAAGATTTGTGGCATTTAGTACTGAAACTACAGGCCTGGATGCTGAAAAAGATGTTATCCTGTCTATTGGTGCCGTAGCTATAGAAAACAATACTATTGTTGTAAAAGATAGTTTTGAAGCACTTATTTTTCAGGAGAAATTTACTCCTGAAACAGCCTTAAAAACAGGTATCATAAAAGGAGTTCCTGAGGAAAAACATTCCGAAAGTGAAGCCATAGAAGCTTTTATTAACTATTTAGGCAATGCCGTTTTGATAGGACACCGGATTCATTTTGATATTGCCATGATTAATACTGCCTTAGAAAAATTACATTGTGGCAAACTTAAAAATGAGGCTTTGGACATTGAAGTAATGTTTAAGAAATGGAAACAACTTCCTGAAGAAAAGCAGTTTAGCTTAGATGAATTAGGCGCTTACTTTAAGATATCGAAGAGTGACAGACACACGGCTTCTAATGACACTTTTACAATTTCACTCCTATTCCAAAGGTTAAAACAACGCCTTGGTTTATAACCCAAATCCAGTTTTTTTTCACTTTTCTTAAAAAGAAGCAAATATTTTTTTGCAATTCTATTTAATAAGTAACTTTGCGGTCCACTATTTTATAAATTAGGCAAAAATGCTTGAAATATCAACAGAAGAAAAACTTAAGGAACGCATCAAGGAATTGAGCTGTCTTTATGATATTTCAAAGACCACGAGCATGAATGCAAACTGCTCTGAATCTGCCTTAAAGGAAATCTGCACTATTGTGAAAATTGCCTGGCGGTTTAGCGATGTTAGTATAGTGGAGCTCCAATGCAATGACTTTTATTTCACAACGTCCAAACTTCCGGAAGATACCCTTTTTCAGGTCAGTTCTATTTCTATTTTTGAAAAAGAAGCCGGTTTTATCAAAGTACATTATCCAATAAGCAGCGGGGCTTTTTTTCTGATTGAGGAAGAACAGCAATTGTTGGATAAAGTTGCCCTTGAAATTGGCAATTATATTGAGAAAAATCATATTCGGGAAAGAGAAAAGCAGTTGCAAAGAAGTGTGGAACGCATTGACAGGCTGTCAATTCTTGGTGAAATAACAGCCGGAATTGCCCATGAACTAAATACACCACTCGGAAATATACTAGGTTTTGCCGAATTGATAAACGAACAGAATATTGATAGACAGGTAGCTCAGGATGTTTCAAAAATCATCAATGCGGCCATTTATTCCAGGGAAATTGTCAAAAAACTGATGTTCTTTTCTTGTGAAATGCCACAAAATATGGAGGTTGTTCCTATTAAACCTATTGTAGTTGAGGCCTTATCACTTCTGGGGCCCAATTTTAAGAAGGCACAGGTTTCTTATGAGCTTATTTTTGACAATCCGGAACTAAAAGCCCAGATAGACAATATCCAATTGACCCAGGTATTGTTCAATATTCTTATAAATTCAATTTACGTAGCTCCACAAAACAGTACTATTACGGTGAAAGTTACTGACGATTCCAATAATTTTTACATTGAGATTGCCGACGAAGGAAGTGGTATCCCGGAAGAAATCAAATCACGAATATTTGAACCATTCTTTACTACAAAACCCATTGGTGAAGGTTCCGGCTTAGGATTGAGCGTTGTGCATGGTATAGTAAAAAGTCATAAAGGCGACATTATAGCATTGGACAACCAACCAAAAGGTACAATTTTTCAAGTAAGGCTCCCTTTAAACTCCTAAAAAATGCTGAAAAAAGAAAACATATTGATTGTTGATGACAATTATGATATGCTGGAATTATTACAGCGTAATTTAAAGGCGCAGAATTTCCATACCTATAAGGCTTCTTCGGTAATGGAAGCTATTGATATTCTTAAAGTTGTAGCCATTGACTTATTGATTACGGATTTGCAAATGCCCGGCCTGAACGGAATTGAGCTAATCAAATTTGCCGAAGAACATTTTCCTGAAATTCCTAAACTGGTTATTACGGGGTTTCCTTCGGTTGATACGGCTGTTAATGCTGTAAAATCGGGTGCTTTGGATTATCTCGTAAAACCATTTACCAGTGAAGAATTAAAAAAGGCGGTACAGAATTCGTTTGAAGGAAAAATAGGTTCAAAGAAAAAAAGCTCTCCTACTCTTCCCGATTCTGACAAAAAGATAACAAACTATGCCGGAATTGTTGGTGATTCCGAGCAATTTGAAAATTTAGTTGACGTTATTGAACGCGTCAAAAACAATAAAGCCACCATTTTAATCCAGGGTGAAAGTGGTACAGGAAAAGAACTGATTGCCAGAGCCATTCATTTTAAGGGCTCTTTTGCATCAAATCCTTTTGTGGCTGTGAATTGTGGCGGAATTCCTGAAAACCTGATGGAATCGGAATTATTTGGTTATGAAAAGGGCGCCTTTACAGGTGCTAATGAAAGCAAGATTGGTTTATTCCAGGCAGCAAACGGCGGAACAATCTTTTTAGACGAGATTGGCACGGCACCATTAGCTGTGCAAACCAGACTGTTGAGGGTTTTACAGGAAAAGGAAGTCACAAGAATAGGCTCACAAAAAGCCCATAAAATAGACGTCAGGGTCATTTCTGCCACCAATAATGACTTATATGAAATGGTACAAAAAGGAAACTTTCGCGAAGATTTGTATTACAGGTTAAATGTAGTAAGCATTGAAACGAAACCTTTGAGAGAAAGAAAGAACGACATCCGTCCTTTAATTACTACCTTTATAAAAAAATACGGCATTGAATACGGAAAACCGAATTGTACGATTTCTGACAAGGCAATAGAAATCCTGCTAAGACATTCGTGGCCGGGAAATGTGAGAGAATTAGAAAACATTATACAGAGAATGATAATTATGTGTGATTACGCAATCGATATAGTTGACATTCCGGATTATTTGAAATACCAACAACCTACCGAAGGAGAAACCCTAAAGCCCTTAAAAGATATTGAAAAAGACCACATACTAAAAGTACTGCATGCCGTTGGCGACAATAAAACCAAAGCAGCAGAAATTCTACAGATAGACAGAAAAACATTAAGGCAAAAACTGCTTTAAGACCTCTGGGGAGTTTTTACCCGATTGGTACTTTTCTCTCCGGTATTTATTTAGATTATAAAATTGTTTAAAAAGTAATTAACTGATTATCAAATATTTTTAAAAATGTATCACACTATGGCACACAGTTTGTTTTATGGCACGTCACCATAATTGAATAGAGTTATTATGTCACAAAATTTACAGGAGCTTTCCTTTAAGAAATCTCCTCAACCCCAGATTCCGATTATTGCCTGTACCGAAAATATTTTTAATGGTATCAAATCATGCGGTTTAGAGATATTGCAACATCAGGTAAAAATAGGATTATGCATTAATTGTGAGAGGAACAATTATTGCGCTTGGAAAGAGAACAAAAAAATATACTGCGAACACTATCAATAAAATTATGATTACTGCAAAAGAACCTGCTAAAAAAAGCATGTATGAAAATGTAATGGAACAGTTTAATAAAACTGCTGACATTATGAATTTGAATCCTGATATCAGGAAGATTTTATCAATTACGAATAATGAAATCCTTGTTCATTTTCCTGTGAAGATGGATAACGGACAAGTAGAAGTATTTACTGGCTACAGAGTTCAGCATAACAACGCTCTTGGACCATACAAAGGTGGTTTAAGATTCCACCCTACTATGGACGGAGATGATGCCAAGGCTTTGGCAATGTGGATGACATGGAAAACTTCATTGGCAGGATTGCCTTATGGCGGTGCTAAAGGTGGTATCCAGATTAATCCAAGAGATTATTCGCTTTCTGAATTAGAGCGAATCACAAGAAGATTTACTTTCGCTTTGGGCGATAATATTGGTCCGGAATTGGATATTCCTGCTCCGGACGTAAATACAAACGAGCAAACAATGGCTTGGATTGCTGACACTTATATGTCAACAAAATCTCCATCTGAAAGGTCAAACAACAAACACGTAGTAACAGGAAAACCTGTTGGTTCCGGTGGATTAGAAGGTCGTGACCGTGCTACAGGATTTGGTGTTTACCTGACTCTAAAGCTTTTCTTTGAAAACAAGAATGAAACTTTAGCCGGTAAAAAATATATCGTTCAAGGATTTGGAAACGTAGGTTACTGGGTTTCTTACTTCATGGAAAAAGATGGGGCTAAATTATTGGCTGTTCAGGATGCTCACGCTACAATTATCAATGAGAATGGAATTTCTGTTAATGATTTGTACGAGCATTCAAAACCAAGAAAAGGTTCCATCCAGGGATTCACAGGTGCTAAAGAAATGGAACCGAAAGATTTCTTCGCTTTAGACTGTGATTTTGTAATTCCGGCTGCTTTAGGTAACCAAATTACTGCTGCAAATGCTTATGATATCAAAGCAAAAGTAGTAGCAGAAGGTGCTAACGGACCAACAGATAACGAAGGAGAAAGAATTCTTTTGGAAAGAGGAATCACTATTATCCCGGATATCTTATGTAACTCAGGTGGTGTTATTGGTAGCTACTTTGAGTGGTTGCAAAACCGTAATGGTGAATTATGGCCATTAGATGAAGTTATGGCTAAAATCGAAAAGAAACTTACTGAAAACTACAAAAAAGTGCAAAATATCGTAAACGAAAAGCAGGTAGACTGGAGAACTGCTGCCTACATTCTGGCTATTTCCAGAATTGAAACTGCTTATATACAACGTGGTATTTTCCCTTAATTAATTGTAGTGAATCATGAAAGAAATAATCATCGAGAAAAGAGAATATGAAATGCTGCGACAGATTATCTCTAATGCAGGTCATAATGTAGACAAAACTTACAAGGCTTCTATTGAAAAGCTGGCTAATGAGCTTAAATCGGCAACGATTATGGACAAGGAAAGCATGCCTGAAGAGATTGTAAGGTTTAATTCTATAGTAACAGTACAGATGCCTTTTGGTGACCCGAAAAGCTTCCAGATTGTTACACCCGAAAAAAGCGATATTTCACAAAACAGATTGTCAATTCTGGCTCCTATGGGACTGGCCTTATTTGGCTATGCTGTTTCAGATGAAATTATGTGGCAATTCCCATCCGGAATGAATGCCATAAAAATTCTGAATGTAGAACAACCGGACGCTTTACAAAAATAATGACCATGAAAAAAGAGGTAATCAAGATACATCAGGACCAGGATGACTTGCAAAAGTTTTTCATCAACAGGGATGTTGACCGCTGGAAAGATGAAGTGGCTATCATTGAAGAAGAAATCATTTTATTTTCCAATTTATTGGGAGCTAAAAATGACAAGTCTTATTCAAATATCTTGGAAAAGATGAAGGTTTTCAAGGTTCAGAATTCTGAAATTCAAGAAGAATTAATCAATTATGACCGAAAATTAGAGGTATTGAAAGAATGTGAAGACCTTCAATGTGAAACCTTTTTCCTGAATTCTCATAACGATTTTAAGGAAAAGATTGAAGTACATTTTTACCAGTACCGAAATTTCAAGAAGAATGTTTTTTCTGTAATCAATAATAAATAATTAATTGTACCCAAAAAGTAATTGAGAATATACCATGATTATTAAGTAGATTCGTTTGAGACAGTTACTTTTAAAACACCGGTTTACGCCGGTGTTTTTTTTAATTATTTTGATAAAGATGATTGGCTGACTTCGAGTGCAGTTGTATTTTAGCCACGGATTAGGATGATTACGCAGATTTTATATTTGTTTGATGAACCAAATTATATTAAATATCAAAACTCTATAGATTAGCAGCCCATACATAAATATCGACCTTTTCGCTAATATTATATTTTCTCCTGATTCTGTACTTTTTCCCCTCTATGCTTCTAATGCTGGAATTGGTAAACTTAGCTATTTCTTTTGTGGTAAAACCCAATTTTATATAGGCACAGAATTCCTGTTCGCTTGCGACGACATTAGGTTGAATTTCAATCAGCCTTTCGCAGAAATAAGGATACAGTTCTTTAAATTTTGGAAAGAAATGACTACTGTTCTGTACAGCCATATCTATAACTTCTTTTAATTTGTCTATATCAATTTCTGCTTCTCTTTTCCATATTCCAACCCTCTTTTTATAATATTTTATGGATATGGCTTGTTTTCTTATGATAAAACAGACAAGCCAAAACACAAGTCCAATTGAACCCAGCAATGATTCGAAAAAAATCATATCGTTTACCGGATGTTTAACTGAATTTGTCTTTATATCTAAAAACATCATGAAAAAAAGGAAAAAGCATATTAATACTATTGCCTTTTTATTTCTACTGATTTTAAAAAAAACAGGTAATGATAGAATCAACGGAATGTAATAGAAATAAATTCCCGACCCCAGTCCTATGTGAGAAGATATATAAAAAAAAATAAAACTCAATAACAGATATGTAAAGGTTTGGGCAAGGGCATTAAATTTTAAATCTGTGAATATCGTATAAAAGAAGAGAATAGACAGAAGAAAGAAGCAATACGAGATTAAAGATGATATATAAATAAAATCATATACAGAAATAGCAAAAAATAAAAGCGAGAGCGAAAGGAAACTTTTATTCCATAATTTAATATGTTCCACTTCCATTTTTTGCGTATACTTTTCGGTTCCAACTTCAATTAATTTGCAATAAAAACCTGAAATGCTTTCTAAAACCATAGTAGTTTGTAATTAAAAATAATGCCTGAAATTCAATGCAATTTTAAGCCAAAAAACTACGCAAGTACATGCATGTGTGTAATCATTTCGGAATATATCACACTAAATACAATACATAAACATATGATTTTTAATAAATTACAAAATAAAATACGATATTAAAGTTTTCATCCGGGACTTTTAAATACAGTAATTAAAATAATCTTAATAGTAAGACGTATATTACAAATAATTAAATTTGCAGTACCCACAAAATAAAAATTTATGAACAGAATATTTTCGGCCTTACTCCTTCTCTGCTTGTTTTCTTCGCTACTCAATGCCCAATCAAATAAAGAGGATATCGACAAATTATTAAAAGATGCGGGATACACTTTAGATTTTGTTGATAATCAGAAGGGCTTAAAAATTATACTAAAGGCAAGGGAAGCCTCCAAGCGAATCGGATATAAGGAAGGATTACTAAAAAGCGGAAGCATGTTAACCGTTTTTTATATGCGTGAAGATAATTATAAAAAAGTGATTGAAACCAGTCGGGAAATGGAACCCCTTGCACTGGAACTCAAAAATTATATAGCACTCACAGATTTATACAGGATGATGGCACTTGCGCACGGTCAATTGGGATTGAGCAAACCAAGCTATGAAAAATACCAGGCTGCCTTAAAAGCTTCAAAAAAAATTCAGCAGAAAAATACGCGTCATTATAAAACGTCACTCATTTATGGGAATATGATAACCTATTTTGATCGTATGGACGACAATTATTCCCAGGATAGCATTTTACATTACCTGAAAAAAAGTTTAGAAGAAATAAAACAAATTGATGACAATAGCCCCGATACAAAGCTTAATGATAAATATGATATACTTGCCGGTACTAACTCCAATATTGGCATGTTCTATATAAATCAGCATAAACCACAAAGAGTAGATCTCGCCGAAAAGTATTTTATGGATGCAATAGCCATATACGATAATAAAAAATACAAGCTTATGGCCATAAACAGAGTGTTACTATCAAACTCTTTTGGCCGTTTCTTTCAGGCAAAAAAAGACTATAATAACACTATAAAATATGCTACTAATGCTTTAGAATTAGAAAGAAAAGCTAATTCGCCTTATATGCGAAAAGAGTCTTATGAAATGCTGGCAGACTCCTATCTTGAATTAGACAACAAAGCTCTGTCAAAAAAGTATATGCAATTGTATACAAGTATAAACGACAGTATTACGGCAGCGCAAAATGCAAGTATTGAAGCGCCTGTAAACCAAATCGTTTCACAGGAAAAAAAGAAGCATACAACAATAATCGTTATTATTTCCGGTTGTATTCTTGTCATTATGGCTTTTATTGTAAGGCTATTCGGGAAAAGAAAGAACAGGATTTTACATGAAAACTATGAAAGCTTAATTGAAAAACTAAAGTCAGAAAAAAAACCAGGCAGACTTACTGAAGAAGAAAATTATGGTAAGATATCGTCAGATAAATCGTTTACTATTATAGAAGAAACTACTGATGCCCTACTCTTGAAACTGGAAAAATTTGAAAAATCTAAAAATGTAATTAAAAAGGAAGTTAGCCTTACCTGGTTGGCTAATCATCTGAATACCAACACGCGATATCTTTCTGAAGTTATAAAAAAATATAAGGGCAAATCATTTAATAATTACATCAATGGCTTAAGGATAAACTATATTGTAGAATTACTTTATGAAGAACCCAAACACAGAGAATATAAAATAAGTTATCTTGCTGAATTATGCGGCTTTTCGTCAAGAGAGGTATTTACAACAATATTTAAAAAGGAGACAGGCATCTCTCCCTCCTATTTTATTGATAATTTAAAAAATAAGGATATTTCTTCAGGAACGGAAAATAAAGAATAGTGTTTTTTATTTGTTCTTTCTGTAATGATTAAGCCACAATCTTGGCGGTGGTTCTTTCCCTATTAATTGAGCCGGATGGAACGCCATAGCTGAAAATGGTACCACCTGTATTGCGGTTTTCAGCCCAAATTCTTCCGCCAAGTTTTACTATAAAATCTTTACTAAACGAAAGTGCAATACCTGCACCATCACGTGTTGAACCTCCTTTACTGCTTATGGAAAACAGTTTTTTCATTTGATTATCGGATAGTCCTGGTCCTTCATCTTTTACAGAAATTATAATTTCCTTCCCTGTTTTGAGGGCATCTATAGCAATAGTTTTGCCCTTGGGAGAAAATTTTAATGCATTCGATAACAGGTTTCTGTTTACGAATTGCAGCATTTCCCGGTCAGATGTAGTTAAAATGCCTTCAGGCACATTATTAATAACGGTTATACTTTTTTCATTAAGTTGTGCCTTGTAACCGCTAATGGCTTCATTAAGCAGCGAACGGACATTTACGGTTTCAAAATTGATTTTAAATTCTCCAAGCTGGTGTTTAATCCATTGCAGGGTAGCATCAAAATTTTCCAACGTTACTGAAATATCGTTGCTCATAGCCAGATAAAAAGATTCCTTCTCTGATTTGGTAAGTAATTCCGAATTTCTTTCTAACAATCGCATCATATAAAGCATTGAAATAAGAGGTGAACGGAAATCATGAGCCAATATGGAAACCAGGTTAGATTTAATTGTATCTGCTTCAGATAAAGAACTGTTTTTATTTTTAAGAAGCTCACATAACACAACCTTCTTTTTATAATCGTTTCTGATTTTTTTATACGCTCGTAACAGCAGCAATAACAGAATAGTGCAGGATATTAAAAAGAAAATCAATATCATGACGGTCTGTCGCAATGCTTTTTGCGATAGTTGGAGATTTCCAGTGCTTTCCAATAATTGGTTATAATCTAAACCATACCCCCTTACATTATCGGAAGTAGTTACTTTGTCAGAAACAGACAGGCCGTTGGTATTATCTTTTTTTGCAATAGCTATTGTGCCGGTATGAGTTGCCTGAGAAAGCAAAATACCTTTGTTATTAGCAACGGTCTCTAACCGGATAGTATTATCAGACATTCCGGTTCTAATTCCAACCTCTCCATAAGCCCCACAGGCTCCCATAGCAAATAATAAGGTTAGAAATTTGTAGTTCATCACTGATATTTTAAGGTTAAGTTTGTTCTATTTATAAATCTCTAACAACAATTAACAATAAGGTTGTTTTGAAAAATATTCAAAACAACAAGATGATAAGACTGATGGGGTAAGTATAAAAAAAGGCGAACTAAAAAATAAAAACTGTGGGGGACAGTACTTTAAATAGCAGTTGCCCAAAAAGCCCTAAGTTTAACTAGTGCTTCCTCTATCTGAAACATTTCTGCGGTTGTATACCCAATTTTACGGCTGGCAGCAACAGCTTTAAGTTCCAATATTGTTATAGGCGAAATAGTAATATATATAGCACATGAGTTAGCTTCAATGTGAGATGTTTCCGTCCATATGGACAGTTTGGGTCCTGCTATGGAATGTACATAGCCATATTCTTCGAAAATTCTGTATACATCAGTAACACTGACCTTAAAATCAAAACAGGTATCAAATACACTATTGAGCAATTTGGTGATATAAGTCAGTTCAATGGCATGGTTCTGAATCAAACTGTCATTTTTTTCAATCAGGAATTGTTTTATAAAACTCTTTAATATCCGGTGCTCTTCAACTGCTAAATTATGTCCCATATTCAAAATCATTCATTAATCTATTAGTTCCATACAGTTCTAATTAAGCAAGAAACCTCTATTAGCCCTTGCCCACTTTATACAAATAACATAGGATAAATATGCTTTGGCAATAGACAATAGCTGTCATTACAAAGGAAAAAAACAAGGTGAATAAAAAGCAAAAACAACCAACGTATATATACACGTGTATAGTTATTTTTTCATAAAAAACTGATAATGATTTATTTAAATAAAATCATATGATAGTAAAAACTATATAAATCAAATACTATTTGAAAATAAAAAGTATTTTTAAGTAGGCACGTGTAGTTAAAAATTTACTTTTTCATCCGGGGTAACAATCAATATAAAGCAGTGTGGGAATGCCTCAGATTTAGTAATTCAGGTGCAATTAATATTATTTTATCAGATTTAAATCTGTACCAAACAAAAATCCCAGCCTAAATAAGCCGGGATTTTATTTTTGTATTAATGATATAAGATTTAACTGGTAAGCCTACCGCCATCCCAATCCCGGTGCCACATGCTCCAAAATAGATGACAATACATGCACATTGTAATCAACACCTAATGTATTGGGAATAGTCAAAAGCAAGGTGTCGGCTTCCTGAATTGCTTCGTCTTCGGCCAATTCTTTTATCAGTTTATCCGGTTCTGCGGCATAGCTCCTTCCAAAAATGGCATTTCTGCCGGGTTCAATCATTCCAATCTGGTCTACTCTATTGGCTTCCTGACCAAAATAAAGTCGGTCCTGGTCATTTACCAAAGCAAAGATAGAACGACTCACAGACACTCTTGGTTCACCCGGATGTCCTGCTTTTTTCCAGGCTTCCTTATACAATCGGATTTGTTCGGCTTGCTGTACATGAAAAGGCTTGCCGCTTTCATCAAATTTCAGGGTTGAACTTTGGAGGTGCATTCTGTTTTCTGCTGCCCAAACTGCTGTTGCATTGGAAGCGGCTCCCCACCAAATACGTTCACGCAATCCTTTTGAGTAAGGTTCCAAACGCAGTAAACCCGGCGGATTAGGAAACATCGGAGTTGGATTAGGTTGGGCAAAACCTACGCCATCCAATCTTTCTAAAAATTCCATGGCCTTACTGCGCCCCATATCGGCATCATTTTCTCCTTCTTTTGGTTCATATCCAAAATAGCGCCAGCCTTCAATAACCTGTTCTGGCGAACCTCTGCTTATTCCTAATTGCAATCGTCCTTCCGAAATCAGGTCGGCAGCTCCGGCATCTTCCACCATATAGAGCGGATTTTCATAACGCATGTCAATGACTCCCGTACCTATTTCTATCTTACTTGTTTTGGCTCCAATAGCCGAAAGTAAAGGAAATGGTGAGGCTAACTGCGCTGCAAAATGATGTACGCGAAAATAAGCACCATCCACTCCAATTTCTTCGGCTGCAACAGCAAGGTCAATAGATTGGAGTAACGTATCGCTAGCCGTACGCGTTTTATAAGCCGGATGATTGGCCCAATGCCCAAACGATAAAAATCCTATTTTCTTCATTATTTGGTCTTAATTTTGTCTCTTGTAAAGATAAAGATTTTCTGTCGGAAAATTGACAGGCTGCTAAGCTATATCCCAATTGTCTCTGTCTTTATAAACTATAGGCGGCTACAGACTGCAGTGCTTTTGGTAAAGCTTCATCCTTAAATTGAGGAATTGCAGAGCCTTCAACCCTAAAAACAGTTATGTCTGTAATACCCAGAAAACCTAATACATTTCGCATGTATTTTTCAGTAAGGTCAAATTCCTTTAATGGTCCTTCAGAAAAAATTCCTCCGCTTGCTATTGCCAGGAATACCTTTTTATCCTTCAGTAATCCCTCCACTCCATTTTCTGAATAACGAAAAGTTATACCAACCCTAACGATATGGTCTATCCATGCTTTAAGTGATGAAGGAATGCTCAAATTATACATAGGCACATCTATGACCAGTATATCTGCCGGTAACAGTTCTTCTAAAGCATCATTTGAATAAGATATCGCATCCTTCAGTTCAGCTGAAAGGTTCTCTGCAGGTGTCATAAATGAATTGAAATGGAGTTCGTTAAGATGTGGGATTTCATCTTTTGTTAGATTTCGTATAACAGTATCTATTTCCGGGTGTTGAGTTTTAATTTTTTCTACAATTGCATTTCCCAATTGAAAACTCATGGATTCCTTTCCTTTGAAACTGGTTATTACTCTTAATAATTTCATCTTATTTTATTTTTAAATTGTTATCACAAATTTTAAAAGAATTACTATACATTTGTTATCTGTTACAAAAAGGATAGTAGTTACAAAAAGAATAGTATATGGAAATACATGCAGAAGATAGATGTGCTAAAGCTAAACTAGCCATCCGAGATACATTAGATGTGGTAGGCGGGAAATGGAAACTGGTCCTTCTTTCTGTTTTAAGAAATGGAAAAAGAGGGTTTAATGAATTATCCAGAGAAGCCGGAATTTCGCCCCGGATTTTGTCAAAAGAGCTTCAAGAACTGGAAATGAATGGTCTTGTGAGTAGAGAAGTCTGTAATACGAAACCTGTCACAGTGCAATACGCACTGACAGAGTATAGCAAAACTTTGGAAGAAGTAT
Organism: Flavobacterium sp. Leaf359; assembly: GCF_001423985.1. Lineage (NCBI taxonomy): Bacteria > Pseudomonadati > Bacteroidota > Flavobacteriia > Flavobacteriales > Flavobacteriaceae > Flavobacterium > Flavobacterium sp. Leaf359. Next base: position 232,292 of record NZ_LMPW01000015.1, on the reverse strand, counting down.
TAATTGCAATGGAAAAATGGGGAAACCTGCATAGACAGAAAGTAATTTCGGGAAACTGATTCCTATTCCATCTCTCCTAAAAAAAGACTCCAGACTTCTTTCTTTTTATTTCCAAACGTTTTTGCTTCCGGGTAGAAATAAATCCTTTGGGATATATTTTTTTGTAAAGTTTCCGTATCTCTTTGAATGGTCAGTATATAGGATGCAGTCCAGTAATTGCCAAACGTCTTTACTTTCTGGATATTTTTGACTTCAAATTTGAGTTCCTTGGAGGCTACTTTCTCCAGTAATCTGTCTACACTTATTTTATCTGAAGTAAAAAAGTCTGAAACCGAAATGTTTTCTTTACACAAGGCATCAATCCTTTCTTTAAGCTGTTTTTTTAAAGTATTGGAAGTGTTTTTAGCAGAATACATTTCCAAAAGCTCATAAAAATCTTCCAGCTTTGAAAAAGAATTTTCTTCATAAGCTTCAAGTACTTTTACAGAAAAGTTGGCTTTTATACTGTTTTCTACGGCAGCATTATTAGCTTGCTGTGCAAAAGTGCAGTTGTAAAAAAGAAATACTATGACTGTAAAATACTTTATCATTGTTTGATTCTTATAAATTCAATTTTTCCTTCATTGTTGTTTTTAATTTCCAGAATCTGCATTCGCTTTACAGATTCGGTAGGAATAATCAGTTTTTCCGAAAACTCATTTTTATTGAAATATTCGGCTCCCAAATCATTTTTAAGCATAACAATGACTTCCAGATTATCCGATAAGATTTTATTGAGCTGTATTTTTCGTGTTTCCCAATCTTTAATATCCGATTTCATAAAGGCTTTGAGCATCATGGCATAATCGTCAGGTTGTAATAAGATTTCAGTGTTTTCTGTAGTCTTGTTTATTTTTATCTCCTGTTTTTTGTAATAAGGGCTCTGAATGACAACTTTTGCATTTTCATCTTTCAGCGCCACTTCTATTTCAGAATTACGAATGGGTATTTCAATTTTTTTATCGTCCTCAATTGTATAGGCTTTTACTTCTTTTGCCTGTATGGTATCATTTGTAAATTCATTCTTTAGTTGCAATTTCTGTGTCTGTTTCTTTCCTGAGTAAGCAAAAAAGAGAATAGCAACTATTAAAACGGCTAAAAAACCAATAACAACAAAATGTCTTTTATTCTTTTGGGAATGGTTTTCTTTTTGCCCAATAACCACTTCCCTATTGGTAAAGACAAATTCATCCCAACCTGAAAATCCTGAAAATTGGCTTAAAATATCAAGCATGTCTTTTCTTGGCAGTTTGGAATTGCTTTCGGCTTTAAGATGTGTGTAAATCCATTTTTCACTAATTCCCTGTCTGGTTTTCTCTTCAACCAATTCGATAAGATTCTGAATATCCTGTGAAGAAAAACTTTTCCAGTTTCCTTGAAAATAAGGATACTGCTTCTGGTAAGCCAAAAGCACTTCCTGTTTTAAAAGTTGGAAAAAGTCTAATTCGGTCATCAACAAAAATGAGTTCAAAAGTAGTCCGAAAGGTATAAAAAACTGTTGTAAATCTGCTGTAAAACTACTGTAAAAAGGTTACAGCCAAAGGAAAGCGGTTTTACCGGACTCCATTTAGAATGGCAACGTAATCTTGCATCATTAATCAATAACAAAAATCAAGATGAAATTAAAATTCACAATTGCAGGTATTTTATTCTTTGGTATGGCTTACGCCCAACATGGCGCCAACCAGGTGTATAACAATCAGAATAATCCGTATAACTATAAAAATGCGGGCTTATTTCAAAACGCAGAAAAGGTTAACTATACAGAAGATGGTATTAATTTCAGGATTGCAATTTTAAACAATGTAAAACCGGATTCCTATGTGGTCACTTTGGGGCTAAACGAAGAAGGATTGTCTGTAAAAGACTGCAATGCCAAAATCAATAAGCGTTTGGATGGTTTCAAAAATGCGTTGAAAAAAACGGGAATCCGGGAAGAAGAGATTTTTGTTGATTTTATTTCGCAGACTAAAATTTATGACTATAAATCAACTTCTAACTCCAATCAGGTCAATATAACCCAGGAAGATAAGGGATTTGAGATAAAAAAGAATATTATTGTCAAACTAAAAGATGTCAGCTTGTTCGACAAACTGATTGATATGGCTTCGGAATATGAAATCTACAACATCATCAAAGTCGATTATAAAAAAACCGATACCGAAAAAATCTATGATGAAATGTTGGCAGAAGCTAATGAGGTTTTAAAATCCAGAAGTAAAATTTATGATAAATACGGAAAAAGAGATTTTGAATCGGAGCCACAGCTATTAATAAATTTCTACAGTATCCAACCGGGTAAACAGTATAAAAACTTTACTGCCTTTGAAAGTTCAGATGCCGTTTATAATGATTATTACAATTCCAATAAGGTGTTGGTACGAAAAGAACAAAGGAAAAATAAGACTTTTTATTATGACGGTATAGACCCGGATTCTTTTGACAAGATTATGAATTCTGATTCTCCGGCTGTAAGCATTCAATATGTAATGGAATTCAGCATTTCTTACAAGACAAAGAAAAAACCAAAAGAAGAAACCAAAAAATTATATCATATTATAACTCCTAACGGAGACGTAAGAACATTGGATCTTAAGAACTAAAAAAGAACAGCTTCAAGCACTTGTCTTGAAGCTGTTTTTATAATTCAACTCAATAAATTTTATACTCTTCCGTTTTTGATTTCCTCAACAATTTCCGGATTCAATAACGTTGTTGTATCTCCAAAATTTGAGAAATCACCCTCTGCAATTTTTCTAAGGATTCTTCTCATAATTTTACCGGAACGTGTTTTTGGCAATCCGGAAACAAACTGAATTTTATCCAGCTTAGCAATTGGTCCGATATGACCGGAAATGTGCTGGTTGATTTCGTTTGCCAAATTTGCCCTGTCTCTGGATTCGCCATATTCTTTAAGAATAATAAAGCCATACAAAGCATTTCCTTTAATATCATGAGGAAAACCAACAATTGCCGATTCAGCCACAGCAGGGTGTTCGTTAATAGCATCTTCAATAGGAGCTGTTCCCAGATTATGTCCGGAAACAATTACCACATCGTCTACACGACCCGTGATTCTGTAATAGCCTACTTCATCACGCAATGCGCCATCACCCGTGAAATATTTGCCTGGAAAAGCCGTAAAATAAGTCTCTTTAAATCGTTGGTGGTCACCCCAAATGGTTCGTGCCATTCCCGGCCATGGAAATTTAATGCAAAGGCTTCCTACAATTTGGTTTTCTTCAATTTCATTTCGTTTTTCATCCATCAAAACGGCCTGGATTCCCGGTAAAGGAAAAGTGGCATAAGTTGGTTTTGTTGGTGTTATAAAAGGCAGCGGTGAAATCATGATTCCTCCGGTTTCTGTCTGCCACCAGGTATCTACAATCGGGCATCTTTTTTTACCCACGTGGTTGTTATACCAGTGCCATGCTTCTTCATTAATCGGTTCTCCTACAGAGCCAATGACTTTTAATGTTGACAGGTCGTACTTTTCAACCCACTCACTGTTTTCTTTTGCTAATGAACGAATGGCTGTTGGAGCCGTATAAAATTGGGTAACCTTGTGTTTGTCGATGACTTCCCAGAATCTTCCAAAATCTGGATAAGACGGCACTCCTTCAAAAATTACGGTTGTTGCCCCATTTAGCAACGGACCGTATAAAATATAGGAATGTCCGGTAATCCAGCCTATGTCTGCAGTACACCAATAGATATCGTTTTCTTCGTAATTGAATATATTTTTAAAAGTATAGGCCGCAAAAACCATATAACCTGCTGTAGTGTGGAGCATTCCTTTAGGCTTTCCTGTTGAACCCGAAGTATAAAGAATAAACAATGGGTCTTCAGCATCCATAATTTCAGCCACGTTGTTCGGAATTGCAGCTTCCAACAGCGGCTGTAACCACAAATCGCGGCCTGTTTTCATGTTGATTTCTGCATTTGTTCTTTTAACAACCAGGACTTTTTCTACAGAAGGGCATTTTTCCAAAGCCTCATCAATAATACCTTTAAGGTCGATTGATTTGTTTCCTCTGTAGGCGCCATCAGATGTGATAACCATTTTACATTGCGAATCATTTACTCTAGTAGTTACTGCCGAAGCCGAAAATCCGGCAAAAATAACTGAGTGTATTGCTCCTATTCGGGCACATGCTAAAACGGCAATAGCCAATTCAGGAATCATAGGCAAATAAATGCATACTCTGTCGCCTTTCTTTATTCCCTGTTCTCTAAGAACATTGGCCATTTTTGCAACCCTGTCGTATAGTTCATTATAGGTAATATGCTGTGCTTCTTCTTTTGGGTCGTTGGGCTCAAAAATAATAGCCGTTTTGTTTCCTCTTTTGGCCAGATGCCTGTCTATACAGTTTTTGGTAATATTAACTTTAGCATTTAAAAACCACTTGACATCAGCCTCTTGCATATCGAATTCAACAACCTTATCCCATTTTTGGTACCAGGTGAAATTCTCATCAGCAATTTTGTCCCAAAATTTTCTGGGCTCTCTTATGGATTTGTTATAATGTTTGAAATATTGTTCCAGACTCTTGACTTGGTAATAGCTCATAATTGTATTAATTACAGATGGATTGAATGATGGTAAATATACTAAACATTGCCTTAAATGGGTAGCTGCAACCATTATTTTTCTCAATTTTTTTGAACCGGAAACTTCTCTAAAAAAGTTAAATTAAAAGTAGAAAACCAATTGATGAACTATCTTTGCATAAATCCTGAAGATAAGATGCAAACTCGTAAAAAACTGTTTGGACTAAAATGGCTTAAGCTTGCTCTTGCAGCAGTACTGGTTGGTTTTTTGGCCTCATTTCTGGCCATTTCACTAAAACATGTAACAGAACATTATGAAGGCGTTTTTTTCGGCAAAGCCGAAAAGTATAATTTCCTGCTTTTGGTACTTCCGTTTTTTGGACTTTCTGTAATTTATTTTTTACGGATTTATCTTTTTAGGAACAAGGAAAACAAAGGAATCAAAGAAGTATTTGAAAGTACCAAACCGGGTAAAAGCCTTCCTGCCTATAAAATCCCTTCCCATTTCATTAACGGACTAATCACCGTAGCTTTTGGCGGTTCTACAGGAATTGAAGTTTCTACCGTCGTGGCTTCTGCCGCAGTTGGTTCCATTGCACATTCTAAAGAAAGCTTTTTGAAAAGGTATAAGACAGAATTAATCTGTGCGGGAGTTTCTGCAGGTGTTGCCGCTTTATTTGCAAGTCCAATAGCCGGTCTTTTGTTTGCTTATGAAGTCATTTCAAAAAAATTATCCAGGTCATTCCTGTTTACAACCGTTATTGCGATAAGCGTGACGTGGTTGTTTTTATTTTTTATGGATGAAAAGCCTCTCTTTGCCGTTGGCATTTCAACATGGAACTATCATGCCATTCCTTATTTTATTTTATTAGGAATTATTGCAGGTATGAATTCGGTTTATCTCACCAAATGCGTATTGCGAATCAAGGCCTGGTTTTTAAAAATAAAGACTCCGTATTACAGGGTAGTATTTGGGGCATTGGTAGTTGGAGTCGGATTATTTCTTTTCCCACAATTGTTTGGTGATGGCTATCATGCCGTAAAAGAAAACATAGCTAACTCAAGTTCAACTCCTTCCATTTCGGTACTTTTAACCCTGGCAGCCTGTATTGTTTTAAAGCCAATTATTACTTCCGTTACGCTTTCGTCTGGTGGCGATGGCGGCGTTTTTGCTCCAAGTATATTTATTGGAGCGCTTCTTGGTCTTTTACTGGCTTTCGTGTCCAATCGTTTCTTTGATGCCGGAGTAATTCCATTAAATTTTATGGTTATAGGAATGGCCGCAATGCTTAGCGCCAGTATAAGCGCGCCTTTCACTGCCCTGTTTTTGGTTTGCGGATTAGTAGGCAGTTATGTTTTATTCTGGCCTATATTGGTTGTTTCTTTAGTTTCTAAATATGTAGCCCAAAGGCTTTGCCCATATACCGTATATACTTACGCTGCCAAAACAACCGCCTAATGCCAATCAAAAAGATACATCGCACCTACCGCAAAACCAAATATGTTCTCTATAAAGAAACGCTTGTTGATTTCAGGGAACATTTTTGGGCATTTATTGGTTCATTTGTTGGGATGGGACTCATTGCCTATTTGCAGTATGGGTCGTTCAATGAAAATGATTTTGTATTTCTGATAGGTTCCTTTGGAGCTTCCTGTGTTTTGGTCTATGGTGTAATTCAAAGTCCATTGGCGCAACCCCGTAATCTGATAGGAGGCCATGTCGTTTCGGCACTAATTGGCGTTACGGTACAAAAACTGGTTCCGGATGTTTTATGGATAGCTGCTCCCCTTGCCGTTTCGTTATCTATCGTATTGATGCAAATCACAAAAACATTGCATCCGCCCGGTGGTGCAACGGCATTGATTGCGGTTACCGGTGGTCCGCAAATAAAAGCACTTGGATATGGTTATGTTATCTTCCCTGTGCTAAGTGGCGCTCTTATTTTGTTGTTTATTGCCTTAATTTTTAACAACCTGACTCCAAAACGAAAATATCCTTCTGCTCCTATTTTGAGAAAAAAGAAAAGAAGAAAGCATTCATAAAAAAGCTCCCGTTTGGGAGCCTTTTTTTATTTTTCAACGCGGGTCCAATATTGGGTTCTTCCCAATAGAGAAAAGCCAATATAACCGCGGACTTTTAGTTTGTCTTTATTTTCAAGATTGATATGGCATTTGTATTCTTTCCCGTTTTTTGGGTCCAAAATAGTGCCGCCTTCCCACGTATCGTCATTTTTAGACAATCCTTCAATAATGACCAATCCTTTTATTGGTTTGTCTTTTTTACTGCCTTTGCATTTTTCGCAGGTCTTGTCTTCTTTTCCTTTTTCAAGTATTTCAACTACTTTGCCGTAAATCTTGTCGTTCTTTTCATAAATTTCGACAATAGACTTGGCAGCTCCGGTTTCATCATCAAAGGTTTTCCACCGTCCGGTAACAGATTGTGCCTGTCCTGTATGTATTCCTGCAAAAAGCAGAACGATACAATATGCAACTAGCTTTTTCATTTTCCGAAACTATAACGTATACCTATGTTTACTCCTATTCCACTGGCATTTACATACTGCGTTGGCAATCTGCGTGGAGAATCAGGGTCTGCCGGTCCTTGTGTATAACTGTCAGAAAAAACGAATTTCTTTTCATTTACAGGAAGGTCTGCCAATTGCTGTCCCGGAACCAATACGGCATTTCCGTTAGTAACCGCCGTAGTTCTGTATTCTGTAATTTCTGCCGATTTACTCTTGATGCTCAAATTTTTAAACTCTACTTCGCCAAAAACCTGCAATCTTGGTGCAACAGGATAGGTAACACCTAATGCGCCTACAAAACCAACACTAAATTTCGATTCAACCTCTGATTTGGCTTCTACGTGAATGTCGGTTCCCTGACCGCCACCATTGGTTTGATTGGCCGTAGTTTCAATAAAAAGTTTTCCGGCTGTGGGTATAATGGCTCCAATTCTTGCGTACGGATTCAATTTGCTCAAACCCGGGGTAATATAAATGGCGGGGATAATGTCCAACCCTCTTAAATAGGCTACTTCTTCCGACTGGAGCTGCGGACTGGTTAATTTTCCTATAGTTTTATCATATCCTGAAAAGTAATTGAAACCTATTTCGGCTCCTATATAGTTATTAAACATATATCCTGCCGTAATATTTCCTTTAAATCCACCTCCCAAAGTTCCATTCAGAGATTTTATCCTCATGGTTCCATCAGGATTTACGGTAATATCTGTTGACTGCTGAATCATTGTCAGCCCATTCGGGTCGGCATTGTTAAATTCTGTTTTTCCGGATTCGGTAACAAAACCTAAGCCACCCCGGATATAAAATTCCTGTGCCTGGCTTTTTGTGCCAATTAAGGCGAAACAAATCGTGCAAATTATAAGGCTTGCCTTTTTCATAATTTAGATTTTAAAGTTTAAAGTAATCAGTTATGCATCCTTTTTTCAAGTGTTTCGTTCAGGTTGCATATTAAAGTTAGCCATTTTCTGCTAGACCTTAACCGATTTTAGCATACCTTAACAGTTGGTCTTTCTTCGATAAATTGAAAAAATCCATTCTTTAAAATTGTCCATTGCTAACTTTTAAGTTATTTTGTAAAGTATAAATAAGGGCTATTTTGATACTTCAGGCAACCCATACTGTTTTTAACAGCAGGCTGAAAATGAGAACTGTTTTCACGGCCTGTTTAGTCTTGTTTATCACTGTAAACGTGCTTATAGATTACCTGTCTACTCTATCCCAAAACAGCGCGTTCTACCTGTCAGAATCGTTACTGTTCAGTTCCTATTGGATTTTGTTTCTTCCTTTGCTGACATTATTTTTAAAACTGACCCAAAAGAAAGATAAAATCGCAATTAAAATAGTACTTATTGGCGGGGCAGTTGTATTGCATCTGTTATCATATCCTGCCTTGATTTGGATTGTCTCAAAAATATTCTATTCCCATACGTTTTCGTATTGGCAGACTTTAAATTTTGGCATATCGGCCTATTTGATAAAAACGATTATTATTTATGGGTTTATGCTAATGGCTTTCTCTTTATCGAATCAGAAAATCCAAACTTCACCATTATCTCCTTCAAATGAGAAAAAAGCTTATATCAATTCTATTTTAATTTCAGACAGCACTAACAGAAAAACAGTAGTGGCAGTAAACGATATATTCTATTTTTCTGCCAATTCTCCTTATGTCAACATTTATCAGCTTTCCAAAAAACATCTGTATAGCGGAACCTTAAAATCCTTGGAAGTACAATTAGACAACAAACAGTTTGTACGTATACACAAATCATATATGGTGAACGTAAATAAGATTATATCTGTCCAATCAAGACAAAACGGTGATTATGACATTACCCTTACAGATGATACTGTTTTGAGGTTGAGCCGTAATTATGCCAAGAATTTTAAGCTTCACTTTTCAGCACATCAGCTTAGCCTAAAATAAACTCCGCTTACACTATTTTAGTTGGAAATCAACTGTTTTCATTATCATTTTGCATAAAATATTTGATTATGAAAAAACGGATTTTCTTTAAACTGATTTTTTTGCAGTTGGTGTTTATGAGTTGTAACGGACAAAAGGCAAATGAAAAATTACTCCCTAAAAACAATCCCATTGTTGGCGGTGGTTGTGATGGTTGCGAACTGATGTATATAGGAATGCCCAAAGAATTGCATGCTACAGATACAAGCCCCGGGTGGAATGAAAAGGGCCAAAAGCTGATTGTTAGCGGAACTGTTTTTCAATTGGACCAAAAGACACCTGCCCCAAATGTTATTATTTACTACTGGCAGACTGATAATGCCGGATATTATTCACCTACACAAAAAATGGATGAAAGAGTAAAACGCCACGGCCATATTCGGGGTTGGGTAAAAACCGATAAAAACGGAAAATATACTATCAAAACGATACGTCCTGCTCCCTATCCAAATGATGTTTTGCCGGCACATATCCATATCTCTATAAAGGAACCGGATGTTGCTAATGAATATTATACCGATGAAATCAATTTTGAGGATGACAAATTATTGACTGCTCATTTTAAAAAATATCCTCAGGAAAAGCGTGGCGGTAGCGGTGTTGTAAAAATTAAGGCTAAAGATGGTGTGCAAATTACTACACATAATATTGTTTTGGGGTTGAATATTCCTAACTATCCTAAGAAATTTAGATAAAATTCGATATTAATTTAGTTTATGGTCAGTTATTTATCACGCAAAGACGCTAAGTCGCTATGTTTGCACAGCAATTACCTCAAAACATTCTCTGATTTAAAATAAGTCACGGCATCGTGTATGGCAGCATCTATAGGTGTGTATTTAATTCCAAGTTCCTGAACTGATTTTTTATTTGAAAAGAAATTATTCTGGCAAAGAATACGCATGTTAGTCAGGCTTATGCTTGTTTCCAATCCGAAGAATCTTGCGCAGTTACCGCTATAACCTAACAAATGAAGTAACCATTTAGGCAGTGGTATCATTATTGGGTGTTGGTTGGAATATTCGCAAAGCAATTCAAAAAATGCCTTATAAGAGAGGTTATTATTGGCCAAAAGATATTTTTCTCCGTTTTTTCCTTTCTCAGTACCGGCTATAATACCTCTTGCCACGTCTTTTACGTCCACAAAGTTTTTACCACCCGGTGGATAAAACAGTATGTGTTTTTTCCATCCCATCAGTATTATTTTACCGGAACTGGGTTTGGTATCATAAGCGCCAAGCATAAATGTTGGGTTTATAATAATCACATCCATACTGTCTTTGTTTTGTAAGAGGAAATTTTCGGCTTCCAGTTTGCTTTTGGCATAATACGAATCTTTAAACGGATAACGCACAGCCTTATCTTCTGAACCCAATTCAAATAAATCACCATGTCCTAACGTGTTTGCAGAACTTACAAAAACAAATTTTTTAACAGAACCAGACACAAGCGCAGAATGGAACAGGCTTATAGTAGCATCACAATTTATTTTCTGATAGTCTGAATAACGTAAGAGATGCTGTCTGGTTTCGGCAGCAATATGAATAACTACTTCACATACTTCCATATGTGTGTATAGGTCTTCTTGCAAGTCACCTTTCACCAATTTCAAATGAGAGTGTAATTCTCCCTTATAATTTTTAGGGTTGCGGACTAATGCCCTGACCTGCCAGCCTAGTGCCAGCATTTCATGAACTAAATTTGTTCCTAGCAGTCCATTCGCTCCCGTGATAAAAACTGTTTTCATACTTGCGGATTTAGCTCTCTTTTTATAGACCGTGTCAATAAGGGTAGTTTTATCCAGATTGGAAGCATGACAAGCATTAGCCAGCTCATACGGTTAACCATGATTACCGTATCCCGTTTTAGGAGTTGGCGGATACAATATCTTGCTACAGCATCCGGATTGAGTAACGTTAGTTTTCCTAAAAAGCCTTGTTTTTCGATTCGGCGTGTGATTTCCGGACTTGTTTTCATAGCACCCGGATTTACAACGCTGACAAAAACGCTGGTATGTTTTAGTTCTTCATACAATCCTCTGGAGAAAGAATGTACGAATGCCTTAGAAGCCGGATAAACCGTTTTGTAGCCAATAGGGCAAAATGCTGCCATGCTCGATACGTTTAGGATATAAGCCTTTTCCTTTTTTTTCAGATTGGGTAGTAATTGATGAGTCAGCAATGAGGTTGCCATTACATTTACCTCAATAATTTTGCTGATATATTCTGCTGTGGCCTCATCAAATTTTTGGGTTCCGCCTGTTCCGGCATTGTTTATCAGCATAAATACTGAAAAGTTTGCATTGACCCAGGCTGCAAAATCCAATACATTTTTTTTGACGGAAAGGTCGGTTTCATAAAAAAATACCTTTACACCATATTGTTCTGAAATTTCTGAAGACAATTCCGAAAGTTCCTGTCCCGGCAGACTCATCAAAATCAGCGGTATATTATTTTTAGCCAGTTCATAGGCAAATGCCCTGCCCAAGCCTTGGCTGGCTCCGGTAACAACAGCATAACCGGTTTCATTTCCAGATGCAACTGTCTCGTCATTTTTTCGTAGCATGATTCACTTTTTATGCCAAAAGTATACTCTTGCCCTTGTAAAAATGTTTGGATTTATAGAAACGAACTCTTTTTGAACACTTTATAATCAACTGTAAAATAAGCAGTTGAAAAATAAAAAGTTCCAATTTATAAATCAGAACTCTTTTTTCTGAATTCTGAAGGTGTGAGGTCCGTAAATTTTTTAAAAGTTATATTAAATGAGGTCTTGGAATTAAATCCCGATTCAAAGGCAATGCCTAAAATTGACAGGTTATTATTCCTGTTATCGGCTAACAATTCCTTTGCTTTTTCAATTCTGTATTTATTGATAAACTGAAAAAAGTTTTCATTAAATCCGGTGTTGATAACATACGAAAGCTGATGTGGTGTTACTTCCATCAATTGTGCGAGTTTTATCAAATTCAAATCACCATCAAGATAAGGAGCTTCAGATTCCATAACTCCTAACAAACGTTGTTTTATGAGTTCGGTTTCTTCATTGCCAAGCAGCTTGATTTTTGGGCCTTCATTAGTTTTGCTTTCTTCCTGAAATGAAAAAACAGTATCAGCCTGTTGTGTTCCTACCGGATACACTTCCTGCTGTTTTAAAGAATAGTAGGCTATAAAATAAATTGCTATAAGGAAAGCAAAGTTCAGATAAGTGCCCGGCCTTTCTGCAATAAATATAATATTGTATACCGTGATTATAATTCCGGAAGCCAATATGGTATAGGCAATGTATTTAAGCCAGTTTAGACTGATTGGGTAAGTATCTGAAGAAAATTGCTGGATTTTCCTTTGATGCCTGTTGATTATCTCACAGGAATACAGTGCATAGAATAAACTTTGTACCAGCATAATTACGGTTAACCACGCCCTCAGGATGTCTTTATCTGCCTTGTCATAAAAGTACGATAACGATAACAAGGCCAGGAACAGAGCGGCCAATGGTAAATGTCTCAATTCTTTTAAGGAAAAAGAAAATGCAGGATTTGTAAAATGAACCGCACTATAATAAAATGTCAACGGAGTAAAAAACTGCAGAAAATTCAAAACAAATAAAAAAGGCTTGCCAATGGATGCTATTCCCAAAATCTCGGCAGCTTCATCTATCCAGAAAGTTCCCCACAAAAACAAAAATAATCCCAGCCATACATTCGCTTTCCTGTTGACTTTTAAAGGATTGAAAATAACAAGCATAGTTAGCATGGCAAAGCCTCCTAACAGAAAAATTACAATCAATCGGTCAATATATATCATGGATAGTCAAAGCAATTATTTTTGTTTATGCATAAAACTCAAATTTTCCAATCGTTTATGCCATCATTATATCTTATGTGTCCAAAGGTTGGCAACAGCTCATTTTCTCTGGTTATTGAGTATTCTATAGGCTGGTTAGGTATTTTACCTTCTTTCCAGCCCGCATAACATTCTTCCAGTTTTTGGATTTCTTCGTCTTTTGTCAGATTCATGTCCATACGATACAGCGTATTCAGCAATTCTTCCATTTCGGGAAGCGTATTTTTATCGGTATGAATCATAGGCGAAAGTCTTATAAACCGTTTTAATGCAGCGGCGTCTAATCCTTCTTTATAATCTTCTCCAAATAAAAACATAAAGGCTACATAGTTGGACCAGTCAGGCGGTTCATATAATATGGTTTTTGCCTGATTTACAATCGACATTTTAAAAAACTGCAATTGCGGCTTCCACAGCCAGAATTTATATTTTTTTCGGCGCTGTTTGATAGTTGTCTGTTTGATGTCATAAAACGTCTTTTTATCGTCATTCGACATCGATTTATTGGAAGTTCCTAAAGAAACCAGGGTTATAGAATCTCTTGGCACGCCTGATTTTATGGCTTCAATGACTCCGGCAGCAATAGGGTTATTAAATCCACCTAAAGCGCCATCCCATAATTCAAAAAAAACTTCGGAATTCTTTGCTTTGAAACGGGCCGGAAAATCGAAATATTGTATTGGCGCATTTGAAGAACCGTGAATGGCCTGTGTGAGCTTTACCGAATCATAATAAGGACCGCCGCCATATGACCTGAAAAATTTCGCCCGATTATTTAAGGCGTCATAGGTACAGACGATTAGCTTTAAATCGGGTTTGCCAATGAAATCAGGAAGTTCGTTCATTTGTCTTTTGGCAGATTCCGTAAACAGTTCGCGAAACGCCTTTCCTTTTCTTTTGGAACTGTATTTTGGCCCTATACTTTTGATATAGTCTACGGGAAAAAAACGTTCCCAAAACGAATTTTTACTAAAAATTTTTTCTCTGATTTTTTGGTCTTTGAAGAGTGCAATAGCCTTGTCTAAGGGCCAGTCTTCTACCAAAGCCGCAAGAATAATGCTGCCTCCGGAATTAGCAATCACCATATCAAATTCTTTGAGAATTGCATGGCCAGTCTTGTCGGGATATCTGTCTTTTAAGGTGAGTAACTGAAGTAATGACCAGCTTCCGCCTCCGTCAAGCGATAGTATTTTATACATCTTGCTAATTTATGAGCTTCTAATTTAGTTATAAAAATAAACGCTTTTGTGCTGGTATCAAAAAATAGCGGAAAAATAATGATGCTTGTTGTGCTAAGGAGAATTATTTTCACGCAAAGACGCAATGTCGCAAAGTATTAAATCTATTAGCTACATAAGTTTATTAGACTTTTTTTAAATCAAATACAATTACATTATGTTCCTGAAAATAAAATAATTGATTAATTTTATTTAAAGTCTTTTAATAACCTTTTCCGGATAATCTGTAATGATGCCATCAACCTTTAATTCAATCATTTTATCGATGTCTTTTTCGTCATTTACAGTCCACGGGATTAATCTCATATTGAGTTTCCTGACTGAATCAACCAAAGCTTGATTGACTTGTCCGTAATGCGGACTATATATCTGCGGCTTGAAATCCAATTTTGACAAATTCTTTGCAAGCCCCTTATCGCCCGCTAAAATCGCGATAGTCACATCAGGATATTTTTTATACAAAGCATTTAGTATAGCCGGGTCAAAAGACTGGATATTACTTCTGTTTTGTATTTCTTTTTTCTTAACAATTTCCATCACCATTGCAACAAATACGTCCGGTTGCGGTTGGGATTTGTCGTATTGGTCTGCCCCTGACTTGATTTCAATATTATAACGAATAGGTTTGCCTGGTCTGTGTTTAGCTGTATACGCTTCCATATCGTCAATCAGTTCTGAAAACAAAGGCTTATAGGCTTTGAATTTTTGCTGTTCCGGAAAATGCGTATTTCCTTTGGAACCAATATCAAACTTACGAATACTGTCATAAGGCATCTGATATAAATTATAAGACCTTTCCTTTTCACGGGTAACAGGCATCCCGTTAGGGAGCAATACATATTCAGAAGACATAAAAGGTTCGTGAGAAACCACCACCTTTTTATCTCCGGAAATAACAACATCAAGTTCAATTACGTCAGCGCCTTTGTCAATAGCACTACGAAAAGCTTCCAGGCTGTTTTCAGGAAAATGCCCTCTGTCTCCACGATGGCCCTGAACTTCGATGTGTGATAATTTTGCAGTAGTAGTATTATGGGCTATGTTGCAAGAGGTAGCTGCCCACCAGGCAACCAAAAGAAAAGCGGGATATTTTTTCATTGTTCAGTAGGTAATTGATTGGAAAAAGACAAATCCTTTCCGAACAAATATACAACATTCCCCCTACTTTGACTGGTTAGTATTTTACAAACTTAGCCGTTGCAGTTCCTTCATCTGAATAAATTCTGATAACATAATTTCCTGAAGCCAGATTAGATATGTCCAATACTTTGGTGTCGAAAGTACTACTGAACGTCCTTACCGGTTGCCCCATTATATTATATACGGTCACAGATTTTATCAGAATTTCATCCTTATTTGTAATCGTTATGAAATCACTTGAAGGATTTGGAAAAATCATAAAACGGTTTGAAAATTCATAATCCTTGTCACTAAGCGATTCGATTGTGGTGGTTACTCTTTCTGTCATAACCGGCAAATTAAAATCAAAATAAATACCGGCGGCATTGCTAAAACTATCGCCCGGAGCCAAAGACGGCTTAGTCTTAATTTTAAAAGCGATATAACCATCATTAATATGGTCATAAAAAGGGAGATTGATATCTTTAAAAACAAATTCAATCTTATTGGTATTGCTAATCTTGGTACTAAAATTATGGCTGCTTTCTATGGTTGAAAGCGTACTTATATCAAAACGTTCCGTATCGATAAGGTCTTTTACTACAATATCTTTTGCGACAAAATTGCCGGTGTTCTCAAAGCGTATAATATAATGCACATATTGCCCAATTATGGAAGAAGAAACCGAAAGTCCCTGAAGACAGGTTTTGTCATTAGGGTCAAAAGAATTAACTACTTTCTGTCGTAAGACAATCGTATTGTCTTCTGGCACAGCGTCTAATGAAGGTGTAGTTATTGTAACTTTATAATTAAGAATGTCTCCGCTATTAAGGGAAGGATTATCGGTTGGCCTATTCAATATAAAACGCAGTGCAATAGTGCGTGACTCAAAAGGTTTTAAGTTAGAAAAAGACCATATCAAACGTCCAGGATTCTGTGCTGTTGATGTGGTTATTTCAGGGTGAATTATTGTAGCATCAAATTCCAATTGAATATTTCCGGATTGTGTTCTGGTTCCTTTATTTCTATATGAAATAGCATAATTGGCTACATTCCCAGGCACTGCATCATTTAAAGGCAATAAGGTGATTTCAACGTCAGGATATTCTCCTTTTGATTTCAGGCAAAAAAGCTGCTCTAAAGAACCTGAGGATTGGTCAGGAAATGAATACGTCATACTTGGTGGCGAAACATCAAAATAATCCGGGTTAGCGAGAAGAGGAATAATGGTTGTGTTACCATCCAGTAGTGGCAAATTATATTGCCCGCTCCTATCTGAAAAATATACCGTTTCAGTTGTTCCACGAATTAATTTATAACCGGCAAAGCAAACAACAGTATCCTCTGCATCACAGCCATTCATGTCATTATCAAAAGTTGTACTGCCCTTCACGGCATTATAATTTCCGCCCGGTGTAAAAGAGCAATAAGAATTGACTCCGCATTCAAGACCTGGCAGTGCTGCCAACCTTGCTTCTATCATATCTATCTCATCTTCATCGGCACAGATATAGCGAAGACGGGGCACAGTGGATAACGAATGCTCAAAAAAAGCCGTATTATCCTTTCCGTTTTTTATAAAAAGCGAAGTAAGTAATGGGTTGGAACCAAACTCCAACACTTCAACACCCGGACATTGGGCAATATCCAGAGATGACAGCCTGTTACCATCAAAACTAACCGACCTTAGTTCTTTATCTGCAAGAACCGTTAATGCATTGCTAAGTCCGTAATTACTGCATGGTAAAGAATCAAGCCCTTCAAAGCCTCGTAAATCTAAACTGGCCAATGGATTACTTCTAAAGTTAAACCTCCCGATACCCAGCTCCGGACAACCATAAACCTTTAGATATCCTAACTGGTTGTTCGCAAGACTTAGCTCTGTTATTGCCGGACCGGAAACTGTCATTGACAACAGTTTATTATTGTCTGCAATTACACTTACCAATTCCGGATGGTCAACCAGATTACTGAGCGAAACCAATCGATTATTATGCAGCAACAGCCGTTTTAATTTAGTAAGTCCTGTAAAATCTAAAGCAGTCAGGACATTATTAGAGCAATTGAGTTCTTCTAACGTTGTTTGGGCCGATAGGTCCAATTGTGCCAATCGGTTGTTATGGCAATAAAGTTTTTTGACAAAGTTTCCGGCTAATTGCAAGATTGCCAGTTGATTATTCTGACATTCCAAATCACGTAGCCTGGCCAGTCCGGTTAGATTAAGAATACTCAATCGGTTAAAAGAGCATTCCAAATCACGAAGACGACTGTTCACTGAAAGATTCAAATCCGTTAGGGAATTATAAGAACAATACAGATACTCCAGGTTAGGAGAATTGTTTATATTTAGCGAAATCAAAGCGTTATGCCGGCAGTCAATAAAATTCAGCCCTGGATTATTCAGTACCAGACTTTCGAGTTTGTTGTTGGCACAGGAAAGACTGTATAGTTTTGAGCAGGCTGATAAGTCTAATGAAACAATTTTGTTGTTTGCACATTGTAATGATGTCAATGAAGGTAAATCTGAGGTTGGAACAGAACTTAATTGGTTATCATTGCATAGTAAGGTAGTGATTGCCGTAAAATATTCAATCCCCTTTAAATTGGCAATTGAAGAAGACGATACATTGATATAACTAACTGCCAAAGCTTCTGCAGCTTCAATCTCTCCATTTTCATTACTATCAATACGGAAGTATTGTCCCTGCCTGTTCCTGGCAATCTCATTACTGGCATCAGCAGCCAGCAGTTTTGCCTTAAAATTAGCATCGGGAATATATAGCCCTTGACCCTTCATGCTTTGCCAAAAGCAAAACACCAAGAGGGCGTAATATAGTTTTTTCATGGGGGTATATTTACAAAGCGTAAATATATCTTAAAAAAATCATAAAAACCCACTTTTTGGAAAGTTAATTTAAAGAATCCTTATTAAATCATTCAATATGCAATCATTTCAATTTTCAGCAGCTTATTCTTTCCCAAATAAACGATTGATACGTTTAGGTGCTTTAAAACGATATCCAACATAAAATTCCAAGAACTGTTGTTGGTCTGCCACATGTATTTGGGCATCAGAGTTGTACGAAAATGAATTCAGGCTTGTAGCGGCTCCGGCAAAAAAACGTTCTGTATTATAGCCTAATGTTAACCTAAATTGCGTTTGAAAAGAAAGACCATCTATAACTTCATCGGGTTTATTGTCATTGTAAACCGTTCTTGTGCTATTAAATCCCAATCCCGCATAGGCACCTGCTGATACAAGCCATTTGTTGCGTATAATCCAGTTGTAATAATATCCAGGGCCAACAGCGATATCAAAAATATGGTCCTTGCTGGGTTCGTTGTTTTTAATTTGCGTAAAATAGTAGCTCATGCTGGGCACAAAACTGCCCGCACTTTTTTGCTGCCATTCACTTTGTAGAAAAATTGCCCGAAACGAAAAATCCGGATTAAAGACATAAGAGGTACTTCCCCCTATCTTTTGTACCCGAAAATGAGGAAACAGTATATTATTTTCTATTCCAATATCTTTCCTGTCTATATAAAACCCTTTCGTTTTTACATATTGTAACTCTTGCATCCAGGAACCAAAATAGAGTCGTGTTCCAAAATTATAAAACTTCGTATGTCCTCTAAGAGCATCATCTTTATTGAAGCGAAGAAACTCTGGCGTATAGCCCAAATCTATTTCAATAAACTTATAAATTAGTGTTAGTGTTGAACGCAGCCGTTGATTGGGTGACAAAGTAAAATCCAGATGGCTGGTTTTGTCTTTTATACGAAACGAATTAAAGCTATTGCTAAGTCCCAGACGTAGTTTAATATGGTTGTCGTATTTTTCTATACTCTTTTCAGGCTTTTGCACAGCAACGGTATCTGCCATTTGGGCCTGACAAATGGTAGCATAAAAAAAGATAAAAAACCGGGCATATTTTTTTACCATCTCGTATTCCTATTCTTTTATGCAAGATACAAATTAACACTTTAAAATAGGATGGAGTTATATATTATTGGCATTTTTGTAATTTGCATACAACTCAAAATAACTAATAATGAACAATACCAGAATATATAAAATGTCTTTTGCAAGTGTTTATCCGCACTATATTCAAAAAGTTGAGAAAAAAGGGCGTACCAAAGAAGAATTAGACACTGTTATTTTTTGGCTGACGGGATATGACAAAAAAAGTCTCCAACAAGTAATCGAGCAAAAGACAGATTTTGAAACTTTTTTTGCCAAAGCTCCACAAATCAACCCTAACGTTTCAAAAATCACAGGAGTCATCTGCGGTTACCGTGTTGAAGATATCGAAGATAAACTGATGCAACAAATTCGTTATCTGGACAAACTGGTAGATGAATTGGCTAAAGGAAAAGCAATGGAAAAGATTTTAAGGCAATAACGAGCACAATAAGTCATTATTGCTTTTCAACTATAGACTTTCAACTATAGACTTTCAACTTTCAACTATCAACTATCAACTAAAACTACTTCAAGCCTTTTCTAAATTCCGAAGGTGTTTGCTGTGTCATCTTTTTAAAAATGGTATTAAAAGAAGTTTTGGAATTAAATCCGGATTCATAGGCAATTCCTAATAAAGAAAATTGGTTTTTCTTTTCAGATAATAACTTTTGGGCATGTCTTACTCTGTAGCCGTTTACGAATTGGAAAAAATTTTCATCAAATCCCTGATTAATCAAATAGGACAATTGATGAGCGCTAATACCTAAAAGTCCTGCCAATTTAATCAGGTTTAGTTCGCCATCCAGATAGGGCTTTTCTGTTTCCATCAGGTCTGTCAATTTCAATTTTAGGTTTTCCAGTTCATTATCAGAAAGTAATTTCTTCTTTTCTTCCTGTCCCTCATCTTTTAGTTCTATTTCCAATAGTTCCTTACGTTGGGCTTCATCCAGCGGATAGATTTCTTTTTGCCTTAATGAATAATACGATGTTAAGTAGACTATTATCAAAAACAACAAATCCATTACCAAATGCTCCTGCCGTTTTTCAATAAAGATATTATAGAGTTCATAACCTTCTGTAATGATAATGGTTACAAATAATAGAGAAGTTATCTTAATCAGCCATTGCAAACTACTATTTTCTGTATTGGAAGAAATCGTTTCTATTCGTTTCTGGTGACGGCGTATTTTAAAATAAACAATAGCAATATAGGGTAAATTATGTGAAATGGGAATCATGCTATATACTATATTATGAGGCGGATCCAACATCAAAGTAATATAGATAACCGGTAAAATCAGGCAAGCCAGGTCAGCCTTTTTGAAAACATAATTTGGATTGATAAAGAAAACCACACTAAAATAGAGAAATAGCGGCGTAAATATCTGCAGAATATAAATGATTTGAGTTAACACAAATCCTGTGTTTAAACCACATAAGGCAATAACATCGAAGAACCAAAAGCTGGACCAAAGGAAAAGAAATAGTCCAAAAAACAAATTGGCTTTTTTGTTCACATTCATTGGATTGGCAAGTACAATAAATGATTGCAGAACCAAACTGCCAAATAATAGTATAACGGTAAATTTTTGCAGTTCTGAGGCTAACATTTTAAAGCTTTAAGTAGTTAAATTAATAATTATCAAAGTTTTTTACGCAAAAGAATTTTTATTGTCTTTGAAAAATAAAATCCAGAAAAGTGCACTTCAACCATTAATAGTATCTGTTAATCGATATTTTATAACATATTGTGGATTTTACACCCTAACTTAAGCCAAAATAAAATTTATTTGTTAGTTTTGCAATATATAATAAAAAAGAATACATAAATAGTATTCCACACGTTAGCAACGGTAATATAACCTTTGCTTAACAAAACAGGTAAGAATACCAAAACTTGTATGCTGATTTGGCCGAACAACACTCCCACCAGGTCTTATCTAAAGCATGACAAACAGACTATTTTTTAATTACTAGCTGATAATGCAGATGTCAAACCCGATATCAGTCTATATTAACTGTTTATTCCTATGTGCCTAACGTATTTAACGGCATAGAAAAATCAGGCAGGTTGCTGTCAAGCAATGTTAATAGTATAGATGTCAGGTTATTTCTGATATCGCAGAATCAAATGTAAGAGTGATTCCAGATCCTTAAGTAGGGTCTGGAGCATAAAGTAATATGTCATATTCCTTCCTGTATTTAAATTTTGTTACTAATTCCAATGCACTTGTTTGTGCCTTGAAATTTTGCAGACAACAACACATTTACATAGAAAGTATAATTTCCCTGCGAAGCCACTCAATTTATTTTACGCCGTACTTGTTAATTAATTTCAATGGTTAAACCGTTAAAACTAAAAACATGAACATCCAAAACGCTTATTTAACACTATTGTTTATAGGCCTAAATAGCTTTGCACAGCAAACAGGTATAAATACTAAAAATCCACAAGGCATATTACATGTTGATTCTGCTATAAACAACCCAACATTGGGACTGCCAACAGTGGAACAAACAGATGATTTTATTATTACTAATAGTGGCAATGTGGGTATTGGTACAATAACACCTAATACCAAATTACACATTAAAAGCACTACCTCTGGTGCTCTACGTATCCAGGACGGCACACAGGCTGCCAACAGACTATTCGTTAGTGATATCAACGGAACAGGCACATGGATAACTCCAGCTGTTACCAAAGATGCAAAAATGGGTACTTTTCCCTCTCCTGCCCAAACAATAATCCTGACAGGCACAAATAATGGCGGATCAACCAATCCGATATATTCCGGTCTCTATTTAGATCTTGAACCTGGCAGATGGTTAGTAAATGCAGGTATTACTCTCGAAAATTTGCCTACGGGTACCATACAAGGCTGGGGACATGCGTGGCTGTCAACAAATAACTCCGGTGCGCCGGCGCAAAATGGTTTTGCCCATTTAGGACCGGCTGGTAACAACACCTCTTTCGCCGGCGTATTGCAAGGCGCTTTTTTAAACTATACACCTGCAACGCCAAAAACAGCTTTTATATCAGGAACCTCCATTATACAGGTTAACGGTACATCGACCTTGCGCATTTTCCTTATGCTGGAGAGATTTAGCTATACCTACAGGACAAATGCATCACAAAATTATTTTTATGCAGTGCCTGTTAACTAATCTCAAAAAGCAGTATTTAACAGCACTATTTATTACCAATTGTTAAACATTAAAGGCATGAAAACACTAAACATTTACTTATGCTTGCTATTCATCGGTCTTAGCCTTCATAGTTTTTCACAAACGGGCATTAATACCAAAACCCCGTTGGGTGCATTACATGTTGACCCGGCAAACAATACTCCTGCCACGGGAACACCTACAACGCAACAAACCGATGATTTTATTGTTGATGAAAATACCGGAAATGTAGGTATTGGAACTGTTTCGCCAATAACCAAACTGCATATTAATAATGAAACGGCCATTCCGTCCATAACTATAACCGATGGCACTCAAGGGGTCAACAAACTACTCACTTCAGATGCCAATGGTGTAGCTACCTGGGTAACTCCTCCGGTTACAATGTCATCTGTATTGGGTACTTTTCCTCTGAGCAGTTTACCGGTAACGCCAACAGGGGCATCAAATCCTCCCGTTTTTTCTACATTAATGATTGCGCTAAAACCCGGAAAATGGATAGTCAATGTAGGGTTGGTTTTTGATAGTCTGGGCAGTGCTACATTTATACAAAATGCTTATTTGTCTACTTCCTTAACCGGTGCGATAACACAAACTAACTTCAGCCATTTGGGACCGGGCGGTTCTAATACCTCATACGTAGGCGTATTGACAGGCTCTGTAACCTTTACTCCAGATACTGATGCCAACAGAAGAAGTTATGTCACAGGCAGTTCAATTATCCAGGTTACAGGTTCACCAATTAGTATCATCAATTTGAGACTACAGAACCAGCCTGTTGGATATTACAGGTTTGATCCCTATGCCCCGGAAAATTATTTTTATGCTATTCCTATTAACTAAAACAATATAATTACCGACGCCAAATATTCAGGCAGCTAAACAAACAAAAAATGAGTACACGGCACATCTTTCTAATAGCATTGCTTACAGGCTTTAGCCTCAATAACTTTGCACAACAAACCGGAATAAATACTAAAAATCCGCAAGGAGCACTACATGTTGATGCGGCTCATAATAACCCCGCAACAGGAGCGCCTACAGCAGAACAAACTGACGATTTTGTCATTGATGAAATTACGGGTAATGTTGGGATTGGTACCGTTTCACCAAGTACTAAATTACATATAGTTAGCAGTACACCGGGTGCGCTGACTATTGCTGATGGTGCACATGATGAAAATCATGTATTATTGAGCGATGCCGCAGGCAACGGAAAATGGGTAGACCACCCTGTGATGAGGCCAAATATAAGAGGTAGCGCTACAGCAACCAATGTATATTCTGATGGCAATACCGCAACACCCTACCGCTATACCGGCTTTAGTATTACCTTAACCGAAGGCGACTGGATCGTAAATACCGGTCTAACATTTGTTGAACTGGGAAGAAAAAGAGATGTCAGCCCAAATGTAAGTATTAATGTCGCTTTTTGGCAAAGAGCCTACCTCTCATCGACCACCAGCAATACATCAATATCACAGACTAACTTCAGCCATTTAGGTCCCGCAGGCAACAACACCTGTTATGGCGGTCCTATGTATGGCCTCAGTAGTCGTGGTGTTTATGAAATTGGATATATTACCGGAAGTTCCGTAATCAGAGTACCAACCGGTACAAAAGCTACAATTTATTTAATGATTGAAAACAAACCTAATTGGTATTACAGATATAATTCAACCTATTGGGAAAATTATTTTTATGCAATCCCTATTACACAGTAAGAATAAAACAGAAACAATTTTTATGTATCAAAAATAAAGTTGGCATAATTTGTGTCATTGCGATAAAAAATAAATCCTATAAAAATGAAAAAAATGAAATTACAGTTTGCAATACTTTTCTTTAGTATCAGTGCGATATCCTTCGCTCAAAAAACCATTACAATGAAAATAAAAGAAAACACGGTTCCTTGTGAAGGTGTCGCTCCCATGAATTGTATGCAGGTAAAAGAAGGTAAGGCCAAAGAATGGAGTAATTTTTACAGTACTATAGAAGGTTTTGATTACCAGCCCGGATATGAATACAAGTTAAAGGTGATCAAAACCAAAAGACAAGGCAATATTCCTGCTGATGCTTCTGCCTATACCTATCGCTTAAAAAAACTGGTCAATAAGAAACAGGTCAAAACTGCCAACGAAACCTATCTGGACAAAAAAATGATTTTAAGCCAGATAAACGGCAAAAACATTAATAAGGACAAAGTATACCTCACTATCGATAAGGCTAAAAATGCTATTTATGGCAAAAGCGGCTGTAACCGTTTCAATGCAGGCTACCAACTAAAAGGCAATCAAATACAAATAAATCTGTTAATGGGTACCTTAATGGCTTGTGACCAGGAAAGCATGCAACTGGAACAGGAATTTAAAACTGCTATGGAAAACAAAAAATTTGAAATCCACACACAAGGTACTGCAGTACATTTTAAGGATCCGAAAACAAAAAAGGTTATCCTGGCTTTTACGATTCCTACGGAAGATGAAATTTGGGCTGCTATTGACGGTAAAAAATGGAAACTGATACAAATGGATAATGTTGGAAAGGACTATGGAAAAGCAGGGCTTCAATTTGATGCAAAAAGCAAAAAAATAACCGGAAATAGTGGTTGTAACAATTTCTTTGGTACTTTTAGTACTGTGAAAGACCAGATTACTTTTTCAGCTTTAGCCGGAACAAAAATGGCATGCATAGATAAAGATGCTGCAGCTACTGAAACAAAAATGCGACACTATCTTTCTGAAACAACATTACGATTTGATGTTGCAGAAGAAACACTCAATTTTTATAAAGATGACAAATTAGTCTTAGTATTTGTTAAACAATAAAGTTCCTTGCCAATAAAAACAATTTAAATAGTAATTAATAACAGCCTAATGAAAATCGATTTAAGAAGCGATACGCTTACACTACCTACTCCACAAATGCAAGAGGCAATGAATAAAGCCCCTTTAGGGGATGATGTCTATGGAGAAGACCCGTCAGTAAATGCCTTAGAAGAAAAAGCCGCAAAGATGTTTGGAATGGAAGCCGCTTTGTTTTGTCCAACTGGCACCATGACCAACCAACTGGCAATAAAAGTACATACACGCCCGGGCGATGAGGTAATTTGCGATAAACTTTCCCACATCTATTTGTATGAAGGTGGCGGTATAGCCATGAACGCATTCTCTTCTGTCAGACCTTTGGAAGGTGATCTGGGAAGGATAACCGCTAAAATGGTAGAAGAAAACATCAATAATGCCAATGACGTACACCAACCCATTACACGAATGGTATCTCTTGAAAATACTGTAAATAAAGGAGGTGGAAGCATTTATGATTTTAATGAAATCAAAAAAATCAAAGAAGTATGTCATGCTAATGGCATTATCTTACATTTAGACGGGGCAAGACTCTTCAATGCCCTGATAGAATCCGATCAAACTCCGTTAGACTACGGAAAAACTTTTGACAGCATTTCTATATGCCTTTCAAAAGGACTTGGTTGTCCTGTAGGTTCATTACTATTGGGTAAAAAATCTTTTATTGACCAGGCCAGACGTTATCGAAAAGCCATGGGTGGCGGCTGGAGACAAGCCGGAGCATTGGCTGCAGCAGGTATTTATGCCCTGGATAATCACATCGCCTTATTAAAAGATGACCATCGCAGAGCAAAGGAAATAGGGAAAATGTTAGCTGGAAATTCCTGGGTTGAGAAAGTCTATCCTGTAAGCACAAATATTATTCTGGCGCAATTGCCTCAAAATATTACTTCTACAGATTTTGTAGAAAAATTGAAGCAAAATGAAGTGTATTGTGTATCATTTGGCAAGCATTTAGTGCGCTTTGTAACCCATATTGATTTTACGGATGAACAATTGGAGGTGTTAAGGACAAGATTGGCATTTTAAAAAGCTATATAACATGCACAAAATAAAAACCGTCTCATTTTGAGACGGTTTTATTTTAAAGCTTTATCAAAATTTACTGGCTGCAATATAAATCGTCTGCAGTAAGCGTATGGTTAAATCCATTTGAATGCGTAAAAATTACCTTGTAAGGATTCATAGCATTGATATGATAATAACTTGAGAACCTTTCTTTCTGTTTGTTGCGTTTCTTTCCATTTGTTGTTTTTGGTCCTATCACAGAAGCTATATTGACTTCCATACAGCTGCCATTGTTCGCAGTCGGGTTATAAATAGCCCCGACGCTTTTAATTGTTTTATTACCAAGTACACTCCACTTAAATACATGTTTCAGAGCGGTTTTCCCAGAAGCATTCCTTTTCATCTTTGCAGAAAGCTTCAATTTTTTTCCGTTTACATTACTCTTATATGTAGGGAATTTATAATTTTCTCTCATACACGGATTACCATAAGGAATATTGTCTTTTGTCAGCAATTTGCCGGTTACACCACATGCCAGACCTCCTATAGTAGCAGTAACAGTTAGATGCTGCATACTACAAGGCATGGAATAAACATGCGTTTCTGTAAGACCACCCGTAACAATTGTCCCATCTCCAAAATTCCATAATATTTTACCTTCACCAATCTCACAGCCAGGTGTTGCCGGTACAGTAATGCTAAAAGTCCAGGAAGCCTCTGATGAATTAGCATAATTTTTATTGGCTTTTATAGTAAAAGGACAACTATTATCAATATTTACTGCATCAAAAGAAGGACAGGAATTCCCTTGCAAAAGCTCTATTGAAGATAAAATACTAATCGTAAAAATATTGATATCTCCTGCTGGTATACGCACATAAAAATCTTCTTGGAGTGGTACCAGATAGCCATAATTTTGGTCTTGAAAGGTTAGTGGAATATTATTATATGGTCCTGCTAAAGAACTGCTAATTTCTAGTCCGTTCAAATCTCCAAAAGCACTTGAAACATAAAAGAAATTTAGCGGATCATTTGCATCAATTGGCTTAATAAATTGGGTAGAAATTTTAAAAGTATTCCATTGTCCGTTGCAAGCAACGAAATCGCTATTTATAACTACTTCATATCCGCAACCGTTTTTACTTTTTGTTTTTACTCTATTAGGTTCTACCTTTCCCCCGTTCTCAGAAATAGTTTCAAAATCATAATTTGTATCATCGCATGTATTTATATTTTGCATGTTATAGTCCACAAAAATTGAATGCATGGCATCCGTAGAGTTTGTCCTTGCAGCGTTAAAGAAAGCTAATAAATTGTCATAATTGGCACATGAAAAAGGAATACTCTGAATAAGGCAGCCAGTATCCCATATGTAGAGTCTGTCACCAATAATAATCATTCCATCCTGATTAAGCAATGTTTCAAGAATAGGATCGAATGTAAATTTTGTCTCATCAAAATTAGGGTCATCCGGAATAATACCATCAGCCATATCCTCTGCCTTTTTTCGTAATGAATAAAAGTTAATGGTAGTTTCATAATTAGCAAGAACCTGTTCGTCCTGATTATTGCTTTCATATTGCTGGTATAGTTGCCTATGTGCCTGTTGCAAATCAGTCAGCGTGTTAAACCGTAGAATTCTTTTTCCATTGCAACTTACATTTTTAGATCCTGTATCGCGGGCAGCCAACTGTTCCTCGTCGCTGAAGACTTCGTCTTTGTGACAGGATACATAAATCAAAGAACAAATAAACACTAAAATCAGCCCAATGCTTTTTAAATTTTTTCTCATTTTTTTACAATTTAAGTTAATGAATGTTTTGGGTTTCGTTTGTGCTTATGATTCATTTAACAGGAAAAATCTTTAGGAGGAATTCGCCTGAGTCATGAATTAAAGCTGAGACAAAACTATTCTTAACAAAATCATAAAATGCTTATTTATAGTAATTTGTGACGTATTGGTATCGAAATAGTGACCGACAAAAAAAGCCCTGGGACGAATTATTATCTTCTTGTGACGAATTATTTTATCAAAAAACAAGATTATCAATCGCATCGTTATAAGATGCGCTTACGGGAAGCTTTTCTCCTCTTATAATTACTTCGGTTTTAGACTTGGTGTCTACTTTATCAATCCTTACAATATAAGAGCGATGAATTCTAAGGTATTCTAATGAATCCGGTGTCACATCAATAAAATCCCCTATTTTACAACGTACAACATAGGTTTTGTTTTCAGTTACCAGCTCTATGTAATTGCCGGATGATTTTACATATAAAATCGTATCGGTTTTTATACGGATATCTTTTCCTGCTTCTTTAAAGACAAAATAGTTTTCTTTTCTTTTTATTTTTTTGACCAAAATACGAAGCAGTTCCCTGGAAATATCTTTATTATAAGAAAGTACACGGAGTTTGAAAAAGAAATAAACAATACATACTGCAACAACAACAGAGAGTACAATAAACCAAGCTTTTTTCCAAAAAGGTGCATTTATATGTATCGGAATTTCAAGAAAACCCGCATTCTGCATGATGTTCGGGTCCTGTGCCGCAATCTTAAATACGTAATCTCCGTGTGGTAGTGAAGAAAAAGTAATCTTTCTGTTTTTGGTACTGTACCATTTTTTATCCAGGCCTTCTAATTTGTAATTATACAACAGTCTACCCTCATTTTTTAATGAAACCGCTTCAAAATTAAATTCAATCCTATTTTCATCATAAGACAAGCCATTTAAAGATTCAAGACCTCTTTCTTTTTCATTTACAAGTACTTGTTTTACCCTTAAAAGATAATTTGTATTGTTCTCCCTTGCATCAAACAATTCTTTTGGCGCATAGGCCAATCCTTTTTTTGAAGCAATCCAAACCCTGCCGTTTATGATTTCCACATCACTGATACCATCATTAAGCAGTCCGTTGGAGCTTTTTAAACCAGTAAGCTCAAATTTTCCATTGGCACCAAAAGTAATTTTATTTAATCCGGAGTTGGTACACACCCAGATTTCATTCTCATTTTCTATATGGACCTCATTGACAATATCGCTGAATAAGCCATCCTTTCTGGTAATGGCTTTTACTTTTTCGGTTGTTTTGTCGTAAATAATAAGTCCTTGCCCTAAAGAGGCAAAATAGAGTTCGTTCCGCTTTTCATTATAATCAATATCGTCTATTCTATAGCCAAAAAGCTTGTTCTGGTTTTTGAGTGCTTTTAATTTTCCTTCAGGCGTATAAACATACACGCCTTGTGGAGAGCCTATATAAATATCGTCTTTCCAATAACAAGCATCTTGCGCCCTGAAAGGAAGTGAGATCAATCGTTCCGGCTGGTTCTCATTCAGATCAACCTGATAAATTCCTCCAAGTTGGGAAACAAGTACTCCTTTTTCTGCAGGTTCCGAAAATTTAAGAACATAAGCCTGATGAGGTTCAACCTTGACTTGTTTTTTGTTTTTGACAAATTGATCCTGATAAAACAATAAAGAATAGCCTGTATGAGAATCATGCTCCATGAAGGATCGTCTCATATTATTTGAATTGGTATAGACAATTGAATTATTATCCCGGTCAATTTTTAAAATCCTGCCATTGTCATAACCTACAAAAAGTTCATTATTGCTATTTTTAGTAAGAGAATAAATAGGCATATCGATACTGTTCTGTCGAAAAATTCGAATCTTAGGCTCTTTGATATAAAATATACCCGAATATAAAGTCGTAAACCAATATCCGCCTTCTCTGTCAATCAAAAAATTAGTAACAGACTGGTCTTTTAAAAATGAAGCCGTTACATTGCCTTTTACATCGACAATAGTACCGCCTCCAAATAGATAACCGATAAAAAAATGAGAACTGTCAATCGCTTTTATTACCAATGGGCGAAAACTATTCTCAATTTTTGTTATCAGCTTTCCGCTTTTATCCCGTACTGATATATCATTTTCATTTCTATAAACCAAGTACTCTGAATCCGGCAATTCAATAATTTCAACCTTTCCATCCCTGCTCAACATACTTACCGACTTCGGACTTAGTTTGGATATATCGTCTGTGACATAGTAAAACAACGTTTTATCGTGTTTTTCGTAAACCACATAGGTAACCTCTCCCTTTATGAAAGAAGGTAAAGCTTTCCTTTTTATGTTTTCAACAATAGCACCTTTGTTATTGATAACCAGCCTTCCCAATTTAAAAATGGAGCTTACATGCAGGTTTTCTTCTTTATCAAAATAAACACTTTGTATCGTCTGGTTATGCCGTAATGTGTTAGTAAGGATAGAATTGTATTTATAGGGTTTGAAACCTTTAAAATCAGCATCAAAATAAAATAAGGTATTGTCAAAAGTAGAACAATATACCCTGCCATTTGTTTGCGGATAAAAACTCAGGACAACATTAGACAACAGTCCGTCCTTAACACCAAACGATCTGATTTCATATCCGTTGTAATTGGCAACTCCTCTATCAGTAGCAAACCAGACAATGCCATTTTTGTCCTGATATATATTGTAAACCTGCAGACTGGGCAAACCTTCATTGAGTCCGAATTCTTTGTAGATGTATTCCTGGGAAAAGAGATAATAGGGAATAAAAAATAATAATAAGAGTACTTTTTGCTTCATTTTTTTGTGGTAGTTGGTTAAAAATAGAGCTGAGAAAAACAATATTTTGTCCGTTTTTTCTTCTACCAATACTACCATTGAATTAACATACTTCCTTACGGATTTCCACATTTATGTTAAAAAAAACCAAATAAAATACAAAACAACATAAAAGCCTATATTTATCTAAATTCATAATTTCAAATTTGAAATTCTCTATTTTTACACTATTCCTAATTTTACCCTCTTAAAAATACACACCCTCAAAAATAATTCTAAAAATTTCCTTTAATTTGTACAAACACAAATAAAATGGAATTCAATCCTGACGAACTCGATCAAAAAGCCATCTACAAACTAATCAGCGGAGCTGTTATTCCGAGGCCTATCGGATGGATTTCAACCATAAGCGAAGATGGTATTAATAATCTGGCTCCCTTTTCATTTTTTAATGTTGTTGGAGACGACCCACCACATGTCATGTTTGCAACGGCCCACTCCAACCAGCAGAAAAAAGATACCCTTGCCAATACGTTAGCTACCGGAGAATTTGTTGTAAATCTGGTTACAGAAGATATTGTTGAGGCCATGAATACTACCGCGCAGACTGTACACGCAGATATTGATGAATTTGAACTGGCCGGCCTTACTCCGGTTCCTTCTGTTAAAGTAAGTCCACCAAGAGTCAAGGAAAGTCCCATTTCTTTTGAATGCAGGCTTGTTCACCATTATTCTCTTGAAGGACACAAATATGGCGGCGCTACAGTTGTTATAGGTAGGGTCGTGATGTTTCATTTTGACGAAAAGGTATTGCTTGACGACCATAAGATTAATATGGAAAACTACAAGCCTGTAGCAAGGCTCGCCGGATCGAACTACTCAAAACTGGGAGAAATATTCGCAATTAAAAGACAATAACAAAACGAAACCCACCCTGCCAGGGTTTATAACCCTGGCAGGGTAGGTTAAAAAAATATAAAAATGAAAATATCCGTAATAGGTGGCGGTCCCGGAGGACTCTACTTTTCTATACTAGCCAAAAAGGCCAATCCGGAATTTCAAATAGACGTCTATGAACGTAACAAGGCAGATGATGCTTTTGGTTTTGGTGTAGTGTTTTCAGACGAAACTCTAAGTGAATTTCTGTCGCGAGACCCTAAATCCTATGAATTGATTCGAAGCCGGTTTGCCTATTGGGACGATTTGGATATTGCACGCGACGGCCAAAAAATACGTATTACAGGAAATGGATTCTGTGGCTGTTCCAGAAAAACATTATTACAGCTATTGCAGCAAAGATGCCGGGAAGAAGGTGTTGTTTTACATTTTGAACATGTAGTAGAAGATTTGTCCGCATTTAAAGACTCTGATGTAATTGTAGCCAGCGATGGCATTAACAGCCTATTTCGCGACAAGCAGGCTACAGATTTCGGAACCACTTCCTCACTCCAAAAAAATAAATTTGTATGGATGGGCTCTACCCGTCCGTTAGATGCTTTTACTTATTTTTTCCGAAATACACCCTATGGTCCTATCGTAGCCCACACCTATCAGTATGAGGAAGGAAAAAGCACCTGGATATTTGAAACTTCGCCTGAAACATGGCAAAAAGCAGGTTTCGTGACAGAAGATGAAGAAGGCACCATACAAAAGCTTTCTGAACATTTCAAAGAAGAATTGGACGGACATGGGCTGATTTCCAATCGTTCGCATTGGAGAAATTTTCCGATTATTACCAATACAGTCTGGCATAAAGATAATATCGTGCTCCTTGGCGATGCCAAAGCTACAGCCCACTATTCCATTGGTTCAGGAACCAAATTGGCAATGGAATGTGCTATTGCCCTGGCCGATGCCATTACCGCTCATCCAAAAGATATTCCGCAAGCTTTCCAAATGTACGAACAAAGTCGCCGCAAACGCGTGGAAATGATACAGCATGCAGCCAAGGTATCGTTAGAATGGTTTGAAGATATGGACAGACATATCCAACAGGATTTTCTTCCTTTTGCCTTTGGAGTTATGACTCGTTCTAAGAAAGTTACTCTGGAAAATCTTGCTATAAGAGATGCTTCTTTTACAGATGCCGTTCTAAAAGATTTTAATAAATCTATTGGTAATACTGAAACTAAAACACCACCGGCATTTACTCCGTATCAACTTCGCCAAATGCAACTGCAAAACAGAATAGTTATGGCTCCTATGGAGCAATATGCTGCCCAGGACGGATTGGTTTCTGACTGGCATCTGGTGCATTATGGTAGCCGTGCGACAGGTGGCGTAGGACTTATTTTAACAGAATCCGTTGCTGTAAGTGAAGAAGGAAAAATTACTTTAGGTTGTCCGCTTATAAGTTCTCAACAACAAATAGATAGCTGGAAAAAAATAACTGATTTTATTCATCAGAACAGTAAAAGCAAAATAGGAATACAACTCGGTCACTCTGGTCGAAGAGGTGCTGTAAAACGCCCGTGGGAAGGTCATGATGAACCAATTGAAACTCCATGGAAACTCCTCGCTCCTTCTGCTATACCTTACAACAGTAAGATGCCGGTGCCAAAAGAAATGGACAGGCAGGATATGGAGAATGTCATTATGCAGTTCCGCAATGCAGCAAAAAATGCAGAACTGGCCGGATTTGACATGATAGAATTACAGGCCAACCATGGCTACCTGTTAGCCTCATTTCTCTCACCGCTAACCAATAACCGCAAGGATGAATATGGCGGAACCGTAACCAATAGGTTAAAATTTCCATTAGAAGTATTCAAAGCTGTAAGAGAAAACTTTGATAAAAACCGTCCTATTTCTGTAAGGATTTCAGCTAATGACTGGGCTAATGGCGGTATTACACCGGAAGACGTGTTGGAAATAGCAAAAGCATTTCAACAAGCCGGAGCCGATTGTATTGACGTGTCCTCGGGATATACCGTGAGTCATCAAAAACCCGCCTATGGAAGAATGTACCAGACCCCATTTTCTGACGCTGTAAGAAACTCTACAGGAATTCCGGTAATTACTGCCGGAACCATACAGGATATCGACCAAATTAATACCATCATACTCAACAGAAGGGCTGATTTGGTTGCTTTGGGAAGACCACTCCTACTCGACCCAGGTTTTGTAAGGAACGCCCAGGCCTATGAACAATATCCTGCCGGAGATATTCCCAAAGCCTATGAAGCGGGAATCTCACATCTTTATCCTTATAAATTAAGTGAAAGAAAAGCTGTGGAAGGAATGAAGAAAGCGTTAAAACCGGAAAGCCATAAAAAATAGTTGATAATTGATAGTTTATAATTTGAAAATTGTAATTAAAAATGTTTCAAGATAATTTCGCACAAAAGCACCTGCCATCACAAAAACTGCAACCGGATTATATTTACAATCATCCGGATTTTCAGCTTCCGGAAGCACTTAACTGCGTAGATAGATTATTGGATTCGCATGTCAGAGAAGGTCGTGGCCATCATATTGCCATGCGCACTTTTGAAAAAAACTGGACATATCAGGATTTATATGAAAAAGCGAACCAGATTGCACATGTGCTGGTTGACGATTTGGGTTTGGTTTCAGGCAATCGTGTACTGATACGTTCTGCCAACAATCCAATGTTTGTGGCTTGCTGGTTTGCCGTGCTCAAGGCTGGCGGTATCGTGGTCGCAACAATGCCTTTGCTGCGTGAAAAAGAACTTGAAGTCATGATTGACAGTGCCGAAATATCACATGCTTTTTGCGATTATCGTTTGGAAGAAGCATTAGCTTCAGTGAAATCTACTTTTCTCAAACAGGTCATCACGTTTGACGGTACAGAACAAAGCCTGTCAAAGCTGGAAACACTAATGCATAACAAACCTAAGGAATTTGAGAATTTCCCAACAAAAGCAGATTCGGTTGCCCTAATTGGTTTTACGTCCGGCACTACCGGAAACCCGAAAATGACCTCGCATTATCACAAAGACATACTCCTTATCTGTGAAGCTTTCCCAAAATATTCCTTACAACCCGTTCCGGAAGATATTTTTACCGGTAGTCCGCCTTTGGGTTTTACTTTTGGTTTGGGAGGACTTGTTCTTTTCCCTTTTTATTTCGGAGCATCCACATTCCTGATTGAAAAACCGAGTCCGGAACTATTACTGGAAGCCATACAAAACCATAAGGTTTCTATTGTATTCACGGCCCCAACAGCCTGGAGAGTATTGGCCACTAAAGTCAAAGACTACGATATTTCATCACTACGCAAATGTGTATCAGCAGGCGAAACTTTGCCTGAAAAAGTCTGGGAAGATTGGTATGAAGCCACCGGCCTGAAAATTATTGACGGTATTGGGGCAACAGAAATGCTGCACATTTTCATTTCTTCTAACGAAGAGAATATGAAAAAAGGTGCTACAGGATTGCCAATACGGGGTTATGAAGCCCGTATCGTAGACCGTAAGGGCAATGAATTGGGTGTCAATGAACCGGGAAGATTAGCCGTAAGAGGAATTACCGGATGCAAATACCTGAACCGTACCGACAAGCAAAAAGAATACGTACAGGATGGCTGGAATCTTACCGGTGACATTTTCCGTAAAGACGAAGATGGTTACTATTGGTTTGTAGCCCGCGGCGATGACATGATTATTTCTTCCGGTTACAACATTGCGGCTATAGAAGTTGAAAGTGTATTGCTGAAACATGAGGATATATCAGAATGTGCAGTAGTAGGACTACCTGATGAAAACCGCGGTATGCTGGTATGTGCCTATGTTGTTTTAGCCGATAAATCAAAGGCTTGCGATGAGTATGTCAGGAGCTTACAGGACTGGTTTAAAGAAAATGCCGCACCTTATAAATACCCAAGAGAAATCCGTTTTCTGGAACAGCTCCCAAAGACAGAAACAGGAAAAATCCAACGATACAAATTAAAGGCTTTTGGCAAGGGAAATTGAGGAAAATTCACTAATATTATCCTTGATAATTTCTTTTAAAAACAAACAAAACTAATGAGAAAAGCATTTGTAGTATTAAGCATCACGATATTGGCCATTATCGGTATAATGACCTATATCAACTGGAAAGCCAGCTTCCTATTACTAATATTCATCCCTTTGATTATCATGGGATTGTATGACATGTTCCAGTCTAAAAAAACAATCCGCAGAAACTTTCCACTTGTTGGAAGAATGCGCTATCTTTTGGAATCTCTGGGTCCGGGTGTTCGCCAATACTTTATTGAAAAGGACCTGGACGGAAAGCCATTCAACCGTTTGGAAAGAAGCCTTGTTTACCAGCGAAGCAAAAAAGAGACAGACTCCAACCCTTTTGGTACCCAGTTAGATATCTACGAAGTAGGTTACCAATGGATTAACCATAGCATCAAGGCTATTCCTTTCTCAAAGGTCGATAGTAATCCAAGAATCAGAATCGGGTCTTCACAATGTGAAAAGCCTTACGATGCCAGTTTATACAATATCAGCGCCATGAGTTTTGGCTCCCTAAGCCGTAACGCGATACAGGCACTTAATGCCGGTGCCAAACAAGGCGGATTTTATCATAACACTGGTGAAGGTGGCCTTTCTCCATATCATTTGGAAGGCGGCGATGTAGTTTGGAATATCGGGACAGGCTATTTCAGTTGCCGTGACGATGATGGTAATTTCTCTTACGAACAATATGCCAAAAGAGCCGTTCTTGATAATGTAAAAATGATTGAAATTAAATTCTCTCAAGGTGCCAAACCAGGACATGGAGGGATATTACCAAAAGAAAAAGTAACCGATGAAATTGCGGCCATACGTTTGGTAAGCAAAGGAAAAGACATTATTTCGCCTCCTACGCACTCTGCTTTTTCAACACCTTTGGAATTGATGGATTTCATCAAACTACTGCGAAAAGGTTCTGGCGGAAAGCCAATTGGCATGAAAATCTGTATTGGAAACAAATCAGAATTTATCGCTATCTGTAAAGCCATGGTAGAAACGGAAACTTATTTTGATTTTATTACAGTTGATGGCGGCGAAGGTGGTACCGGTGCAGCTCCGCAGGAATACTCTGATCACGTAGGTATGCCTTTAAGAGACGCATTGGCCTTTGTATATGATTGTCTCGTTGGATTCGGTATTAAAAATCAAATTAAAATCATATGCAGCGGTAAGATTATTACAGGTTTTGACATCATCAAGACATTAGCAACAGGTGCAGACCTTTGCAACTCTGCCAGAGGAATGATGTTCGCCTTAGGCTGTATTCAGGCTTTGGAATGCCACGCTAATACATGTCCTACTGGGGTCGCTACTCAAGACCCGAGACTCGTTAAAGGATTGGTACCCGAAGAAAAGAGTATTCGAGTAGCTCGTTTTCAGCATGAAACGGTTAAAAGCGCTATGGAACTCATGGCTTCTGCAGGAATCTGCCATCCGGATGAAGTTGACCGACATGTAGTCAGCATGAGAGTTGACAGAACCAAAATTCAGACATTTGCAGAAACCTATCCGGAACTGGAAAATGGCTGTTTGTTAAATGAAAATACGGTACCGGAAAATTTCCGTTCTTTCTGGAAAAAAGCGGCTGCCGCAAGCTTTTAAAAATACCTTAAAGCCATTTTAATTATGAGCAATTATTTTATTAAAGAGGAAAAAATACGTTTTCAGCATGTTGATTATGCAGGAATAGTCTTTTATCCTCGTTTTCTCGAAATGCTGAACGCCTTAGTCGAAGATTGGTTTGAAGAAGCTTTGGAACGTCCGTTTGCTACCATACACGAAACCAATGGTATTCCAACAGTCGATTTAAAAGTACAATTCAGGAAAGCGGCCCGATTGGGAGAAATTTTGACCAAATATCTATGGGTAAAAAATCTGGGCAGTGCTTCAATGGTTTGCGGATTCCGTTTTGAAGACCAACAGGGAAAAACCTGTCTTGAAGGCGAAGTTACACTCGTGAATGTAGCTATTAGTAACAATAGGGAAAACATCAAATCTGAACCTTTTACTGAAGACATGAAACAAAAAATAACTCCTTTTTTGTCTGAACGCTAAGATTCAAAATCAGAAATCAGAAATCAGAAATCAGAAAATAGATAATAGACTATTTAAGCCAAAATCGTAAATCATAAATCATAAATTCATCAATAAAATGGAATTTCCAAAATTTAAAGCCGCTGCAGTACAAACCGCCCCGGTATTCCTAAATGCACAGGCCACGACAGATAAAGCCATAGCATTCATTAAGGAAGCTGCAGGAAAGGGAGCCTCTCTTGTTGCTTTTCCTGAAGTTTTTATTGCCGGCTATCCGTATTGGAATTGGATTATGACTCCTGTACAAGGCAGTAAGTGGTATGAAGTTTTATACAAATGCTCCATAACAACAGATGGCCCCGAAGTACAACAGCTATGTCAGGCTGCCAAAGAACACAACGTGCATGTTGTAATTGGAATCAACGAAAGAGGAAACAGCTACGGAGAAATTTATAACACCAACCTGATTATAGACAATAATGGAATACTTATTGGGAGACACCGTAAACTCGTACCTACCTGGGCTGAAAAACTTACATGGACAAGCGGTGATGGTTCTTCTTTAAAAGTATATCCTACTGAAATAGGTCCAATCGGGACATTGGCCTGTGGAGAAAATACAAATACTTTGGCTCGATTTACTTTACTTTCGCAAGGCGAATTGATTCACATAGCCAATTACATTTCACTTCCTGTTGCTCCACCCGATTATAATATGGCCGAAGCAATAAAGATACGTGCTGCCGCCCACTCTTTTGAAGGAAAATTATTTACGATTGTTTCCTGTTCTACAATTTCTCAGGAAATAATGGATGCCTTGAAAGAAGATGTACCCAATGTTCA
The DNA here is from genome assembly GCF_001423985.1 of Flavobacterium sp. Leaf359. NCBI lineage: Bacteria > Pseudomonadati > Bacteroidota > Flavobacteriia > Flavobacteriales > Flavobacteriaceae > Flavobacterium > Flavobacterium sp. Leaf359. Next base: position 193,539 of record NZ_LMPW01000015.1, on the reverse strand, counting down.
GGAATTACTTACCAGAAAAAACTCCGCTTTCTCTGGCATAATAGGCCCTAATGGGGCAGTTGTTGGTGAGCCGCTAATTGACGAAGAAGGAATTGTCTATGCTGATATTGACCTGTCTAAATGCATCCAGCCAAAACAAATGCACGACATATTGGGACATTACAACCGTTTCGATATTTTCGACCTTAGAGTAAATGTTGCTCCAACAAGAAAGATTACCTTTATAGATAACCATGAAGAGTTTTCTAAAAAATAAACTTTAACCCTGCCAGGGTTTTGAACCCTGACAGGGTTAAACGAAATAAAAAATAAACGCCATACAACATGAAAATACAGCCATTAGAACATGAAAAGTTCTATCACATTTTTAATCGTGGAAATAATGGTATCAATCTGTTTTATGATGCTGATTGTTATTATCATTTCCTAAGACTATATGAAAAATATATAGAGCCTGTAGCTGAAACCTATGCCTGGTGCCTGCTAAAAAATCATTTCCATCTTTTGGTTTATATAAAACCACAAAATGAGATTGATAATCGCAAGCTAAAATATTCAACCGTTGAAAAACCAAGAATAATAAGCGCATCTAAACAGTTCTCGCATCTGTTTAATGCATATACACAGGCAATAAACAAACGTTTTAAAAGAACGGGAAGCTTATTTGAAAAACCGTTTCACAGGAAATTGACAACATCAGACGATTATTTTCAGAAACTGATCTATTACATTCACAACAACCCTGTACATCATGGTTTTTGCAAAAATATAAACGATTATCCATGGTCCTCATACGGAAGTATTATTTCTGAGAAACCAACCAAAATAAAAAGAAAAGAAGTTATTGATGCCTTTTATAATTTAGATAATTTTATAGCGTATCATAATCAAAATCAAGATTTGTTTGATATTGATGGTTTGATAATAGAATAAAAATTTCTTCTATAACCCTGCCAGAGTTCAAAACCCTGGCAGGGTTGGATAAAAGAAGACGAAAAACAAACAAATATGGAATCAAAATTCAACGACGACGTAATTGGAAGAGCCCGGGTTAAGGATACTCCCGAACTTGAGGCCTATTATAAAGAATTAGAAACTTTGGGAGCCGGCGCCTTATGGACTGTAGCTAATGATATTGAACCTTGGGAGCCGCGTACTTCCTCTGTTCCTATGCTCTGGAAATATGAAAACCTGAGAGAACTGGTACTTAAATCATCAGAATTGGTGACTCCGGAACAAGCCGGGCGCCGTGTGGTTTATCTTGTAAATGACAAGCGAAAGGATGTAAGCGCTGCCGTTGGCTGGTTGTATACCGGAATACAGGTTACCCGTCCGGGAGAAAGCACATCGGCACATCGTCATAAAGCTTCTGCCCTACGTTTTATTATGGAAGGTGAAGGTGGCTATACGGTGGTTGATGGCAATAAGATTACATTTGAAGTCAATGATTTTGTAATTACACCCAACAGCACATGGCATGAACATGGTGTTGCAGAAGGCGGAAAAACCTGTATCTGGCAGGACGGTCTGGATATTCCTTTGGTAAATGCGCTGGAAGCTAATGACTATGCTGTTTATGATGGAAAACAGAAATTAAAGTATCCGGTTAATTTTTCACCTCTAACTTATGGAGGTTCAGGATTATTACCCGCTGACAAGGTATGGGATAAACCCTATTCTCCTTTATTCAAATATTCCTGGAAGAATGTTTATCCTTCCTTATTAGAAGCTGCGCAGGTAAACGATGGCTCACCTTATGATGGCATATTGATGCATTATTCCAATCCTGTTACCGGAGGCCATGTCATGCAGACCATGGGAGCATCCATGCAATTACTAAGAGCTGGTGAACATACAAAAGCACACCAACACACCGGTTCATTTGTCTATCAATGTGCCAAGGGCAAAGGCTATTCTGTCATTAACGGAAAACGTTATGACTGGAAAGAAAGAGATATTTTTTGTGTTCCTTCGTGGGCCGTACATGAACACGTAAATCTTTCAGAAACAGAAGACGCCTGCCTGTTCTCTTTTAACGACCTTCCGGTTATTGAATCTTTAGGGCTATATCAGGAAAGAGCCTATGAAGAAAACGGAGGATTCCAGATAGTTAATAGCTAAAAGTCAAAAAAAAGAAAAGTAAATACAACCATAAAACCATACTTATAACGAAAAAATGAAATTAGTTACTTTCACGCATAAAAATTCAGAACCAAAGCTTGGAATTTTCAACAATGACACAGTTCTTGACCTGGAAGCGTTTGCACACAAACACAATGAAGAATTTCCAAAAACCATGTTGGAACTCATTGACCTTGGATTGGAAGAAGTTAACAGAATTGCTGAAATTCTGAAAACCTCTTCAGAAAGTGCCATCGCTGCAGCTTCACTTCCTTTAAACGAAATAAAGCTTTTGGCTCCAATTACCAAGCCAAGAAAAAATATTATTGGTATTGGACTGAATTATACGGAACATGTAGCAGAATCAGCCAGAACACTAGATACGTCAAAAGATTTACCACAACAGCCGGTTATCTTCTCAAAACCACCAACTGCAGTGATTGGTACCGATGAAGCTATCCTTCACAACACAAAACTGACGCAACAACTGGATTGGGAAGTTGAATTGGCAGTAATAATCAGCAAAAAAGGAAAATACATTGCTAAAGAAAATGCTATGGATTATGTTTTTGGCTACACCGTTATCAATGATATCAGCGCCAGGGATTGTCGTCGTGCAGGACAATGGATTGTTTCAAAAGGACAGGATACTTTCGCACCAATGGGACCTGTTCTGGTTACCAAAGATGAAATCGAAGACCCACACAACCTTAATTTATCGCTGACAGTTAACGGTGTTGAAAAGCAAAATTCAAACACAAAATACATGCTTTTCAGAATTCCTGACCTTATTGAAGACCTAAGTACTGTTTTCACACTCGAAGCAGGCGATGTCATTGCGACGGGGACACCTGCAGGTGTAGGCGCCGGAAGAGATCCGCAAGAATGGATGTGGGATGGAGATGTCGTTGAAGCTACTGTAGAAGGAATTGGAACGTTAGTGAATACGATTAAGAAAATTCAATAATTTTTGATTTAAGATTTAAGACTTTTGACCTTCAACGTTTGACTTTCGACTTTACAATTTTAGACTTTATAACTTAATAAAATGAAAAAATATAAAATAGGCCAGATAGTTCCTTCATCCAATACAACGATGGAAACCGAGATACCGGCCCTCTTCCGTTCCAGAGAAACTATTGCACCGGAAAGATTCACTTTCCATTCCAGCAGGATGCGGATGAAAAAAGTAACCAAAGAAGAATTGGAAGCTATGGACGCAATGAGTTTGAAATGTGCTCAGGAACTTTCTGATGCTCAAGTAGACGTGATGGGTTATGCTTGCCTTGTTGCCATTATGAGTATGGGACGTGGCTATCACTGCGTTTCCGAGACAAATCTACATGAAGAAACCGTAAAGAACGGCTTCCCTACTCCAATCGTGACCAGTGCCGGTGCATTAATCAACGGATTGAAAGTTTTGGGAGCGAAAAAAGTAGCCGTCATTACACCTTATATGAAACCGCTAACGCAGTTGGTTGTAGATTATATAGAACATCAGGGATTTGAAGTTGTTGATTCTATAGCTTTGGAAATACCTGACAATTTAGAAGTAGCGGCACAAAACCCTATGAATCTTTTAGATATCTACAAACGACTCAATCTAAAAGATGTTGATGTACTTGTCGCTTCTGCCTGCGTACAAATGCCATCTTTGGAAGCTGTAGACCTGATTGAAAAAGAAATAGGAATTCCAGTTACAACAGCCGCCATCTGTACAACTTATGAAATGATGAAAAAGCTGGGATTGGACACAAAAGTGCCAATTGGTGGTGAATTACTTAGCGGAAAATATTAATAATTCTGTCTTAAAATTGAACCGAACCCGAAAAGAAATAGCTAACTTTAAGTAAACCATAAAAATCAAAAGCTATGAACGGATTCTTCAAAACACTACTCGCAGGATGGGGAGCGAAGAAACTTGGAGGCGGATGCCTTGGAACCATCATTTTATTTTTTATACTCTATTGGCTGTTAGGCTATTTATAGAAATAACAAATCCCCTCAATTGAGGGGATTTTATTTTAAGGATTTGTAGACCAAAGCGAAGCAGACTTGAGTAGTGCTCTCCTATTCAGTTTTAATTGGGCAACAACCAATTCAGCAAAATCTTCCGGTTGCAGCACCCTTTCAGGATTACCATCTGTAAGATTCAATGAAAGTGACATTTCAGAAGCAATCGTACTCGGCATTAAGGCTGAAACCCTGATATTGTGCTTTCTTACTTCCATCATCAATGCTTCCGAAAATCCGGCAACAGCAAATTTTGATGCCGTATAGGCGGTTGTATTAGCATTACCTCGAAGCCCGGCCGTAGAAGAAACATTAATAATATCACCCGTATTTCTGGCAATCATTCCCGGAAGTACCTGGTGCGTCACATTATAGATGCCCATAACATTGACGTTTAGGATTTCCTGCCATCTTTCCGGTTCCATTTCTAAAAAACTTCCAAAAGAAGCTGTTCCTGCATTATTGATAAGTATATCAATAGCACCAAATGCTTCATGGATATAGGCGATTCCTTTTTTGGCAGCTTCAAAATCGGCTACATCAAAAACAGAATAGATTGCCTTTACACCATACGCCTGCAATTCTGCTATAGTTTCCAGCAAAGCTTCTTCATTTCTACCTGTAATAGCAATGTCAACACCTTCGGCTGCAAGAGCTAAAGCCGTAGCTTTTCCTAATCCGCGGCTTCCTCCGGTTATTAATGCTTTTCTTCCTTGTAATTGTTCCATTTTCGGTATCTTTTTATTTCAGATTTGTATAAACACAAAGTTAGACATCCTTAACATCTCCCGAAGGTTTTTAACTTTTTGTTCAGCTAATTTATTTAGAAATTATTTACTATTATCACACATTGAAATATGCAAGCGAATCGTTAAGTTTGTTATGTATAAACTTTCGCTAACTCTTAAAAACAATTCAACCCAATGAAACTAAAATCACTGTTACTCTGTTTGCTTTTTATTGGTGCAATAACTCAAGCGTCCGCACAGGAAAGCGCCGATAAAATCCTTGAAAAAGCATTTACCCAGGCAAAAAAAGAAAAGAAAAATGTTTTCGTCATGTATCATGCTTCCTGGTGCAAATGGTGCAAGAAGATGGAAAACAATATGGAAGCTGAAACCGTCAAGCCATTTTTTGACAAAAACTATGTAACTACGTTTTTGGTAGTGCAGGAATCCAAAGACAAAAAACATCTTGAAAATCCGGGGGCCGATGATATCCTGAAAAAATCCAAAGCAGACAATAGCGGTATTCCTTTCTGGCAGATTTATGATGCTAATGGCAAACTGTTAGCCGATTCTTTTAATGCCAAAGGCGAAAACTTAGGCTGTCCGGCCACTGTTGAAGAGGTAGCAGAATTCACTGATAAGCTTAAAAAAACAGCAAAACTTAGTGAAAAAGACCGCAAAAAGATTGAAGAAGTATTCGTGCTTAAGAAAAAATAAGCAATAAAGAAAAAAGGCCTCCAAAATCTTGGAGGCCTTTTATTTTGGATTTATTAATAATTAAGCACTAAGCCTACGCCAAAGCCCATATCACTGTCATAATGTGTACGGATACCCATATTTTTATTGAGTACATATCGCAGGTCGACCATATATTCCAAATCAGTATTGGCCATAAAACCGGCACGCAATCTTTTGGAAATAGGAATATCTTCCCGCATTAACTGCAATCGTGCAATCCCATCATGATAAACTTCTGCCTGAAAGTTCACGAGCATTGGCAGTGTGTATACAAACCCTAAACTCACCGCACTTCGGCTATCTTTCTTGTTTTTTTGCCCGAATATGTTCTTTTCGTGTTCATCCTCACCCATTCTTCTGTAACGCCAGTCAAAACCGATAAAAGGCATAAACCATTGCATTTTTCCGATAAAGCGGCCCAAATGGGTTTCTACTTCATACCCATGCATATCGTTGTAACCCAATCGCCACTCCGTTCCTAATGACCATCTCGCGTTCTGAAGCATAGCTTCCCCATCATTACCATTTGTTGCAAAATCATTCTGGGCCATAAAATGCGGCATATTACTTTCTCTTTGCAGCATCTTATAGGCTTTTGCCTTATCTGGGAGATACGGATTTTCATAATCGCCAACAGCAAAAACACGATTCATCCCAGCCATCATATGGTACAAAATATGGCAGTGAAAAAACCAATCACCTTCTTCATTGGCTAAAAATTCAATAGTATTGGTTTCCATCGGCATAATATCCATTACATTCTTAAGCGGTGCGTTTTCTCCTTTTCCATTAATTATTCTGAAATCAAAGCCATGCAGGTGCATTGGGTGGCGCATCATGGAATTATTGTAGATAGTGATGCGCAATACTTCTCCCTTTTTAACTGGAATCTTGTCGGTTTCCGAAAGAATTTTATTGTCCATGCTCCACACATAACGGTTCATATTTCCGGTAAGGGTAAATTTTAATTCCTTTACCGGGGCTTCTTTTGGCAGAACCGTATTGTAAGGCGATTTCAGCATAGCATAATTCAGAGTCACGATATCCGCTAAAGCATTCGCATTATAACGATTCGGGTCATTATCCATGTTCATTCCATGCTGACTGTGGTCGGTTTTTTGTTTGGTATCCTTTTGTTTGGCATCTCCTGTAATTTCCGGATACATCACTACATTCATATCCATCTGATTCAGGCTCATGTTCATTCCCATATCATCCAAATCGCCGTTCATTTTCATCATATCGTTCATCATCTTCATTCCATCAAAATATTTTAACCGGGGAAGCGGAGAAATAAGCTGTTTGACGCCATTCCCAATAAAATAGCTTGCCGACTGCGTCCTGTCTTCTGTAGTGGCTAAAAACTCATAAGAAAGTCCTTCCTCCGGTATGGTAACCACCACATCATACGTTTCTGATACTGCAATTATCAATCTATCCACTTCTATTGGTTCAACATCATTACCGTCACTGGCCACTACAGTCATCTTACCTCCCGCATAGCGAAGCCAGAAATAGGATGAGGCGCCGCCGTTTGAAATGCGAAGTCTTACCTTATCGCCTGCTTTAAGTTTTTTGCCATCAAAACTTTTTAAATCGGTAGAATTGGCTCCATTGATTAATATTTTATCATAATAAACGTCGCTTACATCCATGGCAAGCATGCGTTTCCATTCGTTTTTAAGCTTGGTTTTGAAATGGCCTTCTCTTATGGCTTCAACATACGATTGTGTTGCTCCTTTTTTTATCGCAGCCCAATCATTGGCATTATGAAGCATCCTGTCAATATTATCCGGATTGAGATTGGTCCATTCACTTAAAATTATAGGAACCGTTGGCAGGTCGTCTATTCCTTTCCGAAACGTTTTATCGTCTTCCCGTTTTTTCATCACAAAATTACCATACATTCCAATCTGTTCCTGCAAACCGGAATGCGAATGATACCAGTGCGTACCATTCTGAATGATTGGAAAACGATAAGTATATACAGCACCGGGAGCTATAGGCTCCTGCGTAAGATAAGGAACTCCATCTTCCTTGTTTGGCAAAAACACGCCATGCCAATGCAGTGATGTACTTTCTTTTAATTGATTATGTACTACAATTTCAGCTATATCGCCTTCAGTAAACGTAAGTGTTGGCATCGGAATCTGTCCGTTGACAGCAATTGCTCTTTTTTCTTTACCTGCGTAATTTACCAGAGTATCTTTTACATAAAGGTCATAACGGACTACTTTTTGTGCATGCAAACTGCCTGCTGTCAGCATAACTAACAGCAGTAGCAATTTGGCTGGATTATAGTTCTTTATATCCATTATTTCACTTTTTACTTTATCGTTTCAACTGTCTTGCCACAAGTCAGCATCTGCGAACCATAATAAGGATTCTTAACTGCATTTTCCTTGCTTAGCCAATTGGCACCTTTGCCATCATTCGCCATAGGACAAAATTGATAATAAACCGGGACCTCATATTTTGAAACCTTAAGCAATTCATACACGCTTTTTGACAAGGTAATAAAGTGGTCTCTCTGGTGTTTTGCATCCGTAGTTTCTACAATATGCTCTGCATCCTCTTTCAGGTTATTCAGAACTTTCATCCAGACATTATGCTCCTCAGTATTCAACTCATTCATCTTTACTGCAGTTACGGCTTGAACCAAACCTTTGGCTTTTTCAGAAGCTAATTTCCCATCCGTTTTTACCAAAGCATCCTTAACATCAAAATAATTATCAAAAACAGCTTTCAGCTGACTCTGGTTCTTCTGTTCAGTTGCCTTCATATCATGTCCTGAATGTCCGGTATTTGCCATTTCCGTTTTAGCGGTCGTCTTTATGGCACGTTCATATTGACAGCATTCCGGAAGTTTTGCATAAACATCATCGGGAGCTCGGAATGAGTCACTGTCATATCCTGCCAGGGCAATGCGTTTTAAAACAGCATCCAGATTGGTAGCCTTCTGGTCATAGGCAATAGCAGCCATCTTGGTATCTTTATTCCATTCGACTTTGGCTATTTTATTGATATTTCCGGCTTTTTCAATAGTGCTTTTGCACATATTGCAATTACCATAGATTTTTACGTTTTCTTTTTTCTCGTTTTTGATTTGTGCCTCACAGGCAGTAAATACAAATACCATGGCAAATGTTGCCATTATTTTAGATAATGATTTCATTAGATTAATTTTTTAGGTATACTACTAAGCTTATTGTTATCGATTAGACAGACTTATGGCTGTCACAAAAGGATATTAGCTTATTTTGGGAGGTTGCCAGATGGAATGAAAACCCGAAGCAAAGCCTGCTTCTTTATGGTAAAATCCCAATCTTTTTTCTGTTAAGGCAAATAAATTGCTGTTAAATTCCGGAAGTATAAAAAAAGCAGCTGCATTTACACAGGAAACCGGACATATACAGGAAGCATGTTTACACTTTCCTTTACAATTATGAGAAGTGCTGTTTTTATCACAACAGTTCTCTTTCTGTTTTTTGTGAGCAGTTATTTCCTTACTGCAGTTTTTTTTCTGAGAAGATTTGTTGCAGGCGTACGAAGACTCGGGCATCATGAAGATTCCGAATATAATAAGCAGCATAAAATACAGTTTTCTCATTTCTACAGAAAAAGTAAGTTCAAAATTATAGATTTATTTTGAGTTCTTCACTAAGTATTTGTTAAAACAATTTTAGAAAAATGCTTTTTGCCCATTTTTTTACGGCTTTTAGAACAAGATTGATAAAAATAAGCTACTCAGCACTATTACGCCCCAATTTATTTGAAATTATAGTATTTTTGGCAGGAACATACTATCCTATAGGCTCTCGGTTTATCATATACTTAGTGAGGAAGTTTTGAAGAACGCTTTTAGAGACTTGAGAATTTACTATTATTAACAAACTAAAATCTTATGAAAAGACTACTGTCTGCCTTTCTCCTTATGGCATGTTGTGTCATAAATGCCCAACAGATTACGTCGCCCGACCAAAATCTTGAATTAAAATTTGGCCTTTCCTCTAAAGGAGAACCTACTTATGAACTGACTTACAAGAAAAAAGCAGTTATCAAGACCAGCAAATTAGGTCTTGAACTGAAAAACGGCACTTCATTTCTGGATGGTTTCCAGATTGACAAAACGGAAAAGAACACTTTTGATGAAACATGGAGTCCGGTTCTTGGGGAACAAAAAAACATCCGTAACCACTATAATGAGCTTTTGGTTACATTGAGCCAGAAAACTGCAAACGGACGCTTTATCAAAATTCGCTTTCGTCTGTTCAATGACGGACTCGGATTCCGATATGAATTTCCGGAACAGAAAAACCTAAACCATTTTGTTATCAAAGAAGAGAAAACACAGTTTGCTCTGGCCGGAGACCATAAAGCTTTTTGGCTTCCGGGCGACTATGATACGCAGGAATACAGCACGGTAACTTCAAATCTTTCCGAAGTGAGGGGAAAGATGAAGGCAGCTGTAACACCAAATGCTTCACAAACGACTTTCTCCCCTACCGGATTGCAAACGCCATTGATGATGAAAAGCAAGGACGGATTGTATATCAATATCCACGAAGCAGCATTGGTCGATTACTCCTGTATGTCGCTTAATCTTGACGACAGCAATATGATATTGGAATCGTGGCTGACACCCGATGCTATTGGAGACAAAGGTTATCTTCAGGCACCAACACAATCGCCATGGAGAACTATTGTGGTAAGTGACAAAGCAGCCGACATACTGGCATCAAAATTAATCCTTAACCTGAACGAACCTACAAAATATAAGGATGTTTCCTGGATAAAACCTGTGAAATATGTAGGCGTTTGGTGGGAAATGATTACAGGAAAAAGTTCCTGGGCCTATACTGATTTGGAAAGTGTACAATTAGGTGTAACCGATTATTCCAAAACCAAACCTAACGGGAAGCATGCTGCCAACACAGCCCATGTAAAAGAATATATTGATTTTGCTTCCAAGCATGGTTTTGATGCCGTGCTTGTGGAAGGCTGGAACGAAGGCTGGGAAGACTGGTTTGGAAAATCCAAAGATTATGTTTTTGATTTCGTGACGCCTTATCCTGATTTTGACGTAAAGGAACTTCACCGTTATGCCGCATCAAAAGGTGTCAAAATGATGATGCACCATGAAACATCAGGCTCTGTCACAAATTATGAACGTCATATGGACAAAGCCTACCAGTTTATGGTTGATAATGGCTATAACTCTGTTAAAAGCGGCTATGTAGGTGACATTATCCCAAGAGGAGAATTCCATTACAGCCAAACCATGATTGACCACTACCTTTATGCCATCAAAAAAGCTGCCGAATATAAAATTATGGTAAATGCCCACGAAGCGGTACGACCAACCGGATTAAGCAGAACTTATCCAAACTTAATCGGTAATGAATCTGCAAGAGGAACCGAATACGAATCATTTGGAGGAAATAATCCTGACCATACTACTATCCTGCCATTTACACGATTAATGGGCGGACCTATGGATTATACACCGGGCATTTTCCAAACTAAAATCAGTGCTTATAATCCGGAAAACAATTCTTTTGTACATACAACTTTGGCAAAACAACTGGCATTGTATGTTACGATGTACAGTCCGTTACAAATGGCTGCCGACCTTCCTGAAACCTATAACAAATTCCTTGATGCTTTCCAGTTTATCAAGGATGTGGCTGTAGACTGGGATGACACCTATATATTAGAAGCCGAACCTGGCGATTATATTACAATTGCACGTAAGGCAAAAGGAAAAAATGAATGGTTTGTAGGTGGTATTTCGGATGAAAATCCAAGAACAGCCGAAGTTACTTTCGACTACCTTCCAAAAGGAAAAACATTTACGGCTATTATCTATGCCGACGGAAAAGAGGCCAGCTATGACAAAAATCCGCAAAGCTATAGCATACGAACCGTTAAGGTAAACTCAAAGACCAAACTGAAGCAGCCAATAGCACCGGGTGGTGGTTTTGCTATCAGTATTAAATAATTTTTAGTTACAATTTAAAAGGAGCAAGTTGATTTGCTCCTTTTTTTATACCTTTAATTTTGACGAATCAATTGTAACATTTTTACGGCAAATCCTACCTATTAAATAATCAAATCAAAAAACTATACAAAATGACATCACACGAAATTGACTATCAGATTTATGGCGAAGAAATGCAATATGTGGAAATCGAACTGGATCCACAGGAAGCCGTAGTTGCCGAAGCAGGAAGCTTTATGATGATGGATAATGGCATTGCAATGGACACTATTTTTGGTGATGGTTCCAACCAAAACCAGGGCGTTATGGGCAAGCTGTTTTCTGCCGGAAAAAGACTTCTTACAGGAGAAAGCCTTTTTATGACAGTATTTCTCAATCAATATCATGCAAAACGCAAGGTAAGTTTTGCCTCTCCTTATCCCGGAAAAATCGTACCTATTGACCTGACAGAATACGGCGGGCGTTTTATCTGCCAGAAAGATGCTTTCCTTTGCGCGGCTAAAGGTGTTACCGTTGGTATTGAGTTTTCACGAAAACTCGGACGCGGACTCTTTGGTGGTGAAGGTTTTATCATGCAGAAACTGGAAGGTGACGGAATGGCATTTGTACATGCCGGAGGAACATTAGCCCGAAAAGAACTGGCTCAGGGCGAAACGCTTAAAGTTGATACCGGCTGTATTGTTGGATTTACCCAAAATGTTGATTATGATATTCAGTTCGTTGGCGGTATCAAGAATACTATTTTTGGCGGCGAAGGTTTATTTTATGCCACACTAACAGGACCGGGAATTGTCTACATTCAATCACTCCCATTTAGCAGACTTGCAGGAAGAGTCTGGGCTGCCGCACCTCAGGGAGGCGGGAAAAGCAGAGACGAAGGAAGCATTTTAGGTGGTATCGGGAATCTTTTAGACGGAGACAACAGGTTTTAGAATCCTGTAAAATTGCTACATTTACATATACAAAATATCACACCATGATTCAGGATGTACTAGAGCTGCAACAGCGCCACGAAGATTTCATCAAAAATATCTGCCAGACAGAAATCGTATTCGGACTTGAAAATAATGTAGGGTTTGCTACACTCGACTCTACAAACTATGAGAATGAAAATGGAAAACCTATGCCCGTGATGTGTTTTTGGTCTGACCGAAACAAAGCGCTTGCCTGTGCTAAAGACAAATGGAAACAATATAGACCTGCTGAAATAAAACTATCTGAATTTATTGAAGAATGGTGTGTTGGGATGTATAACGAAGGACTTCTGGCAGGCACTGATTTTGACGAAAACAAGCAAGGCAACGAATCAGACGCTTTAGAATTGTTGTTGGAAATCACTGCCGAACTGGAATCATTGGGGAAAGAACCCGAATTTAAAAAATTTGAAAACCTTGCCGATTTAGAGGAACAAATCCGGGAAATTTTAGAATAAACGAATCCATTCTATACAAACAAAAAACAATCATTAGTTTCGTATTTAGCATGAGAAATAAAACTTTATTTAAATCGTTTCCACACAACCCCACACTACTCCTCCTGTTTGTTTTATTCCTTATGACAGGAATGGCTACAGCACAGGAAAAAGAAAAAACAGCAACAAACCAACCAACCGACAGTAAAAACAAACCTTCTGTGTTTGCTGAAGATGAACTGGTTGCCAGCGACTATCTTGTTTCTATTGAAAGAGCAGGCGAAATGCTTGACAATGCCAAAAGTAAGGGTGCTCTGGATGCCGGAGTTTTATTTCTTCTTGGAGAAATGCAACAGACAGAAAAAGCCTTAAAACTTATTGATTCAAATCTTGGAGCAAAAAATAACGGTAATGTCCGCAATCAGCAGATGTATGGCAAAATCCTGTTAGAACTGCAGCAAAAATTTGAAAACTATTGGACCAGGTTAAACGAAAGTGACGAAAGGATTGTCAAAATACGGAAAGGAAATAAGGCCATTATAAATGATACAGTTTTTAGAAAACTTATCAGGGACAGCCTTCTTATCAAAGAATTCCGTCCACAGCTAAAAGAATTAAAAAATAAATGGGTTACAACAGATAGTCTTTTAAGAGCCAATATTGATTCGCTTAACAACTGGAAAAAAGGCATCGTCGAAAAAAGAATGTTGGTTTCAAAAGACCTTATCCTTGTTAACGAACGACTGAACAAATCCGGAGTTTCGCTTCTGGGCAATGAACATCCACATTTGTGGGACAGCAATGGTGACAATCAGCAGCAAATGCAAACCTATTTCCATGAAAAATTCAATGCCGAACAAAAAGCATTTTCTTATTATTTCGGTTACAGCTTTGGCAGTACTTTTCTATTATTGGTATTGGGTGGACTATTGTTATGGTGGATTAGTTTTAACCTAAAGTATTTAAAAAGAGTACATCAGATGGAATCGCTGGAAATTTTCCAGTTCCGCTATCTGAATCAGGGAGCGATATTACCGGTTATTGTGTTAATCCTTAATATAGCTATTGCCATTAACCTCTATGCTCCTGCCCTTTTTATTGAATTTACACACCTGATACTCCTGATTGCGCTGACTATACTGTTTAAAAAAGTGTGGTCTTCAAAAGCTTTCCGAAACTGGCTTTTACTGGTTGCCCTATTTGTCATGTTCAGCTTTATGGATCTTTTTTTTGAAGTAAGCCGAATCCAGCGTTGTATTTTTATTCTGGTCAATCTTGCCAGCATCCGCTTCGGACTCGCTTATCTGAAAACCATACAGGAAGAAATGTATATCAAAGGTCTTTTAAAATATGCCAAAATCTTGTTCCTGACATTGAACATATTGGCGGTGATTTTTAATGTATTTGGCCGTGTTTCCTTAGCACATACGCTAAGTCTGGCCGCTGTTATTGCATTGACACAGGTTATAGCCCTTTCCGTATTCCTAAAAATTATATTGGAGATGATAACACTGCAAATTTATGCCATACGCATCCGCAGGGGAATTGTGAAAATTTTTGACTTCAGGAATCTTGAAAAAAACCTCAAAAAACCATTCATGCTTCTCATTGTTTATTTGTGGATAATTGTCATAGCTTCCAATTTGAATCTTTCCAATATATTTTATGATTCCATCTCATCGCTGCTCACCACACAAAACAAAATAGGTAATTTCTCCTTTACGGTAGGTAATATATTGTTATTCCTGTTAATCGTCTGGATTGCCCATATCATCCAGAAATATGTGGCTTACTTTTTTGGTGAGATTGACGATGAAGACGAAGAAACCATCAACAAAAAACAACACTCCAAACTATTGATTACACGGCTTCTGCTCCTTATTTTAGGCTATCTTCTTGCCATTTCTGCCGCCGGAATTCCTTTGGATAAGATTGCTATTGTTTTAGGAGCATTGGGTGTTGGAGTTGGTTTGGGATTGCAGAATATTGTCAACAATTTTGTGTCGGGTGTTATCCTTATTTTTGACAAGCCCATCCAGATTGGTGATGTGATTGATGTAGGCTCCCAATCCGGAAGAGTAAAAACCATAGGTTTGAGAACCACTAAAATTGATACTTCTAATGGTGCCGAAGTTATTGTTCCTAATGGAAACATTTTGTCGCAAAATATCGTCAATTGGACCTATACTAATAATTCCAAGTTAGTTGACATGAGTTTTACATTACAAGGAGAAATCTCTCAGGAACAAATAAAAGCAACAATTGTTAGCTCTATCAAAGAGATTCCAACAATTTATTCTGAAAAAGAGCCCCGGCTTTTTTACAACTTTATTTCTGATACGAAATACCAGCTAAAAATTCAGTTCTGGTGCAATATCTATAGAACTGAAGCAGCCATTAGTGAAGCAAGAATCGTACTTTATGAAGAGTTTAAAAAACAAGGCGTTAGTTTTGAGTAAGGTGATTTCCCGAATAGGTCTATATTAAAAAACTTTGCGGCCCTGCGTCTTTGCGAGCAATTATTTCACGCAAAGACGCAGGGCCGCAAAGCATAATATATTTAAAACCCTATTTCTTGCCTGCAATCCTCACATAAAGAAAGACTTTCATTGTCAATAGTAGCAATACTTTCAACAGCATCTGTCATTACGCATTTTTTATTTTTGCAATGCGGCAACCCTAAATTATGTCCGAGTTCATGGATGGTTATTTTTGTTAATCGCTCCAATCGGACATTCGGATTTTTATGATGCAACCTAAATGTAGAAATAATACAACTTTTTCCGGGACAAAATCCAAGCCCCATCACACCCCAATCTGTATATTTTGAGGCAGGTTTTATAACTTCTCCACTACTTTCTCTCTTTGTGGTCGAAATATCTTTTACTGTCAGGCCAACAACGAAATCCAAAGAATCGGGCAAGTTCCGCTTTTGTATCCTGATAATACTGTCTGCTCTATAACGAGGCGATTTTATATTTACATAGGCTTGTTTGTATAACTCCTTATGAGGAAGAATGACAGTTCTTACATTATAAAAACTGTCAATTACTTCTGCCATAAGCGTAACCTGTTGTTTAGGAAATGCTCCATAAGGTTGAATGCCTACTATTTTTTTGTTGTTTTTTTGACACGAAAAAAGAACAACCAAAAAGATAAGGGACAGATAACGCTGCTTACTTTTCATTTTGCATCAATTCCTTGATGTATTTCACAGGTGCGCTGCCATAGCTTAAGAATTTTTCATGAAAATGTTTCAGGTTAAAATTCTTGCCTTGCTGTTTTTTCAATTGTTCTCTAAAATCATAGATTTCTGTATAGCCGGTAAAATAAGAACAAAGTTGTACTTGTGACAATGTTACGCGTTTCCATTTCCCTTCTGCTTCCGCATCCTGCTGGAATGCTTCCTTGGTGAGCAGATGAATGCCTTCTTCTTTTGACATATTTCGGGTATGCACGCTGTTGTCCAAAATGGTATTGCAGATTGTTCTCAGATTCCACTTATAATACATCAGCCACATTTCATCTGAATTTTTATAGCCGCTTTCCAACATCATCCTTTCCGTATAAACTGCCCAACCTTCAATCATGGCTCCATTTCCTAAAATAGCCTTTATAAGGCTTGGCGATTGATTGCTGTAAACCAATTGAGTATAATGCCCAGGAATAGCCTCATGAATATTCAATATCTGTAAAATATAGTCATTATATTCTCTTAGATAGCTTTCCGCATCAGCCGCAGACCAACCGGAAAGGCTTCCAACATTATAATAGGTATTGCCGTTTTTGTCATAAGGACCAGGTGCTGAGATTGAAGCTCCGGCCACACCCGCCATATAATCCGGCTCTTTTCGAACAACCAAAGGCTTGGACGGGTCAATATAAATAAGGTCTTTGGCCTTGACGTAGGCTGTCAGTTCAGGAATCTGCTTCTCAATTTCAGATTGGAATTTTTCAGGTGTGGTGTGCTGTAATGATATTTTGTCGATTACCTGTTTGATAAGTTCCAGCTTATCGGCAGGTTTTGGCGCATTACCTAAATATTTGCTCCATAGCTTGTCGGCCAAAACAAACATTTTGTCATGCAATTCTTTTTTCTGCTCTATCGCTTTTTGATATATCTGCTCCGCATTATAACCGGACTGAATGTCAAAATCAAACTTTTTTGCATAGAGTTCTTTTCCAAGTCGGAAAGAACGAGGTGATTTATTATCCAGCTTCTGCAACCAGGCAGCATAGTCCTGAATGGCCTTTACAGATGTTTTTACCTTTGCCAGAATGGCTTCTTTTTCTTCTTTGCCTAATTTGCTTTTTGCAACAGCAGCTTTGAGGTCGGTTTCAAAAACAGAAATACCACCCAGATTTTGGGCAATGGCCAACTGCGTATGTTCAAGAGTAGGATTCTTAATATTCTTCTTCGCCGCTTCAAAATAGGCCGGAATATTATCCATTTTAAGACTGATGTTTTTCAGGCGTGCTTCAAGCGAATCGTAATTTCCATTCAGCATTTCTGCAAAAGAACCACTTACGTTATAGGCAGAAGGGTCCCATTCGTCTGATTTTACTTCCTTGATATTAAAAACAATAGATTCCAGAAGATTTTTAATCATATGGTAATCGGTCTTGTTATTATCTGACAGATTTTCTAAAGAATATTTTTTTAATGAATCCAGCTGAATGGCAGAAAACTGTAACTGTTTTTGCTCATAGGCATCGTCAGGAATCAGCAATACACTATCGTATTTATGATAACCCTGGCTAGAAGCCCAGCCCGGATTGAGTTTCCATAACTCATCAACAAAATGTTCTTTATAGTTTTCAAAATGAATATCTGAAAACTCTTCTGCAACCGTATCGGTCTTGACTGTCATATTACAGGAATAAAGAGAAGCCAAAACAGCTAACGAGAGGAATGTTTTTTTCATAGTAAAGAAATAAATTAAGGCTTAAAGATAAGAAAATGTTTATGAGAAGGAATTATTTAAAAATTTTATAAAACTTTGGATAAATTTGATAGGTTCATCAACAAAACTCTAACTAATGGAAAACATTAAAAACAAACAACATTATAAGTTCATTATCTTTTCTTTTATCTTGATAAACATATGGACTTTGTATGGCTTTTTTGACTATTTCACTGATAAAGATTTGATATTTCATGGTCTAGGACTATTTATATTTTATATATATAGTATTTTCTCTTGTCTTATTTTTGGGGCTATATTAATTCTTCTGAGAATTTTATATTTCAAAAAAGAACGAAAAGATAAATTAAGAACCAATTTCTTTTATCTTTTTACCGGCATTTTCAATACTTATATTTTTATTGTCTGGCTTGTCTGTCTTTCTCTAAAAATATTTGGACATTTATTATAAAAAGAATCTGAAAACGACAAACCATGCAGTTGTTCGAGATATTTAACCTTTATTTATATATAACAAATAAAAAGACGAACTAATAACCGTCAAATAAAAAACTATCTTTGTTATATCCTACACCTATTTTATGGATAATGACAAATTCATCTTCTGTCTTGAAGCAGTACCGGATATCGATTCAGAAAGCACGACAGCAACTTTTAAAAGTTTAGAAAAACTGGCTCTTCAAACAGGCATTGACAGTATTTACAAAACCTGTGATACGATAGAAGGATTAGAAGAAAGCCTGAATGCTTTGTTGTATGAAGACCATAATTTCAAAAATTATGAAATTATCTATTTAGTCGTTCCCGGCGAAGGAAATACTATTTGCCTGAATAACTATTACTACAGCCTTGAAGAAATTGCTGAACTATTTGAAGGAAAAATGAAAGGGAAAATCCTGCATTTTGCCAATACCAAATCTTTGGATTTAGACCAAGAAGAAGCGCAATATTTTTTAGATGTTAGCGGAGCCAAAGCTGTTTCCGGTTTTGGTTTACGCTCCGGCAAAGCAAATAGTAACCCGTTAGACAATGCCTTTTTTAGCTTCTGTCAGGATGAAGATAATGTAATTGAAATTGTAGAACTATTGCATGAAAAATATTATGCAGCATGTAAGTTGCTGGATTTTAGATTGTACTATTAAAAAAAACAGCCACTTTTTCAAGTAGCTGTTAAAATTTAATTTTTAATACATTAGCGCGTAAGCCAGCCTCTTTTACCTGCTGTAGCTATAGCATATGGTGTAATCCAAAACAATCCAAACGTATATAAAATGCTATACGAATACGCCCATAACGATTCAGAAAAATTATGGCGTTTTGCATAAAAGAACACCGGAAAGCTCGAAAATATCAATATCCCTAAAAGCGTAGAACTAAAAAACAGTACCGGATGTATTAATATAAAATACAACATGAATAAAAGGAATGGATAAGCCATAGCAAGAGTCAGAAACTGATTTAAGAACATCAATCTTGCCCCTGCTTTCGATTCCTTTCTAAAGTTCTTGAAAACAAATTTCGACATCATCAGGTTTTCACGCACATTACTTCTTCCCCATCTGATAAACATTTTAGATAAGCCTTCATATTTTTCAGGAACATTTGTAAGCACATAAGCATTTCTCTGGAACAGCACATGATAACCCTGTTTTAGAATCATGTTGGTCATAGCGCGGTCTTCACCTATATCTGAAGCCTGTCCCATAAAAGTCTGGTTAATCCATTCCGGTAAACAGGCAAATACGGCTGAGCTTCTATAAGCCGCCAAGGCTCCCGGTGTACATAACACCGTACCAACCTTACTTTCTGCCGAACGGATAAATTCAAAACTCATCACAAAACTTACATTAAGCATTTTTGGAAGTATGGCTTTTTCATTGTTGAGCACTCTCACATTTCCTGCAACTGCACCGCAATTTTCATTGGTCACAAAAGGACTCACAAGATTTCTCAATGTATCGGTTTTAACGATAGAATCACTATCAATCGTAACAAATATTTCTCCTGTCCCCATATTAAATCCACGGTAAAGCGCATGACGTTTTCCTTTATTTTCAGGCTGTTGGTAAATAGACAAACGGTTTCCTAAACGCTTTTTGGCCTGTTGCATCCAATACCACGTATCGTCCTGGCTTCCATCATCAATTGCCAATAATTGCAGTTTTTCCTGTGGATAGTCGCTTTCCGCTATACTTAGTAAAGTATCCCATACAAGTTTACCTTCGTTATAAGCGGGAACTATTACCGTACAGGTTGGCAATAATTCATCTGTAACCGATTTTACAGGCTTGTATCTAAAATACAGGTAAATACTATAAAGTATAAAACCTGCCTTAAATAACAACAGGGCACTTGCAAGAACCAGGAAAGGAAAGCCTATAGTAGAATTAAGCCTTTCAACATTAAACTGATAAAACTCCGGTTGCAGCTCATATACTAAATAAGTTCCAATAATCATCAATAGGAACGTGCCTGCCAATATCATGAGGTTTATTTTTTTCGGAGAACGAAAAAAGAGCATTTTTTCGAGTACAAGACTGTTTATCTGAAAGATAAAATTTGTCAGGCTTTGCTCTTCTTGGCAGACCTCTTTTTTTGAAGAATAAAATTCTTTTGAAGTAATTGTTTCGCTTTTCATTGTCGTAAAATTGAGTTTAGTTAATGGTGGTGTATGGCGATTTCTTCTCTGTTTGTAAGATTTTCCTTTTGTGGAAAACCGTAGAATGTTATAAGAAAGAACTCACAACAACACGGTTAGCAAGTGCCATGCCATTTGGAAAAGCCCCTATAATCAGGGACATTTAACATTTTGTAAACAACCCCAAAGTGTAGACTTTTTTCACACTATTCCCCAACTCTCCTGTGGTTTTAGATAATCTGAATTTGCAATTTCAAACTCAAAAAAATATTAAATGAATACATTGTTATACTATGTATTTTGTTATATCGTTTCATGAACAAAGATTCAAGGAAGACAAATCGGAAGTGAAAAACTCATTTGTAATGCCTACTCTCGGAATAGGAATTACCTACAATTATAGGAAATTAGCCCTACAGATTCCGCTATATTATAATGCGAAAACGGCAACAGCAGATGGAAGATGGAATGTAGGTATTGGCGTGGGTATAAAGCTGAAATAAGAAGCAACAATAATCATAAATAATAAAGGTGTAGATTTCTCTACACCTTTTATTATTACTTTATAACTTATTTTAATCCTACTAAAATCATTAAATCTTTTCTCTAAATCTAGCTTTCAAATGATTTTTCAATAAAATTAAAAACATCTTCAAAATTCATAATTGTCTGTTTATCAAGCTTAGATTTTGTTATTTTTTTATTATCAACTTTTTCAAAAAATTCTTTAGAAAAAATTATTTTCCTGCTACCTATAATTTCTGAAGGTAATTTATTCGCATTAATATTAAACTTTTCATCTACCAATAGAAAGTCTTTCAATGTAAACATATCTTCAATTTCTTTAAATTCAAGTAACTTTATTTTTTTATTTGTCAATTCTTCATCATTACCAAAAATAGCTTCTTTTAACTCATTCTTTGTCGCTTTTGGATTTTCTCCATGGTCCATGATTAATACCCAATTCAATCCATATCCTATACAAAAAGAAATTAAAGGAAATATTTTTGACGATTTAATACCTATACTCGGCACAAACTTATAATTTATATTCTTATTTAAAATTTTTGCCATAGCACTCAAATACCAAAAATCTGATATACCTTCAAGCAATACATTTTTTTCAGAGAGTACAGAAAATTCTTTTAAAGGATAAAGCCCCATGGCTTCGGCTATTGGTTGTAAGGCATCCCTTTTATTCGTTGTATCTAATTTTGATGATGTCAGTCCTTCAACTATTGTCCCTCTATCATTTGTATTTAAAACTAAACCAATATTATGTAACTTATCTGTTTCAATTAATGATGGTAGGTGTGTGGAATAAATGATTTGATGTCCTTTTTTTTTCAAACGTTTAAAAACATTTAACATGTCACTATTTGCTTTAACATGCAAATGAAGTCCTGGTTCATCAAATAACAATACCATATGCCTATCATTTTCATTATATTTTAATTCAAGCCACAAAGAAAGAAACCATATCATTCCTTTACTTCTTTTTCTTGGCTCAAGCAAAACTCCTTCTTTCGATTCTAGATAGAAAAAAACGATAGGACGGCCCTTTGAGTCATTTTGTAAATCAAATAAAATTTTTATCTCACTTTGATTATCAATCCTCTGTTTCCAATCATTTTGTAATGTCACAGATATATGCTTTGACGCACCATCTACGGAAGATCTTTTTTGGGCATTAGTTTTTTTAGATAGCTTTATAAAATCTTCTTTTAAAAGTGCTTGTATTTTATGTACAGCATTGTAGCCTTTAGCTTCTT
Organism: Flavobacterium sp. Leaf359; assembly: GCF_001423985.1. NCBI lineage: Bacteria > Pseudomonadati > Bacteroidota > Flavobacteriia > Flavobacteriales > Flavobacteriaceae > Flavobacterium > Flavobacterium sp. Leaf359. The sequence continues at coordinate 171,192 of NZ_LMPW01000015.1, read as the reverse complement.
CATTTTCATTTTCTAAATCATTAACCAAAATTGAATCAGGCAAAATATCATTAAACTCACTAAAAAGAGTTATCATAGGTGTGCATCTCCACAATGAATTAATAATTTCTTCTGTTTTTTCTTTAAAATCTAGAAAAGGAATATCTTTATTAATGTACACTTGTCCAACATCTTGAATTTTAATGGTATAATACCCCATTGAAGATTTTATAATACCCAATGAGTTTTTATCTATTTCAGATTTCATATAGTCTATATCATCAGGCTCTTTATTTAAATCGAATATTCTAGAAATTGTAAATTGTTTTATTTTATTAAATTTTAATTTATCTAATAAAGGAAATTTTTCAAAATCAAACTCTTTGTATTTTTCATCCAACAACTCTTTAATTTCTTCTTCAAAACCTTCCAATATATCATTATTATTAATATATGTTATAGAAATTTTCTGTATAAGATTTCCTTTATCTTGTTCTTCAAAATTGAGATTTTCAATACTTGTGCTTTTATCTTCATAAGCTTGAATTGCTTCTAGAATTGAACTTTTTCCCGCTTCATTTTGTCCTGCCAAAACAAAAATGTTATCAGTAATTTCAATAGTAGTATTTATTATACTTTTAAAATTCTGAATTTCAATTTTTTTTATCATCTACTTAAAACTTATTTTAAACACTTACTAATTTTTTAATTTTTCAATATATAATATACCCTCCCTATTTTATAAAACATCGCGGCTCTTCCGTATCAAAGCCTAAAGTTTTATATCATTTTCTATTATAGATCAATTCTTATATTATACAATTGTATAATTAATCTTCAAAACTAAATTACGGTTTTCCATAATCTTGAATTTTTCAAATTATTAAACATAAAAAAATCCCATTCTAAAAGGAATGAGATTTTTTTAAAATTCTATTATTCTATAATTTAGTAAGCCATCAACTCTTTCAAAGCTTCTTCAAAACGTCCTCTGCTCAAAAACTGGTCTTCCAATGCTTTCGTAAATGGAATTGGAGAATCCAGGCTCGACACGCGTTTTACCGGCCCGTCAAGATATTCAAAACAATTTTCCATAATCATGGCAGAAATATCGCTGGCAACACCGCCAAACATCGTATCTTCCTGAAGAATAATTGCTTTTCCTGTCTTTTTTACAGAAGCATAAATTGCTTCAGTGTCTAATGGCTGCAATGTTCTTAAATCTAACAAATCAGCAGAAATTTCCGGATTCTTAGCCAAAGTTTCCAAAGCCCAATGTACGGCAGCTCCAAAAGCAATGATTGTTACATCTTTACCTTCTTTCAGCAAAGAAGCTTTTCCCAGTGGAAGCGTGTAGTAATCTTTTGGCACATCCTGATAAATGCTTCTGTACAATAGTTTATGTTCAAAAAACAATACCGGATTCGGGTCATTGATAGAAGTATTCAAAAGTCCTTTGGCATCATACGGAAAAGCAGGATAAACCACTTTTAATCCCGGTGTTTTTGTAAACCATGCTTCATTAGTCTGTGAGTGGAAAGGCCCTGCCTGAGTACCTCCACCGCAAGGCATTCTGACTACCACGTCGGCTTTTTCCAGCCAACGGTAGTGTGATTTAGCCAAAAGGTTTACAATAGGATTAAAACCTGTTGATACAAAATCAGCAAACTGCATTTCAACAATAGCTTTATATCCGTTAATTGAAAGTCCCATTCCGGCAGATACCACGGCACTTTCACATATAGGTGTATTGATAATCCTTTCTTTTCCAAACTGGGCTACAAAACCGTCTGTAATCTTAAAAGCACCTCCATATTCGGCAATATCCTGCCCCATGATAACCAGATTTTCATGGCGTTCCATAGACTGTTTCAAGCTATTGGAAATCGCATCAATAAGACGAATATTTATCTTTTTATCTGAAGGAGTAACTTCTTCAAAATCATATGGTTTGTAAACGTCATTTAATTCTTCTTCATAAGTAGCTGTGATTTCAGGTTCGGCTTGCACCATGGCCCAATTCTCATCAATTTCCTTTTTAATTTCAGAACGGATTTCATCATCTTGTTCCTGTGTAAGCACTCCCGCTTCTGAAAGAAATTTTCTGTAATTATCTACCGGGTCTTTAATAGCCCACATATCCATTAATTCCTGTGGTACATATTTGGTGCCACTGGCCTCTTCATGGCCTCGCATTCTGAAAGTTTTAAATTCCAGCAAAACCGGTCTTGGATTTTCAATCATCGAAACTTTCAGTTCTGATAGCTTGGTAAAAACTTCCAAAATATTGTTTCCATCAATAATATGCGACTCCATTCCGTAACCTATGCCTCTATCGGCAAGATTTTCGCAACGGTATTGCTCGTTCGTTGGTGTAGAAAGTCCGTAACCGTTGTTTTCAATTACAAACATCACAGGCAATTCCCATACCGAAGCAATATTCAAAGCTTCATGAAAATCTCCTTCGCTGGTAGCGCCTTCTCCCGTAAACACAGCCGTAACTTTTCCGTTCTTTTTTAGTTTGTTGGCCAGGGCGATTCCATCGGCAATCCCCATCTGAGGACCCAAATGCGAAATCATTCCTATAATCTTATATTCCTGTGTTCCGAAGTGAAATGAACGGTCGCGTCCTTTAGTAAAACCATTGGCCTTTCCCTGCCATTGCGAAAATAATCGGTAAAGAGGAATGTCTCTTCCTGTAAAAACGCCAAGGTTTCTGTGCATTGGAAGGATATATTCATCCTTATCCAAAACAGCAGTAACACCACATGCTATTGCCTCCTGCCCGATTCCGGAAAACCATTTGGAAACTTTCCCTTGACGGATAAGAATCAGCATCTTTTCTTCAATCAATCGGGGCTTTAAAATTCTTTTATATAAATCTAATAATTGTTCGTTGGTTAGGTTTTTTCTGTCGAAATTCATAATAGTTACGAAAAGGTTTGCGCAATTTTTTAGCTCGCCCAAAAGTATAAAAAAATAACAGCATAAACTCTTAATGTTACAGAATTTTCTATTGTTAATAACTTTTGAAATTAAATTCTCAAAATAATCTATACATTTGTGATAACAAGGCTTGACGCCTAGCAAAGTTATTAACATATATTTTTAAAGAGTATGCAAAATATTCCTAGTGTTGACTTGCGTGATTTCCTTTCGGACGACCCGAAACGTAAACAAAAATTTGTAAATGAAATCGGAAAAGCTTTCGAAGATATAGGCTTCGTAGCATTAAAAGGTCATTTTTTAGATGACAAACTTGTAGATGAGCTGTATGGCGAAATCAGAAATTTCTTCGCCCTGCCATTAGAAACCAAAAGCAGTTATGAAATCCCTGGTATTGGAGGACAGCGTGGTTATGTTTCCTTTGGAAAAGAACACGCTAAAGGGAAAAAAGAAGGTGATTTGAAAGAATTCTGGCACTTTGGCCAGTATGTAGATAAAAATTCAAGATGGGCTGAAGAATATCCTGACAATGTTGAGGTTAAAGAATTACCTCGATTTAATGAAGTAGGAAAAGAAGCCTACCAGATGCTGGAAAAAACAGGAATTTATGTATTGAGAGCATTGGCATTACACTTAGGTCTGGACGAATTCTATTTCGACAAATATGCTGAAGAAGGAAATTCTATATTACGTCCTATCCACTACCCGCCAATTACGCAAGAGCCGGAAAATGCTATCCGTGCCGCAGCACATGGCGATATTAACCTGATTACTTTATTGATGGGTGCTCAAGGCCGCGGACTTCAGGTGCAAAACCACAATGGCGACTGGATTGATGCTATTGCAGAACCAGACGAACTGGTAATCAATGTAGGCGATATGCTTTCAAGACATACCAATAACAAGCTAAAATCTACTATTCACCAGGTAGTCAATCCTCCAAGAGAATTATGGGGAACTTCCCGTTATTCCATTCCGTTTTTTATGCACCCGGTAAGCGATATGCGTTTGGACTGCCTTGAAAACTGTATCGATGAAGAAAATCCAAAATTATATGAAGACATTTCAGCCGGAGAATTCCTGCACGAACGTTTGGTTGATTTGGGATTAATCAAAAAATAAGTTTTACATTTATACTTTATTAGAAAGACATTGAGTTTTGCTTGATGTCTTTTTGATTTTTTACAATACAAGATATTAGCCATGTAAATTTAAATGTTATGGAAACGAATGAACTGCTCCACAAGGAATTGACTGGAGATATCCTAAAACTATATTACGAAGTTTATAATGAATTGGGATATGGCTTTTTGGAAAGAGTTTATCAAAATGCTCTCTTTTATGAACTGAAATCCAACGGTTTTAAAGTTGAAGCCCAAAAAAGGATTCCGGTTTATTATAAAAACATGATTGTTGAGGACTATTTTGCTGACCTGATAGTAAATGACAGTGTAATTTTAGAATTAAAAGCAGTAGAAAGCTTAACAAAAGAACATCATTATCAGATTATAAACTATCTGCGAGGAACAGAATGTGAAGTCGGATTAGTCCTGAATTTTGGAAGAAAAGTCCAATTCATGCGCCGAGTTTACGAGAATTATAAAAAATAAAATCCGCGAATACCAGCGTCATCCGCATTATCCGCGTTCAATAAAACAGAATTAGATTATAAATTATCTAACAGGAGCAGAATATGAAATCGGATTAATACTGAATTTTGGCAAAAGCCCGATTCATGTGCCGGGTTTACGAAAATCATAAAAATAAATCCGCGAAAATCAGTGTTATCCGCCTTTATCCGCATTCAATAAAACAGAATTAGATTATAAATTATCTAACAGGAGCAGAATATGAAACCGTATTAATACTGAATTTTGGCAAAAGTCTGATTCATGCGCCGAGTTTACGAAAATCATAAAAATAAATCCGCGAATATCAGCGTCATCCGCC
>NZ_LMPW01000015.1:166146-166239 GCF_001423985.1 Flavobacterium sp. Leaf359 | reverse complement strand
CGGATTGATACTGAATTTTGGCAAAGCCCGATTCATGCGCCGAGTTTACGAAAATCATAAAAACAAATCCGCGAATATCAGCGTCATCCGCCT
>NZ_LMPW01000015.1:69098-166080 GCF_001423985.1 Flavobacterium sp. Leaf359 | reverse complement strand
CGGATTGATACTGAATTTTGGCAAAGCCCGATTCATGCGCCGAGTTTACGAAAATCATAAAAATAAATCCGCGAATACCAGCGTCATCCGCCTTTATCCGCGTTCAATAAACACAGTTATGGATTTACATGACCAATTAAAAAAACTATTCCCAGATCATCAACCGTCTGAAGAAATCGAAGAAACTGAAAGCGAACCAAAAGAACTTTGGGTCCAGGCCGAGCCCATGATTTGCAAATTCGAAAAACGAAAAGGAAAACCCACTACCATCATCGAAGGTTATACCGGTTCGGATGACGATTTCAAAATTCTGGGGAAAGAATTAAAAACAAAATTAAGCGTAGGCGGTACATTCAAAGACGACTCAATTATCATTCAGGGAGATTACCGTGACAAGATAATGACCATACTTAAAGAAAAAGGCTTTAAGGTAAAACGTGTTGGCGGATAACCCCACTCCTACAAATAAAACAATTTAACAACTGGCTTTTTCACTCAGCGGCTTAGCCACTATAAAACTTAGAAACTCAAAAAAATGATACAATCTTCAGAATTAATATTAAACCCTGACGGTAGCGTCTATCACCTGAATTTAAAACCAGAACATATTGCCAATGACATTATTTTCGTTGGCGACCAGAATCGCGTTGAAAAAATTACACAGTTTTTTGATTCCATAGAATTTTCAACCCAAAAAAGAGAATTTAAAACCCAGACAGGTATTTTTAAAGGAAAAAGAATAACAGTAATGTCAACCGGAATCGGTCCTGACAATATTGACATCGTAGTTAACGAACTGGATGCGCTTGTCAACATCAACCTGGAAACCCGTCAGCCAAAAGAAGAATTGACTTCACTAAACATCATACGAATAGGAACATCGGGCTCATTGCAGAAAGATATTCCGGTAGACAGCTTCGTTATGTCTAAATATGGATTAGGATTGGACAATATGCTCCGTTCCTACAAAATTGACCGGATTACCGAGGAAGCTTTAGGTGAAGCCTTCCTGCTTCATACCAACTGGGATATTCGAAAAGGAAAACCATATGTGGTACGATGCAGTGAAAAACTGGAAAAACTAATTGAAAGTGACAGAATTTTCAAAGGAATTACTGCAACAGCCGGTGGATTCTATGGTCCTCAAGGCAGAGTTCTTCGTCTTGAAATACAGGACCCTGAATTGAACAACAAAATGGACAATTTCAATTTCAACGACAACAGGATTACCAACCTTGAAATGGAAACGGCTGCTATTTATGGCCTGTCGGCACTACTCGGACATAATGCTTTATCGTTAAATGCCATCATTGCCAACCGTGCAAGTGGTACTTTTAGTGAAGACCCATACAAGGCTGTAGACGAATTAATTGCATATACGTTAGACAAATTGGCAAACAACTCCTAATGTTGCAGGAAGTAATTCTTAAATTCGAAGAACTGCTGGTCGAAAATCTTGATTACTTTAAGAATACCGACAAGCACGTTTTAGAATTCAAACCTGAAAACAAATGGTCTAAAAAGGAAATATTAGGCCATTTGATTGATTCAGCGGTTCACAATCTGGTTCGGTTTACGGAAATACATTATGCCCCAAAACCTTATCAATACAGAACATACAATCAGGAAGACCTGGTCAGTATTTGCCAATATCAGTCAGCCGACAGTAATGAGTTAATCCAGCTCTGGCTTTCACTGAACAAGCAAATACTCAGGATTTTCAAATCGGTTGACAGTGAAGCATTGCATTATGAAATTGAACTGAATGACAAATCCATCATCAACCTGCGTTTTTTAATGAGTGATTATGTTGCCCATTTAGAGCACCATATAAAACAAATACAAAATAACCGTTATTCAACATGAAAACGATAAAAATAGCCGGGGTACCGGAACATTTTAACCTGCCATGGCATCTTTGCATAGAAAATGGAGAATTTGAAGCACAAAATATTGACCTCAAATGGACTGATGTTCCCGAAGGAACAGGCAAGTTATGCCAGATGCTTCGCAATGGCGAAACCGATATTGCCGTAATCCTGACCGAAGGCATCATTAAAGATATTGTCTCGGGTAATCCAAGCAAAATTGTGCAAGTCTATGTCCAATCGCCTCTGATTTGGGGGATCCATGTTGGTGCTGCTTCAAACTACAGGAAGCTTTCCGACCTGAAAGGAACAAAGGCTGCCATTAGCAGAATTGGTTCAGGTTCTCAACTTATGGCCTATGTCAATGCACACAATCAAGGATGGAAAACAGAAAATTTACAGTTTGAAATCGTAAATACTATTGATGGTGCCGTAGAAGCATTAACTGCCGGAACAGCCGATTATTTTATGTGGGAACGATTTATGACAAAGCCTTTGGTTGACAAAGGAATATTTAGAAGAATTGCCGACTGCCCTACTCCATGGCCCTGTTTTGTGATTGCCGTGCGAAATGAAATACTGGAAACACAGCCGGAAATCATCAAAACCGTTTTGGAAATCATTAATCAGACAACAGAAGAATTCAAGGACATTCCAAGTATTGACAAAACCTTATCATCACGCTACAATCAAAAAATTGAGGATATACAGGAATGGCTCTCTCTGACAGAATGGTCACAAAAAACCTTGGATGACAAAACGTTAAACAATGTTCAAAATCAACTGTTGGAACTATCTATTATTGATAAAAAAGGTACTTTTGCAGATATAGCACAAATCTAATCAGGATTAAGCTGGCCTTTGGGTTACTATGGAGAAACAAGGTAACATAGACTTCAAAAAAATAAAAGAGAAACTTCAGGTCAAAAAACCTTGGGATAGTATCATTATTTTCCTATTGAATATATTGATAGCTATTCCTGTGTTTATCATTATCCATCAGAATATTATCGACCCAAACTGGTATTTCCATATTGACAGGATACTCCTTTTTATACTTGTAGTCGTTATTATACAATTGGTTCTCAGATTAATGAAAACCATCATTATTCTCTGTATAGCGCTGTATCTGATTGCATTAGTTTACGGAAGTCTGTTCGGCAATTATGGCTTTAATAGTGTCTTTGAAGATTATCGTTCAATGGTTTACAGCATGTCAGAAAATCCCAATCCACAGGATATTATTATTTCAAAGCTTTTGCCTTTCCCAAACAAGTCAAAAATTTTGAATGCCATCGAATATGATAATCCAAAAGTCAGGAATTTTGCGTTGCTTGCAACAACCAAATATTTCAGAAACGTTAAAGGATACAGTGAATACCGACGACAAATCCAAAGTTTTGCCGTATTTAAGGAAATACAGCGTCGCTGGAACTATGTGAGTGACCCAAAAGGAAAGGAATACATTGCCAGAGCTACTGAATCACTGATTCATTTTTCCGGCGATTGTGATGACCACGCCATCCTCATGGCTGCCTGCGTACGCGCTGTTGGCGGAACACCAAGACTTATCCATACCGGTGGCCATATTTATCCGGAGGTTCTTATTGGAAACAAAAAAGCCGATTTGGAAGCAATCAACTACCTTATCAAAGAAGTATTATTCAAAGAAGAAAGTAAAGGAAAAGAAATTCATTATCACATTGACGAACGCGGTCAAATCTGGCTTAATCTGGATTATACTGCCACTTATCCGGGAGGTCCGTTCATGTCTGAAGAAATTCTGGGAGCATTGACCTTGAATTAATTTTTGATTTTGGATTTAGGATATCGGATAGCCCAAATCGTCTATTGTCTATTATCTATCATCTTTTATCTACCTTCTGTTTATCTAAAAATAAAACAATCTTTTTCTATATTTACAACAGTTTACAAAAAGACAACTATGAAAAAATGGCTTTTCGCAGCACTGCTCGCTTTCCAGTTTTCAAATGCACAGGAAAGCTCTACTATCTTTGCAAGGAAACAAAATGAAATAAAGTTTGACATACTATCTGTTATAGCATTTTCAAAAGTTCATATTAGCTATGAGCGTTTTCTAAACGAGAACTTTTCAGTTGGCATTAGCGGTAGCTTTCAGGACAGTAAAGATGCTAAGGAAGACTTTGATAAAGGTTATGACCGTACACTTCCTAAGTATGAAGTCAATCCTTTTGTACGTTATTCCTTATCCCATAGTCAGAAAAGTTTCTATTTTGCTGAAATATTTGTTTCTGCAAATGGTGGGAAATACAGAGAATTACAACGTTTTGTAGATGAATCCGGTAACGGTTATTACGACACCTTCAAAGACAATTACACCGACGTAGCCATTGGTGGTGCCCTGGGTTATAAACTGTATATACAGGAAAAATTTGGTCTTGAATTATTTCTGGGAGCAGGAAAAAACCTTTTCAATACGGACAAAAGTCCGGAAGTTGTTCCTCGTGTAGGATTAAATTTTGGCTACAGATTTTAATAAAATTACTATGAAAACAATAAAGATATTACTTTTAGCAATAATCGGATTGGCAGCAGTTACAGGCTGTGGCGACGATGATGAGTTTTACAATTCAAAATATACTTCTATTCCAAATCTGATAACAATTGAACATCAAAACAATTATACAGTGGGCGATGTTTTGTGGCTGAATACAAATTTTTCAAGATACCAGCCTGAACCAAACCAGACTACCCCATTAGATATTTTTAAAACAACAGGAGGTGCCTCGTTTAGTTTTGCTTATGGACTGGAAAAAAAGACCGGAACCAACACCTGGACAGCCATTGATATCCGTAGTATAATTAAGGACCAGGGTGATGCAGTTGCTGATTTTTATGTGATTGCAGAAAGTATTTATGAGCCTGTTTCTCAAAATTATAAATTCAGAGCCGGAATTCCATTATCAGAAACCGGTGAATACAGACTTGTTTTTGGACTTTCAGAAGTATCGCGACTCGAATTGTCATCAAACAATAATAATTCGGAAGACACTTTCCTTACGATACAGACAACCGCAAACAATCTGACAGCAGGATATTATAATTTTACGGTACAATAAGAATGCTTACCACTCTATTTCTTTTTTTCCGAGAGATTTAAGGTACTCATTAGTCTTGCTAAAATGCTTGTTTCCAAACCAAAGCCCCCTGTTGGCACTTAAAGGTGAAGGATGGCCGGAAGTAAGAATCAGGTGTTTGGAAGTATCAATCAGTGCTCTTTTGTTTTGTGCAAAACCGCCCCAAAGCAAAAAAACAACCTGTTCCCTTTCACTTGAAACTTTCTGGATAACGGCATCGGTAAAAGTCTCCCAGCCTTTTTTTTGATGGCTTCCTGCTTCTCCTTTTCGAACGGTTAACGTAGCATTTAAAAGCAATACACCTTGGTCTGCCCAACGTTCCAGATTTCCTGTTTGTGGCAGTGGCTTACCCAAATCGGTTTCAATTTCACGAAAAATATTAAGTAAGGAAGGAGGAAAAGGAATTCCGTCGTTAACAGAAAAACACAATCCGTTTGCCTGATTTGGCCCGTGATAAGGGTCTTGTCCTATGATGACGACTTTTACATCATCAAAATGACAATGGTCAAAAGCAGAAAAAATCTGACTTCCTTTTGGATAACAGGTATGATGAGCATATTCTGATTTTACAAAATCAATCAGATGGTGAAAATAAGGCTTTTCGAATTCTTCTGACAAAACGGCTTTCCAGGAAGGATGTATTTTTACTTGCATGGTTTTTAAATGTTAGTGGATAATTGATAGTGGATAGTGTTTAGTTGGTAGTTTACGATAAAAAAATGATTAGGTTATAAAAAAGAATTTCTGGATTTCTACTTTTCGCTTCATCACCTTTTCACCTTAGAACCTTAGAACCTTAGAACCTTAGAACCCGATACAAATTTCGGAAAGTTAAATTAAAAACAAACTAAAAAATAATTCATTTAAGCAGAAAAGCAAAAAAACTTCTCAAGCCCATAGCATAGTTTTTTTGTATTTTTGTGTATAAAAACCGCTATAGAATAAAATGACCAATATAACAGATAAGACATTACAAGATTTAGAATTCAACACCGTACTGCAAGCCATTTCAGAAATCTGCAACACAGAAATCGGAAAGGAAAAAGCACTTCAGATTTCGCCTTTCAAACATAAAAAGGAGTTGATGGATGCTTTGCTGCAAACGTCTGAATATGTTTCTTCTTTCACAAACAATAATGCGATTCCCAATCACGGATTTGAAACTATCAGCAATGAAATAAAATTTCTGGCCATAGAAGACAGTTTCCTTGAAGTGGGAAGTTTTCGAAAAATTGCAGCTATTTCCGATACTGTAAATGTATTGTTGCTTTTTCTTAAAAAGTTCAACGACTATTACCCTAAATTAAGTGAAAAATCTTCGGCTGTAGAATATACCAAATTCATCACACAAAAAATCGATGAAATTGTAGACAAATATGGTGAAATAAAGGACAATGCCTCACCTGCTCTTGTCGAAATCCGAAGAAATATGAATATGGTCCGTGGTAAAATCAACCAGAGTTTTGGAATGGCACTAAGCCAATATAATGGACTGGGCTATTTAGACGACATCAAGGAAAGTATTGTAGAAAACAGACGCGTACTAGCAGTACTGGCTATGTACAGACGAAAAGTAAAAGGCTCCATTTTAGGAAATTCAAAAACAGGAAGCATTACCTATATCGAACCGGAAGCTACTTTGCGTTTTTCAAGAGAATTAAGCAATCTTGAATATGAGGAAAAAGAAGAAATTACACGAATTCTAAAACAGCTCACAAACGACATACGTCCGTTTTTAGACCTGCTTAAGACCTATCAGGAATTCCTGAGCGATATTGATGTGATTGCCGGAAAAGCAAAATATGCCAACAGAATTAATGGTATCTTACCCACTATCACAGATGAAAAGAGATTGTATTTCAGAGAGGCCTACCATCCTATTCTTTATCTCAACAACAAGAAAAAAAATGAGGTGACCTTCCCTCAAACAATTGAACTGACAAACGAAAGCAGAATCATTGTAATTTCTGGCCCTAATGCGGGAGGAAAAACCATTTCACTTAAAACAGTAGGTTTATTGCAATTGATGTTGCAAAGCGGAATGCTTATTCCTGTACACGAGCGTAGTGAGACATTTTTATTTGACCGGATATTGACAGATATTGGTGACAATCAATCTATTGAAAATCACTTAAGTACCTACAGCTACCGTTTAAAAAACATGAACTATTTTCTCAAAAAATGCAATGCTAAAACGCTTTTCCTTATTGATGAATTTGGTACAGGTTCAGACCCTGAATTGGGAGGTGCTTTAGCAGAAACTTTTTTGGAAGAGTTTTATCATAGAGAAGCTTTTGGAATCATTACTACACACTATTCCAATCTGAAGATGCTGGCTAATGAATTGCCTTATGCCTCTAATGCGAATATGCTATTTGATGAAAAGTCATTAGAACCTATGTACAAACTAATCTTAGGTCAAGCCGGAAGTTCGTTTACTTTTGAAGTAGCACAGAAAAATGGTATTCCTTTTGGATTGATTAATCGTGCCAAGAAAAAAATCGAAGGCGGAAAGGTTCGTTTTGACAAAACTATTGCAACACTCCAAAAAGAACGTTCGAAACTTGAAAAAACCTCACAGAATTTAAAAGAAGAAGAAAGCAAAGCCCGGGAAGAGAGTAAAAAAATGGAATCTATCAATTCTAAAATCCAGGATAAACTGGAACGTTATCAGGAATTGTATGATGCGAATCAACGCCTAATCTACATGGGACAAAAATTGGATGATATTTCTGAAAAATATTTCAACAACAAGAATAAAAAAGAACTTATTGGCGAATTTCTTAAAATGGTTGAAATAGAAAATTCCAAGCGAAAAAAATTAACGGCCAAAGAAAAAAAGGCAAAGGAAATTGTTCAGAAAGAGATAATCAAAGAAGTTACCGTCAAGGTAGAGGAAATCCGCGAAGAGAAAAAAGAGAAGAAAATCAAAGCCATCAAACAGGAAGCAAATAAACCAAAACCTGTTTTAAAACTTGGTGACCGTGTCAGGTTGGTAGATGGAAAAGCCGTCGGAACTATTGACAAAATTGAAAAGAACAAGGTTACGGTAAATTATGGTATCTTTACTTCAAAAGTGGATTTAGAAACTTTAGAATTAGTAGAAGCAAAAAAATAAAATTTAGGCATAATGAACTTACCCCAGGATAAAAAAATCATTTTGTTTGACGGAGTCTGTAATCTCTGTGATTCTTCTATACAATTTATCATCAAACATGATAAAAAAGATATTTTTCGGTTTGTAGCATTGCAATCAGAAATAGGTTTAGAAATAATAAATCATATTGGTATTGATACTTCAAAAATAGATTCAATACTTCTATACGAACCTGGCAAAGCTTATTATTATAAGGCTGAAGCCGCATTGAAAATTGCCAAAGAATTGGGAGGTATATACACAGCTATTAGTTGGTTTTCTATACTCCCTAACTTTTTAACCAATACGGTATATGATTATATTGCCCGTAACCGATACAAATGGTATGGAAAAAAAGAAGCCTGTATGATTCCTACACCTGAATTAAAAGCAAAATTCTTATAATAAAAAAAGCCAAACTTAAAGTTTGGCTTTTTATTTTTATCTTAAAACTAATTAGTTTTTGATAATCTTTTTAGTTACTGAACCTTGGTCAGAGTTGATTGTCATCATATAAACTCCTGCAGCCAAGTCAGCGATATTAATCTGAGCAGAAGAATCTCCGTTTAATTTAGCAGTTTTAACTGTACGTCCGTTCAAATCTGTAAGGCTAACTGAAGTCAAAACAGAATTCAAATCGTTAGAAATGTTTACCAAACCATTAGATGGGTTAGGATAAACAGAGAAATTAGAAGCAACTTGCTCTCCAACTCCTAAGGCCAAATCCGTCATAACGATATTATCAACATAAGCGAATCCTCCATAATTATCGTGAACAAATCTAAGCTGCTGAACTTGCTCAGTAATTGTAGTTGCTCCAGTACGTATTAATACATTATCTACATAATATTTAACTTCTGTACCATTTACTTCAATCTTTAGGTTATACCATCTGTTCGCTACCCAGGAAAATCCTGCAATCGGGCTCCATGCCAAACCTGTACCTACTGTTTCAACAGTTGCAGCATCTCCTTCATAGTTAAATTCAAATCTTGAAATATAGGATGTAGCCCCAATTAACTGCATTCCAAAATTTGATGCATCAAGTGCACTTATATAATAATCTGCAGATATTGAATAATGTGAAGATGCTAATGGTGTAAATGCATAAAACGCACCCATTATTGTATTTTGCTGTGGCCCATATAATTCATCTTCGTCTATTTTTAGAGATTGTGTACCGTTAGAAGCAAGAGCATTTGTAACAACTTGGTTTTCAATATAATTACCATCTGGATCTCCAGTTACGACCCATCCGTTTTTATTATGGATATTACCTAAAGTATAACCTTCAGAAGCTTCAAAAGAAATTGTAGTTTGTGCATTGATTGTAAAAACAGAGCCTAATAAAAGCCCTGCTAAGAGTAATTGTTTTTTCATTATAAAAGTTTTAGTTCACTAGCAAATGTAGGTTTTTACCGGCAAACAAAAAAAGCCATTAAGTTAAAACTTAATGGCTTTAAGAAATTGTTAACTAAAATTTAGTTCTTTACAATCTTTTTAATTACTGAACCCTGGTCAGAACTAATGTTCATCATATAAACACCAGCAGACAAATCAGAGATATTAATTTGAGCAGAAGAATCTCCATTTAATTCAACTGTTTTAACTGTACGTCCGTTCAAATCTGTAAGACTAACTGATTTCAAAGCGGAATTCAAATCATTAGAAATAGTTACTAGACCATTGGACGGATTAGGATAAACAGATAATTTAGATGCAAAGCTGAAATCTTCTTTGCTCAACAAAGCTACAGTTGGCGTTGCAGTTACTACAAAGTTATCAAATGTGTGTTCAGCAGAAGCAGCATTAGTAGTTGGAACAGCAGAAACAAAATCTACTTCCAATGGTTCAAAAGGACCAGCATAATTCACAGCATTAACTCCAACTTCAAATCCAGGCCCTTTCCATATAACTGCTCCGTTTGTTGTATTATAGGCAACTCCTATTCTATACCATGTATTATCTGTTAAAACTATAGGTGTATTACCTGCACCTAAAGTAATTAAATAAGTTCCATAAGTGGCCCCATTTTTCAGATAAGCTACACCTGTTAAGGTTTTAGTATTTGGCACATATACAAATCCTCCTAAAATTCTCGAATTAGTACCTTCAGCACCAAATATATTTACTCCATTTTGGGCTGTACTAGTTGAAGCCGGACCTGTAAAAAAGTCAAATTCTAACTGTATAATATTGTTTCCTGTTGTTCTGGCAGCCCATGAAGCATCCAAGCCGTCTTTCCACATAAATCTACCTCCCTTATTTCCATTAGTTGTAACGATTTTAAGTCCATTTGAGCTTTGACCACTAGCAACTATTTGAAAATTTGATGGTCCCGCATTTGTCGCTGTTGTAGGATCTTGACCATTATTTGCTAAGACAGACCACCCCCCTTGACCAGGAGTAGCACCTGTAATATCTGCACTAACATTCCCTACTGTCAGACTGTTAAAATTTTCAGATTGTAATACTTGCGCATTAACACTAAAAACAGAACCAAATAAAAGTCCTGCAAAAAGTAATTGTTTTTTCATGTTTTTTAATTTAAATGATTTTCAGACGAAATTAATGATTAAACATATATGTATACAATTTTTATTGTTAAAATTCTATTCGAAAAATTGTTAAAACAAACAAAGACTAAATTTTATGTAATAAAAAATAATCTGCCAAAACCAGTGAAGCCATAGCT
This sequence comes from Flavobacterium sp. Leaf359, assembly GCF_001423985.1. Classification (NCBI taxonomy): domain Bacteria; kingdom Pseudomonadati; phylum Bacteroidota; class Flavobacteriia; order Flavobacteriales; family Flavobacteriaceae; genus Flavobacterium; species Flavobacterium sp. Leaf359. The sequence continues at coordinate 155,262 of NZ_LMPW01000015.1, read as the reverse complement.
TCAACTATAGGGATCGCTCTTGGAACAACACACGGATCATGTCTTCCTCTTCCCTGCATTTCTACAATATTACCATGGATGTCCAAAGTCTCCTGTTTCTGCATTATGGTTGCAACAGGCTTAAATGCCACTCTGAAATAAATATCCATTCCGTTACTGATTCCGCCCTGGATACCGCCGGAAAGGTTTGATTTCGTAGTACCATCCGGATTATAAAGGTCATTGTGCTCACTTCCTTTCATTCTTGCACCGCAAAAACCGCTTCCATATTCAAAACCTTTTACAGCATTTATTGAAAGCATGGCCTTGCCCAGTTCAGCATGAAGCTTATCAAAAACCGGTTCACCTAAACCAATCGGAACATTTTGGATAACACAGGTTATCGTTCCTCCAACAGTATCGCCTTGTTTTCGTATTTCCTTGATATAATCTTCCATTTTTTTGGCAGTGGCTTCATCCGGACAACGAACAGGGTTGCTTTCCGTTTTAGAAAAATCCAATGCCTGATACGGTTTGTCAATAAATATATCTCCAACTGAAGAAACAAATGCATTGATTTTTATGGATGGAATCACCTGTTTCGCAATAGCTCCTGCCACTACTCTGCTTGCCGTTTCCCGGGCTGAGCTCCTGCCACCACCTCTGTAGTCTCTGATACCGTATTTTTTTTCATAGACGTAATCAGCATGGCTTGGCCTGTAACTTTCCTTAATATGGGAATAGTCATCCGACTTCTGATTGGTATTGGGTATAATAAAGCCAATAGGCGTGCCCGTTGTTTTACCTTCAAAGATTCCCGATAGAAATTGCACTTCGTCATCTTCTTTGCGTTGTGTTACGATAGCGGATTGACCCGGCTTTCTTCTGGACATTTCATAGCGAATTGCTTCAATGTCTAATGTAATTCCCGACGGACAACCATCAATTATTCCTCCTAAGGCCTCTCCATGCGACTCACCAAAAGTGGTAAGCCTGAACAGATTTCCAAAACTATTTCCTGCCATTTTTATTTCATTTTATCGCAAATGTAGCGATTATGCGACAGACTTGAACTTAATTATATCATCACTATATGTTAACATTATAATAAGTAACATGTCGGGTATCTTTTATTTATTTGTTAAACTTTTAAAGCACAATAAATTGAAAAAAAGAGTTGTTGATTTAGTAGTAATCTCAGATGTGCATCTGGGTACTTTTGGTTGCCACGCAAAAGAACTCCACAATTATCTTTGCTCTATTAAGCCCAAAACCTTAATCTTAAACGGAGACATTATCGACATCTGGCAGTTCCGAAAATCGTACTTTCCAAAATCCCACCTTAAAGTAATCCGGAAAATTTTAGACTTCACTTCAAAAGGCACTCAGGTATATTATATTACCGGAAACCATGACGAAATGCTTCGTAAATTCAGTGATTCAAAAGTGGGTAATTTTTCTATCATTGATAAGCTTGTTTTAGATTTGGATGGTGAAAAAGCATGGTTTTTTCATGGTGACGTATTTGATTCTTCTGTACACCATGCCAAGTGGATTGCCAAACTTGGCGGTATTGGTTATGACTATCTGATTCTGCTCAATCGCTTTATTAACTGGTGTCTGACTAAAATAGGCAAAGAGCCCTATTCTTTTTCAAAAAAGATAAAATCAGGAGTTAAATCTGCTGTTAAATTCATATCGGATTTTGAATCCGCTGCTATAGACCTGGCTATTGAAAACAAATACAACTATGTTGTGTGCGGTCATATTCATGAACCCAAAATACTAAACCAGACAACTAAAAAAGGAAAAACAGTATATCTTAATTCCGGTGATTGGGTAGAAAATCTGACTGCCCTCGAGTACAACAAAAAACGTTGGAAACTATACCGCCATTCCGAAAATGAGGAAATTATTGAAGAAGACTATCTCGAAATGGAGACAAAATTGAGCGAAAAACTGATGTCAAGCTTTTTTGTCATGAAATAAACCATTAAAAACGGCCTTATTTTTCCTTTGATTATCAACAATTTATAAAATTTGTAAACTTTTTTGTGTTATATTATTCACAAATTAACGTTTTTTGGCAATATTATTGCTACCTTGTATAAAACTCTAAATTAAAATTTTATGAAAAAATTATTTTTATCAGCTTTTATGCTAGCGGGAATGGCATTCAGTATGCAAGCCCAGGAAATTTCAAAAAATGCATTGGGATTACGTCTTGGTGACAATGACGGTTTTGGTGGTGAGATTTCTTATCAAAGAGGTTTATCAAGCAACAATCGTTTGGAAGTAGACTTAGGCTGGAGAGATAGCAACCACGTTGATGCTATCAAGTTGACAGGTCTTTACCAATGGGTATGGAACATTGAAGGAGGCTTCAACTGGTACGCTGGTGTTGGTGGAGGTCTTGGTACATGGAGCTATGACTACAGAGGAGCTGATGACAGCGGTACATTCTTTTTTGCTGCCGGTGACATAGGTATTGAGTATAAATTTGATATTCCTTTGATGCTGTCTTTAGATTTCAGACCTGAGTTTTATTTCAACCACGACGATTTCAGAGATGATAGTTTCGGACCAGACATCGCATTGGGTATCCGTTATACATTCTAAAAACAGATATAGTTATAAAAGAAACATCCCGAATATTCGGGATGTTTTTTTTTATTGAAATATGATTTCTTTAGTGGAATTGATTTTGACAATTGTAAAAGGATTTGTCAAAGCCATGGTGACAATATCACCGGAACCGGGACTGGTTTCCTGCACATCTACATATATCTTCTCTCCTTTTTCTGTCACATTTTTGACTTTAATTGCATAACCGCCCGTATTTCTTTGTCCCATAAATAAAGCGACGATTCTTTCTTTTGTAAAATCAACTTTTGGCACCTGAGTATCATTAATAGCCTCATATAGTTTTTCTAACGAAGCCTTATCTTTAATAACTTCATACGATTTTGCCTCTTTTCCCTGATAGGCAGATTCACTTAAAATCTGATATAGGGCTGTTTGTTGCTTCTTGTTCACATTTTCAGGTTTTTGTTCAGTGGCTTTTTTAGTACTGCCGCAACAAAACAGCAGACAAACTAAAGGCATCAGGATTAGTTTTTTCATAATTACTTGTTTTTTAATGCCTTTTCATAAATGGCTTCATATAAAGGCATGATGTTTAAGATATCAAACTGTTTTGCCACATTCAGGGCATTTTGTTTAAATTTACTCAATTCTTCATCATCTTCCAAAATTGCCAGTGCATTTTTTGCCATATCATCTACATCGCCTACATCGCTGAGATATCCGGATATTCCGTTAAAGTTAACTTCCGGAAGTCCACCGGAATTACTTGAAATAACCGGAACGCCACAAGCCATTGCCTCCAATGCTGCCAAACCAAAACTTTCTGTTTCGGACGGAAGCAGGAACAAATCCGTATAACATAATATTTTATCAATATCGTTACTGTTTCCGAAGAAGATTACCTTATCGCTGATTCCTAACTCTTCACAAAGAATTTCTGCTTTTTCCTTTTCCGGACCTTCACCTACCATCATCAGTTTGGCCGGTATTTTCTTTTGAATTTTATCAAAAACTTTTACGACATCAGGAATTCTCTTAATCGCTCTGAAATTACTGATATGTGTTATGATTCTTTCCTCTTTTGAAGCCATCAAAGCTCTTTGACAAGGTGCATTTTCATCAAGTCGCGGTTTATTGATTTCTATAAAATTCGGAATGACTTCGATGTCTTTTTTAATATCAAAAAGTTTGTATGTCTCGTCTTTCAGACTCTGCGAAACCGAAGTAACTATATCAGACTTGTTAATACTGAAAGTCACGGCAGGTTTATAAAAAGGATGGCTTCCTACCAAGGTAATGTCTGTTCCGTGAAGTGTTGTCACCATTGGTATTTTGATTCCTTCATGTTTCAACATCTGTTTAGCCATATATCCTGCATAAGCATGAGGAATGGCATAATGAACATGAAGTAGTTCTATTTTATGCAGTTTTACCATATCAACCAACTTACTGGAAAGAGCCAATTCATAAGGTTGGAAATGAAATAACGGATACTCCGGAACGTTGACTTCGTGGTAATGAACATTAGGATTAAGAAGCGCCAATCTCACCGGTTGACTATAGGTGATAAAATGTATTTCGTGTCCTCTTCTGGCCAGTTCAAGACCTAGTTCTGTGGCGACTACGCCGCTACCACCAAAGGTTGGATAGCAAACAATTGCAATTTTCATAATTACTCCTAAAATGAGTAACGAAAATACTCAAAAAAGTAAGGCAAAACTGAATTTCCATTAAAATTAACGCTTATGCAATCTTTAGTGCAAGTGGTCTGTTTTTATAGAAATCCCTCTTTAATTTATTATAAAAATTAGGTTAAATATATCTTTTTGGTAAAATGATACGCAACCTATTTGAATCCTCAGCATCTCATTAATGTAATGTATATCTGGCTGAAAAAGATACCGGACATATCTTTTAAGGCAAGGTTTGTTTTAGTTTTAATCAAAAAAGCCAATCTCTAAACAAGATTGGCTTTTTATTTATGTAGTCTTTATTTTCTAAATGCTCCTTCGTACATCTCAATCCATTTTTCAGGTGATATTTTTCCAAACAGTTCCCCTAGCAGCTCATAAGGAATCTGGTCCATTTTTTTAAAACGGATGCAGCTTTTTCCCATATCAAGTTTAAGTTTAGAATGTTTTGGATATTCATTCACAAACCAATCTAGCAATTTTGGGTCGGCATAAATTCCCATATGATATAATGCTATAAAGTTTTTCTGCGAAGCAAGGCTTAAAAAAGGCAATGGAATTTCAGGGTTGCAATGGTAGCCATCAGGATATAATGAAAATGGTACACAATAACATAGCATGCCATAGTTTATATTCTCTTGAAAACCTTTGGGAAGCTGTTCAAGAATACTATTTCTTAATTTGTTCATAGCTTCTTTCCTTTCTTCAGGAAGACTATCTAAATATTCTTGTGGGTTTTTAGCCGTTGACTGCATGATGTTGTTTTAATTGTTTAGGCTCCTAATTTTCTATTGCATCATAAATTACTTTCTGAATATTCTCGCGTACATTTTCTTTTGACAAGGTATTCGGTGCATTGGAATCCGGATAGGTTCTGTTGGAAAGGAAAATATAAATAAGCTCTTCTTCCGGGTCAGCCCAGGCCATCGTTCCGGTAAATCCTGTATGTCCAAAGCTTGATTTAGAAGTACAGCCACATGTTGGACCTGATGTACCTGGCAATTGAGGCTTATCAAAGCCTAAAGCTCTTCTGTTTCCTTCTTTACAAAAATAGCAAGTATTAAAAGTATCAAAAGTAGCTGGACTAAAAAACTGTATGCCGCCATAATTTCCTTTTTGGAGATACATCTGCATAATTTTAGCCAAATCTATTGAATTGGAAAAAACACCTGCATGGCCGCCCACTCCATCCTGCATGGCTGCCGCCATATCATGCACATAACCCTGAATGGTCTGATATCTGAAATATTTATCTTCTTCTGTAGGTGGTATAACACTCATGTCGAATTTTCTCAACGGATTATAGGTCGTACTATTCGCGCCTAACTTCTTATAAAAATTCTCTTCAGATAGTACATCCAGTTTCTTTCCGGTTTCTTTTTCAAGATACTCTTTCAGAATTATAAAAGTAAAGTCGCTGTATTTGTATTCTTTTTTTGGCAATAACTTACTCTCGGCAATTTTCTTAATGATAGTATCCTTATAATCATTTCTTAGGAACAGATTTTCTGCTACCTGTAATGAAAATTCAGGCGTCAATGTATTTTTATAATACTTATCGCTAGGTTTTTTATCTGCATTTAGCGTAGCCTGATAGAACGGAATCCACGGCTGGAGTCTTGCATAATGCGATAGCAATTCCTTAAATGTGATATTCTTTTTATCCGTATTTTCAAAAGCAGGAAGCATCGTTCCTAACCTGGTATCAAGAGTAATTTTTTTCTGGTCGTAAAGTTGCATCACATCCGGTAATGTAGACACAATTTTTGTTAGGGAGGCCACATCGTATATATCCGAATTTTTGACTTTTACTTCATTTTTATAATCGTGGTAGCCATAGGATTTCTGGAAAACGACTTTTCCTTTTCTTGCTACCAATACCTGAATTCCCGGTGTCATTTGCCTTTCGATGGCATTATTAGCAATAAGGTCAATTCTCGCCAGTGCTTTTGAACTCATACCGACATTTTCTGCAGCCGTAAATCCAAGACGATTGAGTTTTTTTGTTTTCAAACCGTCGTTAACCTTAAAGGTCGTTCCAATGGAAACCGGCAACTTTCCTTTTGCATCGATTGCTCCAAAAATAAGCTGACCCGAAACATTCTGTGCGACATCACTATTCTGATAAGAAACTACCAATCCTTCAATATCGCTGAATGAATTGATAGGGATAAGAGAATAAGGTTTTGTAAAAATATCAAGGATAACCTTATTATTCTTTGCTATTTCCTGGATTTTGACCAATTCGTCTACCGTAAAATCATGTTTTTTCCAGGCCCCATCCGCTTTATGATATCCAATTATGACCGTTGTATATTTTTTCAGGTCATCAATCAGCAGATGCAAACTGTCATTGGAAACTTCAGTTACTTCAGTGTACTGCCTTAATGTATTAAGGAAAGAAGTATTCGTATCGTCACCCAGTTTTACATAGGCAATCTTTTCATTAGCTACATCTTTAATTGGCAGAATTTCATTTTCGTTCTTTAAAACCGTTACCGCATTTTCATACAATTGATATTGCAGGGCTTGTGCATCAGCATTATTCAGGTCATCATAGATATACGGAATCTCAACCGGTTTGTAGTTGTTCAATCCGGCAAGATATTTATATCTTAATATTTTTTTTACTGATTGCTCCAGTCTTTTTTCAGAAATGACAGTATCCTGAATGGCTACACAAATTTTCTCTAAAGCTAAAGGAACGTTCTCGGCAAAAAGCAAAATATCATTTCCAGCCTTAAAAGCTTCCAGGTCAATATCTCCCGGTTGCTTAAAATTTGTTGCTCCTTTCATATTCAAGGCATCAGTAAAAATAAGTCCTTTGAAATGAAGCTCATTCTGCAGGACATTGGTTACTACATTATAAGAAAGTGATGTTGGGTAATTTTCTTTCGGTTCAAGACTTGGAACGTTCAGGTGTGCCACCATAACGCTGGCAAGGCCTTCACGGAACAATTTTTTATATGGATAAAATTCAATATCGTTAATTCGCTGTTTGGTAAAATTCAGCATTGGTAGCGTATGGTGCGAATCGGTTTCCGTATCACCATGTCCCGGAAAGTGTTTTCCTGTTGCAAAAACACCCTGGTTTTGAATTCCTTTCATCAAAGCCAATGCTCTTTCGGTTACATTCATCTTGTCTTCACCGAAGGAACGGTTACCAATAATTGGATTTTTAGGATTGGTATTAATATCCAGAACCGGCGCAAAATTGAACTGAACGCCCATTCTTCTGCTCTGCTGTCCGTATTTTTCACCCACTTTTTCAATCAGTTTCATATCCTGAATAGCTCCAAGCGTCATATTCCACGGATAGCGGATGACCGAATCCAAGCGCATTGCCAATCCCCATTCTGCATCAATTCCAATAAAAAGAGGTACTTTTGATTTTGATTGGAAACGATTGGTTAGTCTTGCCTGACGTACAGGTCCACCCTGAAAGAAAATTACTCCTCCAATATGTTGTTCCCTGATAAGTTTGTCAATTGCATTAAAATGCACACTGTCTTTATTGGAATAGGCGGCAACCATAAAAAGCTGCCCTATTCTTTCCTGCAATGTCATTTTATTATAGATGCTGTCGACCCAGATTGTTTCTTTGGTTCTATCTAAAACTAATTTAGGCTCACGAAGCTGCGAAAAGGCAATCTGACTGATGAACAGTAGTGCTATAACAAAATATCTCATTCAAGTAAAATTTGGTTTAGAAAAAACGGCTATGCCAGCTTTCACGTGCTGGTACTTCCCAATATTCGTGCCATTCTCCAATAGTGTTAACGAGATTATTGAAAACAATTGTGTTTGCAGAAACGGCCTTTTCCTTGGCCATTTTTTTAAATTCGATTAATGGTTTGTGAGCAATGTGTTCACCAAGTTTGAATGTAACATTCATCTTGTCCAATAAATCGACATTGTATTTTTTCTCCAGTTCCTGTATAAACTGTACGGAACTATCTATAGAACAACCTGTTGCAGATTGCACTTCCTGATTTACGGCTAAAATGATAAATCTGTTGTATTGCAGCAAATAAGATGCTTCAAGGCCCGTTCCGTGGGCCGCCCAATTTTCAACAAATGCTTTAAGGTCTGATTCAATTTCAGCCATTTCATCATCTGTGAATTTTCTATTGGATTGGTATATCCAGATTCTCGATTCATCTGGCATATTTTCAAAAGGAATGTACATGGTTGTTATATTTTTTTAATGCCCTGGATTACTTTGTAGTATCTGAAATCCCTGGCTTTTGCATCATAAAATTCTTGTTCCCAGTATTGTATGGAAACTTTGTCATTTTTCTTGAGTTTATTCTCTATGAAGAGATTAGAGTCTTCAAAGAATGTCAATACCAAAAATGTGTGGTTCCTGCCAGAATTATCCTTGACAATCACGGTAAGGAATTGCTCCGGTTTTATTTCTATAATCTTTCCTTCAAGGGTAAGAGCCGGTATTTCTTCTATTTCTTCTCCGGATTCAGATTCCATATCGGCAAACATCATCAATACATCCGGACAAACACTTGCCATTTTAATCCCCACATCACCCCCTAATTTTTCCATAGCTCCTTCTGCTTCCATAACATTGCCGTATTTGGCAGTTACTTCTTTTTCATGGCTGGAAAAACTTGAAATAATACACAGTCCTAATTGCATTTGTACCTTTTCCGAAGCTGCATCTTTCAGCATATCCTTTTTTTCGCTAGCACAGGAACAAACTTCTTTTGTTATCACATCAAGAATATCCTGGCTTTTAGCGTTCAAACAGAATAATGACAGTACAAATACAAATAATGATTTTTTCATGAGGGAATTAATTTCTTCAGTTTATAGCTTCTTACAGGTCTCTGGCATTTGCTATCAATTCTGCAACATCCATCACTTTTATTTCGGCTTCTTTCTCTTTGTTTTTTACACCGTCGGTAAGCATTGTATTGCAAAACGGACAACCTGCAGCAATAATCTGAGGAGCTGTTTCCAGAGCATCTTCTGTACGCTCGATATTTACTTCTTTATTTCCAGGCTCTGCATCTTTGAACATTTGCGCGCCACCGGCACCACAACATAATCCGTTTGCTCTTGAGCGTTTCATTTCGACAAGCTCAACATCCAGCTTTTGGATTAGTTCTCTTGGTGCTTCATAAATTTTATTAGCCCTACCAAGATAGCAAGGGTCATGAAAAGTAATTCTTTTTCCTTTGAACTGACCACCTTCAATAGTAAGTCTGCCTTCATCCAAAAGAGATTTTAAGAACTGGGTATGGTGTACAACTTCATAAGTGCCGCCCAATTCCGGATATTCATTCTTTAACGTATTAAAACAATGCGGACAAGCCGTTACTATCTTTTTTGCCTCATAAGCATTCAGTACTTCAATGTTCATCATGGCCTGCATCTGGAACAAAAATTCATTTCCGGCTCTTTTTGCAGGGTCACCTGTACAGCTTTCTTCCGTACCAAGTACTGCAAACGAAACACCTGCCCTGTTCAGAATCCTGACAAAAGCTTTGGTTATTTTTTTTGCTCTATCGTCAAAGCTTCCGGCACAACCTACCCAGAAGAGTACTTCCGGTTGTTTTCCCTGAGCTAACATTTCGGCCATTGTAGGCACTGATAAAACTTCTGACATATTTTATATTGTTTCGTTGTGGGCTAATTCTACCCTATTATTCGTGTTTTCCGTCATCAAAAACCTGTATGGTTACTTCCTTCTCAACAAGGTCTGTAAATTTTCCACGGTAGCGGGTTGCCTTTACCAAATGATTGTCAATCCAATGGTAGTTTCCGCCACGCGGTTTACCCATAACCATTCCATGATATTTAAATCCGTGAATTTTTAACCATTGTTCCGTAATCTCACGATGGGCTTCGGTTCTTGAGGTAAAAAAGAAAATGATATGTCCTTCGTCATACCATCTGTTCAATGTAGCGAGTGCGTCAGGATAGACGGCTGCCGTTAACATTCTTTCGGGTTGTTCGTTTGGAATATCATCACAAATTGTCCCGTCAATGTCAATAAGGTAGTTTTTAATTCCTTCCGGCAATATCGGGCTAATCTGCTCTCCGTTTTCGGTAGCCGATACCAGGTTTTTATCAATATCTTCTGTCTTCATTGCAATCCTAGTTAATTCATGGAAGATTATTCAAATCTTTTACCTATCAATTTTCATTTTTCCAGTTCAGCCTGTCCTGCTGACTGTACTGCCACGGAGCTCCATTGTTTTCGACATTGGTCATCATAGCATTTAATGACATTGGAGCCGCACTTTGTTCCATTACCAGATAACGTCGCATATCCATAATGATGGATAACGGGCTGATATTAACCGGACATTCTTCAACACAAGCATTACAGCTCGTACATGCCCAAAGTTCTTCCGGAGTAATATAATCGTTCAGTAATGTTTTATTGTCTGCGACAAAAACTCCTTTATTGGCATCGATATTCTTTCCAACTTCTTCCAATCTGTCACGCGTGTCCATCATGATTTTTCTAGGTGACAGCTTTTTACCCGTAATATTTGCCGGACAGGAAGAAGTACAACGACCACATTCCGTACAGGTATAGGCATTTAGGAGTTGCACCCAGTTTAAATCCTGAACATCGCTTGCTCCAAATTTTGCAGGAGCTACGTCAGCATCGGCTGCCGGAGCAGCAAACGGGTCTGCGTTTGGGTCCATCATCAATTTAACTTCCTTAGTTACCGATTCCAGATTGTCAAATTTCCCCAGCGGATTCAAATCTGCAAAATAAGTATTTGGGAAAGCCAAAAGAATATGAAGATGCTTTGAAAAATAAAGGTAGTTCATGAAGATTAAGATACCCGCAATGTGCATCCACCAGAAAACTCTTTCCAAGATAAGAAGCGTTTCTGTGCTTATGCTATTGAATACAGGTGCTACAAACTGGCTTATAGGAAACGACCCTGCCTGAATAAAATGAGGTGCTCCTCTTTGTTGTAATGTAAAATCAGCGGCATTCATCAATAAGAAAAGAGCCATCAATACGATTTCAAAATAAAGGATATAATTGGCATCGCTTTTTGGCCAGCCTTTCAAATCGTTATGGATAAATCGTTTCAGTTTGATAATGTTCCTTCTTACCAAAAAAGTAATTACGGCAACCAAAACTAAAATAGCCAGTATTTCAAAAGCCCCTATCAATACATCATAAGCGGTACCCATAAAAGCAAAAACTCTATGTGTTCCGAAAAGTCCATCAATAATAATTTCCAAAAGTTCTATATTGATGATAATGAACCCGACATAAACGATTATATGAAGTATTGCAGCTATTGGACGTTTGACCATTTTGGACTGCCCTAAAGCCACCCTGGCCATATTGGCCCATCGTTCACCTTTATTATCTGAACGATCAACAGCTTGCCCCAGCTTGATGTTACGGATAAGTTTTTTTACGTTTGATATGAAAAATCCAAAACCAACAGCCAGTAAAACCGCAAATAATATATTATCGATATAGCCCATTCTGCTTTCTTAGTTTTTAATAGTATCTTTTACCTTTTTTGTTTCTGTTTTAGGCTCAACATAAGGTGTTGCTTTTTTTCCGAAAACAGAGAAATGTACGTAACGCTTCGGGTTGTTTTTCAGGTCGGCAAGCAATTGTTTTAGCTCCAATGATGCACCTTCCAGATTGTTATACATTCCTTCATCTTTAAGCAGTTTTCCTAAAGAACCTTTTCCTGACTGTACATCATTAATGATGTTATCAACATTGGCCAGTGATTTCTCAAGTTTTTTTACAGCCTGTCCTAAATTAGCCTGGGCAATTGAATCGGAAAGCTTAGAGAAATTTGTCGATGTATGATCGAGGTTTGTGAAAGTATTATCAATTTTTGACTTATTGTCTGCTATTAATGAATTGACTCCTTTGGCTGCCTGACTGAACTCTTTCATAGTTGCTGCTAATTCAGCAATAGATGCCTGTAGGTTTTGTTGTGTCTTTTTGTCAAAGATATTATTGATATTCACTAAGAGGCTATCAGCAGAAACTACTGTTTTTTCCACTTTTTCTTGCAAAGGCGAAAGCTTATCGCCTATTGAGGAAAGCATGCCCGGTTTTATATCCGTTAAAAGCATCTGTCCGTTCTCTGCTTCTACAGGATCTTTAAAGTTTGGAATAATAGCAATACTCTTTCCTCCAATAAAACTTGGCTCGTAGATTTTAGCAACGCTTGATTTGGAAATAGGAAAATCGGTTTTCACCTGAAGTTCTACCAATAATTTTCCATTTTCATTTAAGGTAATACTATTGACTTTACCCACGGCCAAACCATTAATAGTTATGGGTGCAGATGGTGCCAATCCTTCTACTTCGTCATACACGGCATAGAATGTCTTGTAATCGTTAAAAAGGTCTCTCCCTTTTAAAAAACTATATCCCCAAATAAATAATAATATTGAGGAAATTACTAAAATAGCGGTCTTGACTTCTCTTGATATTTTCAAAGCTCTGGTGTTTTTAAACAAATTTAATTAAATAATTTCAAACGTTTCTCCAACAAGTTATTTTAATGCTTCCTGGATGCTTACTTTTTTGCCGTTTTTAAAGGCTATGAGGTAGGACGAGGTAAACCCTCTTGATTTGGCTTCCTGTACCAGTTCTTTTGCTTTTTCATAATCACTGGTTTCACCATACATATATTTATAAAGGTTTCCTTCAGAAATCATCGAAATATTTTCCAACCCTTTAAAATTGCTTGGAACCAAATCCAGTTTTGTACCACTTGCAGAAATCTGTACTTTAAACAATACGCCTTTTGAATCTGTTTTAGTTTCAGCAACCGGAGTCTTTGCTTCGGTTTTTTTAGGTTCCGGAGCTTTGGTAACCGGAGTTTTGGCACTGTCTTTCTTTGCCGTAGATGCCATTTCTTTTGGTCTTTCTACTTTTAGCGCTTCTTTATCAATCTTGTTTTCTATAGAAGTTCCTCCGTAATATTCTTTCTTATAGCCCATAATTGCATCTGCTATGGCTTTTGCAATTTCATTTTGTCCTTCTTCAGAGTTAAGATATTGTCCTTCTGTTTTATTCGATAAAAACCCCATTTCAATCAAAATACTAGGCATTGAAGTTTTATGCAATACCATAAATGGGGCCTGTTTTACTCCTCTGCTCTTACGGCTTAGCTGTTGTGTAAAATTATCCTGAATTTTACTTGCCACAGCAATGCTCTGGTCGAGATGCTCTTCCTGTATTAATGTAATTCCTATAAGAGATTCCGGTGATTTAGGATCATAGCCGGCATATTTTACCTTATAATCTGCTTCCAGGGTGATTACCTCGTTTTCATTTTTAGCCACTTCAAGGTTTGATTTTACCTTTGTAAGACCCATAACGTAAGTCTCTGTTCCGAAAGCTTCAGAATTTGGATTGGAATTACAGTGAATCGAAACAAATAAATCAGCATTTGCCCTGTTAGCAATATTGGCACGTTCAACAAGTTCTATAAATACATCTGTACTTCTTGTATATACAACATCAACACTAGGCTGTTTGTCAAGTAATCTTCCTACCTTTAAAGCAACAGCAAGTGCTATATTCTTTTCAACAAAACCATTCTTTACAGCTCCAAAATCTTTTGCACCATGTCCGGCATCAAGAACTACTTTAAATTTATCACCTGATTGACCAAAAGCAGCAAAAGATACAATACAGGTTAATACAGCGAGTGAACGTTTGAATTTATTACAGATGTACATATGTTGCTAAAGTTAATTTTAATAAAAATGCTATGGCTATAATTTTGATATTTCTTTATTTTTGATGAAAAATATATGTAAGTTTGGCACGTCAAAAATTAAGCCATATTTTTACAAAAATAGTATTTAAACCTTTGCGCACAAACTTATTTCATATCGTTTTATCAGCAATTTTCCTAACATTAGGAACTGCAGAAACTTATTCTCAGGAAGGAAAAAACAAATCTACCTCAATAGCTGCTGAAAAACAGCCAAATACAAAAAAAGATTCCGTCTCAGTCAGCTTGTCAGATATTACTAAATCTACTGATACTACTGCGCAAGATACTATCAAGCCCAAGAAAACTTTCCTGGAAAGCAGAGTAAAACGCAAGGCTGTTGACTATGAAAAAATGGATCAAAAGAAAAAACAGCTTACTCTTTATAACAAAGCGGAGCTGTATTATCAGGATTTTGAGCTTAAGGCAGGAATAATCGTTATGGATTATGAAAAGAACGAAGTCTATGCCGGAAGAATTAAAGATTCTGCAGGAAACTATACACAACGACCTGTTTTTAAACAGGGTACGAATGTTATTGAACCCGATTCCATCCGTTTCAACACCATTACAAAAAAAGCGCTGGTATGGAACTCCAGATCGGCTCAGGGTGAATTGAATATTAAAGGCGAGGTTACAAAAAAAGAAAACGATTCTGTTTATTTCATCAAGAATGCCAGGATAACTACTTCTAAAAATATTGACGATCCGGAATACTACTTTTTAGCCCGAAAACTAAAATTGGTACCCGGCAAAAAGGTTGTGGTTGGACTTACGAACATGGTTATTGCCGATGTTCCAACTCCTTTGGGAATTCCTTTTGCCTTTTTCCCTATGTCTAACAAAGGAACATCAGGTTTGATACTTCCCTCTCCCAACAATACAAACAGGCAGGGTTTTGCATTGCAAAACGGAGGTCTCTATCTTGCCCTTTCTGATAATTATGACCTGGCCATCCTTGGTGATTACTATACTAACGGAAGTTATGCCATGCGTTTTGAATCGAGTTATGCAAAGCGATACAAATTCCGGGGTAACGTAAACGTTCGTTTTGAAAACCAAATCCAAAGTGAGAGAGGTTTTCCAGACTATACCAAGGCTACACAGTACAATATTCAGTGGACACATTCACAAGACGCCAAAGCTAATCCGAATTCCCGATTTTCTGCTTCTGTAAACCTTGGAAGTAGTAAATATTACCAACGATCAATGAACCAGGCTAACGTAGGTTCTGCATTAAACAATACGTTAAGTTCCTCTGTGTCTTACTCCAGAACTTTTAATTCGGTTCCGCAGGTGAATATGTCCGTTACGGCTACACATTCCCAAAATACACAGACGGAAACTATCAATATGACCCTCCCTACATTTCAGGGAAGTGTGGACAGGATATTTCCTTTTGCTTCTGAAAATGAAAACAAAAGAGGCCTTATTAAAAACCTGAACATTCAATACAACCTGAATGCCCAAAATCAGATTACGACTAAGGATTCGTTGTTTTTCAAACCTCAAATGTTCAGGGATGCACGCGTTGGTTTCCAACATACAATTCCGGTTAACACCAACTTCAAGGTATTTAAGCATTTCAGTGTATCTGCCGGAGGAACCTATAATGAGGTCTGGTATATGAAAACCATTGAAAAACGATTCAATCCGGTATCACAAAAGGTAGAAAACTTTGACGTTCGCGGTTTTGATGCATTCAGAACCTATAATTTTTCTTCCAGTATTGGTACGACAATTTATGGTACGTTTAATTTCGGTGAAAACAAAAAGATTCAAGCCATCCGTCACGTCATGAGACCTTCGGTTTCTTATAGCTATACACCAAGTTTTGCCAAATATTATGACACCTATGACCCGGACGGAACCGGAACTATGCTAAAAGAATACAGCCGGTTTGAAGGAGGAATTTACGGTGCTCCGGGCAGAAATATTTCGAACAATATCGGATTCAGTTTAAGCAACACCTTTGAAGCAAAGGTGACCGATAAGGACAGTACCAAAACTGAACCTAAAAAGATTATGTTGCTGAACAACCTGAACTTCTCGACTTCCTATGATATGACAGCCGATTCCCTTAAATTGGCCCCATTGCGTGTGAGTGGAGGTACGGCATTGTTCAAGGAAAAAATGAACATTAACTTTGCAGCTACCCTTGACCCTTATGCATTGGATAATGCCAACCGAAGAATCGACAGGTTCAATATTGACAACGGAGGAAGTTTATTTCGACTGTCCAGTGCTAATATTACCATCAATTATTCTTTTTCGAGTACGGATGGAACAAATGAAAATGACAGGTCCGACCCTTTGAAAAATCAGGGATTAAGAAACGGAGGACGTGAGGATGACTTGTTTGGAACCGCAAGAGATTTGGGCGACAACAGACAGAGCCAATTTAATGATGAGGATACTGAAAAAGCAGAAAAAAAGACACGATTCTATCATGCTTTACTTCCGTGGAACATGACTCTGGCCTATTCCCTGACGTATAGTAATTCCAGCCGACAGAATGAAATAACAAACAATTCTGTGATGATTTCCGGAAATGTCGACCTGACACCCCGATGGAAAGTGGGAATATCAACCGGTTATGATTTTGTACAGAAAGGCGTTACGTTTACCCAACTTCGTTTTGAAAGAGATTTATTAAGCTGGAGGATGGATTTTAACTGGATTCCAATTGGAGATTATACTTCATGGGGATTCTTCATCGGAATCAAATCGTCCGTGTTGAGCGACATCAAGTGGGATAAGAGAAGACAACCAGACAGAAGACTACGTTAATTAAAATAATTTATGAAAAAAATAATTTTTACCGAAAAAGCCCCTGCTCCAATAGGGCCATACAATCAGGCTGTAGCATTTGGCAATACACTTTTTACCTCAGGACAAATTGCTATCAATCCGCAAACAGGCGAATTGGTTTTAGAGGATATTGAAACTGAAACCAGACAAGTAATGGAAAACATGAAAGCTGTTCTGGAGGAAGCAGGAATGACTTTTGAAAACGTAATAAAAACGTCCATTTTCATTATGGACATGAATAATTTTGCAAAAATCAATGGTGTTTACGGAAGTTATTTTGATGAAAAAACAGCTCCTGCAAGAGAAACCGTTCAGGTTGCAGGACTGCCAAAAGGCGTGAATGTTGAAATTTCAATGATTGCTATGAAATAATTTTTACCACAGATTTTAGGTAGTAATAGATTGCTTTTATTTTTTATAATACAAAAAAGCCGACTTCAAATAAGTCGGCTTTTTTGTTATTACGATTTAGTTAATCTTGTGGTATTCTATCAGTCCGTCAATTGGTCTTCTTAAAACGTTGCCCAGCCTAAGGCCGTTTTTATCAAGTACCTGTTTTAGTTCGTCTTTCAGGTAAAAAGCGATTGAACCTACAAAATGAACCGGTACCTCACGGCAATCTTCAAATTGGGTGATGTAATTGTCTACAAAAACCTGCATTGCCTCGAATACCAGCTTCTGTATGAACTCATCATCCTTATGCTGAATAAGAAATTTAGCAAACGTTGCCAAATAAGCATTTGGATTGGCCTGTTTGTATAAATGGTTTTTGATTACATCCGGGTCCAAGTCATATTCTTTTTCGAAAAGAGAAGCCAGGTGTTTCGGCATTTTGCCAAAATAATAGGCACGTATCAAATCCCTTCCAAAACGATTACCACTGCAATCATCCATAGCAATATAACCCAGCGACTGTATTTTTTGGTGAAGCTCTTCCCCGTCAAAATAACTGCAATTGGAACCCGTTCCCAAAATAGATATGATTGCTTTTTCATTAGTTGGATTGGTAGCATAAGCTGCCGCATAGGTATCTTCCTTAACTGATACTTCCGCATGAGGAAAAAATTCCCTGAACGTTTCTGCAAGCGAATTTTTCATACGGTCTGTGCCACATCCGGCTCCATAGAAAAAAAGATGGGTTACGTCCTTTCTGTTATGATAGATATCGAAACGGTCTTCCAGACGTTCAATAACTTCTTTTTTATCCAAAACTTCAGGATTTAATCCTAAAGATTGCGTGGTGAACAACTTATTGCCATTATCATCCAAAGCAATCCAGTCTGCTTTTGTTGACCCACTGTCTACTAATAATTTCATTTATGGTTTGTTAGTTTGTTTAATATTTGCAGAAGCCTGAAAACGGCTTCTTATTATCTTACCTAATTTTATAAATTCTTATGCCAAAATCCGGACTGAATATTTTAAAAAACTAAAGTAAGGAAAAAATGGTTTGGGAATAGTAACGCCTGTTTTTGAAAATAAAAAAGTCCCGCCAATAGCAAAAATGACGGGACCTTTCAATTATTAATTACAATTGCGCGATATGTACAGATAAATCAATCAATTTGCTTGAGTATCCGTATTCGTTATCATACCAGGAAACAAGCTTAAAGAATGTCGAATTTAATCCGATTCCGGCTTTAGCATCTACGATAGAGGTACGGGAATCAGAGATAAAATCCTGTGAAACCACGTCGTCTTCCGTATAACCGATAATGCCTTTATAGTCTGTTTCAGAAGCATTTTTCAATACTTTCATGATATCCTCATAAGTAGTTTCTTTTTGAAGTTTTACGGTTAAATCTACTACAGAAACGTCAGCATTTGGAACACGCATGGACATACCTGTCAATTTTCCGTTCAATTCCGGAATTACTTTACCTACAGCTTTTGCAGCACCTGTAGAAGCCGGGATAATATTTAAAAGAGCTGCTCTTCCACCACGGAAATCCTTGCGTGAAGGACCATCAACCGTTAATTGTGTTGCTGTTGTAGCGTGAACTGTTGTCATCAACCCTTCAACAATTCCAAAATTGTCGTTGATTACTTTTGCCAATGGAGCCAAACAGTTTGTTGTACAGGAAGCATTGGAAACAATCGTATCTGCCGCTGTGGCTTTTGTGTGGTTTACTCCCATAACAAACATTGGAGCATCTGCAGATGGCGCAGAGATTACAACTTTTTTAGCTCCACCTTTGATATGCTCATTGGCTTTTTCAAGAGTTGTAAAAATTCCGGTACATTCTGCTACCACGTCTACTCCTACTTCATCCCATTTCAACACAGACGGGTCTTTTTCTGCTGTTACACGAATCAGTCTGTCATTTACAAAAAGCTTTCCGTCTTTTACTTCAACTTTTCCTGCAAAACGTCCGTGTACAGAATCATATTTTAAAAGGTAAGCCAGGTGTTCAACATCTAACAAGTCGTTAATGGCTACTACTTCTACGTTATCTCTATTTATGGTTTCTCTGAAAACGATTCTACCAATTCTTCCGAAACCGTTTATTCCTAATTTTACTTTTGACATTTTTTCTACTTGCTTAGGGCTTCAAGCGGCACGCTTTCAGCCAATTTATATATTTGTTTATTTTACTGTTTTTGATGGGAATTTGCGACCAAATAATTAAGTCGTCATAATGTCTGACACTCTCAACAATTCCCTGTCGATTTGTGAATGGCCTTTGATAGCCTGCTCTAAAGGAGTCAATTCAATCTTGTCATTCAAAAGTCCAACCATATAGTTGCTTTTTCCGTCAAGAATCGATTCAACGGCTTTTACACCTAAACGGCTTGCCAGAACGCGGTCAAAACAGGAAGGTGCACCACCTCGCTGCATGTGTCCTAAAACAGATACGCGAACATCATATTCAGGCATGTTTTCTTCAACATAGTCTTTAAGTTCGAAAACATTTTTGCCTATTTTGTCACCTTCTGCAATAACTACAATACTGGAAGATTTTCCTGATAGTTTGCTTTTACGCAACGATTCCAATAGGCGGTCCAGTCCAAGGTCTTCCTCCGGAATTAATATTTCTTCAGCTCCGGCACCAATACCTGCATTCAAGGCAATATGTCCTGCATCACGCCCCATCACCTCTACAAAGAAAAGGCGGTTGTGGGAACTCGCTGTATCTCTGATTTTATCGATAGCTTCTACTACAGTATTTAAAGCCGTGTCATATCCTAATGTATGGGTTGTTCCGAAAATATCATTGTCGATAGTTCCCGGAATTCCGATTATTGGAAAACCATATTCTTTATTAAAAACAAGTCCTCCTGTAAAGCTTCCGTCGCCACCAATGACAACTAAAGCCTCTACTCCGGCTGCCGACAAATTGCTGTGGGCTTTCTTTCTGCCTTCTTCCGTCATGAATTCTTTAGAACGGGCAGACTTTAAAATTGTTCCTCCTTTATTAATGATGTTGTTTACGCTTCGAGGTCCCATTTCTTTAAAATCGCCTTCTATCATACCCTGGTATCCTCTGTAGATTCCGATACATTCAATGTTATGATAAGCGCAGGTTCTAACAACCGAACGGATAGCGGCATTCATTCCCGGAGAATCACCTCCAGATGTCAATACGCCGATTTTTTTTATTGTTTTTGACATTTATTTGCTGTTAATACTGTAAAATTAGCAAACAAATATTACTTTAAGAATAGGGTTTTTAATAATTTAGGAAACAATTAGAATTTCAATCGATTTCGTTGATAAGTTTTTATTTTCGTTGCTGTAAAGTTGGTAATTTTTGTAAATTATAGGGTAAAAATCGCCAAGTTGATAAAAGATTATCGATTACAGGGGGACTTTATACAAGTAATTCCTACAACCTTATTTGCGGCTCTGCGTCTTTGCGAGCAATTATTTTCACGCAAAGCCGCAGAGCCGCAAAGTTTTAGAAACAGTATTTAGTATTAATCCATATCCGGAACTTTTGGCTGTTCCGTTTTTTGTTTTTCAGTCTTTTGCGTATCGGCTTTCTTTCTTCGGTCCTGTGTCCATTGGATAAAATCAGGCGAAAGGTCCGAATCCGGCATATGGTCTGTTGAAGTATTTTCTTTTTCTTCTTTGGTTTTGATATTGAAAATCTTATACCATAATTCTTTCAGAGTATCAAAATCGACTTCATAGGAAACCCCAAGCCCTTGTGTATAGCCAATTCCTTCTCCTATATAGTTAATGTCATTTTCACGGTTAAATACCCTTAAATTTAGAGTTCCGTCGTCATTCACTCTGTATTTCACTTCTACATTACCCACAATTACGGATTGGTTTACACCACCCACAGGCACACCCACTTTTCCGTCAATAGAAATCCTTTCGTTAATTTGTGTGGTTATGGCAATCCCGAACTGGCTGCTGGTTTCTGCTGTTGGCGTACGGTCTGCCATCTGATAATCCAAAGCAACGGTAAATTTACCGTCTTCATCCTGGAACAAATCGTTAAACAAACCGCTGGCTCTTTCAAACAAGCTTCCGTATACTGCCGTTCCTGCGTTTTCCGAACTCAGGAAGTTTCCTGTACCCAAAAGCGAAAGCGCCTGGTTGACACGGGTATCCTTATCATCCAATTTTACCTGCAATTCCGATTTCAATACGGAACTTACCGTAGGGAAATTAATCGTAAAGTCAGGGTCAGGATTCATCAGGTTTCCGGTCAATCCGATTACTACTTCAACCGGAACTTTTCGATTAAAGGAGGCATTATCCTGCAAAACAGCCGGATTGGCCTGGGTTTTGTAAATGGCATCAATGTTCAGACGGGCCCGTAACGGGTCGCCATCCCATGAAATAGAGCTTCCTTTTTTTACCTGGAATTTCTTGTCGATAATTCCTCCGTATTTGAAATTGTATTCTCCTTCCCTAACCTGGAAGTCACCCCACATATTAAATTTACCCAGAGTACTGATTTCAAGTCGCATCGTACCGTCACCATTCCCTTTCAGGGCATGTCCGGTATTTCTATCAATAATAATTTCTATTTCTGCTTCGGGTGTGATTTTTAAATCAAACTGCAATTCCAGTCCTGAATTGTTTATAACCTTTTCAACTATACCTTTTTCCAGATTGTATTTTTCTTTTGGGCTCAGGAATGTGATAAAAGTATTGTTCCCTACTCCTGCTGCCGAATTTATAGGAATCTTAATACTGGTTCCTTGTTTGGATTCCGCATCTACCGTAATCAACAGTCCATTGGTAGGTCCTTTTATAGAAGCCCGTCCGGCAATAAAAGCCGTACCAAAATACATGGCATCATCAGAATCTTTGGTGTCCAATGCCAATAATCGGTCAGATTGTATGTTAAGGTCGAGTACCCACTTTTTGAAATTTTGATGCTTGATGCTTCCTGTCAGATATCCTTTTGTTTTGTATTTCGTATCGGTCATCCTTGCATCATTAAAGCGGAATTGGTTCTCCGTTAAATCAACAATGGAACGCTCATCAAATTCATAATCGACATTCAGATAGGGCACTTTAAGTCCAACTTCATCCAGGAAAAGCCTTCCGTTGATTTGCGGGTCTTTTAGTGTCCCGACAAAATTGGCATTACCCGTAGCAAATCCGCGAATCCTCGAAATGACATTACCGCCCAACGGACTCAACGCACCAAGATTGAATTTGTTGAATTTGAAGTCCAGATCAAAAAGCGTCTGCTTGTTCAATATGCCTATATCTCCCGTGATTATGAAGTTCTCAACATTATCATTTTCCAATACGGAGTTTACGCTAAACCTGTTCAGGTTTTCATTTCCCTGAATCTGAACCGAAAGATTACCCAAAGCAATCTCGTTCACGTTCAGACTATCGACTGTAATCGTTGAAGCCGGTTGATAGATTGCCTTGTTCTGTTTAAAATCAATTTCACCGTTTAGTTTTCCTTCAATACGCAGGCTATCCATTTCGGGCAATAATTTGCCAAGGCTTACTTCCCTGAAGCTTAACTTCAAATCCTTGTAAGTACTATCGCGAATAATGCCTCCCAACTCAATCTTTTGGTTGTTATGTGTCATCAAAATATTTTCGATAGAGAAATTCTTAAACTTCTTATCAAAAACAATTTTGTTGTCGTTGGCATCATTTTCATTCAGGAACCACATATAGTCCTTGATATTGACTTCAGACTTCTTAATACCGACAACGTTGTTATTCTTTTCATCAATCGTGTGGTAAACGTTCAGGTTGTAAAAGTCTTTACTTTCATTTCCGCCTTTAAATTCGGTTCTGAAAAACAGCGTGTCTTCAAGCTTAACATTAATCGTACTGAAATTTGAAATTTTATAACGCTTGGTCTTAATGCTGTCCATTTCGATATAGGCGTTATACAGCGGGTTCTGGTTGTCTATTTCCAAAGAAACCTTATCAAAATAATTTCCGTAGGCTTTAATCTCAGGCGAATCGAAATTCATCTTAAACTGATTCGAGTCGGAAGTCATTTTTCCTGAAACCACAGTATTTGTCCCAATAGATACTTCCGGCAGGAAAACTTCAATCAGTTTATTGTAAACAGAAAGATTAAAATCTAAAAACTGTCCGGGTTTTACCTTATTGGGCTTGTAATTGGTATACAGGCTACCTATTGCATTTTCAATAATTTTAGGTACTTGTCTGAATTCATATTTCCCTACAATCTGTCCTTTAATAATATCAGGCGAATTAATTGCAATTGTACGAACCCTGTTTTCGTCAAAACGGGACTGGATTGTAAAATCATCGAAGAAATAGATGTCTTTTTGGTTTTGGTAAGAAGTCTGTGAAATAAAAATGTCACCGTACATATTATCGATACTGTTTCCGGTAATCTGCATGGTTACATCGCCCTTAAAAAGTGAAATGGAATCTCTTTTTACAAGATTGAGTTTGTTTAAATCCGCATAATCAATCAGGGCATGGAAATCATAACGGTTTTCCGATTTGCTCAAATCAAGCAATCCTTTGAAATCCATTTTCAGGTTTTCATCATTTACGACAACCTTTCCCTGAAACAACGGATTTTTAAACGTTCCGTCAACTTCTATATTTTTATAATCGTATTTTTTAAAATTCAGGCTATAAATTTTCCCGCTCACTTTTGTATCCAAAAATTTTCGCGTGAATCCTTTTCCGGCTACTTCCAAATCCAATGTTACATGGCCAAAATCTTTCTGTCGCAAAAATCTTCCTATATTGAATTTTTCAAAGTTTATATTTCCTTTGTAAGAAGCATTGTCAATATTATCAATATCATACAACTGTAAATCTGCCGCAAGCTCTCCAATAGAAGTTGTCAGGTAAATGTCTGCTTTTACATCAGAATGGGTAATTTGTGCATTACCCGTAATATCAAAATCTCCAAGATATTCTAATGAAGAAGGAAGTTTTTCTCCTAATATTCTTGGCAATATCGATTTCAGGTTGGCATAATCCGATGACAGCTTTTTAAAATCTCCACGAATAAGAAATGCATCCTTATCCGGATTAAAAAGGTTTTTGAAATTAATATCTCCAATAATCTGGGAATGGTTGTCTACAATCAGCTTTAAATTGCGGGTAAAGAAATCATTCATCGTCCCGGCCAGGATGGTCGAAAAATTAAATTTCTTGTTTTTCCCGAATTCACCGTAGAAATGATTCAGGTCGTTTGTGGAAATTGAGGCAGAATCCACATCTACATCAAAGTGAACTTTGTTGACAAAATCAGCAAGCCCGCCTTCTTTGTAGGTCAATACCACATTTCCTTTCAGGTTGGATTCTTTCGTCAGAAGCGTCAATTCTTTTAAAAGAATGCTTTCTTTTGAATAGCTGAATTTTCCTGTCAGGTCTTTAACATAGAGGCCTCTGTGGTCTTGAAAGGCCAACTTCCGTATTTCCGTGGTAATATCACTTCCGTAAATCTTAAACTTACGTACACTGGCATCCATTTTAGTAAAATCGACGCTGGTTTTGGTAATCGCATTTTCGTTTGTAATCTTGAAATGGCTCTTAGACAGATAGATATTATCAGCATTTAGCTGGAACGGCTTATGTGATTTTTTACCGGTATCAAACAGTCCGACAAAAACATTGATATTGGACTCTTCTTCTCCTTTGTAGTTTTTAAGATTAAAAAACAGCCTGTCTGCATAGATGTCTCCAAAAATCAAATCTCCTGATTTCAGTTTTTTAAAACTTAAAATATTGGTCTTAATCGAATTGGCATAAATCAGGGTATCTTTGTGATGGTCTCGAATGAGTACCGTTTTCAGTTTTACACCACCAAAAATGGAGATTGCAACCTGGTCAACATTAATGTCTGTTCCATAATCTTCGTTTAAGGTTTCGGTAACGTAATGTGCTATTTTGGTTTGAACAAAAGGCAGTGAAAGAGCAATGCCGAGTAACAGCAAAAGTAGAATTATACCCAGTAAGGTACGAAATACTATTTTTTTAAATTTTTTGATACTCTTAATTGTTTTATTTTTGTCAAATATAATTCAAAATCCGTGCCCTTTTATGGGAAATAACTCTCTTTTTATATTAGCTATCGAAAGTTCCTGCGACGATACCGCAGCTGCCATTCTTCAAGACAACAAAGTCCTGTCCAATGTTGTTGCAAATCAGAGCATTCACGGCGAATATGGCGGTGTAGTTCCCGAACTTGCTTCGAGAGCCCACCAGCAAAATATCGTTCCCGTTATTGAAATGGCGATTCGCAAAGCAAATATCGATAAAAAACAGTTAAATGCAATAGCTTTTACACAAGGTCCGGGTCTTATGGGGTCGCTATTGGTAGGCAGTTCTTTTGCCAAATCCTTATCGCTTGCCTTAAAGGTTCCGTTGATTGCCGTTAACCATATGCATGCCCATATTCTGGCGCATTTTATAGAAGAAGAAGGTTACGACAAGCCGGAATTTCCTTTTCTGGCATTGACAATCAGCGGTGGACATACGCAAATCGTCAAGGTTAACGATTTCTTTGATATGGAAATTATTGGAGAAACGACAGATGACGCTGTTGGTGAAGCTTTTGACAAGAGCGCCAAAATTCTGGGACTTCCGTATCCTGGCGGACCTTTGGTTGACAAATATGCCAAATTGGGAAACCCGAAAGCTTTTTCATTTACCAAACCAAAAGTTCCGGGACTTGATTTCAGCTTTAGCGGCCTAAAAACAGCCATATTGTATTTTATACAGAAAAATGTTGCCCAAAATCCAAATTTCATTGAAAAAAATCTGAATGATATCTGTGCTTCCATACAGCACACTATTATTGAAATTTTGATGGACAAATTAAAACTGGCAGCCCAACAAACCGGTATCAATCAGATTGCCATTGGTGGTGGTGTTTCTGCCAATTCGGGGATTCGCCAGACATTGAAAGAAGCAGAAACAAAATACGGCTGGAAAACCTTTATTCCCAAATTTGAATATACCACAGATAATGCCGCCATGATTGGAATTGTCGGATATCATAAATATCTTGCTTCAAAATTTGAAGATAATTCAGTCGTTTCCAAAGCGCGTATTCCGTTTTAATTATGCAATTATTCTATAATCCAACAATCACAACAGCAACAGAAACCTTCTTTTTCGACAAGGAAGAAAGTAAACACATCGTTAAAGTATTACGCAAAAAGGAAGGTGATAATCTATATGTAACCAACGGATTAGGTTATTTATTTAAAACTGAAATTACATTAGCTTCAGATTCAAAATGTTTGGTAAAAATTATTGGTTCTGAAAAAGGTGAAGCAACCGGATATAAGCTTCATCTGGCTGTTGCGCCTACCAAAATGAACGACCGTTTTGAATGGTTTCTGGAAAAAGCAACCGAAATAGGAATTGGTGAAATTACACCTATCATCTGTGAACATTCTGAAAGAAAAGTAGTCAAGACAGACCGTTTTGATAAGATTATATTATCGGCTATGAAACAGTCGCTGCATTATTATCTCCCAAAATTGAATGAACCTGTTTCGTTTAAGGATTTTATAAAACAGCAACAAAACGAAGGGCTAAAGCTCATCGCCCACTGTGAGGAAACCCAGAAAAAATCATTAAAAGAAACCGTATTACCCAATCAGGATGTTACGATACTTATTGGTCCGGAAGGTGATTTTTCTGAAAAAGAAATCAAATTGGCGGTCGAAAACAATTACATTCCCGTAACTTTAGGCAATACGCGATTGAGAACTGAAACTGCTGCTGTTGTTGCTTGCCATAGTGTAGTTTTTATAAACGAAAAATAAATCCGGTTGAGATTATGAAGAAAATATATTTTGCATTTCTGTTGTGTTTTTCCCTTGTAGCCCAATCACAGGAAATTGCCTTATTAAAATACAATGGCGGTGGTGACTGGTATGGAAATCCGACTTCTTTGCCCAACCTGATTAAATTTTGCAATCAAAATATAAATACCCGAATCACTCCAAAACCGGCAACGGTTGAACCGGGAAGTCCTGACCTGCTCTCCTATCCTTTTGTACACATGACCGGACACGGGAATGTGGTATTCAGTGATTCCGAAATAAACAATCTACGAAACTATCTTACTTCCGGTGGATTTCTCCATGTAGATGACAACTATGGAATGGATGAATATATCCGTAGGGAACTGAAAAGAATTTTTCCAAACAACGCTCTTGTGGAAATCCCGGCAAACCATCCCATATTCCAAAAACCTTTTTCATTTCCTGCCGGAATCCCGAAAATCCACGAACATGACAACAAAAGGCCACAGGCATTTGGAATTTTTATAGACAACAGGCTGGCACTTTTGTATACTTATGAAACCGATTTGGGTGATGGATGGGAAGACCCGGAAGTGCACAACGACCCAAAAGAAGTTCGTGAAAAAGCACTAAAAATGGGCGCCAATATTATCTATTATATTTTCAATAATTAGAAACGGGATTTTATTTTTAGAAGAACTCCGATTTTTTAACTAAATTTAGATTCTAAAAAGAAAAATATGGTGACCTCAAAAACTATTGCTAACGGAATATTGCGTGCTTTGGCAGTAATAACCGGAATTTTGCTCTTGCTGTTTCTTTTATATAAAATCCAGTCCGTTATACTTTTCCTGTTCATTGCTTTGATTGTCAGCATGATTGGAAATCCGATTGTCAAATTCCTGGAAAAAAGATTAAAGTTCAACCATATCGTAGCAGTTATAGTAACACTGGTATTCTTTATATTGCTCATGGCGGGCTTTATCATGATGTTTGTTCCGTTAATCGTTTCGCAGGGCGAAAATCTTTCTTTATTAGATACAGCACGACTTGAAGCCGATTTGGTGGATTTGACTGAAAGACTGAAGAGTTATTTTTCAGACCATAATATCGACATCGAAAGTATGGTCAAAAAATCAGACCTGACCTCGAAACTGAATCTGAATTTTATTCCTAATTTCATAAATTCTTTGGTTTCAATACTCGGAAATGTTGGTGTCGCTATAGGTTCTGTCATTTTTATTACTTTTTTCTTTTTGAAAGACCAGAAACTCTTTATCGTCAATGCCAAGAAGATACTTCCAAACGAACACGAAGACAAAATCCTGAATTCTTTCAGAAAAATAAACCACTTGTTAAGCCGTTATTTTATTGGCCTTATCGGACAGGTAACCATTTTATTTATTTGCTACCTAATCGTATTGCTGATTTTTGGTGTGGAAAATGCATTTATTATCGCTTTTATCACAGCAATTCTGAATATCATACCTTATATCGGACCGCTTATTGCCACTGTCCTTGTTGCCATATTGACAATGCTGGGCCACATGGACCCTGAATCACAGGGCGAAATGCTATCGACAACCATATATGTATTGATTGGCTACACCGTTGCCCAAATTATTGATAACAACATCACCACTCCGTTAATATTCTCCAACAGCGTCAATTCCCATCCTTTGGAAATTTTTGTGGTAATTCTGGCGAGCGGATTTATTTTTGGAGTACTGGGAATGATTGTGGCAGTACCACTTTATACCATTGTAAAAGTAGTTGCCAAAGAATTTTTCCCTCAAAATCCTATCGTAAAAATTTTAACCCGAAACATTTGATTTCTGACATTCTAAAACCCGAAATCCAGAATTTTATAGAAGCCAACATCAGGAAAGATATTTCAAAACTGGCTTTCCAGAAAAATCCGTTTCCTGAAATCGACTTTGCCGTACTGTTAAACCAGATAGCGGCAAAAGGCAAGGCAGAACAGAAACTTCCTAGCTGGTATGCAGCAAAAAACATTGTTTATCCTCCAAAACTATCAATAGAACAGACATCTTCTGAAGAAACAGCTTTCTGCAAAGCAGCAATAATATCCGGAAAAAGCCTGATTGACCTGACCGGGGGCTTTGGTGTTGACAGTTATTATTTTTCAAAAAAAATGGAATCGGTTGTTCATTGTGAAATGAATGCGGAATTATCTGAGATTGCAAGTCATAATTTTAAAATACTCCATGCCTCAAATATCGAATGCTTTACAGGCGACAGTTCGGAAATACTGCAGAAGCTGAATCGGAAATTTGACTGGATGTATGTTGACCCATCAAGACGAAGTGATGTAAAAGGAAAGGTTTTCCTTTTAAAAGATTGCCTGCCCAATGTTCCGGAATTGCAGAAATTCTATTTTGAATATTCAGACAATCTGCTGATAAAAACAGCTCCCATTCTGGATATTGCTGCAGGATTATCAGAACTTACCAATGTAAAGGCCATCCATATTATAGCCATTGAAAACGAAGTCAAAGAATTGCTTTGGGAAATTTCAAAAGATTATACCGGCAGTATAACAATTATTACCTTAAACAAAACCAAAGAAAAGACTGAAAAACTGGATTTTGTACTGGGTGAAAGTGAAAATGCTTTTTACGGATTGCCTAAAAAATATCTTTATGAACCTAATAGTTCAATAATGAAATCCGGCTTTTTTGAGTCGGTGAGCGCCAAATTTAAACTGGACAAACTTCATCCGCATTCGCATCTTTATACTGCCAATGAATTGGTTGATTTTCCCGGAAGAACCTTTCAGATTGATGAAGTAATAAAATACGGCAAAACTGAAATGAAGGAACTGCTACAAAATAAAAAAGCCAATATTACTATCCGGAATTTTCCGGAAACCGTTGAGAACATTCGAAAAAAGTGGAAAATAAGTGACGGAGGAAACCTGTATTGTTTTTTTACGACCAATATGAATAATGACAAAATAGTATTACTTTGCACCAAAATAAAAACAGAAGAATGAAACGATTGCTTATACTTACTTTTTTAATGCTTCAAATGGGCGTTTATGCCCAGAAATCATGTGAATACAGTTCCAATTTTACAGATTCCATAGGCAGCTATAAAGAAACGGTACAAAAAATCGTATATGAAAAAAACTTTGCCGGAACTTCGAGTTATATCTTTTTCTCATTGATTAATGCCAATGGTACTCCACTGTTGAATTTCCAAAATATTCAAAAAAGTAAAGATTTCATCAAGGCATTTTGTTTCGATAAAAATTCACGGGTTTACCTGCAATTGGCAAATGGCAAAATAATTACCATGCTGATTTCTGATGAGGGAAGCTGCGGATCAATGATTCGCGATGAAGCTCAAAGTTCCAATATTAGAATTTCTACGGGTGCCTTTTTATTTATGAAAAATACGATGGAAGAGTTGGAAAAATCCCCAATTACGTTAATCCGTATAAAATACGCTTCAGAAACGGTTGACTATATTATGAAAAAGGAACTTACTTCCGAATTAAACGGAGAGAAATCCTATCCTGAAAATTTCTTTATCGACCATCTTAAATGCCTGAACTAGATTAGTTCTTGCAGTCCCATGTAAAATTAGATACAGGTAAAGTCGAAGCGCTCATCAGGTTGTAATGCCACCATTCCGAAGCAAAAGAACGGAATCCGTTTTTCAGCATTATTTCTTTTAAAATCTTTCGATTGGTTGCAGCTTCTGCCGAAATGTTTTTATAGTCATGTGCCGCTTCCGGTCCGAAATGGTCAAATCCTGTTCCCATATCCAATTCATTACCACTATAATCTGTTAGCGTTATGTCTACAGCCCCTCCTCTATTATGAATGGAACCTTTAGCCGGGTCGGCCACATAAGTCGGATTTGGCGTTATTGCCCACATCTTCTTTTGTACATCCAGAGGTCTGTAGCAATCATATACTTTAATCTTATATCCAAGTTTTAAAAACGCCTGATTCGCTTTGATTAAAGCTTTAACGGTTTTAAACCGGAGATAGCATTCCGCGCAATCGTATACTTTTGTTTTCAGGAAATTGTCTTCTGTTGCATATTTCATATCATAAAAGAAATCTTTACCATAATCCCTTAAATTCACAAAAGCAGTATCGCTGATGTTAGCTTTGGCCGCTTCCAGAATCGCAGCATTTTCGTCAATATATTCACGATTGCTTGACAAAAGAGCATCGCTATAAATCACCTCTTGTGGATTTTTGCAAGACGAAAGAACAATTAGGCACACTATTAGCTGTAGAAATCTCATAATGATTTGAAATGTTTAATTTGTACTACAAATCTATTCATTTGTATTAATTAATTTACTAATTTTAATTCAAATTAAAAAACACAAAGTATGAAAAAATTAATTGTTTTAGGTATTGCTTTGTTATTTTCAGGCTACATGAGCGCCCAGGAAACAACGGCGAAGAAGAAAGCAAAAGCAGAAGTAGCCCAGGCAAAAGCAGACAGTAAGAAAGCTGTTGAAAAAGCGGATGCAAAAGCAAAAAAAGCAGAAGAATCTGCCAAGAAAGATGTAGCTAAGGCCAAAGAAAAGGCAGTAGAATCGAAAACAGAAGCAAAAGCTGATGTTGCTAAAACTAAAGCCAATGCAAAAGTAGAAACTGCAAAAGCCAAAGAAAAAGCTGCGGTAACAAAAACGGAAGCAAAAGCGGATGTTGCAAAGGTAAAAGCAGATGCAAAAGTAGAAACTGCTAAAGCAAAAGTCGCGGATAAGGCATCTGGCGAATATTACAACGGCAAGAAGGTTTACACAGGACCTAAAGGCGGTAAATACTACATCAACAAAAACGGAAATAAAACATATATCGACCAAAAATAATTTTGGTCAGCCCTCACAAAAAATCCCGATTAGTTTACAATCGGGATTTTTAATTGTACTTATTCTTTTGTGATTTCCTTATACAGCCTTTCTATTTCATTATTGTTTGGTTCTTTTCGCATAATAGCTGTAGCTTCCTTTTGAGATTTCATCCATCTGTAAAGCCAGGAAACTCCCCATTTTTTATAATAATTATCCTGTTGTTGGTAAACACTGTCCTGTAAGGCTTCGTCAAGACTCACAAAAGTATAGCCTTTTGCTTTTAGCAGTTTTACAATTTTAGGTAAATACTCTGCATTCAGTGCATTATCATGGCATAGATAAATCTGTCGGATAGGTCTCTTGTATTGCTGTGTTGCCTGTTCTTCAAAAAACTCGAAAAATTCAATAGTTTTCCTGACATACTTCTCCCCTGTACTTTTGGCATTCGCAATATCATTTTTGGCGAGGTAATATTCATAAACCGTACTATAGGCCCAATCTTCACTCTCAACCGTATAAGGCGTAATGCGATATCCTTTTTGTGTCAGGTAATTTTCAATTTCTTTATGCTGCAATGTGTCTTTTCCCAAATCATTAAACGGAAATCTGAAATGTTTTAGTGGCTTACTATATTTTTTTGCCAGTTCTTTAGTAATAGCTTCTCCTTTATCAATATCATTGGCAAAAACCGTTAGTCCTGCATCAGAATAGCGTAAATGGCTAAAACTATGGTTGCCCAGCGTAATGTAGCTTCGCTTAACCCAATTCTCCAACAAGCGGAAATTGATTGACACAGAATCTGTTTCATAAATTTTTCCTTCATTGATAAAAATAGCAATCGGTAATCGTAACGAATCCAGTTTTTTCAATAATAAAGACTGAAATCCATCCTTTTGGAATCTTTTTGTATTGGGAATATCATCTATCGTAATAGCAACCTGCTTCTGCGCATACAACTGCACAGAAAAAAATACAGAAAAAAATAGTACTGTTGTCCTGATATTGAATTTCATATTTTTTGTTTGTTTTCAAATATAAAAAACCTTGATAATTATTTATCTCGTCAAGGTATAATATTCCTAAAAAATCCACGGATTTCGCCTTTGAAACTGCAAAAAAAACAATAAATTAGCAACTTTAATTTTTATACACAGCACAAATGAAAAATACCGCGCTTACGCACGTTCACGAAAGTCTTGGAGCTAAAATGGTTCCTTTTGCAGGATATAATATGCCAGTACAATATGAAGGAGTAAATATTGAACACGAAACTGTTCGTAATGGAGTTGGAGTTTTTGATGTTTCACACATGGGAGAATTCCTTATTTCAGGTCCAAATGCCTTGGCTTTAATCCAAAAAGTAACCACAAATGATGCTTCTACATTAACCGTAGGCAAAGCACAATATTCTTGTCTTCCAAACGAAAATGGCGGTATTGTAGACGATTTGATTGTTTATAAAATGAAAGAAGACCAATATTTGCTGGTTGTGAATGCCTCTAACATTGAGAAAGACTGGAATTGGATTTCTACAAAAAATGACGTTGGTGCTGAAATGAGAAATATCTCTGACAACTATTCATTATTAGCCATACAAGGACCAAAAGCCGTTGAGGCAATGCAGTCGCTGACGTCTGTTGACCTTGCTGCAATCAAATACTACCACTTTGAAGTGGGAGATTTTGCCGGAGTACCGGATGTAATCATTTCTGCAACTGGCTACACCGGTTCGGGCGGTTTTGAAATCTACGCAAAAAACGAAAACATCGAACAAATCTGGAATAAGGTATTTGAAGCCGGAAAATCATATGGTATCAAACCTATCGGATTAGCGGCAAGAGATACGCTTCGTCTTGAAATGGGCTTCTGCCTTTACGGGAATGACATTAATGACACAACTTCACCTATCGAAGCCGGTTTGGGTTGGATTACTAAATTCAACAAAGAATTTACCAATTCTGAAAACCTTCTAAAACAGAAAGAAGCCGGAGTTTTAAGAAAGCTTGTTGGTTTTGAATTGACAGAAAGAGGAATTCCACGCCATGACTATGAAATCGTTGACAAAGATGGAAACATCATCGGGGTAGTAACTTCCGGGACTATGGCACCATCTTTGAATAAAGGTATTGGTCTGGGCTACGTTACCACAGAATTCTCCGGAGTAGATAGTGAGATTTTTATCCGTATCCGAAAAAATGACATCCCGGCCAAAGTCGTTAAATTGCCCTTTTATAAAAAATAAAATATATGAATAGAATCATGCTGTTTTTACTGTTTATCCCTTTTGTATCACATTCACAAGATAGCGGTAAATCCTGCGATGTTCTTATAAAAATAAACAAGCTCATCCAACATGAGCATTTCAATCCTAAACCGGTAGACGACAGCCTATCGGTTTATGTTTTTGAAACATTAATGAATGAATTGGATACGGACAAAAATATTTTCCTGAAAACGGAATATGATTATCTGTCAAAGTACAAATTCAAATTTGATGATTATATTGCCGGTAACGACTGTTCTTTTTTCGAAGATTTTTCCAAAACCTATAAGAAAGCTCTGGAAAGAAGCAAGACTGCCATTGAAAAATTACAGAAAGAAAAACTGGATTACAATACAAACGATACAGTCCGTTTTACCAAAAAGAATTTTCCGTTTTATGTAAAAGCAGAAGACGTGAGCAAAGTTTTTGCAAAAAGGCTGCGTTTTGATATTTTGGAAGATATTGCCAAGACCAGTAAAAATTATGATTCCCTAAAACAGAACTTTGCAAGTCTTGAAAAAAAATCAAGGGAAAAAATATTCGAGACAGCCCTTTGTAAAATCACCAACAGGGTGGACTCCAAAGAAGGTATCGAAAAGAACATCCGAAACAGTTTTTACTCTATTTTCTGTTCCTACTTTGACCCGCATACCTCCTACTTTTCATACGACACCAAATCCTCTTTCCTATCTGAACTTTCCACTGATAATTTTTCTCTGGGAATGTATGTCTCCCTGAATGAAAATGAGGAGCTGATTGTTCAGGAAATTGTCCCGGGAGGCCCTGCCGCAAGAACAGAAATCATAGAAAAAGGAGACCAGGTAATTAAAGTATCTCCCAAAAAAGGAGAAGATTTTCTCGTTTCCTGCAGTTCTCTGGAAACCATTGGGAGTATTATTTTTTCAGATACTCACAAAGAAATTACACTTTCAATGCGAAAGAAAAACGGAACATTATACGATGTCACGCTTCAGAAAAAAATAATGAAGGCAGACGACCATGCGGCCTACAGCTATATAGTGTCAAAAAACAACACCCGCATTGGATATATCAATATTCCGAGTTTTTATACTGATTTTGACAGGAACACGGTTCAGGGTATTTCGGATGACGTTGCAAAGGAAATTCTAAAGTTAAAAAAAGATAATATTGAAGGACTGATACTTGACCTTCAGGATGATGGGGGCGGTTCTATGGAAGAAGCCATAAAACTGTCCGGAATGTTTATTGACGCTGGCCCTATTTCCGTTTTGGTCAACAATAAGAAAGAACAAAAAATCATTAAGGATTTCAATCGGGGTGTTGTATATAATGGCCCAATAGTCGTATTGGTAAATGGAAATTCTGCTTCGGCCAGTGAATTTTTTGCTTCTGTGATGCAGGACTATAACAGAGCTATTATTATAGGAGCAACAACATTAGGTAAAGCTTCCATGCAGCAAATACTTCCAATAGAAAACGGAAACGAACAGGATTTTGTTAAACTGACCATTGAAAAATTCTACCGAATTACGGGAAAAAGCCATCAGCTAACCGGAGTTGTTCCTGATGTAGCGATTCCAACCCTATATGACGGTATTATTTCAAGGGAAAAAAGCAGTAAAACGGCATTAAAAAATGATGTCATTACTACAAAGGCTAAGTTTGTTCCTTATTCAAGAAGTGATTTTGAAAATCTGATTACACAAAGCAAAAAAAGAGTCAGCAACAATGCCTATTTCAATGAAATAAACGCTATCAATACAAAAATCAATTCCATATACAATTCTCCAAAAGATCCAATCCTGTTAAATTTTGAAAGCGTATTCAAAGATGTACACAGTATTGATGCGTTTTTTGATTCCGTAAAAAAGATAGTGGAAACACCAATTGATTTTGAAATTGCGAATACTTCCTACGAAAAAGAAATATTGAAATTTGATGAGTTCCAGAAAAGCATTAGCGAATATCGTATTAAGGACTTAAAGACTAATGCTTATGTTTTGGAAGGCATCAACATTATTTCCGATTATTACGCCACTAAAAAAAACTAGACAATCCATGAAAAAAACCGTACTTGCCATTTTTGCCTTATTTGCCATAACGCTAGCCAAAGCCCAGGATTTCCGAACTCCTGTTG
Organism: Flavobacterium sp. Leaf359; assembly: GCF_001423985.1. Lineage (NCBI taxonomy): Bacteria > Pseudomonadati > Bacteroidota > Flavobacteriia > Flavobacteriales > Flavobacteriaceae > Flavobacterium > Flavobacterium sp. Leaf359. The sequence continues at coordinate 119,024 of NZ_LMPW01000015.1, read as the reverse complement.
ATTATCTGAACTTTATCGGGAAAGAATCTGCTGCTATTTCCAGAAATACGTGGAATTACACTAAAGCTGTTGCACACAGCAAAAGTGCCAGAAGAATTGATGCTTCCCGAAAAGCCTTGCTCAAATCGATACAAAATGCTTCAAAGAAAATAGCCGGGCTGAAAAACGGCTACAAAGGAGACACTGAATATCGAGACCAGCTCCTGTCCTATCTGTCGATTTCGGAAAAATACATCAATGACGAATATGAAAAAATCATCGACATGCAGGAAGTTGCAGAACAATCATATGATTTTATGGAAGCCTATATTATGGCACGTGACCTGGTAAATGAAAAAATCAATGATGAAGTTGAAAAGCTCAACGCCAACCAGAAACTTTTTGGGAATAAATACAATATTCAGATTACGGATGATAATTCCGATTTAAGCAAAAAAATGAAGGCTTCAAATGCCGTCTTCAAATACCATACGGAAATGTTCCTTATCTTTTTCAAAGTGAATGTAACCGATATAAATCTGATGAAATCAATTGAACAAAAAGACCTGAATGCCATACAACAACACGCTTCTTCATTGGAACTTTATGCCAATGAAGGTTTGGAAAAGCTAAAAACAACAGTTCCTTTTAATAAGGATGCCAGTCTGATTGCAGCGACAAAAAAAGCACTTGAATTTTATAAAAAAGAGGCGATTGAGCTTACGCCTAAAGTAGTTTCATTCCTGATGCTGAACCAACAGGTAGAGGACACTAAAGAATCTTTGGATAAAAAACCTGAAAAAAACAGGACAAAACAGGAAATTGACAATTTCAACAATCTGGTAAAATCCGTAAACAACGAAATCAGCGAATACAATAAGCTGAATTCTAAGTTTTACCAGAACAAAATAGCCGTTAATACGGAATGGGAACTGGCCGGTGAACAATTTATTTCAAAACATGTTCCGAAAGATTAAAATAGATTTGAAATAAAAAAGGATAAAACTTATTTTTGCAACGTTAAAAAAATTTTAGAAATGGGAAGAGCGTTTGAGTTCAGAAAAAATAGAAAAATGAAGCGCTGGTCAGCAATGGCTAAAGCATTTACAAGAATTGGAAAAGATATTGTAATGGCGGTTAAGGAAGGCGGTCCAAATCCGGAGTCCAACTCCAGATTAAGGGCAGTTATCCAAAATGCCAAAGCTGTGAACATGCCTAAGGATAATGTTGAAAGAGCTATCAAAAAGGCAACGGACAAAGACACGGCAAACTATAAAGAAGTTTTATTTGAAGGATATGCACCACACGGAATTGCAATCCTGATTGAAACTGCTACAGACAATAATAACAGAACTGTAGCCAACATCAGAAGCTATTTCAACAAATGCAACGGAACTTTAGGAACACAGGGGTCTGTAGAGTTTATGTTTGACCATACCTGCAACTTCAGAATTCCTGCAGAAGGAATCGACATTGAAGAAATGGAATTGGAATTCATTGATTTTGGTGCCGAAGAAATTTTTGCTGATGAAGACGGCATCCTGATTTATGCTCCATTCGAAAGTTTTGGCGCCATCCAGAAAGAATTGGAAAACAGAGGCATTGAAATCCTTTCTTCCGGATTTGAGAGAATTCCACAGGTAACCAAAAAACTTACGGAAGACCAGATAGCAGACGTAGAGAAGCTTTTGGAAAAAATTGAAGAAGATGACGACGTTCAAAACGTTTACCATACCATGGAAGAATAAACACAGAATTATCTTTAATACAAAACTCCTGAATACTCAGGAGTTTTTTTATTTGTAGGAATTGCATAAATTTACGATTCAATCATTTAATTAAATCATCATGAAAAAAACACAATTCTTATTGCTATTCGGCTTATTCTTTATTGCCGTGGCAAATTCACAAACCAAGACAGAAAGCAGAACTGTTGGTAATTTTTCAAAAGTAGAATCGAGAGGTTCAGCAAAAGTAGTTCTGGTAGCGGGCAATTCAAATACTCTAACTGCCGAAGGAGATGAAAAAACACTACAAAACCTGATTACCGAAGTAGAAGGAAATACGCTTAAGATTTATATCAAGAGTACCAAAAAACTAAACCTTAAAGGCGAAGTAGTTGTAAAGGTCCCGATTAAACAATTAGACGAAGTAAGCCTTTCAGGTTCTGGAAGTATCAAATCAGAAATTTCTATAAAGTCTAATAAGTTTGTTGCTTCAGTAAGCGGTTCTGGAAAAATAGATTTGGATAATGTAAACGCTGATGCTGCTTCTATAAAAATAGACGGTTCCGGAAAAGTTGAAATGAACCTTAATGCCAATACTGCAGACGCCAAAATTAATGGCTCCGGCAAAATAGAATTAGACGGAAGAGCCAATGTTTTTTCTGCAGAAATTAGCGGGTCAGGCAGTGTAGATGCTTCTGATTTTACTTCATCAACCACTAAAGCGGCTATTCATGGTTCCGGATATGTCAAAACAAAAACCGAAAAAGACCTTACTGCCGATATTCAAGGTTCAGGGGTTGTAAAATATACAGGCAATCCTAGTATAAAGAAAAACATCAGCGGTTCAGGACAGGTAACAAAAGGCTAACCGAAACTGTTCTCAACGGATTAAAATAAAAAAACTCCGGAAATTCCGGAGTTTTTTATGCTTTATAAAATCGGTTATTTTATGAATTCTATTTTCTGAGCTTCTTCAGCATTTACGCTATCGAAGAATCCTTGTTCGTTCATCCAGTCATCACTAAATACTTTGCTCATATATCTTGAACCATGATCAGGGAAAATAGCAATTACGTTACTGTCTTTATTAAATTCACCTTCTTCAGCATATTGTTTGATAGCCTGAAGAACGGCTCCGGAAGTATACCCTACAAATAAACCTTCTTTTTTGGCTATTTCTCTTGTAGCGTGTGCGCTTTCTTCGTCGGTTACTTTTATGAATTTGTCGATAGAATCAAAATCGGTTGCTGTTGGAATCAAGTTTTTCCCTAAACCTTCGATTCTGTATGGGTAGATTTCATTAGAATCAAACTCTTTTGTTTCGTGGTATTTTTTCAATACAGAACCAAAAGCATCAACACCTAATATTCTAATGTTTGGATTTTTTTCTTTAAGGAATTTTGCGGCTCCGGAAATAGTTCCTCCTGTTCCGCTGCAGGCAACCAAGTGTGTAATTTTTCCGTTGGTTTGCTCCCAGATTTCCGGTCCGGTTGTTTGGTAGTGTGCATCAATATTCAGTTGATTGAAATACTGGTTGATGTAAACAGAACCTTTTGTTTCTTCATGAAGTCTTTTTGCAACATTATAGTAGGACCTTTCATCGTCTGCTGAAACATGGGCAGGGCAAACATACACCTTGGCTCCCATACTTCTCAGCATATCTATTTTATCTTTTGATGATTTTGAACTTACTGCCAAAATACAATTGTAGCCTTTTATAATGCTCACCATTGCAATACTGAATCCCGTATTTCCTGATGTCGTTTCAATTATTGTATCGCCTGGTGACAAAATCCCTTGTCTTTCGGCTTCCTCAATAATATATAATGCAATTCTATCTTTAGTGGAGTGTCCCGGATTAAAAGCTTCTACTTTTGCGTAGAAATTACCTTCTATATTTTCAGTGACTTTATTGAGCTTAATAAGTGGGGTATTACCTATTAATTCCAATACGTTATTATAAGCTTTTATTTCTTCTTTCATAAAAAAATAGTTAATCAAGGCAACTCATTGAATTTTTATTGACCTCAAATCCTTGCAAATTTAACAAAAAAAATCTAATTAGTTTTCAATTCCTTCTAAATCTAACAAAAAACTGAATTCCTTAGCTAATTCCTTCAATGCTTCAAACCTTCCTGAAGCACCTCCATGCCCCGCATCCATGTTAGTATCAAGGAATAACAAATTAGTATCCGTTTTCAAGGTTCTTAATTTGGCGACCCATTTCGCCGGTTCCCAATATTGAACCTGCGAATCATGAAGTCCTGTTGACACATACATATTTGGATAATTCTGTGCTTTGACATTATCATAGGGCGAATAGGATTTCATATAATCATAATATTCTTTTTCGTTTGGATTTCCCCATTCATCATATTCCCCTGTAGTAAGCGGAATTGTATCATCAAGCATAGTCGTTACAACATCTACAAAAGGAACCTGTGCAATAACACCATGATACAGTTCAGGTGCCATGTTTACAACCGCTCCCATCAATAAACCACCGGCAGAACCACCTTCGGCATAAAGATGTTCAGCGCTGGTATATTTTTCCTTAATTACAAATTTGGAACAATCTATAAAATCAGTAAAAGTATTTTTTTTATGGAGTAATTTACCATTCTCATACCATAATCTTCCCATATCTTCACCTCCGCGAATATGGGCAATGGCATAAATAAATCCTCTGTCTAAAAGCGATAGTCTGGTAGATGAAAAATAAGGATCCATAGTAGCGCCATAAGAACCATAGGCATATAACAGCAATGGATTTTTACCATCTTTTTTCATTCCTTTTCTGTAAATCATGGAAATAGGAATTTTAGTACCGTCTTCAGCAGTAGCCCAAACTCTTTCTTCTACATAATTTTTCTTGTCAAACTTTCCGCCCAAAACCTGCTGCTCCTTCTTGATTTCCTTTTCTTTCGTTTTCATATTGAAATCGATTACGGAAGATGGGGTTCCAAGTGACTGATAGCTGTAACGCAGAATTTGCGTATCAAAGTCCGGATTTGTAGAAATATTAGCGGTATAGGTTTCGCTGTCAAACGGCAGATAATACTCCCCTTTTCCATTCCAGGGCATAATCCTTATCTTGTTTAATCCGTTAGAACGTTCACCAAGAACCAAATAATCTTTAAAAATTTCAATGTCTTCCAGCAGCACGTCTTCACGATGCGGAATCAAATCTTTCCAATTTTCCATAGAAGTCGCTTTTTCAGGCGTTTTCATCAATTTAAAATTGGTTGCATCATCTTTATTGGTCAATATGTAAAAGCTATCGCCATAATGAGCTATACTGTATTCCATTCCTCTGACTCTGGGCTGGAAAACTTTAAATTCACCATCCGGGTCATCTGCTAATAACGTCCTGAATTCTGTCGTTAAAGTACTTGAAGAACTGATTACGATATATTTTTTTGATTTTTCCTTGCTTACAGAAACATTAAACGTATCGTCTACTTCATCATAAACCAAAACGTCCTGTTCTTGCCTGCCTCCAAGTTTGTGTTTGAAAACCTTATCCGAACGCAAGGTCTGTTTATCCTGCTGTGTATAAAACAAGGTTTTATTATCATTAGCCCATGTTGAGCTACCTGTTGTATTTTCAATTTTATCTTCAAACAGCTTTCCGGTTTGGAGATTTTTTACCTGGATAGTATAAATTCTTCTTCCTATAATATCCACTCCAAAAGAAGCGTATTTATTATCCGGACTAATGCTCACTCCTCCTAACTGAAAATAGGAATGCCCTTTTGCCATCTCATTGCAGTCAAAAAGAATTTCTTCTTTTGCCGTAAGGCTGCCTTTTTTTCTGGCATAAATAGGATAATCTTTACCGGTTTCAAAACGTGTTATATACCAATAGCCATTAAAAAAATAAGGCACGGAAGAATCGTCTTCTTTAATCCTGCCTTTCATTTCCTCAAACAGCAAATTTTTCAATCCTTTGGTATGAGCAGTCATCTCCTCATAGTACTGATTTTCGCTATTCAGATAGTCAATAACTTCTTTGTCTTGTCTATCATTTAACCAAAAATAATCGTCTACTCTTTTATCGCCGTGCTTTTCCAGCGTTTTAGGTATTTTTTTTGCTGTTGGCGGGGGTATTGTTATTGACATTTTACGGAATGTATTTTGCGAATATGAAGTTGCAAAAATAATACAAAGGCAACATAAAATTAATTTATTTTTCATCTAATTCTCCCTTGAATATGACTATGCAATTTAATAATTTCGCAATTATAAATCATAAAAATTATCAACAATGTTTGGAGACTTAATGGGCATGATGGGCAAACTAAAAGAAACCCAACAAAAAATAGAAGAAACTAAAAAAAGGCTTGATTCTGTTTTGATTGACGAGCAAAGCAACGACGGGCTTTTGAAAGTTACGCTTACGGCTAACCGTACAGTAAAATCAATAGAAATAGACGACAGTTTACTGGAAGACAAAGAACAACTTGAAGACTATCTGGTATTAGTTATGAACAAAGCCATCCAAAAAGCAACGGCTGTAAACGAAGCAGAATTAGGCGCAGTAGCAAAAGACGGCATGCCTAATATTCCGGGTATGGATATGTTTAAATAGCTGTAAGCGATAAGCTGTAGGCTGTAAGCAATATGCTTTAGGCTTTAATTAGTAAGCGATTGGCGTACAGCTTAAAGCCTAGAGCGTACAGCTAAAAAGTTAGTTTTTGCAACGTTTCTATGACATAGGTATGCATAACATCTCTATAGTCCAGATGGGTGACAATTCGGAGTTTACCTTTGCCTAATGAACTGATAAAAATATTTTTCTGCTTTAATTTTTCAATCACAACATCTTCATTATATTGCGGTTTTACGGCAAATATCAAGATATTGGTTTCCAAAGGTTCAACGCTTTCTACCCAAGGCAATTGTTTAAGTATATAAGCCAGTTCTTTTGCCTTGTTATGGTCTTCCTGCAAACGGCTCACATTATGCTTTAAGGCATAAATTCCGGCACCTGCCAAATAGCCCGCCTGACGCATTCCGCCACCCAACATCTTTCTGATTCTTAAGGCACGGTCCATTGTTTCTTTACTTCCTAACAATACAGAACCTACAGGCGCGCCTAATCCTTTTGAGAGGCAGACGGAAATCGTATCGAATAATTCTCCGAAGTGCTTCGGATTTTGTCTTTTTGCCACTAAGGCGTTCCACAAACGGGCACCGTCTAAATGGTATTTTAAGTTATTTTCTTTGCAGACTTCTTTAATCTTAGCAAGCTCTTCTATTTCATAGCAAGCTCCCCCACCTTTGTTTGTCGTATTTTCTATACTTACCAGACTGGTTAAAGGACTGTGGTAAAATTCCGGAGGATTAATCGATTCTCTGACTTGTTCTGCCGTAATCATTCCTCGTTTTCCATCAACCAAACAACAGGAAACGCCACTGTTAAATGATGCTCCACCACCTTCGTAATGAAAAATATGCGACCATTTATCACAGATTATCTGCTCGCCTGGATTGGTATGCAATTTAATTGCCGTTTGGTTAGCCATCGTTCCGGAGGGAAAAAAAAGCGCTGCTTCCATCCCAAATATACTGGCGACCATCTCTTCTAATTCATTGACGGTCGGGTCTTGCTTGTATACATCATCGCCTACTTTTGAACTAAACATCTGCTGTAGCATTTCATTTGTCGGTTTTGTTACCGTATCGCTTACTAAATTTATTTCCATAATATCAAAAGTATACCTTATTTTTGTGGGTATAAAAGTATAAAATTTATGACAACTACCGAACAAATTAAAGGTATTGTAGAACGCCTTGGTGCGTTGAGGAGGTATCTTTGACGTCGATAAGAAACTAATCGAAATTGCTAACGAAGAAGAAAAAACACTAGCTCCTGATTTTTGGAACAACCCCAAAGAAGCCGAAGCACATGTTAAAATGCTGCGTTCCAAGAAAAAGTGGGTTGAAGATTACGACAAAGCTGTTTCTCTGGCCGAAGAACTGCAATTGGCTTATGAGTTTTACAGAGAAGGCGAAATGACCGCCGAAGAATTGGACGAACAATACAATCTGGCCAATACGCATATCGAAAATATTGAGTTCAAAAACATGCTGTCTGATGAAGGCGACAGTTTAAGCGCAGTATTGCAGATTACAGCAGGAGCCGGTGGTACAGAAAGCTGTGACTGGGCCCAAATGCTGATGCGAATGTATATGATGTGGGGTGAAAAGAATGGCTACAAAATCAAAGAACTGAACTTTCAGGCCGGCGAGGTTGCCGGAATAAAAACAGTAACACTTGAATTTGAAGGCGATTATTCTTTTGGCTATTTAAAAGGCGAAAATGGCGTTCACCGCCTCGTACGAATTTCACCTTTTGACAGCAATGGAAAACGCCATACCTCTTTTGCTTCGGTGTATGTATATCCATTGGCGGATGACACTATTGAAATCGAGATTAATCCTGCTGATATTTCATGGGAAACCATGCGTTCAAGTGGTGCGGGCGGACAGAATGTCAACAAGGTTGAAACAGCCGTACGACTCCGCCACCACCCGACTGGAATCATTATCGAAAACTCTGAAACCCGTTCTCAATTAGATAACAAGACCAAAGCCATGCAATTGCTGAAATCGCAATTATATGAAATCGAATTAAAAAAGAAGCAGGCGCTGCGGGACGAAATTGAAGCCAAAAAGATGAAAATCGAATGGGGTTCACAGATACGAAATTATGTGATGCATCCGTATAAATTGGTAAAAGATGTAAGAACAGAACAGGAAACCAGTGACGTGGAATCTGTTATGAATGGTGAAATTGATGAGTTCCTCAAAGCATTTTTAATGATGATGGGACAAAAAGAAGAGGAATAATCATACAAACATAAAATCGCGAATTATAGCTCAGACCCCTAATTTACTGGTAATGAGATATGATTCGCTTTTTTATTTTTCATTATTTTAATATTTTTTTAAGAAATTATGGTTTAAGTGTAACAATTTCTCCAAACAGAAGTCCTATCTTTATCTGAGATTCTTAAATTAAAACCGATTTAAGGTCTTAATCTGGAGAATGCCATGATTTACAAAAAGTCCATTTCATTTATTCCGAATAACGAAGCTTTACGGCTTCAGAAACTTTATGACTATCAGGTTCTTGATACGCATTCGGAAGACACCTTTGACAAAATTGCCCTATTGGCGTCGCAAATATTCAATACCAAAAATGCTTTCGTAACTTTTGTTGACGAACACCGTGTTTACTTTAAGGCTAACATAGGCGATTTTCAGGCAACAGAAGTTCGAAGAGAAGACAGCTTATGTTCGCTGGCAATTCTGGATGAAAAAATTACGGTCTTTAGTGATACCCGGGCTATTTCTGATTTATCTGAAAATCGTTTTGTCAATTCTCAAAATGGAATACGGTTTTATGCCGGCGCTCCTTTAAAAACTCCTGAAGGATATTCTGTAGGAACCGTTTGTGTTATTGACAGTGCGCCCAAAGAAGTCACAGAACATCAAATGGATATGCTACGAACACTTGCTGATATTGTAATCAACAAACTCGAAAGCAGGCTGCGCTACAACACCATTATCAAGTCACAAAACGAACTTATGGGTATTGCCCTGCATGAAATTAAAAATCCGCTGGCATCCATAAGCCTTGCTAACGACATTTTAAGGCTTGACTCATCAAAAACGCAAAAGATGACCGATATGATTAAATATTGTGTCGCTACCATACAAAATAAGCTAACCGACCTGCTTAAGCTCTCTGAAGACGGCGAGAAAGAACAAAGACTTTCTATTGAAGAAGCCGACCTGAAAGAAATGCTGGACCGTTTGGTAAACAATTTTGAATTACTGGCTAACAAAAAGAACCAGATAATTGAATTGACAATTGAAGATACGCTCCCAAAAATCAATATCGACAAAACCAAAATTTCTGATGTGCTCCATAATCTTTTGAGCAACGCCATCAAGTATTCTTACAGCAATACCACAATCAAAATTATTGCTAAAAAAATTGATGATTTTGTAGAAATTGAGTTCCAGGACCAGGGACAAGGACTGAATGATGAAGACGCCGATAAACTTTTCAAAAAATTCGCCAAATTAAGTTCCAAACCAACCGGAAAAGAAAGTTCTAACGGATTAGGATTATCCATTTGCAAGTCGTTTGTGGAATTGCATAAAGGGCAAATTTTTGCCAAAAGTCCCGGAAAGGAATTAGGTACTTCATTTTTTATCTCACTGCCTATTATCTATAAGCAGGAAGAAACTGAAATCTCACACCATTAAAAAACTTATACATTTTAAACCTTGCGGCTCTGCGCCTTTACGTGAAATTATTGCTCGCAAAGACGTAGAGCCGCAAAGTTTTGTAATTCTTATTTCAACACTTCGTTGAAGAATAACTTCATTGCTTCCCAGGAACGTTTATCTGCCAGTTCATTATAAGCTGCTCCTTTCGAATTATCGTTTCCGGCACTTTTTTCAGTAAATGCATGAACTGCATCAGCATAATAATTCATTTGCCAGTCGGCTTTGGCCGTTCTCATTTCATTTTGGAAATCCTTGATTTCTTTTTCTGAAATATACGGGTCATCTGCTCCGTGAAGAACCAACACTTTTGGCTGTATGGCACTTATTTCACGGGAAGCATCTTTACCCAAACCTCCGTGGAATGATACTACTCCCCTTACTTTCATATTAACTCTTGCCGCTTCCAATGCACCTGTACCTCCAAAACAATAGCCTATCACGACCACATTGTCAGCATTAGCACCCTGTTTTACCAATTCCACCAAAGCGAGCGAAATCCTGTTCTGGTATTCTTTTATGTTTGTTTTATAATATCCGGATTTTTCGCCTGCCTCTTTTGTGTCTTTGGGTCTTTTATCTGCTCCATAAATATCGGCCACAAAAGCATAATATCCCATATCTGCCAGCTTGGTTGCAATCTCTTTGGAATGTTCATCAACTCCTTTCCATGCCGGAAGAATAAGCACACCAGGTTTATTTGCTAGTGCTTTTTTAGGAACTGCAGAAAAACCACTTAAAATTTGCCCGTTGTCTTTATAATCAACTTTTTTAAGCTGGGCCATAGCTACATTTGTTACCAATATTGAAAGAATAATAAAGTTTCTGGTTTTCATTTTTTTTGTTTTTATTAAAAAGATTCGTAAAAAACGTTTTACTACACAACGTTTTATAAAGTTCGAAGTCGGTGTCTGATAGGTTTTGGGTTTAAAATGCTACCCGAAGTTGCGAACTTCGTAATCGAATATTTTATTTTAAAGATAGTGTTTTTTTTGCGAAACCAAAACATGAATTTACCACAAAAACCTATATTTTGGATAACTACTGTTGGCTTTAGTTATTATTTACTAATGTGCCATTCATTACGATTTACCCAATACTTTTTTCAAAATGACAAACAATATCAGTGTCTTTATTATAAATATTTTTCAAGTATTATTCAGAGCTTCTTTAAATGATATTCATCACCATCGGATGAAAACGACAGTATATTCCTGAACAGCACTTTTAGATCAGCTTAAATTATCTCTCGAAGAATATATGGACAAAAATCTTTAACAGTATTTAATGCTATTAAAATCAGTACAGGTATTTATATTGATTAAGATTGTTAATTTGAAAATTTTTCTAATATAGTCATTGCTCTTGACGAATCATCTTTATTAACAAAAATATGATCGTGATAAAAGGCCGCAACCACATTACAACTTATTTTTTCATCACTTAGTGCTTTTGAAAATGCTGCAGTAAGCCCAACTGCTTCTAACGACGAATGAACTGTTAAGGTAATCCAGGAAGCTATAAAACTATAATCTAAAGATAGACTGTCAGCAACGTTCTTTTCTAAAATAACCGTAAGACCCTCTTCTTCTTTAAATAACAAAAGAATGCTATCTAAATCAATTTTGCCAATCTCTTTTATAGTACAGAAAACATATTCTCCTTCGTTTAGAATAGGTTTCATAGACTTTAATAATTTGTTTAAATCTTTTTCTCCCTCCATTTTAAGATATTTTTTAAAAATAATAATTTCGTTTCCAACATCAGGTTAAGAATCTACTAAAAGCAAAAAACCACCGCAAAAGCAGTGGTTTAGTGTATATTGTTTCGTTATAGGAACATATTCAGAACATAGTAAAACAATGCTGCTAAAATAGCTGAAATCGGAATAGTTAGTACCCAGGCCCATATCAGGCTAACGGTAACTCCCCAACGAACGGCAGAAATACGCTTAGTCAGACCTACTCCAATAATCGAACCTGTAATTGTGTGGGTTGTACTTACCGGGATTTTTAAGTGTTCTGTAAAATACAAAGTCAAAGCTCCTGCTGTTTCTGCGGCAACTCCTTCAAACGAGGTCACTTTTGTAATTTTAGATCCCATGGTCTTTACAATCTTCCAACCACCACTCAATGTTCCGGCTGCAATAGCAGAATAACACGCAAGGGGAATCCAGGATGGCATATGGAAATCTCCTGTTTCATCAGGAAGTACCACATTCAGCCATTCCGGCATACTTTCCTGTGGCAAGCCATTTGTGTGGATATAAACAGCTACAGCCGCCGCAATAATACCCATTACTTTTTGAGAATCGTTTCCACCATGTCCTAAACTGAAAGCCGCAGACGAAAGAAGCTGCATCTTTTTAAGCCAGGATTCTGATTTACTATGGCTCATTCTGCTAAAGAACAAACAAAATGTACTTACAGACAGTATGATAAACGCCACCAAAAACCATTTGATATTATGTGCTTCAAAAACAACACTCCAAAAATGAGAATCAAAACGAGGTTTTTTAATCTTGTCATAAGGTATCATCTGATAGGCAACAAATACAACCGTGGCAATCATCAAAGCTCCTGTAAACAGTTTGGGATAAATGCTTTTTTTAGATGAATTAAGAAGCCAAATCGAAATGAGATAGGAAGCCAATGCCCCGAGCAACGGTGCAAGGACAATAAAGGCAATAATAATTATAACCCCTGAAGGCATTCCACCACCACTTGCCGCCTTGTACCATGTAACCACGTCAAAACCGGCATGGGCAATTGCCGCACCGGCAAAACCACCAATCAGAGTATGTGAAGAACTGGAAGGAATTCCCAGCCACCAGGTCAATAAATTCCAACAAATTGCGGCTATGATTCCCGCTAAAATAACCGTCAGGTTAATCTCCATCGTATTGGCTGTTTTGGCCACCGTATCGGCAACACCAAATCCAAAAACCCAATAGGCCAGAAAGTTAAAGAACGCAGCCCAGACAACAGCCTGAAACGGAGTAAGCACCTTTGTCGCAACAATAGTTGCAATCGCGTTCGCTGCATCGTGGAAACCGTTGATATAATCAAAGATTAATGCAAGAACGATTATGACAATTAATATTGTAAAATCCATAAGATTGTTGAGTCAAAAATGATTTAGGAGTGCTTAACTACCACAGATTCCAAAACGTTTGCTACGCTCTTACATTTGTCTGATGCAGATTCAAGTGCAGACAAAACTTCTTTATACTTGATGATATTTTTAGCATCAGTCTCATTTTCAAAAATATCGGCAACCGCTTTGTCAAAAACGTTATCTGCCTTACTTTCCAACTTATTGATTTTTTTGCAGGCATCTGCAATCGCTTTAAGATTTTTCAAATCTTTCAACTCTTTTATCGCAATACCAATATGCTGGCAGGCTTCCAGGTTGATTTCAGTCAATTTACGAATTGATTTCGTGATTTTTTCTACCTGATACAAACGCATTCTACTGGCAGCACCATGCATATAATCTGCCACATCATCCATTGATTTTACAAGGGCGAAAATATCCTCACGGTCAAATGGAGTAATAAAGTTTCTGCTTAGCTCCAGGTGCGTTTTGTGTGTAATTTCCTCAATAATAGCCTCTAGCTCTTCGATTTTTCTGAAATAGTTCTCTCTTTCTAGCTTTGGCGCATTTACTGCCTCGTGCAAAGTTTCAGCCAATAAGATTAAATTTTGTGAAGCCTGTTCGAAAAGAGGGAAGAACTTTTTATCTTTAGGAACTAAAAACTGGAAAATACTGTTTAAAGACATAGGTTTGTTATTTAATGGTGCAAATGTATCTCTTTAATGTTAAGACAATATTAATAAATCATAAATAAGCAGTTATTAAAATTTACGATTTGGTAATATTGGAAAGCACTTCCTGAAAGCCGATTCCTTTTTTATTGCAAACGTTTTCGTATTTTAGCAATCTCAAAAAAATAAGCAAAATACACTCTATACATTATGGATATCAACTTCAATAAAAACGAAGACCACAACAAACTTTTATTATCTGATTTAAAGCAACGCTTCGCTAAAGTAAGACTGGGCGGAGGCGAAAAAAGAATAGAAAAATTACACGCAGAAGGTAAAATGACCGCCAGGGAAAGAATTGATTACCTTCTCGACCCTAAAAAAGAAAGTATCGAAATAGGCGCATTTGTAGGCGACGGCATGTATGCTGAACATGGCGGTTGTCCATCCGGAGGCGTTGTAGTCAAAATAGGCTACATCAAAGGAAAACAATGTGTCGTAGTAGCCAATGATGCTACAGTAAAGGCCGGAGCCTGGTTTCCGATTACAGGAAAAAAGAACCTTCGTGCCCAGGAAATTGCCATGGAAAACAGACTGCCTATTATTTATTTGGTAGACAGTGCCGGAGTATACCTGCCAATGCAGGATGAAATTTTCCCGGATAAAGAACATTTCGGAAGAATTTTCAGAAACAATGCCATTATGAGCAGCATGGGCATTACACAAATTGCTGCCGTTATGGGAAGCTGTGTTGCCGGTGGAGCCTACCTTCCTATTATGAGTGATGAGGCGCTAATTGTTGACAAAACCGGAAGTATCTTCCTGGCCGGAAGCTATCTTGTAAAAGCTGCCATAGGCGAAAGCATTGATAACGAAACATTGGGCGGTGCAACCACTCATTGTGAAATTTCAGGAGTAACTGATTACAAAGCGAAAGACGATAAGGACGCTTTAGACAAAATAAAAAATATCGTAGACAAAATCGGGGATTACGAAAAAGCCGGATTTAACAGAATACAACCCGAAAAACCAGCCTTGAGTGAAAAAGAAATCTACGGTATACTGCCTAAATTAAGAACGGAACAATACGACATGATGGATATCATCAAACGTTTGGTCGATAATTCCGAATTTGAAGCGTATAAAGAAGGCTATGGCCAGACTATCATTACAGGATATGCCAGAATTGACGGTTGGGCAGTAGGAATCGTTGCCAACCAACGAAAAGTTGTAAAATCCAAAAAAGGTGAAATGCAGTTTGGAGGCGTTATTTATTCGGATTCTGCGGATAAGGCAACGCGTTTTATTGCCAATTGCAACCAAAAGAAAATACCTTTGGTTTTCTTGCAGGACGTAACCGGATTTATGGTTGGAAGCAAATCGGAACATGGCGGTATTATCAAAGACGGAGCAAAAATGGTAAACGCGGTTTCAAACTCTGTTGTACCTAAATTTACGGTGGTGGTTGGAAACTCTTACGGCGCAGGAAATTATGCGATGTGTGGAAAGGCCTATGACCCAAGATTGATTTTTGCATGGCCAAGCGCAGAACTGGCAGTAATGGGCGGAACCCAGGCTGCCAAAGTATTAATGCAGATTGAGGCTTCATCACTTAAAGCAAAGGGCGAAGTCGTTGACGAAGCAAAAGAACAGGAGCTTTTTGACAAGATAAAAGCCAAGTATGATGCCCAGGTGTCTCCTTATTATGCCGCTTCACGCCTATGGACGGATGCCGTCATTGACCCATTAGAAACCAGAACCTGGATTTCCATGGGAATTGAAGCAGCCAACCACGCTCCTATCGAAAAGCAATTTAACCTTGGTGTAATTCAAGTTTAACCACTATGGGAAATCTTTCAGAAAAAGAACTTCAGGAACTTGCAGGACAATTGAGCCATCCTAACGGAGAAAGTGGCATACAGACAGCTTACAGTATGAATGTTGCGAATGACAACATGATTCGTCACACAATAGAGCAAATTGAAATCATGCCTCATTCAAAGATTTTAGAAATTGGTCCCGGAAACGGAATCCATATAAAATATTTATTTGAGAAGGAAGCCAATCTGAATTATTATGGGATAGACGTATCAGAACTCATGATTGAGGAAGCCTTAAGGCTCAATTCTGAATTTACTGCTACCGAAAGAGCCGTTTTTGAACTAACTGACGGTGAAAAAATATCGTATCCCGATTCTTTTTTCAATAGTGCTTTCACTGCCAATACTATTTATTTCTGGAAAAATCCCGCAGAATATATAAATGAAATTTTTAGAGTGTTACAGTCGGGAGGCTCCTTTATTCTGGCTTTTATTCCGAAAGAAGTAATGGAAAAAATTCCTTTTTCAAAATACGGATTCGAACTTTATGATACTGAAAAGGCAAAATCATTGCTTGAAAACGCCGGATTCCGTATTGAAAAAATCTTATCTGAAACAGAAGAAGTTTTGAGCAATACGGGCGAAATAAAAATCCGTACTTTTACGATTATCAAGGCTCAAAAACCTTAACCACAACCTTATAAAGTCCACTAATGAAACGATTCTTCCCTTTCTTTATTCTTTTGTGTGGGCTTCAGAACAGCCTTGCCCAGGAATTCACCAGGAAAGATTCTTTGCGTGGCGGTTTTTCTTTTGAAAGAATTTGTTATGATGTACAGCGCTATGACCTGAACATTACTATCAATCCGGAAGAAAAATCGATTAGGGGTTATAACGATATTACGTTTAAAACAGTAAAAAACACTCAAAAAATTCAGGTCGATTTATTCGAAAATATGAAAATCGACAGTATCATTTTTGATGGCAGGTCTCTCGAATATAAAAGAGAATTTGATGCTGTTTTTATTACTTTTCCAAAACCATTGGCTGTTGATGGAACAGACAAAACAATACGTTGTTATTACTCCGGCAACCCTCAAATTGCAAAATACCCTCCCTGGGATGGAGGCTTTGTATTCAAACCCGATAGCAAAGGAAAGCCCTGGATTGGTGTTGCCGTACAAGGAACGGGAGCCAGCTTATGGTATCCTGTAAAAGATTCCCAAAGTGACGAACCTGATTTTGGCGCTACCATAAAGGTTGCCGTACCTGACGGATTGATGAATGTTTCCAATGGAAAATTTAAGGGCAGTGAAAATCTGAAAAACGGTTACACCCGTTGGGATTGGGAAGTAAAAAGCCCTATTAACACTTATGATATCACGGTCAATATTGCAGACTATGTTCATATCCATGATAACCACAACGGACTGGACCTTGATTATTATGTGCTGCCTGAAAATGAAGAAAAAGCAAAAAAGCATTTTGAAGAAGTAAAACCGATGCTGGATTGTTTCGAAGCTAAATTTGGCAAATATCCATTTGCTGAAGATGGTTACAAACTTGTTGAAACTTCTTATTTAGGTATGGAACACCAAAGCGCTGTTGCTTACGGAAATAAATACAGAAAGGGTTATCAGGGAAGTGACATTTCCGGCACGGGTATTGGCTTGCTTTTCGACTATATTACCATTCATGAAAGTGGCCACGAATGGTTTGGCAATAGCATTACTTCAAAAGATATAGCAGACTTGTGGATTCACGAAGGATTTACGACCTATTCAGAATCCGTATTTGTAGAATGCCTTTATGGTTATGAAAAAGCGATGGAATACATAAACGGGCAAAAAAAACGCGTTTCCAACAGAAGCCCTATTATTGGGTACTATGGAGTTAACGATAAAGGCTCAACTGACATGTATTACAAAGGAGCATTGCTATTGAACACGCTTCGGCATATTGTTAATGACGACCAGAAATGGTGGAAATTGCTTCTGAAATATTCCGAAACCTACCGTCATAAGATTATAGACACCCAAACCGTAATTACCTTTTTTAATACTGAAACCGGTCGGGAACTGACTCCTGTTTTTGAGCAATACCTCAGGTATAAAAATATTCCCGAACTGGAAGTAGCTGTCAAGAACAAAGAAGTAAAATTCAGATGGATTACAGATGTCCCCGATTTCAAAATGCCAATTATCATAAAACAAGGCAGTAAAGAAACAAGACTTGAAGCGACCAATAAATGGAAATCACATTCTATTAAAAATAACGACCCCGTAAAATTTGATGATTACCGATTCCTTATAAAAATAACATACAATTAAAAAGAGCGCCAATGGCGCTCTTTTTTATATACTGGCTAAACTTTCTTTCCGCAACACTTTTCCGGTTGGGGTTTCTAAAAATTTAGGAATAAACAATACCACTTTTGGTTTTTCATATTTTCCAAGCTCACCAAATGCAGCATCGTCAATAACATAAGGGTCGCCTTCTACTGCCAAAACCAGTTTTTCACCTAATTCCTCATTTTCCTGGGAGGCTATAAAAAACCGACGGTCGATTTTATGCGATAATTTTTCTTCTATCTGCTCGGGAAATAGCTTTATCCCTCCGCTATTGATAACATTGTCTATACGTCCGAGCCAAATAAATTGGTGGTCATTCAATACTTTTACAACATCATTCGTCACGACGACTTCTTCTGAAATTGCCGGCGCATTAACAACAAGACAGTGTCTTTCATCTTCCGCAACGGTTATTCCCGGTAAAACATCAAATGCTTCTTCTCCCACCCGCTTTGCGGCTATATGCGTAATGGTTTCTGTCATTCCGTAAGTCTCATAAATTGAGGAGGGAATTTTTTTCAGCTCCTCAGCCAAAGCAGAATTAACTTTAGCACCACCTATAATAAGCTTTTTTACCTGTGAAAGCTTTTCTAAAGAATGCTGTGCCTGAATTGGAACCATTGCCGCAAAATCATAGGTTTCTTCATTTCTTTCCAAAGGCGTGGAAGTAGGTTCTACAAAATCCATATCCAGGCCTAAGATAAACGCTCTGACAAACATCATCTTTCCGGCAACATATTTGGCAGGAAGACAGTGCAGTACTTTATCGCCCGGAACCAGTTCAAAAAAATCTCCGGTAGCTAAAGCTGAATTTACCATAGCCTGTTTGCTGATTTGTATCTTTTTTGGAGCACCGGTAGTTCCGGAAGTTGTCATTTCGATATAGTCCTTTTCATCAAACCAGTCCAATATAAAAATTCCGACCGGCCTTTCATAAGCCTCTCCTTCTTTTATAAAACTATAGGCAACACGGCATAAATCGTCTTTATTCAAATGAAATCCATTTAGTTTAAAGCGGTTGTGTACATCATAATATGTGGGCTTCTCCATCGTTTTTATCAAATTGATTGCTGTGGTAAGTGTCATCAGTTGTTAGGTTATCCGGAATGGTTCCGGTCAATTTCTCTTTCCAATTTTTCCATTGGTACTTCTTACTAAAGATAAATAAAAGAATTGGAAAAATTATAAAAACCGGAAGTAAAACATCAAATCCTGCTGCAGGCTCAGAATAGTCTTTTAATATGGAATGAGTCTGGAAAACCGTCCAGTCAGACGTTACCAGCAAAGCCCCAATCAAATTATTTGCGGCATGGAATCCAAGCGACAATTCAATACCTTCATCCATCAAGGCCAAAACACCTAGAAATAATCCCGTACCTATATAATATATCATAATAATATAGCCCATTTTTTCAACTTCAGGATTGAAGATATGAAGCAGTCCAAAAATTACAGAAGTCATTAACAACGGAAACCATTTATTTTTTGACAAAAGCGCAAAACCCTGCATAAGATAACCCCTGAAAACATATTCTTCGGTACTGGTCTGAATTGGTATCAAAGCTATTCCTATAATCGCTAAAATAGCAAATGGAACCGGCTGAAAATTAATTTCATAATCCTGGGGCGAAACAAAATAAGCTGCAACAGTTATAATAACGGTAATCGCTGTCCAAAGTCCAAACGCAAAGAAAAAACGCTTCCAGTCCATTTTTGGCCGTGAAGTAGTCACTTCAATAAATTTCTGACGATGCAAAAATTTCACAACAAAAAACAAAGCCAGCAAAGCAAAAGCAAACGAAATCAGCATCAGGAAGAGTGTCAGATTTGAATCGAGAAACGTTAACATAGCTGCCTGGTCTGTTGGAAAGTCCTTATTTTCTTCAATAGATTTTACCGCAATAGCAATCATCAATGGAAACTGGCCTATCGTAGACGCAGCAATTACAATAACCGAACCCACAATATATTTCCAAAATGCGTTTCCTTTACTCTTAAAACCTTGAGCTATAAACATATCTTAAATTTTAGTTTAGAAAATTATTAGTCCCCTAATTTATTCAATTGTTGCGAAATAATCACCTATTTTTAAATTGCATTTCTTTTCTTTGCGGTTTATTTAATTTGGAGCGCTATGATTAAAATATACCACAACCCGCGATGCGGGAAATCGAGAGAAGGACTTAGCCTGCTTGAAAAGTCAGGAAAAGAGTTTGAAGTAATACAATACCTGAAAGAAGTTCCAACGGCAGAGGAACTCAAATCCATCATAAAACTTTTGGGAATACCGCCTATTGAACTGGTACGCCAAAAGGAAGAAATCTGGACACAGAACTTTAAGGGCAAGACTTTAACCGATGAAGAAATCATCAAAATTATGGCCGAAAACCCGATTCTTATTGAAAGGCCGATTGTTGTGAATGGCAAAACAGCCACTATTGGACGACCACCAGAAAAAATACTGGAAATCCTCTAATAACATTAAATAGCTTTATTTAACAAACCTTTATGAAATCAGGCTTAAACCAAAGCCTACTTTTGCTGTCTTAAGCTAAATAATCAACATTCTAGTTAATGAAAAATCTAAAATTTGCAATATCCCTCCTATTGCTATCCGTTTCACTTCTCAGCTATGCGCAGGAAAGGCCGCAGGCTAAAAAAGTAAAAATCACAGGTAAAATTACCGAAAAATCAACTTCCCAACCTTTAGGATATGCTACAGTAACGCTACAAAACTCCAAGCGTCCTGATGTTATAACCGGTGGAATGACTGATGAAAATGGTGTGTTCACAATAGAGGCAAATGCAGGTACTTATGATGTAAAATTTGAATTTATATCTTTTAAGCCAATCGAAATGAAACAGCTGGCTATAGAAGAAGATAAAAATTTTGGAACCGTTGCTTTAGAAGCCGAAGCCGAAATGCTTGATGCCGTTGAAATCCGTGCCGAACGTTCGACTGTAGAAATCAAGCTGGATAAAAAAGTATATAACGTTGGTCAGGACATGATTGTCAAGGGCGGAACCATAAGTGATGTTTTGGACAACGTTCCTTCTGTTTCTGTTGACGTAGATGGTAATGTAAGTCTTCGTGGTAATGAAAACGTAAGAATCCTTATTGACGGAAAACCGTCCGGTTTAGCAGGTATTAATATTGCAGATGCTTTAAAAATGCTTCCGGCTGATGCGGTAGACAAAGTAGAAGTAATTACGAATCCTTCTGCCAGATATGATGCCGAAGGTGGTGCAGGAATTCTTAATATTATTCTGAAAAAAGGAAAAAATCAAGGTATTAATGGTACCGTTACCGCTACAACCGGTAATCCGGCCAATCATGGATTTACAGGAACAGTTAATTACAAAACCGAACAATTCAACCTTTTCACTACTCAAGGCTATAGCTACAGAAAAGGACCTGGAAACTCTATGACAGATACGGAATATCTGGATGAAAACGGAGATGTTACGGGTTATTTAAAGGAAAGAAGAAACAACGAAAGATTAAACAAAAGCTACAATGGAGTTTTAGGTTTGGAATGGTACCTGGACAAATCGATTACGTGGACAAATACGTTGTCATATAGAAGAAGTTCTGGTGAAAACCCGGATAACGTTTTCCAGTACCGATATGACCCGGCGATGAACCTGCAAAGCATCACCAACCGATTCAGCTTGGAATCTGATAAAGACGAAAACGTTGATTTCTCTTCGAATTTCATCAAAAAATTTAAAAAAGACGGACACCAGTTAACAGTTGACCTTTCCTTCTCACAAAGTGATGATGATGAAGATGCTGATATTCCAAGTAGAAATGTGTTGGACGGCACGCCAATAAGCGAGCAGAGAACCGGTAATATCCAAAAACAAAACCGTTCATTGCTTCAGACAGATTATGTTTTGCCGATAGGAGAAAACAGCCAGTTTGAAGCCGGATATCGTGGAAATTTCAATGACCTTTTAACCGACTATTCTGTAGAAAATTTCAATTATGGTACAGGTGGTTGGGAAAACGATCCACAGTTCACAAACACATTGGAGTATAAAGAAAAAGTAAATGCATTTTACAGCCAGTTTGGGACGAAAATCAACAGAATGTCTTATTTGGTAGGTTTGCGTTGGGAAGATTCCAATATTGATATCAACCAATTGACTCAGAATATCTATAAAAACAAAAAATACAACAATTTCTTTCCAAGCGCATTCTTAACGTATGAATTCAATGAAAATAGCAGTGCTTCGTTAAGCTACAGCCGCAGGATTTCAAGACCTCGCTCCCGCTCCATCAACCCGTTTTCGAGTTTGTCGAGTAACATCAACCTGTTTAGAGGTAATCCGGACCTTGACCCGTCAATGACCGATGCTTTTGATTTTGGCTACCTGAACAAATTTGGCAAGCTGACTTTCAATACGTCTATGTATTTTAACAGAACAAAGGATGCGGTACAATATGTAAGAAATACGGAAATCATCAACGGAACTGCCACTTTGGTAACTTCTCCGGTAAACGTTGGTTCTGAAGACCGTTTTGGATTTGAGTTTACATTATCCTACAACCCATACAGATGGTGGAGACTGAACAGTAACTTCAACCTGTTCCGAAACCAGACTAAAGGAAATTATACTTATACCGACTTATCCAATAATTCACAGACAATTGATTTCAGCAACACAGCTTATTCATGGTTTGCGCGAATCAACTCAAAAATCAACCTTCCATTAGGAATCGACTGGCAGGCTAATACGACGTATAACGCACCACAGACTAATGCTCAGGGAAGGTCGAAAGGAATTATTAGTGCCAACCTGGCGTTTAGTAAGGATGTATTGAAAGATAAAGGAACCATTGCCTTAAACGTAAACGACCTTTTCAACTCCAGAAAAAGAATTACAGAAACGAATCTGGCAACCCAAAATGCCTATTCTGAAATGCAATGGAGAGAAAGACAAATCACTCTTTCTTTTACTTACCGTTTCAACAAAAAGAAAAACGAGAGAGAGAAACAGCCTAAAAGAATGGATAGCGATAATGGTGGTGAAGACTACATGGGCGGATAATATAAAAGCCTCCACTCCGGAGGCTTTACACAAAAAAAGGGAACCAAATTGGTTCCCTTTTATTTTGAGTACAAATTAACTAAGTGACTCTTGTTTCTTTTTGGCTCTTCTTTCTTTATATCTTTCGAATAAAGCACCACCAATCCAATAAGGAAGGAAGCTAACTAAAAAAATCATCAACCAGAAGCCGATGGTTAAGATAGTCAAGAAAAGTAAGAAACCTAAATACTGTTGAAATTCAAACATGTTTTCCGGAATTTTTTGAATACCTGTCAAAGATAGGTGTAATATTCATTTTGACCAATAAAAACAGTAAAAATAATTTTTAAATCATTTTTTAAACCTACTTATAATCCTTATTTTTGGGCTGGCTTTCAGTAAGCTAATAAAAAATTCTCTCAAAAAGCATTTTTTACGGCCTGTACAATAAGTAATGTGAATTTCTGTCAGCCAACTAATTATATCAAGATGGATACTTCTTCTGAAACGATAATCATAAAACTGAGTCGGAAAAAAATGATACTCGCATTGTTGGGTTCTTTCCTATTCGTTATTCTGGGAATCTGGATGGTAATAGACCATAAGGAAATAAACTCCATTTTTTTAAAATTTCCTCTTGCCGTATTAATCGCCGGTATCCTATCCATTCTTTTCTTTGGTTTTCTTGCCATTTTAATCATAAAAAAATTATCCTCGCAAACAGATGGATTAATCATTTCATCTGAAGGAATCACGGATAATTCAAGCGCTATTAGTGCCGGATTTATTCCATGGACAGAAATTACGGCTATTACTGAAACTTCATATGCAGGTCAGGCTTCTGTCATTATCGTTATTAAAAATCCTGAAGAATTTATCGCTGCCCAAAAAAGCAGTTTTAAGCGCAAGGCAATGACAGCAAACCACAAATCTTTTGGTGGTGCCGTAAGCATATCGGCTAACAGCCTTCAAACGACACATAAAAATCTCAAAAAGATTTTAGTCGAAAAACTAACCGAGTACAACAGAATGAATACTATATAACAACAAACAAATTACAATACAATGGAATACAGAATTGAAAAAGACACGATGGGTGAAGTGCAGGTTCCTGCAGATAAATATTGGGGAGCTCAAACGGAGCGTTCCAGAAACAACTTTAAAATTGGACCGTCGGCTTCTATGCCAAAAGAAATCATTGAAGGTTTTGCCTATTTGAAAAAGGCTGCTGCATATGCCAATCATGACCTTGGTGTTTTGCCTGTTGAAAAGAGAGATGCTATCGCTCAGGTTTGCGACGAAATTCTGGCTGGCAAACTTGACGGAGAATTTCCTTTGGTAATCTGGCAAACAGGTTCGGGTACGCAAAGTAACATGAATGTTAATGAAGTAATTGCAAACAGAGCTCAGGTTTTGGCTGGTGGTAAAATTGGTGAAGGTGAACAGTTTGTAAAAGCAAACGATGATGTAAACAAGTCACAATCTTCTAACGATACCTACCCTACAGGAATGCACATCGCTGCCTACAAAGCGGTGGTAGAAGTAACAATTCCTGGTGTTGAAAAATTAAGAGATACACTTCAAGCCAAAGCTGAAGCCTACAAAAATGTAGTAAAAATTGGCCGTACTCACTTAATGGATGCTACACCATTGACTTTAGGTCAGGAAATTTCAGGCTATGTAGCTCAATTAAACTACGGCTTAAAAGCAGTTAAAAATACATTGGCACACTTGTCTGAAGTAGCTTTGGGCGGAACAGCCGTAGGAACGGGATTAAATACTCCTGAAGGTTATGATGTAAAAGTTGCTGAATATATCGCAAAATTCACAGGACATCCTTTTGTAACGGCTCCTAATAAATTTGAAGCTTTGGCCTCTCATGATGCCATTGTAGAAACACACGGTGCCTTAAAACAATTGGCTGTATCATTAAACAAAATTGCAAACGACGTAAGAATGTTGGCTTCCGGTCCACGTTCAGGAATTGGAGAAATTCTTATTCCGGAAAATGAACCGGGTTCTTCAATCATGCCAGGAAAAGTAAACCCTACGCAATGTGAAGCATTAACGATGGTTTGCGCTCAGGTTATGGGTAATGACGTTGCTATTACAATTGGCGGTACACAAGGACACTATGAATTAAACGTATTCAAACCTTTGATGGCTTCTAACTTCCTGCAATCGGCACGTTTGCTAGGAGATGCCTGCGTTTCTTTTGATGAACACTGTGCACAGGGCATTGAGCCAAACTATACGCGAATCAAGGAATTGGTTGACAATTCGTTAATGCTTGTAACAGCATTAAATACTAAGATTGGTTATTATAAAGCAGCAGAAATTGCACAAACAGCACACAAAAACGGTACTACACTAAAAGAAGAAGCCGTTCGTCTTGGTTATGTTTCGCCTGAGGATTTTGATGCCTGGGTTAAACCGGAAGACATGGTGGGAAGTTTGAAATAATTCTAACCCTGGCAGGGTTTTGAACCCTGCCAGGGTTGAAAGTTGAAAAATAGAACTAGTAAAAAGCCTGAAGTAAACTTCAGGCTTTTTTATTTTATCAGATTCTTTTCAAACCCATCCACATACTATAATTATTTTTTTACGTTTTATTTAACATGCAAAAAAACTTTTTGTAGGTTTTTTCTATTTCGGAATTATTTATATTCGTAATCATCAAACAAATACAAATGACTAAGACTCACCCCCTAACCGAGAAAAAATGGTCGGATATCCGAAAATTTTTCACCCTGCTTCTTATTTTCTATCTGTTTTTTTACATGTTTCCTTTTCCCTTCAACCAGATTTATGGAGTCGATATTCTGACTGGTTGGTATGCGGATGGTATTGATGCCGTAATCCTTTGGGTAGGGAAAAACATATTACAAATCAAAAACCTGCAACAGATACTTAATACTGGCAGTGGCGATACCACCTTTGATTATGTAAGTCTTTTTACTTACATGTTGCTTGCTTTTCTTGCTTCAACTATTGTCTTTTTTACTACCAGAAAAAGAATCAATTACGACAGACAATATTATTGGATTATAGTATATGCCCGTTATTATCTGGGATTATACCTTATTGTCTATGGCTTATTTAAACTTCTTGAAGGACAGTTTGTTTTTCATGATTTTGGACGCCTTGAAGAAAATTTTGGTGATGCTACTCCAATGGGATTACTCTGGACATTTATGGGACATTCCAAAATATATGGAGGATTTACAGGTATTATTGAAGCCGGAGCCGGTTTTTTATTACTTTTTCATAATACCAAAACATTAGGCGCTTTGCTTAGCGTGGCCGTAATGAGCAATGTAGTATTGATGAATTTCTGTTTTGACGTTCCTGTAAAGTTATTTTCAAGCCACCTGCTACTCATCTCCATCATTATCTTAATGCCTAATCTGAAAAAACTTTATAACTTCTTTATACTCAATAAGACCGAAACATTAGACCACTGCAAACTGGTTTTCGAAAACAAATGGAAAGCAAGGGCTAGAGGTCTTGGAAAAGCATTATTGATTCTCGGTTTCAGCGCCTACATTATTTTTACGGGTGTTCAAAATATGTATACTAATGGCTCATGGGCACCGGAAGCTCCTCTAAAAGGCAGCTATCATACAACTGCTTTCTACATCTCTGAAAACGATTCGCTAAAAAAGACAGAAGACAAAAAAACACTGTGGAACAGGCTGCATATTTCCGGAAACTATGGCAGTATCCGTACAGAATCCGACAGTACAAATTATTATGCTATAAAAATTGATACGCTTAAAAATACAATAGAATTTAAATCCTATCGCGATACGACAGACATCTCCGTATTGCATTATGAAGAAAAAGCACCAAAAACATTTCTTTTAAAAGGAAAATTCGGAAAACAGAACATCCAGGCAGAATTCAATAAAAAGTCATTAGATGATTACCGTTTGGTCAATACCGGCTTCCATTGGATACAGGAATACCCGAATAACCGATAAGGAACTGTTTACAATAACAATTACATTAATTGCCTGATTTTTCTATCATTGCTTTTAATGTAATTGTTGTTATATCATCTTTGTATTTTTCGTCTTTTAATCTTTCAGAATAGTTGAAATATTTTGCAATCTCAGTAGCTTCTTCAAATGTTATTGATTTACACTTGTTTAGAAATTCAATATTGTCAATTAATTTTAAGAGAATATCGTTTCTAAGCCTGTCTCTTTGTTCTCCGATAATTAATAGTTTCTTTAAGAGATGAAACCTGTTCATTATGGTGGAGTTAAAATCATCATTGTCGCTTTCTGTACTTCCTTCTACAATGCATTCTGTAAATATTTCGAGTTGATTCGTAGTCCAGTTTTCTAATTCAATTTCCAATTCTTTCCAGTCTTCATCTGAAAAATAGTGTTCTAATATTCTGACTACTGTGTCATTTCCGCCGCCATCTTGCCATACATCACTGTCTACAATCTCATTTTTTAATATATAAGCATACAACTCGAGAATGGCAGGATTAGAAGTTTCCGTCTTGCAGTTTTCTTTATATTTTTGTTTAAACAAGTCGAAATCTTTTGCCTGCATTTTTTTCTTTTTCTGCGGTATTACTAATCCTCTAATTTTTAATCGTGGTTGACAACTATCTACAGATATTCTACGCTCGATCTACTCTTTTTTTTTGCTTTCTATCTTTTTCAAAATATCCTCCATCATATCCATCTGGATTTTTTGGATTTCAACCAATGATTGTTCCTGGTGCAATAAAAGATGGTCAATTTTTTCATGAAGCATTCTGATTTCCAGTTCTGATTTTAGATTGATCATATAATCTTTTTTGGCTCTTTCACGGTCTTTTTCCTCCTGTCGATTCTGGCTCATCATAATGATAGGTGCCTGCAATGCTGCAATACACGACAGAATCAAATTCAAAAGTATAAACGGATACGGGTCAAAACCTTTGTTTAATAATACAAACACATTGCCAGCAATCCACAGAAAAAGAAAAGCCATAAACGAAAGGATGAACGTCCAGCTTCCGCCAAAAGAGGCCACTTTGTCAGCGATTTTTTGACCTAACGTAAACTCCTGAATTTCATCATCCAGCTTATCAGACAAAATCGTATTGTCATTAAGCGCCTTTAATACCGTCTGCTCCATTTCAGAAAGCTCACCTGTTTCTTTCAGGAGCATTTCGGCAATATATCTCTCGCGAAAAGAATGGAGTTCTCCGATTGACATACATTTGTCATCTTCAAAATCGGGATAGTCCAGTTTGATAAAATCCAATATTGATTTTCGAACCAGATTGGCTGTAACTTTTTCAGTTTCCGGAAACTCTTTGCCTGAAATATCGCTTTTAAATTTTTTCATGAGATTGAGAGTTGATGGTTAGAACCAGTGTTTTTTTCTGAAATAATAGACCATACCAAGTACTGTCAAGAACATTACGCCAAGGACTACGAAATAGCCATTCTCCATTTTGAGTTCCGGCATGTTTTCGAAATTCATTCCATAAACACCCACAATAAATGTAAGTGGCATAAAGATTACAGAAAATATGGTGAGTGTTTTCATGATCTGGTTCATGCGCTGGCTTTGAGAGGAAAAGAATACGTTGGATGCACTATCCAGTGATTTCAAATCATAATCAATCTGTTCCAAAAGTTCAAGGCTTTTTTGATAAAGGCGTTCAAAAAAAGCATAATTGGATTTTTCAATGCTTCCGAAACCATCATCATTTTGGTGGGTTTTCAAATTAAAAAGGGCATCACGCAACGGGATGATAGAACGTTTCAGGAAATTCAGATTCTCACGCTCCTTTTCTATGTTTTCTAAAAAAACAGACTTATAACTGTTTTTGGCTTCCACAAGCAACGCTTCAATGCCGTTTTCATAACTTTCTATCGTTATAAAAAAGTTTTCCATGACAGCATCCAGCAAAAGATACAGCAGATAATCACTTTTCTTCTTACGGACAATACCGCTATGCGTCTTGATTCGTTCGCGAATGTGCGTAAAAAAGTCGCTCTTTTTTTCCTGAAAAGAAACCAGCAGGTTGTCCTTCAGCAAAAAACTAATCTGTTCAACCCTAACAACGGCCGATTCTTCTTCCTGCAAAATAGATTTGATACTGAAAAAAAGAACGTCGTCAAGCTCGTCCATTTTTGTCCTTCTCGAAACATTCAGTATATCGCCAATGATAAAATTCTGGATATTTAAAAGTTCGCCTATGTCCTGGATTAGTTTTACATCATGAAGACCATGCACATTAAGCCATTTGACATCCTCGGCCTGCAACGGGTCTTCAATTTCTTTGCGTACGCGGTCAAGTGAAACTTTTTTATATTCTTCATATCCCAAATCATCATATACAAACAGCTGCATTTCAACCGTATCTGTATTATGGATGCCTGTATATTCAAAATAATTGGGCTGTACTTTTCGGACTTCCTTATAACGTATTCTTCTCAAGACATTTTAATTTGTTATAAAGATAGGAGTTTTTAAAATTCCATTTTACATTTACAAAAATATTTCCGCCTGATATCGGGGAGCCTGAAAAGCTGCCAAACCCTACTCTATCGGGTCAATTTGCAAACATTACAAAAGATGAAAACACTTCTGATTAACATAAAAGAATTACTTCAGGTAAGGCCTACTCCTATTGACAAGGTTTCCGGAACGGATATGGCAACGCTACCTGCCATCCAAAATGCCTTTCTTCTTATTGAAAACAATCTGATTAGCGATTTTGGAAAAATGGAAGACCTTCCTAAGATTCCTGAAGCTCAAATTATTGATGCAACCGGAAAAACAGTACTTCCAGCCTGGTGCGACAGCCATACACATATTGTATATGCCGGAAATCGCGTACAGGAATTTGTTGACCGCATCAACGGTTTGTCGTATGAAGAAATTGCCAATCGCGGTGGTGGTATTTTAAATTCGGCAAAAAAATTAAATGAAACTTCAGAAGAAGAAATCTACGAACAATCCAAAGAACGCCTGGAAGAAGTCATGAAACAGGGTTCCGGAGCTGTAGAGATAAAATCAGGCTACGGACTAACAGTCGAGGGCGAACTGAAAATGCTCCGCGTTATCAAAAAATTAAAAGAAAATTATCCGGTAGCCATAAAAGCTACTTTTTTGGGTGCCCATGCCTTTCCTAAAGAATTTAAAGAAAATCATTCCGGCTATATTGATGTTATCGTGAATGAAATGCTTCCAAAAATAGCCGCAGAAAATCTGGCCGATTATATCGATGCTTTTCTTGAAACGGGTTATTTTTCTGTTGAAGAAACAGAAAGAATCATGGAAGCCGGAAAGAAGTATGGTTTGCCTGCCAAAATCCATGTCAACCAATTTACAGCCATCAACGGGATTGAAGCCTGTGTAAAACACAATGCCCTTTCTGTTGACCATTTGGAAATCGTAACCGATGAAGATATTGAAATACTGAAAAATTCCGATACGATGCCGGTTGCATTGCCTTCCTGCTCCTATTTTATCAGTATTCCATATACGCCAGCCCGAAAAATGATGGAAGCCGGACTGCCATTAGCTTTGGCAACTGATTTTAATCCCGGAACCACACCGTCCGGCAATATGAACTTTGTAGTGGCAACAGCCTGTATTAAAATGAAAATGACACCGGAAGAAGCGATTAATGCCGCTACTATTAACGGAGCCTATGCCATGGGACTTTCAGAAACCCACGGTTCTATTACCAAAGGAAAACGTGCCAACCTGATTATTACCAAACCAATCACTTCTTTTTATCAATTGCCGTATGCTTTTGGTACCAATTTGATTGAGCAGGTGATTATTGAAGGTAAATTGGTTTGATAAATGAATCATTATCTGTACAAAAACTTCATAGTTGAAGTACTGAACGAACCTACATACGAATTGGGGTCAACGAATAAGGATTTCAACTATGAAAAGATTTTTTTCAGCGATGACGGACAAGAATATTATCCTACGTCTAAACATGGAATTAAAATTTACAGAGATAATCAGGTCATCACCGGTTCTCTGCTAATTGGTTCAGGTGGAGCAACAGGAGTGTATCAAAATTCATCTTTAATTGACGATAATGAATTACTCATTTGCTGTTGTGATACCGTATTTTGCATAGCGCTTCCAACTCTGGATTTAAAATGGAAAACAAAAGCTGATTGGGCAACATGTTTTAGAATCTTCAAACAGGACAATGACTACATTGTACATGGAGAAACTCAAATTTCAAAACTTGATAAAGGCGGAAATATAAAATGGGAATTTGGCGGTGCAGATATTTTTGTTTCATTAGATAATGAAGAAGTGTTTACAATTGAAAATGATGGTATTTCACTTATTGACTTTTCAAAAACAAAATACAAGATAAATTTTGATGGAAAATTGGTTTGAAGTAAAACATTTTAATAACTATAAACAATGATTAAAAATATCTTTACTGCTATTTTATTCTATTTTATTGCCATAAGTTGTAATTCCCAGAAAAAAGACAATTTTAAAGCAAAAGAAATTTATAAATCTGATAATCTGACCATTACTCAAATATCAAAAAATTCTTTTATCCATACTTCATTTAAACAAACCAATGATTTTGGCAATGTTCCCTGTAATGGACTCATAGTAAGAGACAATAATGAAACTATTGTTTTTGATACGCCAGTCAATAACACTATTTCGGAAGAATTAATAAAATGGATAAATGACATTCTTCATTCAAAAATTAATGCCATTATTCCAACTCACTTTCATGACGACTGTCTTGGAGGATTAGAAGCATTTCATAATCACAATATTCCTTCTTATGCCTATATTAAAACCGTTGAATTAGCCAAAGAAAATAATTTTACTATTCCTAAAAATAGCTTTAATGATTCCGTAATATTAAAAGTGGGAGATAAAGAAACCATTACAAAATTTTTCGGAGAAGGCCATACAAAAGACAATGTTGTTGGTTATTTCCCAAGTGAGAATATATTATTTGGAGGATGTTTATTAAAAGAACTAAAGGCAAGTAAGGGATATTTAGGAGACGCCAATATTTCCGCCTGGTCAAAGACGGTTGAAAAAATCAAAAAGGAATATCCTGATGTAAAAATTATCGTTCCGGGACACGGAAAATATGGAAACCATGAATTACTTGATTATACCATTAAGTTATTCAAAACTCAATAAAATTTTAGCTATTAGCAGAATAGAACGGAAACCATGATTAAAAAAAGGAGCCAATTGGCTCCTTTTCTATGCAGTTTAAGTTTTGGTGCTTTGTTTGTCTTATTTCAGCGTAAAGCTTGTTTTTGAAACCAACGTTCCTTTGTCAAAAATATTTACAAAGTAGGTGCCTTTTTCAAAATCTACGCCATTGCCATCCAAAAATTCGCAGACATCTACTGCTTTATTTTCATAGGCCACTGTAGTTGTGAAGCTGTAAGTCAATGACATATCACCAAAAGCTTCTGTCTTTTTCTCACCTAACACGTTGTTTTTGCTGTCGATGATTTGAACGTAGTACAGCTTGTTTCCTGATTTGGCAACCTCATTTTGCGCAATAGCAAAACAAACTTTAAGCTTATCCGCTCTTCTTGCTCTTTCGGTTACAACCTGTTTTCCTGAACTTCTTTCTTTGATGGCTTCAGTTCTTAAATTCATTACTGTTAGCTTCGAAGCTTTTTCAACGGTTTTGGCCAGATTTTCATTTTGAATGACCAATGTGTCGTTAAATCTCTTAGCTTCTCCTAAGGCCATAGAAATACTGTCATTTTTGGAAGCTAAAAGCGAATTCTGATTTTTCAGTAATCCGTTTTCTTTCGCTAATGCATTAAATTTGGCGTTAAGAGCATTGTATTGGCTTTGGTATTTTTTCAGAGAAGCCACGTCTCCTTTTGATTTTTCGAGGTCAGCCATCAGTTTGACAACTTTTTCTCTTTCTGCAATCAGCTCATCCGATATGGATGTGTTTTCTGCGATAGCAGCATCTAATTTGGTTTTCAGAGCGGCGAGGTCATTCATTGCAGTCTCTTTGTCCTTGACTAAAAGAGTTTCTGTAGATTTTGCATCGCTGCTCATTTTGTACATGTAGACTAAACTCCCCGCGAGCAGAATTGCCAAAACGACGATAATCGCTTTTAAGCTCGAATTGCTTTTTTGATTTTCCATAATAGTAGTGGTAATGGTTTAAACAAATTAAATAATTTTTTGGGGGATTTATAAGACACTTAACGTAAGTTTATATAATTATATTATTTTTGAACCTAAATATTTTTTATGGAAAAGCTTATTCCCTTCACTGTGCACGATTTAGCAAGAGTAACTAATTTTCGAAGCGGTGAGGTCAAATTTGGCGAAAAAATGCAGACCATCCCAAAAGGGGCGGATGCTTCAGAATACCTAAAAAATTCCGATGCGAAATTTGTGTTGTTCGGAATTCCGGAAGACATTGGCGTACGGGCCAATTACGGACGACCGGGAGCTGCTTCTGCCTGGGAAAGTACTATAAAAAGCATTGCCAATATCCAGCACAACCGCTTTAGCAAAGGCAACCAGATTTTAGTCCTGGGCCATTTGGATGTGGCCGAAGAAATGAAAGAAGTAGAAAATCTGGATTTTAATATTATTGAAGAACGCAAACAGCTTTCCAAAGTAGTAGAAAAGATTGACAAGGAAGTTTCGCATATTATTTTCAATATCGTTAAAGCCGGAAAAATTCCGATTATTATAGGTGGCGGACATAACAATGCCTATGGAAATATCAAAGGAACTGCTCTTGCCAAAGGAAAAGCCATCAATGCAGTTAATTTTGACGCCCATTCCGATTTCAGAATATTGGAAGGAAGACACAGCGGCAACGGTTTTTCGTATGCGTATGAAGAAGGCTTTCTGAAAAAATATTTTGTTTTTGGGCTACACGAAAGCTATACCTCCAAAAGTGTGCTGCATGAAATAAAAAAACTGGAAGACAGGGTTCGAATCAATACCTATGACGAAATCAACATCCGCAAAGAAAAAGATTTCAGATTGGAAATGGAAAGAGCGTATTCGTTTATCCGAAATGACTTTTACGGTATCGAAATTGATTTGGATTCCATTCCCGGAATACCAAGCAGCGCGATGACATTGAGCGGCTTTTCTGTAGAAGAAGTACGTCAGTTTATCCATTTTTTCAGCCAGGACCCAAATGCGTGCTATCTCCATATTTGCGAAGGAGCTCCTGATTTGGGAGATTCCAAAAATAGCCATCTGGTTGGAAAATTAATAGGTTATCTTGTAACCGATTTTATGAAAGCCAAGAGCGAAATAGAAAAATAGATGAATATACTTCTCATTGAAGACGACAAACGAATCAGCGATTTTGTAATCAAGGGACTGGAAGAAAACGGTTTTTCCGTTACCCTTGCCGTTACCGGAGAAATTGCACGCGAAATGGTGTCGGAAAACGAATGGGATATCATCCTGATGGATATTATGCTGCCCGGCATAGATGGAATACAGCTTACGAAACTCATCCGATTCAAAAAAAACCATACCCCTATTCTGGTATTGAGTGCGCTGGATGATGCAGACAATAAAGTAGCTGCCTTAGATAGCGGGGCTGATGATTATCTGGTTAAGCCTTTTCATTTCAAAGAATTGATTTCGAGGATAAATGCGTTGACAAGAAGAACCAAATTCAATTATAAAGAAAAAGAACAGGTTTATTTTTGCCATAACCTGACGGTCAATCTTGACGAGCATTCCGTTTTTCAAAATGACCAGCCTATTGATTTGTCGCCAAGAGAATACAAACTGCTTTTGTTTTTATTGGAGAACAAGAACAAGGTCGTTTCCAGAACACAAATCCTAAATGCCGTTTGGGGCATCCATTATGACAATAATACGAATGTGGTAGACGTATATATTTCTTATCTTAGAAACAAAATTGACGAAAACCAGCATAAATTCATCCATACCATCAAAGGAACCGGCTACATGCTCAAAGAATAGTTTATGAAAATCCGAAACCGCTTAACGTTAATCTCATCCCTTACTTTTGGATTTGTTTTCATTATCGCGTCGGTTTTGATTTATTTTGCATTCTACAACAGTTCTGAAAAGGTTGTCTTTAAAGAATTGCAGAAAACCTGCCTGCTCTCTGCCATCTATTATCTTGAAAAAGATGAACTCCCGCACTACGAACACTCCGCTATTAAAGAACAATTTGAGGAGAATATCCAAAATGATATCGTTCGGGTTTACGACCTCAATAATGTTATTGTTTATGGTGAAAAGGAAGCCGACAGGAACATAAATCCTACGAATCTTAACTTTATCCGCAAAAACAAAAAACTTAGCTTTAAGTCCAACAACCACTTTTATTACGGAATCTTTTATAATGACAACCAGGGAGATTTTGTGGTATTTGTAAAAACAAAAAGCGAAGTATTCAAGTCGCAAACCAACCGATTGCTGGTTATTATGATTGTCGTTTTATTTGGTGGACTATTTTTGATTTTCCTCCTAAGCCGGTTACTTTCCAATATTGCGTATCGCCCAATTACAAATGTTATCAACCAGGTTAATTCGATGGAATTAAGCTCCTTAGATGACCCTATTTTATCTTCTAATACAAATGACGAAGTACAGGAACTGATAGCCACATTCAACAATCTTTTGAGCCGTCTTTCGGATACTTTTGCCATACAAAAGAATTTTATCAACTACGTTTCACACGAGTTTAAAACGCCTTTAGCTTCAATTTCCGGAAATCTGGAAGTTTTTGCCCAAAAGGACAGAACGCCGGAAGAATACCAAAAAGTAACTTCGGAGGCATTGGAAAATGTCTACCATATCGAAGAAATACTAAACAATCTCATGATGCTTTCCGGACTGAAAACTATCCATCAGGAAAATGAAACTTTCCGTATTGATGAAACCGTTTGGGACATCAACGACCAGATTTTTGAAACACACGAAAAGCAGGAAATCGGTATTGATTTAGACGTAAAAAATGAGGAATTGCTATCTGTTAAAGGTAATGAAGTACAAATCAGGCTGGCATTGTACAATCTGATAGAAAATGCCGTAAAATATTCAGAAGGAAATCCTATAAAAATTTCACTTTCAGAGGTGAACAATCAACTTCAAATTATAATAGAGGATTATGGGAAAGGTATTCTAAAAGAAGACCTGAACTACATACAGCAGACCTTTTATCGTGGCAAAAATGTAGGCAATATCAAAGGAAGCGGTATTGGACTTTCACTGGCAACTATTATTTTTAAACAAAACAACATACAGTTTGCAATTCATTCAGAAGAAAACTCCGGAACCCGTATTACACTACTGTTCCCAAAACTCTAATCGTTTTCTAATGTTGGATTAATCTACTTCTAATGCGGCTCAAATAGGGCTATAATCTTTGCGATATAGATTTGCAGTCATAAAATAGACTCAAATTGAAACGCATTTTTTTTACCGCCATTTTTACAAGCTTTTGCCTATCCGGCAAAGCACAGAATACTACAGCAAGAGATACCATATCGGTTTCCAGAGCTGAAGCCGAAACTATTTTTCTAAAAAACAACCTGAGACTGCTGTCTGAAAAGCTGAATATCGACCAGGCAGAAGCTCAGGTAATCCAGGCCAGATTGTGGCCGAATCCGCGTTTGGAAGTGGGTGAAATCAACTTATGGTCAAATGCAAAATCAGAACAGCTTCCTCCCATTTTTGGAAATTGGGGAAAAACTTCTGAAGTAACTGTTGGTTTGGAACAACTCATCTATACCGCACGAAAAAGAAAGAAGCAGATTGAAATGGAAAAAGTAGGCGTAGAAATTGCACAGGAATATTTTCAGGACTTCCTGCGTATTCTAAAAGTCGAATTCCGAAACAACCTGACGCAGTTACAGTATACTCAGGAAAAACAGAACCTGTATAAAAAGCAACTGACTTCTATCCAAAAACTTCTTACTGCCTATTCCAATCAGGCGAAACAAGGGAATATCAGCAAAAGCGAATTCATCCGTCTGAAAGCCTCCGAACTCGAATTTGTAAAACAATTAAGCGATTTGCAAAAAGAAAACAACCAGCTCCAAAAAGAACTCAAAACGCTGATGAACCTTCCTCCGCAAAGCTATCTTAAAATAAGCATAGACAAATTCGTACCGGATTTGGATAAAGTAGCCAATATCAATCTTGCTGAACTGGCATCTGCTGCTTTGGAAAGCCGTCCGGATGTAAAGGCATCGGTTCTTGAAGAGAAATACAATAACCGGAAATATAAATATGAATTGTCACAACGCACACCTGATGTCACTTTATTAGCCAGTTATGACAGAGGTGGAAACATCATGAATGACTTTGTGGGTGTGGGATTTGCCATAGACCTTCCCTTTTTCAGCAGAAACCAGGGAAACATCAAATCTGCCAAAATAGAAATCCAAAAAAGCCAGTATATGAAAGAAGAAAAAAACAATCAGGCACAGAATGAAGTCATTCAGGCTTATGAAGATTTGGTCGTATCCAAAAGATTATACGAAAATATCGAGGCCTCTTATGAAAAAGACTTAGACCTGCTTTTGGAAAGCCATCAGAAAAACTTCACCTTGAGAAACACCAGCATGCTGGAATATCTGGACTTTGTCAATGCTTATCTCGAAAACAAAACCATCATTCTGGATTCTAAAAAAGAACTGAATGAACATTTTGAGGAACTGCAGTTTGTAATAGGCAAAGAGCTTTAATCTTCTCTAATTCAGAAAACACATATCATGAAATATATCTATTTAATGCCATTAGCGTTGCTTTTCAGTTGTAACGAAAAAGAAACTGTTACTGAAAAAAACGAAAAATTCTGTCTCAACGACGACCTTAAAAAGAAAGTCACCATTGAAGAAATAAAAAGAGAACCCGTTTCAGAAACTTTTACGCTGACCGGAAATGTTACTTACAATTCTGATAATGTGATACAGTTTACAAGCCTCATTAATGGCGTGGTAACCAACACTTATTTCTCTTTGGGCGATTATGTCAAAAAAGGACAGGTATTGGCCGAAATTAAAAGTACGGAACTTAACGGATTACAATCTGAAAATAAATCGGTTGAATCACAATTGGCTGTAGCACAGCGACAGCTTGCCTCCGTGAAATCAATGTTTGAAGACGGGATTGCATCCCAAAAAGACCTTATTCAGGCAGAAAGCGAAGTCAAAGTGCTGAAAGCTTCACTTGAAAACATAAAAAGTAACCTGGCATTGTATAGTGCTAGTCCTGAAAAATCTGTGTTCCAAATCAAGGCTCCGTCCAATGGTTTTATAGTTGCCAAAAACATGAGCTCAGGAATGCAGATTTCTTCAGGCAGCGAACCCCTGTTTACCATATCCGACCTGAATGAGGTTTGGGTTATGGTTAATATTTATGCAACGGACATGCAGAATATCAAAGAAAATATGGAGGTAAAAATCAAAACATTGGCTTATCCGGATGAAGTCTTTAGCGGAAAAATTTCGGCTTTATCACAAGTATTCGATGCTGAAGAACATGTCTTAAAAGCACGAATCGTGATGAAAAATACCGACTTGAAGCTAAAACCGGGCATGTCTGCTGATATTATCCTGAACAAATCCAACGCTTCTGCTGAATCCTTACTTGCGGTACCGGTAAAAGCTGTGATTTTTGACGACAATCAAAATTTTCTGGTTGTCTACAAAGACGATTGCAATCTTGAAATCAGACAGGTAGACCCTGTAACTAAAAACAGGGAGGTCGTTTATTTCGACAAGGGAATCCAGGAAAATGAAAAAATTATTTCTAAAAATCAGCTACTGATTTATGAAAGCCTAAAATAACATTACAATGCAAAAGCTAGTACAAAGTATAGTAGCGTTCTCGCTCAAAAATTCGCTTATCGTATTCTTTGCAACCGTGTTGTTGTTTGCCGGAGGAATCATAAGTTATATGCACACTCCTATTGAGGCATTTCCGGATGTCACCAACACAAGAGCGCGAATCATCACGCAATGGCCGGGACGAAGTGCCGAAGAAGTAGAAAAATTCATCACCCTGCCCATTTCAAAGCAGATGAATACCATCCCGAAAAAAGCGGAGGTTCGTTCCATTTCGCTTTTCGGATTGTCTGTTGTTACGGTTCTTTTTAATGAGGACGTAGACGATTTTTATGCCCAACAATATGCCTCCAACAGAATGGCAAGTGTTAGCCTTCCCGAAGGAGCCGATGCTGAGATTGACCCGCCTTATGGTGCCACCGGCGAAATTTTCCGTTATGTTGTAAAGGGCGACCTGCCTATAAAAGAACTTACTGCCATACAGGACTGGGTAATTGAACGGGAATTGGTTTCGGTTCCGGGTGTTGCTAACGTAGTAAGTTTTGGTGGAGAAGAAAAAATCTACGAAATAAAAATCAATCCGACAGAACTTGTCAACTATGACCTCTCGCCTCTTGACGTTTATGAAGCGGTTTCCAAAAGCAATATCAATGTGGGTGGTGATGTCATACAGCGTGGTGACCAGGCTTATGTAGTGCGTGGTGTAGGCTTACTGGACAATATTGACGATATCGGAAACATACTGATTGAAGTAAAAGGTTCTACTCCTATTCTGGTAAAACACGTCGCAGAAGTAAAAATTGGTTCTAAACCCCGATTAGGACAAGTAGGATTAGACAATAATGACGATTTGGTAGAGGGAATCGTTGTCATGCTTCGCGGAGAAAATCCTAGTGAAGTCATTGCCAACCTAAGAACCCGAATCGACGAACTGAATGAAAGAATCTTACCAAAAGGTGTAACCATTGAATCTTTTATAGACAGAACCGAATTGGTCAACACCACCGTCCATACGGTTACAAAAAACCTGATTGAAGGTGTATTGCTCGTTTCGCTAATTGTTTTCATCTTCATGTACAACTGGCGTACGACCGTTATTGTTGCCTCTGTAATTCCGCTTTCGTTTTTGTTTGCCATCATCATGTTGCGCATACAGGGACTTCCGGCCAACCTGATTTCTATGGGTGCGCTTGATTTTGGATTGCTGCTGGAAGGAACGCTCGTCATTGTGGAACAGGTTTTTGTCTCGCTCGAAAAGAAAGCGCATAAGGTGGGAATGCAGCGTTTCAACAATATGTCAAAAATGGGACTTATCAAAAAAAGTGTGGGAAGCGTGGCAACCTATATTTTCTTTGCCCTAATCATATTAATCGTTGCCTTGTTGCCTATTTTCTCTTTCCAGAAAGTAGAAGGAAAAATGTTCTCGCCGTTGGCATTTACTTTGGGCTATGCTTTAGTAGGTTCATTGATATTGAGCCTTACTTATGTTCCAGCGATGTGCAAGGTGCTGCTAACCAAAAACATTGTTGAAAAGGAAAACAGGATTTCCCGATTCTTTAGAGAGAATCTTTATAAAATGTTCCAGTGGAGCGAAAAGCATCGCAGGGCTACCGTATATGGTTTTGCAATCCTGCTTGCCATTTGCTTTGGACGATTTATGTTCTATGGTTCAGAGTTTATTCCTAAACTGAATGAAGGAGCCATCTATATTCGCGCTACGTTACCAAACAGCATCAATCTTGATGAATCCGTACGTCTCACCAAAGAAATGAAAACGAAGCTCCAGAAATTTGACGAGGTAAAATTCATCCTTTCCCAAACCGGAAGGCCAAATGACGGAACCGATCCAACCGGCTTTTTCAACATTGAATTTCACATGGAACTGAACCACCAGAACGAATGGAAAAGGAAAATTTCAAAAGAAGACCTGATTGCTGAAATCAAAGAAAAGCTTGAAGAATATCCGGGTATCAATTTCGGGTTCAGTCAGCCAATTCAGGATAATGTTGAAGAATATGTAGCCGGAGTAAAAAGTCCGTTGGTTATCAAAATATTTGGTGATGATTTGTTCAAACTGGAAGAATATGCCAATAAGGTAGCCAAATCAATTGCTCCTGTAAAAGGTATTGAAGATGTGAATGTGTATAAAAATATTGGGCTGCCGGAATTGCGAATCCAGTTGCATGATTCAAAAATGGCGCGCTATGGCGTAAAAACTTCTGATGCTCAGGCAGTAATTGCGATGACAATTGGCGGTCAGGCGGCAACTACATTCTATGAAAACGAACGTATGTTTGATGTTAGAATCCGTTTTGAAAAAGAATACAGAGACTCTAAAGAAAAAATAGAAAATATCCTGATTCCTGCGATGGACGGTAAAAAAGTGCCGCTGCGTGAAATTGCAACGGTCAGCTATCAAACCGGGCCAACCTTTATTTACAGAGAAGGTAACAGCCGTTACATTGCCATTGGTTTCAGTATTGAAGGACGTGATTTGGGCAGTACTATCGCAGAAGCCCAGAAAAAAGTAGCTGCCGAAGTCAAGCTTCCGAAAGAAAACACCATGAAATGGGCCGGTGAATTCGAAAGTAAGGAACGTGCTTCCAAACAATTAGCAATTATTGTTCCGGTGGTATTATTATTTATACTGTTCCTGCTGTATTTCAATTTTGGAAACATGAAAGACACATTGATTGCAACCAGTACGATTCCGTATGCCTTTGCGGGAGGTTTCCTTTCGTTATGGATGACAGGAACCATCTTCGGGATTTCCGCAGGTATTGGTTTTATTATCCTTTTTGGAGTTAACACTATTAACGGAATCATTTTGATTGCCGTCATGAAAGATAATCTTCGGGCTAAAATGCCTTTAAAGCAAGCCATTTCCGAAGGTGTTTACAGCAGAATTCGTCCCATTGTGATGATTGCGCTGATGGGTTCCATGGGTCTATTACCTGCGGCGCTTTCATCAGGGATGGGTTCCGAAATCCAAAAACCTTTAGCCATTATGATTGTAGGCGGCCTGCTTTTCTGTATGATTTTTTCATTGACTGTCCTGCCGCAGGTATTTTATATCGCCTATAGAAAAAAACATGAGTAGTTGCATGTTGGTTTGTTTTATTTTTGGTTAATAGGGTTCAAAGCTCCAATTATTGGGGCTTTGTTCTTTTTGGGAGGTAAAAAACAAAAGGAATCCGTTTAATAATTAAAGACTATCTTTGCCGCATATTTGCAATTAATGCAACTATTAAATTTGATTTTATGTTATTTGAAGATTTATCTCTTTCTAAAAGTATACAAACAGCCGTTCACGAACTTGGCTACATTGAAGCCACTCCTATCCAGGAAAAATCCATCCCGATTATACTGGCCGGAAATGATTTGGTAGGCTGTGCACAAACCGGTACCGGAAAAACCGGTGCTTTTGCTATTCCTATTGTCCATCATTTGCACCGTATTGTAGGTTCCGCTAAGAAAACAAAACAAATCAGGGCGCTCGTTGTTACGCCTACCCGCGAATTGGCCGTACAAATAGGACAAAGTTTTGACGCCTATGCAAAATATACCAATCTGGTACAGCTAACCATTTTTGGTGGTGTTTCGCAAGTGCCACAAGTAGAACTCCTAAAAAAAGGCGTTGACATCCTAATCGTTACACCGGGAAGATTGCTCGACCTTCACAAACAAGGTTTTATCAATCTTGACCACCTTCATACCCTGGTTCTGGACGAAGCCGACCAGATGCTTGACATGGGGTTTATCCATGATGTGAAAAAGATAGTAAAGCTTACTCCAAAAAACAGGCAGACGCTTTTATTTTCGGCTACTATGCCAATGGCTATCCGCGAATTGGCTGAAACTTTTCTGAACCAACCGGAATATGTTTCCGTTTCTCCTCCGTCAACAACAGCTGAAACTGTAGAACAGCGTATTTATTTTGTTCATAAAACTGACAAG
This sequence comes from Flavobacterium sp. Leaf359, assembly GCF_001423985.1. Lineage (NCBI taxonomy): Bacteria > Pseudomonadati > Bacteroidota > Flavobacteriia > Flavobacteriales > Flavobacteriaceae > Flavobacterium > Flavobacterium sp. Leaf359. The sequence goes on along the minus strand of NZ_LMPW01000015.1, from coordinate 76,267 downwards.
CGAAAATTATTATACCATTTAATCCGAAATGAAAAAATTTCTGATGTACTTGTTTTTGCCAGAACCAAACACGGTGCTGACAACGTTGTCAAAGCGCTAAGAAAACAGGGCGTAGCTGCTGAAGCCATTCATGGTGATAAATCACAAAATGCCAGACAGCGCGTATTGGACAGTTTTAAGAGTAAGGAAGTTGGTGTGCTTGTTGCTACCGATATTGCGGCAAGAGGAATCGATATTGACAAGCTGCCTTACATCATCAATTTTGATCTTCCTAACGTTCCGGAAACCTACGTGCATAGAATTGGAAGAACCGGACGTGCCGGAAATGGTGGTATTGCCATATCATTCTGTTCCAAAGACGAAGAAGTCTACTGGAAAGATATTCAGCGACTCATCAAAGTCAATGTCAAAACAATTGGCGACCATCCCTATCCGTGGAAAGACGAAGAAGAACCTAATCCGGATGCAAAACCTGATTTCCGTCATAAAAATAAATCTAAAGGAAATAATTCGAGAAAATCGGATGCCTCAAAAAAGAATAAGAAACGCTGGTATTAACCAGCGTTTTTTGTCTTAAATTTGTATTTCTGATATAATCTCCTCATACCATGAAATCTGTTTTTCTTTTTCTTCTGCTTGCAAGTCAGGTAACATTTTCTCAAGACCTTAAAATCATGAGCTACAACATCCGTCTCGATACCCAAAGTGATGGCGATAACCAATGGTCAAAACGAAAAGAATTCCTGACAGACCAGGTGAAATTCTATATGCCGGATTTTATGGGTGTACAGGAAGCATTACCGCAACAGATGAGCTATATTGACAGTACGCTAACCGGTTATGGTTTTATTGGGAAAGGCAGAGACGATGGAAAATCAAAAGGGGAACATAGTGCTATTTTCTATAACTCTGATAAGTTCAAACTTTTGGAAGAAAACACTTTCTGGCTGTCTGAAACTCCTGAAAAACCATCAAAAGGTTGGGATGCGGCCTACAACAGAGTATGCACTTACGGTTTGTTCCAAAACAAGAAAAACAAAAAGAAAGTATGGGTATTCAATACGCATTTTGACCATGTTGGTGATATTGCCAGAGCCGAAAGTTCTAAACTTATTTTAGAAAAAATCAGAAAAATTAACAGAGACAATCTTCCTGTTGTCCTTACCGGCGATTTCAACCTTGAAGCTGATACGCAACCATTGCAATTGATTAAGGAACAAATGGACGATGCCCAAAAAGTATGCAGAGGCATTGTATTTGGTCCCGAAGGTACTTTTAATGCTTTTGAATTTAATAAGCCGGTGACTACAAGAATTGACTATATTTTTATCAACAGGAATACGATGGAAGTTGTCAAATTTGCCACATTGAGCGATTCAAAAGATTGCCGTTATCCATCTGACCACCTTCCGATTTATGCCGAAATCAATTTCAGATAAGCTAATGTACATGTTTAGCAATCTGGCTGTTAATAATCTGAAATAAACGCAGAGGTTCAAATGGTTTTATGAGGATGTCGTCCATTCCGGACAATTTGGCTTCGTCTGTAATTTCATCCTTATCAAATGCAGTAAGCGCAATTACAGGAATGTCAATACCTTTGTCGCGAATCATTCGTGTAGTTTCAAATCCGTTAATGACCGGCATATTAATATCCATCAGGATAGCATCAAAATTTTCCTTGTCAAGAATTTCAAGAGCGGCATAACCGTCATCAACAACAACGCATTTGTAATTGTTTTTCTCAATGATTTTTTTGGTCACCATCTGGTTGATTTTGTTGTCTTCTACCACCAGAATTTTATAGGAAGAACTATTGGTCGTATCAACATCTATGTTTTCAATATAAGATTTTGTGGCATTGGCATCATATTCAAAAGGAATAATAAATGTTACTGTTGTGCCCTCACCTTCCTTACTTTGCAGTTGAATCGTACTTCCTAAAAGCTCCAAAAGACGTTTTACGATAGACAAGCCAAGCCCTGTTCCCTGATAATCTCCTTCCTTCCGGTCTATCTGTACAAATTTTTCAAAAATTTTGTTCTGGTTTTCTATCGCAATCCCACAGCCATTATCCACAATCTCAAATTTGATGTGATGTATATTGCCTACCTTTTTCACCAATGCTGCGGTTAATCGTATAGTTCCGTTTTGTGTAAATTTTAAGGCATTGCTGGTAAGATTTACCAAAATCTGTGACAAACGCAGCTTATCGCCTATCAGATATTCCGGTATTTCTATACCTACATCAATGAGTACTTTATTTTTGTTTTTGATGGCAATGAACTGTAAGGCTTCCTTGACCTTTTCAATTTCATCCATAATATTGAGCGGTAATTCCTCCAAAACAATTTTCTTATCTTCTATTTTATGAATCTGAAGCAGGTCATTGACAAGCGAAAGAAGATAACGCGCCGAAAACTTTAAAGAGTTGATATGCGGGCTATTTTCCAATTCTTTATGTTCGTCCAGAATTAAATTGGTAACTCCTATGACGCCATACAAAGGAGTCCTCAATTCGTGGGTTACCGTAGAAATAAACTGGCTTTTTAATTTGGAAGATTCTTCGGCCTTGTCTTTTGCAATTTTTAATTCGGCATTACTTTCCAAAAGCTGCTGGTTGACTTTTTTTCTGTAGATACTGTTTTTATAGAAAGTATAAAGCAACAGAAGTAAAATGATAAGGATAGCCAGGAATAGTATAACGATGATTTTGGAATTTTTCAGATTTTCCTGCTGCGCATATTTTTCGAGTTCAATTTTATCAATTTTTCTTCTTGATTCATCCAATTCAATCTGAACACCTGCTATCTGGGCACTTTTCATTTTTTCATGATTGTGCAAATCATCTTTCAGCTTTTCATAGTTGACTTTATTCAGATACGCATTTTTATAATCTTTTATTTCATACAGGTGTTTTGAATATTCGGCATAAGCATCTGCCAGAGCATTTTGTTGTTTGTATCTGATTCCGTAATCAATTGCTGTCCTGAAATAAAAACCGGCCCGCCTGGCATCTCCCTTATTGCTGTAATACATTCCTAAGAGATTGTTTACAATCACTCTCGATTCTATATCGCCATATTTATCCAGATGCTTTTCAACATCTTTAACATAGGGATAACCCTGTTCAAAATCTTTTTTATTGAAATAAGCCCAGGCCAGGTTCATTTCAGTAAAGATAATCTCTGTGGTATCTTTTCCTTTATTGGCGTATTGTAATGATTTTTTATAATTGTAGATTCCTTTATCGTAATCTTTAATTACAAAATTGTAGATGTTGCCAATATTGTTATGAATCCAATCTTTTATGGTGTCATTTTTGGTCTTCAGTGAATATTGGAGTGCCTTATTATAATAAGCAAGAGCCATTTTCGTATTCAAAAGCTCTTCATGGCAACCGGCAATAGTATTGTAGGACATCGCAACATAGTCATATTGCTTGTTTTTGTAAGCCAGATTGAGAGCCTGTTTTGAAACCTGCAGCGATTCCATATATTTCAGGTCTATGAGTAGGCCATCTGCTTTGCATATGAGATCATAAATCTTAACCCTTACTTTGTTTAATGAGTCTTTCTCCTGTGAAAAGGACTGATTGTAAAAAAATAATGAGATAAGAACATATGAAATTATTCTACTTCGGGGCATAGATAATTTTTATCCAAATATACTTATATAATGAAAAAATCCCGGTATGAACCGAGATTTTGTTACTTTTTAATTTCGTATTAATTTTTTGTACTTGATACGTTTTGGTGTCAGGTCGCCACCCAGGCGTTTTTTCTTATTTTCTTCATAATCAGAGAAGCTTCCTTCAAAGAAATAAACTTCAGAATTTCCTTCGAAAGCAAGAATGTGTGTACAGATTCTGTCCAGGAACCAACGGTCGTGGGAAATAACCACTGCACAGCCTGCAAAATTCTCAAGACCTTCTTCCAAAGCACGAAGCGTATTAATATCCAAATCGTTGGTAGGCTCATCCAGAAGCAATACGTTTCCTTCTTCTTTTAGGGTCATTGCCAGATGCAATCTGTTTCTTTCTCCACCGGAAAGCGTACTTACTTTTTTATTCTGGTCGCTTCCTCCAAAGTTAAATCGGCTCAGGTAGGCTCTTGAGTTTACCTGCTTTCCTCCCATCATGATTAATTCCTGTCCATCGCAGAAGTTTTCCCAGATAGATTTATTAGGGTCAATATTAGAGTGGCTTTGGTCTACGTAAGCAATCTTAACCGTTTCTCCAATAGTAAACTCTCCTTTATCCGGAGTTTCCTCGCCCATAATCATTCTGAAAATAGTGGTCTTACCGGCACCGTTTGGCCCAATAATACCCACAATTCCGGCTTGTGGCAAAGTAAAATTCAAATCTTCGTATAAAAGCTTGTCGCCATAGCCTTTTGCTACGCCTTTAGCCTCAATTACGTTTGTTCCCAAACGAGGTCCGTTCGGGATATAGATTTCCAGATTTTCATCCAGTTGTTTTTGGTCTTCGTTTAAAAGCTTGTCGTAGTTTTGCAAACGCGCTTTTTGTTTGGTCTGGCGGCCTTTGGCTCCCTGACGTACCCATTCCAACTCTCGCTCCAATGTTTTTCTTCTTTTGGAAGCCACTTTCTCTTCCTGTGCCATTCTGTTTGATTTCTGGTCAAGCCATGAAGAATAGTTCCCTTTCCACGGAATACCTTCACCTCTATCCAATTCCAAAATCCAACCGGCAACATTATCTAAGAAATAACGGTCGTGGGTTACGGCAATTACGGTTCCGGAATATTGTGCAAGGTGCTGCTCTAACCACAATACGGATTCAGCATCTAAGTGGTTGGTAGGCTCATCCAGCAAAAGTACGTCCGGTTGTTGCAATAAAAGTCGGCATAATGCCACACGTCTTCTTTCTCCTCCTGAAAGCACTTTAATTGGTGTATCCGGTTCCGGAGTACGTAATGCGTCCATAGCTATTTCCAGCTTGGTATCGATTTCCCAGGCACCCAAAGCGTCAATCTTGTCCTGAAGTTCAGCCTGACGGTCCATCAGTTTCTGCATTTTGTCTGCATCTTCATAAACTTCCGGTAATCCGAACTGGTCGTTGATTTTGTTGAACTCGTCTAAAACAGCCATGGTTTCAGCCACACCTTCTCTTACAATTTCAATTACGGTTTTGTTTTCATCCAGTTGCGGCTCCTGCTCTAAATAACCAACGGTATAACCCGGTGCAAAAACCACATCACCCTGATAGTTTTTATCTACTCCGGCGATGATTCTTAATAAGGAAGATTTTCCCGAACCGTTAAGTCCGAGAATACCGATTTTAGCTCCGTAAAAGAAACTAAGATATATATTTTTTAATACCTGTTTGTCGCTGCTTTGGTAAGTCTTGCTTACTTTCTGCATCGAAAAAATTACCTTCTTATCGTCTGACATGAGTTTTATTTATTTTATACGTTAATTCGTGTTCACAAGCTACAAAGATAGTCGGAAATAGAAAGAAAGCAAAAAACACCTCAACAGAAATTATCAGGGTAAAATATTGCCCTCCTTTATACTTCTATCTGATAGATTCTCGATTCTTCTTCCCAGGGATGGTAACCTTGTCCAATGTATCGGAAACCATATTTTTCGTAATGACCAACATGGTCGGTACACAGATTCAGGTATTTGAATCCGCCAGTTTTCGTATCCTGTTTTGCCTTTTCTAAAAGCAGGGCTGCATAATTGTTTCCTCTATGTTCTTCATCAATGTATAAGGCGCAAATCCAGGGATACAAATCTCCGCGACTGATAAAATCGTTGGTTATCAATCCTGCGCAGCCTATTATTTCATTGTCTTTTTCCAACAGATACCATTGTGGCAGAAATTGTTCGGCACCAATGCAGTTTGAAATACAGTCTTCATACATGATAGGTGAAACTTCAGGCCAGCTTTGCTGAAGGTATTTTATGGCTATGTCTTTATATTCAGGCTCTTGCCTTACGGATAGTATTCTCATTTTAAATTTAATTTATAGTTGCGGCTCTGCGCCTTTGCGTGAAAATATCTCGCAAAGGCGCAGAGCCGCAAAGATATTATTAGGTGTGGGCAAGACTTAAAAAAGAACTGGATTTTTACTTATTGGGTTGCCTTAGTTTTTTAGTTTTCTGAATTCTTCTTTTTTTGAAATCAAAAAATCGGTTATTTCCAATACGTTATTATTATTGATAAGAGTTGACGTCTTAGCATCGGCATAACAGAATTCAAGGAAAATTTCTATTTCATCTTCTTTTAATTGTAAAGTATTGAGAAAAAAGTCTTTATTGAAATTATCAGAAATATATTCCTTCATTTCTATGTTGGATATTACCTTGTCTTTTTTCTTACCCTTGAAAAGATTTCCAACCATTTTACCTATGGCTACAAAATCAAGACCGTGAATTATGGCACCGTTGTAGACCATCATATTCGTTGGAGAATTCAGTATATTATCTACCGAACGCAGTGGAGCTACAGCCGGAGGTTCTGGTTTCACATCATCTACTTCTTTTTTAATCTCTACTTCTACCAACTGTATCGCTTCCTGGTTCATGTTTGTTTCAACACCCGTTTTTCCAAAATCTTTCTGATTAAGAGTAACCCTTCTGGATGTATAATTTTTTCCTGCAAAAATCAGAACATCGCCAACTTTTGCCTTGATAGAAAATTTTCCCGAAGCATCTGTCACAACCACTGAACCGCTTGTTTGATTGATAACTTCAATTCCGGCAGTTGGAAAACCCTCGGTGGTTACCTTTCCATGCACTGGGTTTTCAGACTGGCTGAAAGCAAGCTGAACTGCAAATAAGAATAGAGCAATAAGAGAAGTAATTTTCATCAATTCAGTAACGGTTTAAAATTATATAAGCCTTTCAAAAATAAGCTTTTTCTTTCATCATTGGATTTGGGACAATTCTTTTACAACAAAATTAACGTCTTTCTGCTGTTTTAAATGACCATGCACAAGTTTTATGGTAAATTGATTTGCCCTACTGACTTAAATAAATTCTCTTTTACATATAAAACAAACTTAGTAACTCAGTAGCTTAGTCACTTAGCACCTTTTTTAACTACAGATTGGAATGATTATACAGATTTCTTTTAAAACAACTTCCTCTTGTACACAAACACATAAACTTAGCACCTTTGAACCTTAGCATCTTAGTACCTC
>NZ_LMPW01000015.1:68877-69058 GCF_001423985.1 Flavobacterium sp. Leaf359 | reverse complement strand
TTCTTTTAAACAACTTCCTCTGGTACACAAAACACATAAACTTAGCACCTTTGAACCTTAGCATCTTAGTAACTCTTTTAGCCACAGATTGGAATGATTATACAGATTTCTTTTAAAAAACTTCCTCTTGTACACAAACACATAAACTTAGCACCTTTGAACCTTAGCATCTTAGCACCTT
>NZ_LMPW01000015.1:68039-68835 GCF_001423985.1 Flavobacterium sp. Leaf359 | reverse complement strand
TTCTTTTAAACAACTTCCTCTGGTACACAAAACACATAAACTTAGCACCTTTGAACCTTAGCAACTTAGTACCTCTTTTAATCTCTTTCCATTTTTCCGAAAAAAACTTACCTTGCAGAAACATTTATCATAAATGAAACTTCACGAAATACTGAACCAAATATATCCGCTTTCTCAGGAAGCAGCTCAAAAAATCCTGAGATATAGCAGCGAAATACGATTATCAAAAGGACATACGCTCCTGGAAGCTGATAAAAACGAAACTTCTATTTATTTTATCAAAAAAGGTATAGTGAGGGCATTTGCTCCAAAAGAAGAAAAAGACATTACTTTTTGGTTTGGTAAAGAAGGTGACCCTATTGTTTCCATGAAAAGCTATGTAGCGAATCTGCCCGGTTATGAATGTGTGGAATTGCTCGAAGATTGCGAATTGTATGAAATAAAAAATAATGACTTGCAGCTGCTTTTTCTTGAAGATATCCAAATAGCAAACTGGGGACGCAAATTTGCAGAACGGCTTTTGGTGCAAACCGAAGAACGTCTTATTTCCAAATTATTCAAGTCTGCTAAAGAACGCTATCTGGAATTGTTGGAGGAAAATCCGGATTTTGTCCAGAGAATACAGCTTGGCTATATTGCTTCTTATTTGGGAATTACACAAGTAAGCCTTAGCCGAATCAGGGCTGAAATAAAATAAGAAAGAATGCTAATTTCAACCATTTTCTCTTTTATCTAAAAAAACAAACTTAGCACCTCAGAACCTCAGCAACTTTTTTATTCCCGCCACAGATTAGAA
>NZ_LMPW01000015.1:67849-67999 GCF_001423985.1 Flavobacterium sp. Leaf359 | reverse complement strand
AATTACACAGATTCTAAGAAGCCTATATCTAATGATAAGGAATGCTAAAACTTATTTTAATAACTTCTCTTTTACTTAAAAGCACAAAAACTTAGTAAATCAATACCTTAGCAACTTAGCACCTCTTTCTATTCCCGCCACAGATTAGAG
>NZ_LMPW01000015.1:67636-67783 GCF_001423985.1 Flavobacterium sp. Leaf359 | reverse complement strand
AACTTATTTTAATAATTTCTCTTTTACTTAAAAGCACAAAAACTTAGTAACTCAGTATCTTAGCAACTTAGCACCTCTTTCTATTCCCGCCACAGATTAGAGCAATTACTCAGATTCTAAGAAGCACATATCAAATGATAAGGAATA
>NZ_LMPW01000015.1:21895-67595 GCF_001423985.1 Flavobacterium sp. Leaf359 | reverse complement strand
AACTTATTTTAATAATTTCTCTTTTACTTAAAAGCACAAAAACTTAGTAACTCAGTATCTTAGAAACTCAGAACCTAACACCACAGCTACCTCTGTCACTTTTTATCATTTGTAAAAAATATTTTCATCCTAAGAACCGACCTTTGCATGGAATTTTTAAAGAAAAAAGTTTATGAACTGGATTATATTAATCATTGCCGGATTGTTTGAAGTTGCTTTTACCTTTTGTTTAGGTAAAGCTAAAGAAGCCACAGGCAATGAAGCTTATGCATGGTATGGTGGTTTTCTTGTTGCGTGTATTATTAGTATGTCGCTATTGATTAAAGCCACACAAAATCTTCCACTTGGAACGGCCTATGCTGTATGGACAGGTATTGGGGCCGTAGGAACCGTATTGCTTGGAATATTTGTTTTTAAAGACCCTGCCAATTTCTGGAGAATCTTTTTTATTGTAACATTGATTGCTTCCATTGTAGGACTGAAAGCCGTTTCAGCTCATTAATAAACAATATCTGAAATACATTAGCGGGCTGTTACAGCCCGCTTTTTCCATCTGCCCAATAGGGTTCTGTTTTTATCTTTTTACTACTGATTCCTTTTGACAACAAAAACTTTCGGAATGCCTGAATTGATTTTGTCCGTCCTGTCAGATAAAAAACCGTATCTACTGCTGTTAGCCAAAAATCTTCTTCCCATTCCTTTACAATGTCGATAACAGGCTGAGCGGGAAATTCTGATGATTTGCCTACAATTTTTACGGAGCTGCCCAATCTTTCTGCCCAATCGTGATGCGATTCATCAAGTTCTGCAAAACCAAAGAAAAATTCGCCTCTGCGTTCCGCTTCTTCTTCCATGCATTTCATCCAGCCTAAGGAAGTTTCATCGCCAAATAAAAAATGGTTTACCCGGTTTTCAGAGTAATAAAGTTTTCCACCCGGACCCAACAACTTTGCCCTATCCCCCATTTTTAATCCTTCTGCCCAGTTGCTTCCCGGTCCCAGGCCGTGCAGATAGAATACAATTTCACAAAATCCTGTTTTGGCATCAAAAGCAGATAGCGTATAATGGCGATATTCCGTATCATTAACCCGTACTTTAACTACATTGCCCGGCATAAATTTTATCTTTCTGAAATCGCCTTCAAAACGCACTCTTTTTAATTTTTCATCTAAATATTCTACATTGGTTATAACTGTTTCATACATGAATCGCTGATACACAACTTCCATGGTATCTCCCAGCCATTTTGGTACTTTTGTCATTTTTGATTTTTATTTGTTTAGATTGATTCTAAATAATTATCTTTGTACAAATGTCTGCTATTCTTGCCTATTTTAGTTACGCAAGACGGATGTTGTTTTACGCAAAACGGATTAGGATGAGAATTACCATAAATGATAGCGATTTGGATGAAATTATTTTTGAAAAAGATTTTCATGCAGCTTATGACGGGTTAACAGATATTGTGGAACAGGAAACCCAACTGTTTGATAACAAGATTGGGTATACTGATATTTCAGAAATATGGTTTGATGGTGTACATACGTTACGTCGGCGTTCGCAATTGAATCAGGAAGTTTGTTTGGTTGCCAAAAGTGACCTCTCTGTATTTGAGATGCATTTTTCTTTGACAGGAAGCGCCGAAGTAGAATCGCTCAATTCCAAATTTGATTATTCATTCGGACCTCAACAGCATAATTTCTTTTATTCCAGTAATTTTGAAGGAAAGTTTAGGGGCGGCAAACAGGAAAAACCCAACGAGGTTTTTGAAATCCATTTTACAGAAAACTATTTCAACCGTTTTGTTGATTCTGAAAGCAAGACTATTGATAAGTTTCTGAAACAAATTGACAAACAGGAAATCAGTAATTGCCTGAGTCCGCACCATATGCCCATAACAGCGCAGATGAATCTTATCCTTTCGCAAATCAACCAATGCCAACGGAAAGGTGTCTTAAAGCGATTGTACTTGGAATCAAAAATCCTAGAACTCTTCATGCTTCAGATTGAACAGTTTGAAAGCATACAATTGACCCCAACTTCCGAAAAACTAAAAAAAGAAGATGTAGAAAAGATTTACTATGCCAAAAAATTGTTGGAACAGAACATATCAGAACCTTATTCACTTTTAGAGCTCGCCCATAAAGTGGGTCTTAATGATTTTAAACTCAAAAAAGGTTTTAAAATACTTTTTGGTACCACTGTGTTTGGCTACTTACATGAAATTAGGATGCAACAGTCAAAACGCATGTTGCTGGAAGAAAATAAACCGGTTAAGGAAGTAGCGGCCTACTGCGGCTATCAGTATGTACAGCATTTTACGACTGCCTTTAAAAACAAGTTTGGTATTACACCGGGCAAACTTGTGCATTCATAAAAAAATCCGCTAAAAAGCGGATTTTTTATCGATAACTCGCGTATGTTTTTTATACACGCCCTTTCAGCGAACTGAAAACCCATGCAATGGCAAAAAAGCCTATTCCTACTGCCCCAAAACCCCAACCGGCTACATCGTCATAACGAAAGATGCCTAAGCCAATTAGCAGCAGCCCCATCAGGACCATAACAAAGGTTGCCCAGCCCAGAATGGTGTTTTTATTCATTCCCATAAATATATTTGTTTGCTCTTTTTAAAAAGAAGTGAATTGCAAAGTTCGGTAAAATATTTGTTTTGCCGAAAGGAAAATGTTTTTTTGAGGTTCTGAGATGCTGAGGTTCTGAGGTGCTAAGGTTTTTCCTTAGGACCTTAGGACCTTTTTTCTTCTTTTCTCTTACTTCCTAGCAATTAACAGTAAATCGGTTACTGGAACTTTTTTAGGGCCGTCATATTTTTTGCGGCCTTCGTCAATGATAGTAAATCCGTTTGTCTGTAATGCTGTCAGTAAAAAATCTGCGGGATAATAGTGCATGTATATGGCATCGCCTGAACTTCCTTTTTCCCATCCTGATGTTTCATAGTTGTCTTCCATTGTGCTGATAAAAAGCAGGCCATCTTGTTCCAGCTTATGGTAGGCATCTGCAATGAGTTTTTGGGTTTCTTCTTTGGAAAGATAAGGCAGGCAAAAAGCACATACAATACCATCGTAGGTTTTGGAAACTTTATCCAAATCACGACAGTCCATTAACCGGAATGTTGCTGAGGGATTATTGGCTTTTGCCAATTCAATCATTTTGGGTGCCAGGTCGGTACCTAATATTTTAAAATCAGGACGTTTTCCGAGCAAATATTTGGTCACATTACCTGGTCCGCAAGCAATTTCCAGGATTGAGGCATTTGGTTTTGTAATATTGTCGCAAAACAGATTCAGCGAATCGGCATATAGCCCGACGTCCATAAATTTATCCTGATATCTATCGGCCAGCTTATCAAAAAGAGCTACGGCTATCTTTGTTTTATCAGTTACCTTTGGTTTTATGGGTATCCAGATTTCTTCCTCTGATTCCGGGTCGCCGTGTTTGTATTTGTCGCCTAACAATTCGAAATGTTCTCTGCTATCAAGTACATAATCTGAATTGGGAAGCCAGGTGTTAAAAATATATCCAAATACTTCTGCTCCGGTTTCGGGTCCGCCTTTATGTGTAAAAACGGCATATTCTCCACCTTCTAAGGTATAACTTTCCATACCATCAGGAATACTTTCAAAACTATCTACGGCTATGGCTGCCCATTTCGTAAATTTCTTATCTAGTCTAAAATTTTCAAAATAGGCGGCATCATAGATTTGCATGGAAAACAAATCAGTATTCAGGTTATTTGTTATTTCCTTACGTCTGGGCATAAAAGCATTCCAAAGTGCAAAGGTTTGGTTATTCGCCAGCGACATTTCCTTATGTATTCCAACAAGGCATGTCATGGGAAGTGTTTTTATTATTGGCTCCATCATACTTATTTTAATCGGTCGTAATAATAAGCAAAAAATTCCCGGAATAGCGAATAAAAATCCCTGTATTCGGAATAATCAGGGCTTACACTGCTTACATTTTCAAAACCTTCTTTCCTAAACAGCATTTTGGTTCTTGTCACGTGAAAATATTGGGAAACCACAATAACACTGTTGTAATGCAAACTATCTCTCATTTGAAGTGTATTTGCCACTGTAGCTGTAGTATTATTGCCTTTATTATCTGCAATAATCAAAGAATCCGGTATTCCTTTTCCTATCAGATACTCTTTCATTTTGTCACCTTCCAAAAAGCCTTCTTTTCCAAGTCCACCGCTAACAATAATCTTTTTTATGCGTCCATCTTTGTATAGCTTTAAACCGCATTCCATTCGTTTTTCCAACCGTTCAGACAAAGTACCATCTGTATTTACAGTTGTTCCTAAAATTACTGCGATATCAGCTGATTTCCCTTCGTCTTTATTTCCATCAATGATAGTGTAGATGATGTGTATGCTGAACCATAAAAAAAGAAGAATACTTAAAAATTTTATTATTTTTTTATAGTTCATGAAGTATATCAAATTATGAATAACTTATCCTTTCAGTTAGCTTATTTTTCATTCTTACTTTCATTTAAAAATCCCTCAAGAGCATTTAAATAATCCGTTTCAATATCAATTATCCTTATAGAGTTAAATTCAAAATTTTCTTCTCCTAAAAATATGCCTTTTGTACTCAACTTATTTATTCTAAATGATTTTTCATTTATTTTAGTAATTACTCCAATAATACAATATTCACTACTTTCAAATTCAAATGCAACTAATTTTGAAGTATTTAAAAAGCTTGAAAGTAAACTTTGATAACTTTCAAGTAGTAAATCGGAAAAGGAATCGGATATTTTCTCATGATACCTCATCTTAATTATCTTATAATCAATCACTTCTTTAGATACTTCTACTACTTTCTTTATATATTTTTTATTAATAAAAGAATATCCGTCTAATACATAATCTACAAGATTATGATTCACTAAAACCCATTGATTTCCTTCTTTTATTTTAACACCTGTAATCAACTTTGGTCTTCTGCTAATTTTTATGTCTATCAGTTCCATAATATATTTAAATTATTTATAATGTCTTCTCCCGTATTCCTTTTTTCCTCCTGTATGCAGTTGCTGATTCAGCAATAATACCTAATGTCCAATCTGTTACAGTTGCTAATAATTTTGTGCTATTATATAAAAGGTTAGCCCTATGAAAAGAATGGTAAAAACCAAATAGGCTATTAAGCAAATATTTCCTTTTATTACTGCAGAATCTGCTTCATCTTCATAACGTTCAATTATTTGCTTGTATCTTTTTATATAAAAAAGTAAATGATAGAATAACTAAAACCTGTAAAAAATAAAATCTACAATTCTCATTTATGTTTTTTAATGATTTATTAGGGCTGATTGTTCATATTAATCTAAAAAGAGATTACCTGTTTTTAAAATTCCTAAAAAATATTTTATATTAAAATATTTTTGATCATACATATCATCTTTAATAACATTATTAAAAAACTCCAGGTTGCTTTCATCGTGTTCAATCAGCTCTTTTACAAAAACCAAATAATCGGGTTTATGGGTGATTCTAAATAGAATTAAGCTTGCCAGTAATTGTTCGTTTTGATGATAAACTTCATTATCTCTTATATAAATCAAATTATCTATTATGGAGTCTATATATAAAAATTTAATATTTTCACTTAGGTAATGAAGGGATGCTAAAACTAAAAAATTATTATCTTCTACTTCAATAATTAAAAATTTTAGAATTCTTTTATAATTTATGTCTAAACCAAAATCTGTTGCAAAATAGATTAAATCAGACAAAAATTCTTTGTTTTCATGTTCTAAATTTGAATTAATAAAATTTTCAATATATAGTAATTCTTTTTCATGGAAATGAGCATACTCTGTTAAGAAAGACTCTACTAGCTCTTTATTTTTTAAATTTAAAATAAAGCTTATATCGTCTAGTGAAAGATATAGTCTATCTTTACATATCTGCAATATAATTTTATGGGCTTCAATAAAATTTAGATTTTCAATATCTTTTAATTTATCATTCATTTTTATCTCTGGTTATTTATATTTTATTATCCTATGCAGACAAATATTCCACTGCTAAAGCATTTCGTAAGAAATAAAGTGCAAAAATAGAAGAATACTTAATGAGTTTTGATGTTACTATAGGTTTAAAAACACCTATACACGAATTATTTACTATTTTTTATAAACTACCGTAAAACCTTGCATCCTTTCTCTATCTAAGAGAACAAAGTGCAAACATACGTCAAGCTCCAGAATACATTTATCGAATCATATCAATCAAATTCTCATTCATAACTGTCATATACTTTTTTCGTATTGCCATATCTATAACAAAAAACAATCTTTGGCTTGTTATAATCAACTTATGAAAATGCATTAAATACTAAATACTAATTTTTTTTTTTAATAAGTGCCTCTGCAAGTTTCTTCATAAACTTTAGGTTTAGTTAATACAAAATAAAGCCCGGAGGCACTTTAAAAAACGTTCGATTGAAAATTCACAGTTATATATAATTACACACAGAATAGAATGAAGAATAAAAGAATATTAAGGTAAGAACAGCTGCTTGCGTAATTTTTTTCAGATTAGTTTATTTTGATTAACAGCAATTATAACTTATAAAAAATGAAGAGCAGCTTTCTTTAACTACTATAAAGTGCTTCCCTGCTTTTTTCATGGTTTAGTTTTATGAATACGGGAAGTACTTTTTAAATAATTACGACCAAACACTTTGGAAGATAAAGACCTCTTATAATCAACAACGGGATTTACCATACGGGGGTATAGATTTAAATTTCGTTAGTTGGAGTCAAAATTATAAGAGTTCGGCTAAGATGTTAAGGTTGCTCTCCGAACATTTTTCATAAAAAGATTTTAATCATCATAGTTTATAAATGGAAAATTATTGCGTTATACAGAGTCAAAAAAATTGGAGAGCGCCTTACTTTTTAGCATAAGACTCAATGAAAAAGAAAAATACGCCATACGGATATGAGCCACATCATTCCGTTATGGCTTTTATATATACTAAAAATTTCAACAATATAGCGCTGTGATAGCGCCTGTTTAACTTTAATCAAATATACTTAGAATGAAAAATTTTACCCAATCCCATCGGAAGAAATTCCGAACCAAGCAATGGCTCACATTGCTGTATTGTATGGGCATGGGCATTTTTCTGTATGCCTACTCAGGACCAGAAATGCTACAGCCTCAAAAAACAACTGCTACAGCAGGTACACTAGCCTATTGTACACCAGCAGGAACAGGAACCAGCTACTTTATTAAGGACTTTACCACTACGGGAGGTTTTCTTAACATTATAAACACTAACTCCGGAATAGGAAGCGGAGGTTATTCAAATGCTACTACAAAAATTGTACGTCAGTCAGCCGGAGGTTCATTTGACTTTTCGGCAGTCTATAGCTCAGGAACTTATGGTTTAGCCATATGGATTGATTGGAATGGTAATACAACTTTTGAAGCTTCAGAAAGAATTTTTAATACAACGTCATACGGATCTTCTGCTACAGGAACAATTACAATTCCTGCAGGTACTGCCAATGGCAGCTACCGTATGAGAGTCCTGGCTGACTTCAACAAGTCGAATCCGGACAATCCATGCGGTTTTAATTCAGGAAACGGAGAAGCAGAAGATTATACCTTAGAAGTTGGAGACCCGCCAACATGTATGCCACCAACAGCTCTTGGTGCCGGAAACGTTACATTTAATTCAGCTCAACTTTCATGGATGAGTGAAGGATTCCTATTCGATGTAGAATACGGTCCTTCAGGTTTTGCATTAGGTAGCGGTACACTTGCTTCATCTGTGGCAAATCCGTATACTCCTGGCGAACTTACAGCAAATACGATGTATCAGTTTTATGTACGTACTGATTGTGGAGGCGGCGATAAAAGCATATGGTCTGGCCCATACAGCTTTTACACAGGCTATTGTCTTCCGGTTGCTACCTCTACAAGTTACTTTATAAAAGATTTTATAACAACAGGTGGAATAAGCAATATCAACAATACTAATTCCGGTATTGGAGCAGGCGGTTATACCAACAATTCTGGCAACGCTTCTATGAAAGTAAGTTACTTCGAAGGTGGCTCAGTCAACTTCAGTGCAGTTTACAGTGGTGGTTCCGGTTTTGCTATTTGGGTAGACTGGAACAATAACATGTCATTTGACACTGATGAAAGAGTATTCAATACTACGGCATATGGTTCTTCGTCTACAGGAAGTATTGCCGTTCCTGCCGGAACTCCTGTGGGTAACTACAGAATGAGAATCCGCATGGATTATAATAACAACAACCCTTCTGATGCCTGCGGATTCAACTCAGGTAACGGAGAAGCAGAAGATTATACTTTTGAAGTAATACCAACACCATCTTGCTTGCCTCCAACAGACCTTGGAGCAGGAAATGTGACCTTTACATCGGCACAATTTTCCTGGTTGGGCGACGGAACTGTATTTGACGTAGAATATGGGCCTGCAGGATTTGCCAGAGGTACAGGAATTATGGCTTCTTCTGTTGGAAACCCATATGATGTTACAGCACTGACTCCTGAATCTTCCTACGAATACTATGTGCGTAAAAGTTGCGGGGCAGATAACAAAAGTGCGTGGGCAGGACCTTTCCGCTTCTATACAGGCTACTGTGTTCCGGCTGCAACATCTACAAACTATTTAATAAAAGATTTTACTACTACGGGTGCTATCACCAATATCAATAACGTAAATTCAGGTATTGGAACTGGTGGTTATTCAAACCATACTACAATGAAGGTAAGACACTACGAAACCGGAGTTGTTAACTTTAGCGCAGCTTATAGCGGCAGTTCAGGTTTTGCAATGTGGATTGACTGGAACAAAAACATGGCTTTTGATGCCGATGAAAGAGTATATAATACGACTTCCTATGGCTCATCTTCAACAGGAAGCTTTACTATTCCTGCCGGAACGCCTGTTGGTGAATACCGTTTGAGAATCCGTATGGATTATAATAATAGTAATCCTTCAAATGCATGTTCATTTAACTCCGGAAATGGAGAAGCAGAAGACTATACTCTTGAAGTAGTTACACCTCCAACATGTATGCCTCCAACAGAATTAGGAGCTGGAAATATAGTATATACAACAGCACAATTTTCATGGATGAGCGAAGGAACCGTATTTGACATTGAATATGGACCTGCAGGTTTCACGCAAGGAACCGGAACTATCGTTTCTTCTGTTGCTAATCCATACAATGCTACAGGATTAACACCAGATACTGCATACCACTACTATGTGCGCAGAGATTGCGGTGCGGGCGATAAGAGTCCATGGGCCGGACCTTTCCGTTTCTTTACCGGACCATGTAAGCCTGTGGCAAATACGACAAGTTATTTTGTAAAGAACTTTACAACAACTGGCGGCTTTATAAACATCAACAATCTGAATACAGGTTTTGGTACCGGAGGTTACTCCAACTATACAGCCATGAAAGTACAACAATTTACAGGCGGAACTGTAAACTTTAGCGCTGCATACAGCAGCGGTTCCGGATTTTCAATCTGGATTGACTGGAACAACAACATGACCTTTGAAGCTTCGGAAAAAGTATTCAACACTACAGCCTATGGTTCAGCTGCTACCGGAACTATTACTGTTCCTGCTGGCACACCTCTGGGCAACTACAGAATGAGAATAATGATGGATAACAATACAAGTAATCCAAACAACCCTTGTGAATTTGTTGAATATGAAGATTGGGATTGGGGTGATGTATACTATAGCGGTGAGGCAGAAGACTATACTTTTGAAGTAACTACTCCTCCAAGCTGTATGCCTCCAACAGAATTGGGTGCCGGAAATATGACTTTTACAACGGCACAGCTTTCCTGGATGGGTGAAGGAACCGTATTTGATGTGGAATATGGTCCTACAGGTTTCACGCAAGGAACAGGAACACTAATGTCTTCTGTAGGAAATCCTTATGATGCTACAGGATTAACATCAGATACTAATTATCAATACTATGTGCGTAGAGATTGTGGTTCCGGAGATAAGAGTCCATGGGCTGGACCATTTAGTTTCAGAACCGGATACTGTCTTCCTGCTGCTACATCTACTTCTTACTTTATCAGAGATTTCTCTACTACAGAAGGATATGTAAACATTAGCAATACAGGTACTGCAATAGGAACCGGAGGTTATTCCAACTTCTCAACCTTAAAAGTACAGCAATCTGAAGGCAGAACAATCAATTTTAGCGCAGCATACAGCGGTGGTTCCGGTTTTGCTATATGGGTAGACTGGAACAAAAACATGGCTTTTGATGCTGACGAAAGAGTATTCAATACTACAGCGTATGGTGCATCATCTACAGGAACCATTACTGTTCCAGCTGGAACTCCAATAGGAAGCTACAGAATGAGAATCCGTATGGACTACAACAACAGCAGTCCTTCAGACGCTTGTGGATTTAATTCAGGAAATGGAGAAGCAGAAGATTATACACTTGAAGTAATTGCTGTGCCATCTTGTATACCTCCAACAAATCTGAACATTGCAAGTATGACTCCAACAACGGCACTTCTTGCCTGGACGAGCGACGGAACATTGTTTGATGTTGAATACGGACCAAATGGATTTACACAAGGCACAGGAACTACACGTACCGGTGTAACAAGCCCATACAGTGTTACAGATTTAACTGCAGATACTGCTTACCAGTTCTATGTGCGCAAAGACTGTGGTTCTGGAGACAAGAGCCTATGGGCTGGACCATTCCGTTTCACAACGGCATATTGTAGGCCAACCGCTACCTCAACAAGCTACTATATTAATAGCTTTACCACTACCGGTGGTGCGACAAACATCAGCAATACAAATACAAGTATAGGAACAGGCGGTTATTCCAACCACACTACTATGAAAGTACAACAATATGAAGGTGCTTCTGTAGATTTCAGTGCGGCATACAGCAGTGGTTCCGGTTTTGCCATCTGGATTGACTGGAACAACAACATGACTTTTGAAGCTTCTGAAAGAGTATTCAACACTACAGCTTATGGTGCTGCTGCTACTGGAACTATTACCGTTCCGGCATTGACGCCTGTAGGAAACTACAGAATGAGAATCCGTATGGATTATAATAACAGTAACCCAACTGATGCCTGTTCGTTTAATTCAGGAAATGGTGAAGCAGAAGATTATACTTTTGAAGTTATCACTCCACCATCCTGCCCTGCTCCAACAGGAGGAATTGCAGGAAGCCTGACAACTGCAACAGCACAATTATCATGGACAAGTTCTGGAACTTTGTTCGACATTGAGTACGGGCCAAGAGGATTTACACTAGGAACAGGAACTACGGTTTCTGGAGTAGCTAACTCACATACGATTTCAGGACTTTCTGCTAATACCGCTTACCAATTCTATGTGCGCAGAGATTGTGGTTCCGGAGATAAGAGTACCTGGGGAGGACCATTTGCTTTTAGAACAACGTGTGGAACACAAACAGTTCCTTATTTAATTGATTTTGAAGATGCAACCACACCGGGATTACCGGCATGTACCTCAAGCCAGAATGCCGGAACTGGGAACAATTGGAAGACAGACAATATTACCAGAGGTGGATTCAATTCTAAAGTATTGAACTATAGCTATAATTCTTCAAATCCGGCTAATGCGTGGTTCTATACTAACGGAATACAATTGGAAGCAGGAACAAACTATACGTTGAAATTCCAATATGCTAACAGTGGTAATACAACTTATGTAGAAAGTGTGAAAGTTAACATCGGAACTGCTGCAGATTTTAATGCGATGGCAAGGAATTTAGCTGATTATCCGTCTATTGTAAACGACTCTCAGTTAGAATCGTCTACTACTTTTACAGTAGAAGCCAGCGGTATATATTATATCGGTTTCAATGCTTATTCAATCACAGACAGGGCTCAGATTTATATAGATAACATCTCTGTTGATGTGGCTTTATCTAATCCTGATTTTGATGCGACATCCTTTAAGGCATATCCAAACCCGGTTAAAAATATCCTGAATCTGTCTTATGACAAAAACATCAGCGATGTTGCCGTATTCAACCTTATCGGACAGCAAGTGATGACAAGAACAATAAACAATGACAAAGGACAAATTGATATGTCTGGTCTGCCAGCCGGTACTTATATGGTTAAAGTAACTGCTGATAATGCCGTGAAGACTATCAAGATAATCAAACAAGATTAATAATTGGATTAAGTTTAGGTTTCTTTTAAATCGGGCATATAGCAGATAGAGATAGAAATAGGGCTTCTTGTTCTATATATGCCCAAATTATTAAGATCGCGGTGGTAGTAGATCTTAATGTCCAGAAGCACTCCAGGTTTCCTGGAGTGTTTTTTTATTAAGAGGTAATATTTTTCCTAATGAGTAAAAAAAATGCGCACTTTAAAAAAGTACGCATCAATTATAAATTGGTAATTTCTTCTTTTAACTGAATATCTTTGCCAGCATTTCTTTCATCAAATCACCGGGCGGTAACCCATTGGCTCCAACTCCCTTACTTTTAACATCAATATCCCGAAGAGAAGCCACAATATGGCTCACTTTTTTCATTGGGTAATTCTTAATAGCCACATCATATTCCTTCACAAAAAAAGGGTTAATACCTAAAGCAGAAGCAACGCTTTTTGGGCTGCGATCTTTCAAACCATGGTATTTGAGCAATTGGACAAAAAAACCAAAAGTCTGGCCTACTGTTAACACTAATGGGTTGTCTTTCGGATTGTCTGCAAAATATTGTGCTATCTGATAGGCTTTTTTTACGTTACGCTCGCCAATCGCCTTACGGAGTTCAAATACATTAAAATCTTTGCTGAAACCAATATTTTCTTCAATCACTTCCGGTGTTATGGTGCTACCTTGTGGTAAAATAATAGCTAATTTATCCAATTCATTGGCTATTTTACTTAAGTCTGTACCTAAAAAATCAACCAACATTGCCGCGGCTTTAGGCTCAATATTTAATTTTTTTCCGGCCAACACCCGCTTTAGCCAGTCGCCTACCTGATTTTCATACAGTTTCTTGCTTTCATATACAAGACCGGTCTTATCTAAAAACTTGGTCAGTTTCTTTCTTTTGTCTAGCGTTTTATATTTATAGGCAATGACCAGCACCGTCGTGGGCATCGGATTTTCAGCATAACTTTCCAGCTTGTCAATGCTTCGCGAAAGTTCTTGTGCTTCCCTTACGATGACTACTTGCCGCTCTGCCATCATAGGATAACGTTTTGCCGTAGAAACTATATCGTCAACAGACACGTCCCTTCCATACAGCACGGTCTGGTTAAAACCTTTCTCATCTTCAGAAAGAAGGTTTGCTTCCATATATTCCGTAAGCTTATCGATATAATAAGGCTCCTCGCCCATCAGGAAATAAATTGGCTTGATGTTTCCTGCCTTAATATCATTGACAATTTTTAAAACCTCATCCACTGCTTTTATATTTGGTATTTATCAAAAACCAAAAATAAGGCTTTAATAGCAGAACTATCAAAAAAAATACAAAAGCTCACATTATTTGTATTTGAGTTTTTTTTGGAATTAGACCTATTCTCAAATCCTTTTAATGATTATATAAAAAAAGAACTTATTGCCAAAACAGCAATAAGTCCCAAATCCATGACAGTGTAGGTGGCTGCCAGTTAAAACGATGATATTATCTGAGGTTGTGGTGAGTGCGAACGGACAAAATTGTGCCCGTTCCCACTTCTTCCTTTTTTAAAACACCATCTATAAATATCTGTAATTTTAATGTTGAAGCATCATTTACTCCTACTGCGTTAGCGGTAAAATTCGCTACACTTGCATTTTCAGGCAGAACGATTTCCTGACTTGTCCAGGAAGTTTCACTTATTCCTGACACCGAAGTCATTTCATCATCATATCCGTAAAGAATGTGATGGATGGTTGAGCCCGAAGTTTCGGCCTTCAAAATCATTTTATGTACCGATGCATTTGGTACATTATCTGACCCTCCATCATCCTTGGAACATGCTGTAAAAGCAAGCGATATCATGGTCAAAATAAACAAACTAGTAATTTTCTTTTTCCTTGTTTTCATAGTTACAGTAATGATTTTAATCGTTAAAGATTTATTTCAGATTATCTCTGGGTTAAAACAAAAATCTTTTTCAAAATTAAAATCAGAAATGCGAACAGAATTGTATCAGAACGACATCAGGCCAATTCTTCAATATAAATAAAGGAGGCGCTTTCAGAACCCAGGCTGGATTGCTTGACAAATTCATAAGGAGAAAGGCCGGAAAATAATTTAAAATCTTTTATAAAATGAGACTGATCTGAATACTCAAGATCATAGGCCAATTGGGTAAGGCTCCCATAATCTGTCAAAGACAGAGCCGGTAATGACTTTTCAAATTTTGCAACCCTGGCAAATTTTCGGGCAGACACACCCACATTTTGTTTGAACCTGCGTTGCAGCTGCCGTTCAGAAATCTGATAGTGAGAAGCAATTGTTGCCAGATTTTTTTCATTATCTAAACGATCTGCCCAATTTCCAAGGAAAAGATGGTGAATAACCACATCTCCTTTTGCTTTCGATATTCTTTTATAAAAATATTCGCTGAGTATCGAAACTCTTTCAAGATGATTTTTAGCCTTTAATAATAAACCCGGAATTTCAGTCTTGTCCAGAAGCTGGATATCAGGCGTCTGATTGGTCAGTTCAGCAGCATTTATACCAAAAAGGAAATGTAAAGCATGGGGTTGGAAACTTATTCCAAAATGAGAAAAATGACTCTCCCAATAAGCATCGGTAGGCTGAGTATCTACGCCACTCAAATAACATATGGGCTTTATAGTGCCTTGGGCATCTTTGATAGGCGAAAATGAACAAATATCCTGAAAAACAAGTCGTGGATAACGGTCAGCAAAAGAACGGATATGCAAAGCTTCTGTAGCCGATGTGCAAACATCATAACTCCAGAAATAACGTATCCAGTTTTTAAGGGCCGGATGTACGGGATATTGCTTATAATTCATAGTCCTGAATCCTCATTGCTTACAAATTGGCAGAATACAATTAATACATCAATGCTTCAATATTCTTCTGAATATTGCTTATTTATTACATTCTACATCCTATTTCAATGCCAAATGTACAAATATTTAAGATTTAAAAATAGCAGGCAAAAAAGTTCATAAATCCAATCCTTAAGATTTGATTAAAGTAGTCATAGGCTCTCAATTAAAATTCTCCTGTTACGTTAAATCTGAAAGTAACCTTCATAATCTTAAATTATGTCTAAAAAAATCGTGCTATTATGTATTGTCTGCAATGCAATAGCGACTTATGCCCAACAAAACGCAACAGATTCTATCCCGGTCTTAAAACCAGACAGCCTGAAATTTAACTACAAATCCTTAATTATACCGGGGGCCCTGATAGGATATGGTGTTATTGGACTGGAAAGCGACTGGCTCAAAGGATTCAACTCTGAAATCAAAGAAGAGGTTAATGAAGACATTGATAAAAAAATAACCATAGATGACTTTACGCAATATGCTCCTTTTGTATCTGTGTATGGTTTAAATGCTTTAGGAATCAAAGGAAAACACAACTTCAAAGACCGTTCTATTATTTTAGGCACATCTTATCTGCTAATGAGTGGAACAGTATTAAGCCTCAAAGGCATCACCAAGGTTGAAAGGCCAGATGGAAGTTCCAACAATTCTTTTCCTTCCGGACATACGGCTACTGCCTTTGCCGGTGCTGAATTTTTATGGCAGGAATATAAAGATGTCTCCATATGGTATGGTATTACAGGTTATGCGATAGCTACAGGAACCGGGCTATTCCGTATTTACAACGATCGTCACTGGCTTACTGATGTTGCTGCCGGAGCCGGAATAGGAATCCTCAGTACCAAAGTAGCCTATTGGCTGCATCCTTACATCAAAAGAACATTTTTTGGAGAAAAGGAAACCAAATCCACAGTAATGATGGCTCCATTCTATAATGGAAAACAGTTGGGATGTGGATTCGTAATGAATTTTTAAACCAGAATTTTGTTACTTTGCATTCATGCAGCAACTCAATTTCAACTCCTATGATTTTCGGTTTAGGAATACAGAAGGACGGATTTCCATATTTGACGAAATCCGAAAAAAGTTTATTATCCTGACACCGGAAGAATGGGTTCGTCAAAACGTAGTACAATACCTGCTGCAGGAAAAAAAATATCCGAAATCGTATATTAACGTAGAAAAGGTCATCAAAATTAACGGACTTGTAAAACGTTATGACGTAGTAGTCTTCCAACCCAATGGCAAATTATTTCTGTTAGTAGAATGCAAATCAACAGATATTGTCATAAACCAAACCACCTTCGACCAGATTGCCCGTTATAATATGGTACTGGAGTCCGAATATTTAATGGTAACAAATGGACTCAATCATTATTTTTGCCAGATGGATTATCAAAACGAAAAATATAATTTTCTAAAAGAACTTCCTGCTTTCAATTAGATGAAGCAAACAACAGTCATGAAAAAAACAGCAATCGTCATACTCAACTGGAACGGAAAAAAACTGCTTGAGGAATTTCTGCCTTCCGTTGTGCGATTCTCTTCCGAGGCCACTATTTATGTAGCTGATAATGCCTCATCAGACGATTCTGTTACTTTTATAAAAAATACTTTCCCGTCTGTCAAAATTATTCAAAATACAGACAACTTTGGTTTTGCCAAAGGTTACAATCAGGCACTCCGATTTGTAGAAGAAGAATATTATGCCCTGGTGAATTCTGATATTGAAGTAACTGAAAATTGGCTGACACCTGTAATCGATTTGTTTGACAGTGAACCCGAAACAGCTATCATCCAGCCCAAAATATTAGACTACAAAAACAAGCAAATGTTTGAATATGCAGGGGCCGGTGGCGGATTTATTGACAAATACGGTTTCCCTTTTTGCAGAGGAAGAATATTCCAGACATTGGAAAAAGATAGGGGTCAATACAATGATACTATTGATATCTTTTGGGCTTCCGGTGCCTGCTTTTTTATACGTAAAGAAATCTACAGAAACTTAGATGGCTTTGATGAAGACTTTTTTGCCCATCAGGAAGAAATTGATCTTTGCTGGCGTGCTTTCAATCAAAATCTAAAAGTAAAATATTGTGGAAAATCTACAGTATATCATGTGGGCGGTGCGACTTTAAAAGATTCAAATCCGCATAAAACATTTCTTAATTTCCGCAATTCGCTTTGGATGATGCTCAAAAATCTGCCAAAAAATAAGCTCTTCCCTGTCCTTTTCCTACGGCTTGCACAAGATGGGCTTGCCGGAGTTAAATTTATGACGGAAGGTAAGTTCTCCCATCTTTGGGCAATCCTCAAAGCTCATTTTTATTTTTATTTAAAACTTTTCCGATTCTTAAACAAAAGAGAATCAAAACAATACGACAATTACTACAAAATCAAAAGCATCACCTACCACTATTTTGTCAAAAAAGGCAAGGTTTTTGAAAACAAATTTTAACAATAGTTTATACTTGTTAAACTTGAAACCCTATTTTTAATCCTTAAATTTGTTAAAATTTTAAAACCGAAACCTATGAAAAAAGTCATTTTTATACTTTCGATTGCAGCATTCACGCTGACTTCGTGTGGTTCAAAAAAGAAGATTGCTGAATTAGAAGCTAAAAACAAAGAAATTCAAGATTTACTAAACACTGCCACAGTAAAATTGAATACCTGTTTGACAGAGAGAGACGCATTGGCGCATCAAATCGATTTCCTGAAAAAGAACAATTCTGATTTGATCAACAATATGGGTAACCTGACTACCTTGTCTTCAAAAGGAGCTGAAAATCTTGAAAAATCATTGGAGAGCCTGAAAGAAAAAGACTTAAAAATTACACGTCTTCAGGATGCCCTAACGAAAAAAGACTCTGTAACATTGGCTTTGGTAACCAGCTTAAAGAGTTCTGTTGGTATCAGCGATCCGGACATTCAGGTTAACGTTGAAAAAGGAGTGGTTTTCATCTCTATTGCAGACAAGCTTCTTTTCAAAAGCGGTAGCTATGTTGTAAGTGACAGAGCTAAAGAAGTATTGGCTAAAGTAGCTAAAGTAGTAAACAGCAAGCCTGATTTTGAATGTATGGTTGAAGGACATACTGATAATGTTCCTTATAAATCAAACGGAGTTTTGCTTGATAACTGGGATTTGAGCGTAAAACGTTCTACATCAATCATCCGTGTATTACAGGAATTGAACGTAAACCCAAAACAATTGATTGCTGCGGGAAGAAGCGAATACATTCCATTAGTTGATAATAATTCAGCTGAAAACAGATCAATCAACAGAAGAACCAGAATTGTGGTATTGCCAAAAATCGACCAGTTCTATGATATGATCGAAAAAGAAATGAAAAATATGACGGCAAAACAATAAGCCATCAGAATAAAGAGTAAATGAAAAAGCAGGCTTTTGGGCCTGCTTTTTATGTATCCCTAATTTTTTTTATTAATAACCAATTAAATATTTAAATTAAGAATAGCATATGGTATAAATCGTTATCACTAGTAGGATTCTTATTAATTGGTACTGCTAATTTAGCAATTATTTATCGCAACAGCCAAAATTTTACGAAAAAACCCACACAGATTATAAAATATCTATACTTCCTTTCCCTTCTCTGACTACTACAGGTTCGCTTCCGGATAAATCGATTATGGTAGAAGCCTGATTATCGCCATAACCTCCGTCTATTACTACGTCCACAATATTTTGCCATTTCTCAAAAATCAATTCCGGATCGGTGGTATATTCTATTACATCATCATCATCATGAATAGATGTAGATACAATCGGGTTTCCTAACTGTTTTACAATTTCAAGCGCTATCGAATTATCAGGCACACGAATACCTACTGTATTCTTTTTCTTGAATTCCTTTGGAAGATTGTTATTTCCCGGAAGAATAAAAGTATACGGTCCCGGTAATGCCCTTTTCAATAATTTAAATGTAGAAGTATCAATCTGTTTCACATAATCAGAAAGGTTGCTCAAATCATGGCAGACAAATGAGAAATTAGCCTTTTCCAGTTTGATACCTTTGATTTTGGCAATGCGTTCCAATGCTTTCGTATTGGTAATGTCACATCCGAGTCCGTAAACCGTATCCGTTGGATAAATCACCAATCCTCCATCCCGAAGTACTTTGACCACTTTCGCGATTTCTTTTTCATTCGGATTTTGAGGGTATATTTTAATAAACTGAGCCATATGCTGTCATTTTATATTTAAAGTTAGTGATTTTGGGAACTTAAATACTTTGCGAGAAACTATTTCACGTAAAGCCGCAAGGACACAAAGCTTATCTTTGAAATAGTTCGTATCATATTTAAAGTTACGACAATATGTCAAGTCTTGCAAAACGAAGCAATAATTTCTTAATGCCTCCTACTTCAAATTTGATTTCTGCTTTTTTGTCTGCTCCGGCACCTTCAATATTCAGCACCTGCCCTCTTCCAAAACGTTCGTGCATCACAATATTGCCAACATTCAATTTAGTATCTGATGCTGAACTACCTGAACTTGTTGGCGGATTAGAAGCAACAGGTTTTAACTTTCGAATATTCAGATTAGGTGAAGGTTCGTCATCATCGTATCTTTTTGGTGGTGTGCCATTAACTGGTTTTGACAACCTCAGCTTTGATTTGTCTACATCACCGAAAATATCCATGTCAATCATCGGCTTGTAACGATAATTGCTTTCTGTAGGGGTTAGATATTCTAAATATTCGCCCGTAATTTCATCTATAAATCGTGATGGTTCAGAATCCATTAATTTTCCCCAGCGATAACGTGACTGGGCATAGGTCAGGTAAGCCTGGTGTTCTGCTCTGGTAAGTGCCACATAAAAAAGTCTTCTTTCTTCTTCCAATTCGCTTCGTGTGCTGACACTCATCGCACTCGGAAACAGGTCTTCTTCCATTCCCACAATAAAAACATACGGGAATTCAAGTCCTTTCGCCAGGTGAATGGTCATTAAGGCTACACGGTCATCATCTCCCGTATCTTTATCCAAATCAGTTGCAAGGGCAACATCTTCCAAAAACTCAGACAATGCTCCTCTTGCCCCGTCAACTTCTTTCTGACCTTCAATAAAATCTTTGATACCATTCAGCAATTCTTCAATATTTTCAAGCCTTGCAATACCTTCCGGCGTACCATCTTTCTTCAGTTCCTGAATCAGTCCGGTCTTTTTGGTTACATGTTCCGCCAGATAAAAGGCATCATGGTTCTGGTCGATAACCTGAAAGCTCTTAATCATTGTGACAAAATCCTGTATCCTTGACTTCGTTCCCGAATTCAATTTAAGATCGATTTTGTCGATATGCTCCATTACTTCAAAAATAGAACGCTTGTAATGATTTGCCGCTATTGTCAGTTTTTCAACAGTTGTATCGCCTATTCCCCTGGCCGGATAATTAATTACACGTACCAATGCCTCTTCGTCCTTAGGATTGATAACCAACCTAAGGTAGCAAAGTACGTCCTTGATTTCCTTTCTTTGATAGAATGACAGCCCTCCATAAATCCTGTAAGGAATATCACGTTTTCTGAGAGCATCTTCCATAGCACGTGACTGCGCATTCGTACGGTACAAAATGGCAAACTGCCCGTTCATCATTTGAAGCTGCATCTTTTTTTCAAAAATCTCACTGGCAACAAATCTTCCTTCTTCACCATCTGTAAGGCTTCGGTGTACTTTTATCCTTGGTCCGTCAGCATTGGCAGTCCAAACCACCTTATCCAGTTTTGTTTTGTTCTTGTCAATAATAGAATTCGCCGCTTCTACAATATTTTTTGAGGAACGGTAATTCTGTTCCAAACGGTAGGTTTTCACACCATCATAATCCTTCTGGAAATTTAGGATATTGTTAATATTGGCTCCGCGGAAAGCATAAATACTCTGTGCATCGTCTCCAACAACACAAATATTCTGGAACCTATCTGATAAGGCACGTACAATCAAATATTGAGAATGGTTGGTATCCTGATACTCATCCACCAGAATATAACGAAAACGATCCTGGTATTTTGCCAGAACATCCGGAAAACGAGTCAACAATTCATTCGTTTTCAACAGCAGGTCGTCAAAATCCATAGCACCGGCTTTAAAACAACGGTCTACATAATTTTGATAGATTTCACCCAGACGCGGTTTTTTTGACATGGCATCCTGCTCCTGCAATTCCGGATTATTAAAATAAGCCTTGACAGTTATCAAGCTGTTTTTATAAGATGAAATCCGTCCCAATACCTGTTTTGGCTTGTAAACATCTTTATCCAATTGCATTTCCTTGATAATGGCACCTATTAACCTTACGGAATCCTGAGAATCGTAAATTGTAAAGTTAGAAGGATAACCAAGCTTGTCCGCTTCTGAACGTAAAATTCTTGCAAAAACAGAGTGGAAAGTTCCCATCCAAAGATTCTTTGCTTCACTTGATCCAACAATATCGGCAATACGCTTTTTCATTTCACGTGCTGCCTTGTTCGTAAACGTGAGGGCCAGGATATTAAAAGCATCAACACCCTGATGCATCAGATATGCAATACGAATGGTCAATACTCTTGTCTTCCCAGAACCTGCTCCTGCAATAATAATCATTGGCCCGTCTTTCTGAAGGACAGGCGCCTGTTGAGCTTCATTAAGCTGGCTTATATAATGCTGCATTTTTATTCTTTTTCTCTTGCAAAAATACGCATTTAGATTGTAGAAAAATAATTGGATTTTGGAAGAAGAACAGCAGATTATATCCCAATAATAATTATTCCGTTTTGTCTATAGTTTTACGATTTTTTGAGTGGCAATTTCGTTATTCATAAATTCTATCCGAACAAGATAAGTACCTTGAGCAGCCTTTGACAGATCGATCATTTTACCGGTTCCTTTCAAAATTTCTTGTCCCAAAAGGCTAAAAACAGCATAGCCCTTCACCTCCTGATTCGTTTCTATTGCCACCACATTTCTTGTCGGATTTGGCAAGAGGCTATAAACATTGGACTCAAACTTTTTTATATCAAGAGCCTGTCCTGTTCCCTGCAGGTATAACGAAACGGGGAAGTAACCTTCGCCTCCTATAAAAACAGCATCCGGTACTTCAATCTTAAAAGAATGCTGTCCGGCATTCAGATTACCTACAGAAATCTCCCTGATTGGAATAACAGAACCCGGACACCAATTGCTAAATGACTGCCATTGCTCTGGTGTTTTTGGTGCAGCTCCATAAATGCCATTACCTTGTGTATTATAAATTCTATAAGGCTCACAAGTAGGTTCTCCGGGACGGTAAGTCAATACCGGAGTGCCGTCAAATGTGATATAATGCAATCTTCTATTGTATTCCTCTCCTCCGCTGTTAGCACCATGATTTGAAGTTATCAGATAAAATTTTGCATCTGTGATAGAATTAGGAAGGTTAAAATTTATTGTCCTAACAGTCTGACCTACAACATCGGTCGCATTTTCATTATAATTATTCAAATTCTTTTTGAAATTCAACGGAAGTAAAAAAGCAGGCAGCGAAGTTGTTGATGCGCCTTCTGAAATAAGCTTTAAGGTTCCAAAAAACACATCATTCCTCCCGGAACATCCGGCAACCTGAGTATTTGCAGCATAAGGAACTCCAAAAACTTCCAGTTCCATCCAAAAATCATAAGACGCATTTAAACCTGTATCATTTAATATTTGTGACAGATTATCTACAGTAAAAGTATACGGAACTTCGTCTGGTTGCCTGTTTTTATTCATAAAAGGTGTGATAAACCTACCTAATTCTATTCGTCTTACGTTATCAGGATTATAACTCACCAATCCTTTTGGAGCCAATACCAGATTCACATTTCCTATACGGTCATAATTATCACATGCCGCCTTAATTGTTATCTCAATAGTCATGGAAGATCCATAAGGCATCTGTAATCCTCCATTAATTCTTTTGGCGTACAAATCATTTCTATGTCGAATAACACCATCGGGAGTCGGAAAATTTACGACTGCGGCATATCCGTCATAAAATAAAATCTCATCAAAAACAGTAAGTACATTTTGGGCTTGAACTTTTATTTCGGACAACATCAATAATCCGAAAGTTAAAAACAGTAGCGTTTTTTTCATAAATTAATTTATTTTAAATTCAAGTTATATTATTTAATGTAAAAATATAAATATTTAAAATAAAAACAATTTTATAACAATTTAAAAATTAAACACTAATTAACTTGACTCTACGTTACCAAACTATACACTATCAACTATACACTATCAACTATACACTATCAACTAATAAATAAATTGACTATACTTAATTTATTCTATTTTTGCATTCATTAAATAAATTCTATGGACACAACTAAAATAATTGAGCTGTTAAGCTATACATTACCTGCAGTAATAACAGGAGGCGTAGCTTTTTACTTTTTTAAACTACACACAAAAAACGAAGAAGGACGCCGCAGATATTTAATACAAAGAGATGCGCAAAAAAGTGCCCTTCCAATCCGATTACAGGCTTATGAAAGAATGGCCCTGTTTTTAGAAAGAATCAATCCATCCAACCTGTTAATTCGTATTGCACCAAATTCAAGTGACAAAATGGACTACCAAAATCTGGTTGTCATGCATATTGAAAATGAATTTGAACACAATCTTACGCAACAAATCTATCTGTCAGACGAGTGCTGGACTATCATCACAACTGCAAAAAATGCCACAATCCAGATGATTCGAAAAGCAGCTTTAAATCCTGAAGTCGATACTGCCAATAAATTACGGGAAGCGGTGTTAAATGAATTGCTGGAAAAACAATCCCCTAGCAACAATGCGTTAGCCTATATAAAAGACGAAGTCGGCGGACTTTGGTAAAAATAAAAAAAGCCTCAAAATTTGAGGCTTTTTTCATATCTGGATCTGGCTCATAGTCTCGCTCTTGTTTTTAGCGTATTCATAGCCCTGATGCCACCAATCGTGCATCAACTTTTTATTAAACACCAATGGATTATCTGTCAATTTAGTGGGCGTATAATAAAAATTGAGCTTGACATTTTTAGCAGCTGCAGCCAACCTTCCAATAATAATATCTTTCCGTTCTACCTGATCAATAATTGTCCCGAACAAATCAATAGTGAGTGAGAATGGATTTTTTCCAATAACTTTTTCTGACGTATTCTGTTCTGTTTCCAATACGATGACATCTATTTCAGTTGCACCACGATTAATTGCTTCCTGTATTGGGATAACATTAGAAATTCCACCATCGGCATATTCAAACCGGTTTTTAGTGACAAGACTCATAAATGGAATATAATTACAGGAAATCCAAATCCAATCGCAAAAATCTTCGTAACAGCATTCTAATATGGATTTATACTCCACACAGTTTTTAGTGATATTGGTAACGGCCACAACAATTTCTTTTGAAGAATTTTGTAATTGATCATATTCTTCCTTGGATAGATTGTCTTCAATATAATTTTTCAGGTTCTTGCTTTCACCAAAAGTGCGTTTGCCTTTCATAAACTGCATAATAACATTAAAGTGATTAATTGTAATCACTTCTTGGTTTTTTTTATGCTTAACGATGAAAGGATTAACACTGAAAATTTTATTCATGTCAATATTTGTACACAACTTAAATATTTTGTCTACTCTATTTAAAGCCAAATGCGGAATCAAAAGACTTCCTGCTGACGACCCTATAAATAAATCATAATCAATATTTTTTTCTTTCATGAGATATTGGGCCACGCCACCAGCAAATGCCCCTTTGCTTCCTCCACCCGAAATGACTAATGCTCGCATAAATTCTTTAATGTTTTCTCTAAAAATAATGTTATTCTGTCAAATTGAGACGAACTTTAACAATCCTATGAATTTAACAATTTTTCCAGAATAGTTTTCTCATTATCCTGCAATGATGGCAGAAGTTCTAAATAGTACAATCTGTAGCGTTCTTTTTTGGCCAGTTCCCGTATTTTATCTCTTGCAAATTTGGAAAACTGCCATTTGTGATGGGTCAGCGGATTGACAAGCGCTTTTAAAACATTTGTGTCATTCCCATTTATATACAAAAGATTGGTTATGGCATTCTGTCGAATTGAACTCTCATAATCAGGTGAAGTATAATCTAAGAGTTCATCATAATAAGCAGGTTTGTGTTCAGGCTCAAAATCTTTTGTTGCCAGGGCCATTGTGAGCCATAGGATTCTAAGATTTTTATCATTCATGCCAGTCCAGTTACGGGATTTGTCAAGATATTTGGCACGGTCATCCGGAAACTGTGACCATAAAACATTTAAGGCAATTTCTTTTGTCACATACGATTTATCATCCAAAAAAGTTTCAAAATCAGGCCTGAATGATTCCGGAAACTGGTTGAGTGTTTTTGCTACAGCCTGCCTTACTTTAATATTGTTTGACTGCATGGCCTGTCTGATAATAGGTTCCTTTTCAGAAAAATCTACAGATTGTAACTGAAAAAGTATTTCTTCCTTTACCGGATAATAGACATCAGATACTATTGTTTCCGCAAAGACCTGCTGTTTCTCTGCCAAAGGCTTTTCTGCCATTGAAAGTACATTTAAGTATTGTTCAATGAATTTATTTTTCTTCAATATTCCTAAAGCTTCTGCTACTTCAAATCCGGATTGTTCAAGCCAAACCTGTTGGAATCTCCTGGTATCATAATTAGAAACAGCATTAATTTCTGCCAAAAAATTAGCCGTGCTGACATTTTTAAACGCATATTTTTCAAGGTATTTTTTAACGGCCTTGTTAAAGTTTTTTGCGCCTATATTTTCTCTTAGTATATGCAAGGCCCAGGCTCCTTTTTGATAGAATGTCAGCGAACTTGCTTTTTCATTTAGCAGCGGAATCGTATCAGTTTTTGAGGCCTGTTGGAGCCTTTCAGCGATTTCATAAAGCTGCCAGTTAAAATGATCTTCTCCAAACAGCTCTCTTTCTGCCAGTAGGGCATAATAGGTTGCAAATCCTTCCTGCAGCCAATGATGCTTTCCTGAAGTGGCCGTAATTAAGTCTCCAAACCATTGATGGGCCAGTTCGTGGGCATTTACGTTAATATAATTCCTATCATTATAACCTATTTCGTCCACCACATAATCCTCAGAAAAAATAGTGGCTGTCGTATTTTCCATTCCTCCATACAAAAAATCTCTTACAGGAACCTGACGGTAAATTCCCCATGGATATCTGACTCCTATTTCTTTTTCAAGAAAGTCAAAAATAGCCTTGTTGTATCTGTAGGTATATTCAAATTTTGAAGCATCTTCTTTAGAAAGGTACATTTCCAAAGGCGTACCGGAAGCTGCCGTTTCGGTTTGTTTTGCAAATTTTCCAATAGCAAGCATGACCAGATAGGAACTCATGGGCTTTTCCATCTGGTACTCCCATTGTTTTTCATTTCCTTTATCCGACACACTTTTTAATTTTCCATTAGACAAGACTTCAAAATCTTTGTCGTATGAAATACTCAATCCAAAGACGACTTTTTCATTTACATCGTCAAAACTCGGTAGCCAATGGCTGGTATATTTCCCTTGTCCCTGTGTCCATATTTGAAGGTGTTCCTTCTCTCCTATAAAATACAGTGTCTGCTTAGGAATGGCCTCATACCCAAACGTCAGCGTATTTTTCCCTTTCTTAAAGCCTTTGTAGAGCTGCAATTCTTTACCTGAATTTTTAAATTCCGTAACGGCATTGTTAACCTTCAGATTTGAAAAAGCCATATTCCTGGCATCAATACGGATGGTGTCAATGGCTGAAAGTACTTCAAAGGTATAGGTCACTTGTCCCGATATTTTTTTATGGGATGCATCTAAAGCAAGCGTAGCATTTAAGGTTTTAAAATCAACCTTTTGGAACTGCTGTGAAAAAAGACAAGAAGGAACAAGAAGGAAAGTATATAATAATCGTCTCATTTTAAAAATATCTTGATTTCAAAGTTACGAAGGTTTCAGAAACAATTGCTGTTCCTTTCTGAAGAACTTTTTTGATTCGGATTGCGATGGATTTGCTATATTGTATCGCGAAAACCTATCATAATTATGGTTGATAAAAATCCTGATTTGCAAAAAACGGTTCGATTTCTGGAGGGAATTGGTATACCGGTTACTGAAAAAAAACTGAATGACAGTACTTTCCTTCCCGGATTGGCTTTGGGTCCCGGAGTTATTTATGTGGATTATGAAAAGCTAAAATATCCCGGCGACCTGTTACACGAAGCAGGGCATCTGGCCGTTACAACTCCGGCAGAAAGAAATGTTGCAGGAACGGAACAAATGGCCCCGGAATGGCCCACACAGGGAGAAGAAATTGCGGCCATGCTTTGGTCATATGCCGCTGTAAAACATATAGAACTACCTGTAGAATTTGTATTTCATCCTAATGGCTATAAGGATAATTCTGAGTGGCTGATTTCTAATTTCGACAGTGAGAATTATATCGGATTGCCATTGCTGGAATGGGCAGGTTTGGCTTATGGAAAAGAACGTGCTCTAAAAGAAGGAAAGCAGGCTTTTCCTGTAATGACAAAATGGTTAAGAGAATAGCACCATGGAAAATTTAGTACGCTCCATAAAATTCCCATTGTTTTTTGATACCGAAAGGCTTAAAAACGACCTTAGTAAAATTATTGATAAAAATTGGACGGCCCATTATAATGCCAGGGATTATACAGGCGAATGGACTTCCATAGCCCTAATGTCTGAAAGTGGGAAATCAGACCAGATTTATGCCTCGCCCGTTTCTGAAAAACTGGTACCTACCGAAATTTTAAATTCATGTACCTATTTCCAGGAAATCCTTGATAGTTTACTATTTGAAAAAACAGCTGTCCGTTTATTACGACTGGCTGTTGGTGCCGAAGTGAAACCACACAGTGACAACTGCCTTGGTTATGAAGATGGCTGTTTCAGAATGCATATCCCGGTAATTACCAACAGCGAAGTCGAATTTATTTTGGATGGAAACCGGTTAATGATGAATGAAGGCGAATGCTGGTATATTGACGCTAATTTTACGCATTCTGTTGCCAATCGTGGCAATGAAGACCGTATTCATTTGGTTATTGACGGGTTAAGAAATGCATGGACGGACGAATTATTTTTCAAAGAAGCCAAACCTGACAGATTTATAAAACCGGAAGCCACCATAAGTGACGAACAAAAAAGACTGATGATAGCCGAACTGCAACGCATGAATACACCTGCCGCCTTAGAACTATTAAAAACTCTGGAATAAGCTAACAGAAAGAAAGAAAGAAAGAAAGAAAGAAAGAAAGAACTATCCCACTTCTCCATCTTTGCGACTCTGTGCCTTTGCGAGAGAAAATTGCAAAGGCGCAGAGCAGCTAAGCTAATTATTTTTCAACCACCGTATTTTCCACAACTAGCACATCAAGGTCTGTTATTCCAAACAAATAGAGTGCTTCTTCCGGTGTTTCAACTATAGGCATCCCTTTCTTATTCAGGCTGGTATTAAGCAAAACGGCAATACCTGTCTTCTTATAAAAGGCTTCTATGAGCTTGGCAAACCTGGGATTCCAGCTTTCTTCTACGGTTTGTACCCGGGCGGAACCGTCTTCATGCGTGACATTTTTTAATTCTTTATAATATATTTCACGCGTTCTGTCAACCAGAATCATATACGGACTATAACGTGCCGATTCAAAATATTCACCAACTTTAGATTTCAATACGGCCGGTGCAAAAGGACGAAAATCTTCCCGAAACTTAATATCCAGATTAATATGGTCTTTCATTTTTTCAATACCGGGATGTGCCAGAATACTCCTCCTTCCTAAAGCTCTTGGCCCAAACTCTGAACCGGATTGAAACCAGGCTATGGTTTTTCCTTCTTTTAGTTTTGCTGCGCAATAATCCAACAACTCCTCTTCATTGGTTATTCTTTTCGGGACATATTTTTTGTTTTCTTCTTTTTGGAATGCAGCATCAATTTCTGCTTCAGAATACGGCCTCCCAAAACAGGTGCTGCCATCATGAGGCATTTTTGGCATTTTCAGATATTCCAACCAGCCATAATAAGCACATCCTAAAGCCAAACCATTATCTCCGGCAGCAGGCTCAAAATAAATTTCGCGGACAATTCCGGAATCCTGCAGTTTTGCATTGGCCACGGCATTAAGTGCTACACCTCCGGTATAGCAAAGATTGGAATGGGGAAACTTTTCCAACCGGTTATGGATGCACTGCAATACAGCCTTTTCTACCTGTTCCTGTGCCCAGCGTGCAATGTTGGCATAGTATTCAAAATGTTCTTTAAAATATTCATATCCGGTTGACGGATTATCAAATTTTTTCTTCCAATCTTCCTTAACAAATAAATTTCCCGATTGAAATTCAAAAGCCTCAAAATCATATATGCCGGATTTCCCATACGGAGCCAATCCCATCAACTTGCCCACATCATCCATATCGCCAAAAACATAATTGCTTACGGACGCATAAAAACCACCAATAGAGTGTTGGGTCGTAGGTAGTGAAAAGTTGCCGGATTGATTCGACATTACACTGAAATCCTTGACTAAAGGCACTAACTTTTGTCCGTCAAAATGATAAAAGCTATCTTTTTCACAAAGCATCCTTACCTCATTTAAATATTCAGGAGCAATCTGTTTCTCCTGCTCGGGATGCAACTTTAAAAACTGCTCAAGTGGGCTTCCACAACCATCAATTACCATCACATTGCATTCCGAAAAAGGAGAAGTTCCTACTGCGCTGTAGGCATGGGCTAAATGATGAGAAATATCTATAATCTCGATTTTTTCATGACCTGAAAAAATCCGCTCTCCTTTAAAATAATTCCGGTTCGGGATGTCAAAATTGGCACATTGAACCACAAGAGCAAGGTCATCTAGTCCTATTCCTTCAGCATCCAGACAATATTGTATCGCCAGCGTGTCATTACCTCCATCATGCTTTTTGCGGCTCAAACGTTCTTTTTCGATACCTACACAAACACGCCCGTCTTTGAGTAAAACTGCCGAACCGTTATGTGAAAGACCTGTTCCCAGGATATATATAGGTTTTGCCATAATTTTGATTCCTATTTCTAAATTTCAAATATATCATTTTCTTTAGCCAAAATCTTACTTTTATAAATCAAAACCGCAATTGAGGAATCTGTTTTCCAATCAAAATACCATTTTATAGTTTTCAATTAATGGCTTATATTCGTGTTTTCATATAGCAATGCAAAACAATTTATTAGAAACCCCTATTGAATACCTAAAAGGCGTCGGGCCAGCCCGCGGCGAATTGCTTCGCAAAGAATTAGGCATTCACAAATATGGAGACCTGATAAATTTATTCCCAAACCGATATATTGACCGCACACGTTATTACAAAATAAATGAACTGCAGAATACCAATGCTGAAGTCCAGATCATTGGAAAGATTATCCACATCAAAACCGTTGAGCAAAAAAAAGGAAAACGCCTTGTGGCTACTTTTGTTGACGAAACGGGAGAAATGGAACTGGTTTGGTTTCAGGGGCAAAAATGGATACGTGAAAATTTAAAGCTGAATACCATATATGTTATTTTTGGGAAATGCACTTCCTTCAATGGCCAATTCAATATGGCGCATCCCGAAATGGAATTGCTTGCAGAACATGAGCAGAACCTTCGTTCAGCCATGCAACCCGTTTATCCTTCTACGGAGAAACTGACCCAAAGAGGAATTTCAAACCGCACGATTAACAAAA
The DNA here is from genome assembly GCF_001423985.1 of Flavobacterium sp. Leaf359. NCBI lineage: Bacteria > Pseudomonadati > Bacteroidota > Flavobacteriia > Flavobacteriales > Flavobacteriaceae > Flavobacterium > Flavobacterium sp. Leaf359. The sequence continues at coordinate 36,769 of NZ_LMPW01000015.1, read as the reverse complement.
TCATGCAACAACTTTTTATTGAAACGCAAGCCGCTTTTAAGGAGCCACTGCCTGATTATCTTCTGGAAGAATTAAAACTGATTCCAAAAAATGCTGCGCTGTTCAACATCCATTTCCCTAAAAGCCCTGACTTACTAGCCAAAGCACAATTCCGGTTAAAATTTGAAGAATTGTTTTTTATACAACTGCAGCTCATTACAAAAAATCTGATTCGAAAGAACAAAATCAAAGGGCATCCTTTTGAAAAAGTAGGCGTCTATTTTAATGATTTCTACAACAATCATTTGCCTTTTGACCTGACTAATGCTCAAAAAAGAGTGCTGAAAGAAATCCGGAACGATATGGGAAATCCTGCACAGATGAACCGTTTGCTGCAAGGTGACGTGGGTTCCGGAAAAACTATTGTGGCTTTAATGAGCATGTTATTGGCACTCGACAATGGGTTTCAGGCCTGTCTTATGGCACCTACAGAAATTCTGGCAAACCAACATTTTAACGGATTGGTAGAATTGGCTAAACCTTTGAATATAAATATAAAATTACTAACAGGTTCCACTAAAACTTCAGATAGAAAAATCATTCATGAAGAACTGGAAAATGGCAGTCTGCATATCCTTATTGGCACCCATGCCCTATTAGAAGACAAAGTGAAATTCCATAATTTAGGTCTTGCTATTATTGACGAGCAGCATCGTTTTGGAGTAGAACAACGTTCCAAACTTTGGAAAAAGAACGAAATTCCTCCTCACGTTCTGGTCATGACAGCAACACCAATTCCAAGAACATTAGCCATGAGTTTATATGGCGACCTTGATATTTCTGTAATTGATGAACTCCCACCGGGAAGAAAACCCATTCAAACCGTACACCGTTATGACTCCAGCCGATTAAAAGTCTGGAAATTCATCCGGGACGAAATAGAAAAAGGAAGGCAGATTTATATCGTTTATCCCCTGATTCAGGAATCTGAAAGCATGGATTATAAAGACCTTATGGATGGTTACGAAAGTATTTCAAGAGATTTTCCTTTGCCAAAATACAGTGTGAGCATTGTACACGGAAAAATGAAACCGGCCGATAAGGACTCCGAAATGCAACGCTTTTCGCAAGGCAAAACTAATATTATGGTAGCCACAACCGTTATTGAAGTCGGGGTGAATGTCCCAAACGCCAGTGTCATGATTATTGAAAGTGCCGAACGCTTTGGCTTGTCACAATTGCATCAGCTTCGCGGACGCGTAGGTCGTGGTGCGGAACAAAGCTATTGCATACTGATGACAGGACACAAATTAAGCAATGACAGTAAAATTCGCATGGAAACGATGACGAAAACCAATGACGGATTTGAAATAGCCGAAGTTGATTTAAAACTTCGTGGTCCGGGCGATATTATGGGAACCCAGCAAAGCGGTGTATTGAACCTGCAAATAGCTGATTTGGTAAAAGACCGGGAAATCCTGCAATTGGCCAGACATTGTGCCGTTAAGTTATTAAAAGACGATGCACCAATGGTAAAACCGGAACATCAGAACCTGCGTCAGGCTTTTATCGAAATGTCAAAAAAGAAGAATATTTGGAACTATATCAGTTAAGAACCCTTAAACCTCAAAATACATGATTTCATACAACCCTAAAGAATGGCTTTCGTTTATCTTCTACTTTCATAAGGGCGATACTTTCCGGAAGCTTTTCTGGATAATGATTCTTATCGCCCTCTATTCAGCCGGAATTGCCTATCTGGAATTGGAGTACTGGAAGCTGTCTGCCAATAGCCTTGTGAAAAACATAACGGTAATGCACAACATGCTCGGGTTTGTCATTTCCCTTTTGTTGGTGTTCCGAACCAATACCGCTTATGACCGCTGGTGGGAAGGTAGAAAAATGTGGGGCGCATTGGTTAACAACAGCCGTAATCTGGCTATAAAGCTGTCCGTAATGCTGACGGATAAAGAAGACAAAGAGTTCTTCAAGAAAATCATCCCTGCCTATGCTTCTGTACTGAATCTGCATTTAAAGATGGAAAGTATCAGTCATGAACTTTTTGACGATAAAACCTTATCACAAGACCACTACAAGCACAAGCCTAACCAAATAGCCAAAACAATGATACAGCGCATCAACGACATGTATAAAGACGGAAAAATTACCGGCGACCAGCTCATTGTCCTGAATGCCGAAATACAATCTTTTACTGATATCTGTGGTGCTTGCGAACGAATCAAAAACACTCCTATTCCCTATTCCTACAGTGCCTTTATTAAAAAATTCATCTTTACGTATGTACTTACATTACCTTTTGGCTATGTTTTCCAATTGGGCTACTATGTCATTCCTGTAGTTGTTTTTATCTTTTATGTACTGGCGAGTTTGGAGCTTATTGCAGAAGAAATTGAAGACCCTTTCGGAAATGACCCGAATGACCTGCCAACACAGAAGATTTCTGAAAACATTCAAAAAAATGTAGAGGAATTGATTTATTAATAGCTCGTTTAAGTGATTATTGCCACTATTGCGACTCCGGATCTTTGTGTAAAAATGTTGCTCGCAAAGGCGCAGTGTCGCAAAGAAAGTAATTGAAGTGAATATTCTTTTTTATCTTCTTTTTGATGATAACTCTTTAAATCTGTGTCATCCTTTTAATCTGCGGCTAAAAGTTACTAAGCAGTTAAGGATCCCGTAGCACTAAGCTTATGTGATTTTGGGTAAAAGAGAAAGTTGTTAAAGCAGACCTCTTAAATCCAGTGCCAACATTTAATATGTAACTGAAATAAAAATTTATAATCCAAAAGCTTTTTAGATTCAGGCATAAAGTTCTGGTTTATTAGCATAAAAAAGCCGAAGCAATGCTTCGACTTTTTTATTTATTTCTATCAAGATTAATCAACCCTTGTCAGGCAAATTTCTCTAGGAGCCGTAATCAATAACGGGAACGACTCAATGGTCACGGAACTGGAATCGAGACCAAATGCTTTCTCTTCTGAAAGTCCCATTTTCTTCAGGATGTTATAGCAGTCCAAAATCCATTTTTCATAGAACGGCAAATCGTTGTCATAAGAAATAAATTTCTCTATCAATATAAACCTAAAGTCGCCAATGATATTGTTTTTATTTAACGAAGCATAACGGCTGGTTACGTCTACTTCCTTATTTTTTACCATGTCCTCTACTACCTTTTTAAACATCAGACTGATTCTTGGTGCCACACGGAAACCAAGCCTGAAATCAATACGAATTACATCATCGTGAATAAATTCATTGACACGATATTCCATTGTATACGGTTCATCAACAACATGAACATGGACAAACCAATAAATATCGGCACGTTTTGGCTGTTTGTTCAAAATCGAATACATGATTTTTGATTCAATTTCAGTCCTGTGGTCAGCGCTTGTCAGATAAACCAGGTTCGTAGCATATTTTGGCACGCTCAAATCTTTGCTCAAATCTTCCAGAACCGGCAGGTAATCTGACAACTTAACAAACACCAGGTAGCGGTTTCTGATTTTTCTGGCAAAGTACCAGACAAACATCGTTGCCATAAGCATCATTGCAATAAGCAATGTGATATAACCTCCATCTGAGAATTTATGAAGATTGGCAATCAGGAATGAAATTTCTATAACGGCATAGGTCGTAATCAATACCGCAATAAAAATCTTATTGTATCTTTTTAGAATGAGGTAGTAATTCAAAAGTGAAGTTGTCATTAGCATCGTCATTACGATAGCCAGACCATAAGCGGCCTCCATCCCTGAAGACTCCTTAAAATATAAAACTACCAAAACGCAGCCTATCCATAACATCCAATTTAATGAAGGAATATATAACTGTCCTTTTAGTTCTGTAGGATATTTGATTTTTACTTTTGGCCAGAAATTCAAACGAATGGCTTCGTTAATCAATGTAAACGAACCGCTAATCATAGCCTGGCTGGCAACAACAGCAGCCAAAGTCGCAATTCCAATTCCGAAAGGCAGAAACCAATCCGGCATAATGGCATAAAACGGATTCGTTACTCCGGCCTCTTTCAGGGTTTTCCCTTCATGTGAAATCAGCCATGCTCCCTGTCCGAAATAATTGAGCAAAAGCATACTTTTTACAAAAATCCAGCTTACACGAATGTTTTCTTTTCCGCAATGTCCTAAATCAGAATACAAGGCTTCTGCTCCTGTTGTACATAAAAACACAGCACCTAAAATCAGGAATCCCTGCTTATGATTCATCAAAAGTTCATAAGCATGATAAGGGTTAAAAGCCGAAAGGACATTGATGTTTGTACTCAATTGGATTCCTCCCAGAATTCCGAGCATTGAGAACCAGGTAAACATAATTGGTCCGAAAAATTTACCAATAAGTTTGGTTCCGAATTGCTGTAAACCGAAAAGAATGGTAATAATAGCAATAACAATAGGAATAGTAGGGATGTCGGGATTGATTACCCTAAGACCTTCAATTGCCGAAGAAACTGAAATCGGAGGTGTAATAATTCCATCGGCCAAAAGCGTACTTCCTCCGATAATAGCCGGAAAAAGCAGCCACTTTACTTTCGTTTTTCTGATTAAGGTATATAAGGAAAAAATTCCACCCTCACCCTTGTTATCGGCACGGAGTGTTATAATTACATATTTTACGGTAGTCTGTAATGTCAGTGTCCAAAATATGGCGGAAATGGCACCTACGATATCTCTGGAATTAATGGGATCGCTCCCAACTATCGCATTTAAAACGTACAACGGAGAAGTTCCGATGTCACCAAAAATAATCCCTAAAGTAACTAATAATCCGGCAGCAGATAATTTGTGAATATGTTTTCCCACGGAAAGTCAATTTAAAAGAGACAAAATTACAAATAATTACCATATCCAAATTAAAATCAGGCAGGTATTATTTTAACAAAATTTTTAGAAGTCTGAAACATTGTATTTTCCTGTCCGATATTGTTCGGTTTCCAATAATTTTAAGACATTTTTCTTTAATTTAGAAGCCTTAAAATTCTTTGAAAAATCAAAAAAACCTATCTTTGCATCCTTACAAAAAATAATACCAAAAACAACAATGAAAATTTCATATAACTGGCTTAAGCAATTTATCAAAACAGATTTAAAATCTGATGAGACCGCATCACTCCTAACCGATTTGGGATTGGAAGTAGAAGGTATTGAAAAATACCAGTCTGTAAAAGGCGGTTTGGAAGGTATTGTTGTGGGCCATGTCCTGACGTGCGTTCAGCATCCCAATGCCGACCGTCTGAAAGTAACTACGGTAGACCTTGGAACCGGTAGCCCGGTGCAGATTGTTTGCGGCGCATCCAATGTAGCTGCCGGACAAAAAGTGCCTGTAGCTACTATAGGAACTACACTATATGACAAGGATGGAAATTCATTCCAGATTAAAAAGGGAAAAATCAGAGACCAGGAAAGCCACGGTATGATTTGCGCAGAAGATGAATTAGGCCTGGGAACGAGTCATGACGGAATTATGATTCTTGATGACAAATATGCTCCGGGAACACCGGCATCAAAAGTTTTCAGTATTGAAAATGACGAAGTATTTGAAATAGGGCTGACTCCTAACCGAGCCGATGCAATGAGCCATCTTGGAGTAGCCAGAGATTTAAGAGCCGGTATGCTCCAGACCAATGCACATACTGAACTGATTACGCCTTCTGTCAGCAACTTCAGGGTTGACAAAAGGACGTTAAAGATGGATATCAAAGTTGAAGATGCAAAACTGGCACCAAGATATTGTGGTGTGACAATTTCCGGAATCGTCGTAAAACAATCACCGGAATGGCTGCAAAACCGACTAAAGGCTATTGGACTGACTCCAAAAAATAATATCGTGGATGTTACCAATTATGTAATGCATGAATTGGGACAGCCTTTGCATGCTTTTGATGCTGCCAAAATAAAGGGTAATAAGGTAATCGTAAAAACAGTAGCTGCCGGAACAAAATTCACAACTCTTGATGATGTAGAAAGAACACTTCATGAAGAAGACCTGATGATTTGTGATGAAAATGGACCAATGTGTATAGCAGGGGTTTTTGGCGGTAAAAACTCAGGGGTTTCAGAAAACACAACTTCTATTTTCCTGGAAAGTGCATACTTCAATCCGGTTTGTATCAGAAAATCTGCCAAAAGACACGGATTGAATACCGATGCTTCTTTCCGTTTTGAAAGAGGTATTGACCCAACCATTACCGAATATGCGTTAAAGCGTGCGGCATTATTAATTCAGGAAGTAGCCGGAGGCGAAATTACTTCTGACATTATTGATATCTATCCAAAAAAGATCGAAGATTTCCCTGTGTTCCTGAATTTTGCAAAAGCAACAAAAATTATCGGGCAGGAAATATCTAAAGAAACCATCAAGAAGATTTTGGTTTCGCTTGACATAAAAGTAAACAGCGTATCGGATGCGGGATTAGGTCTGATTATACCTTCCTATCGCGTTGACGTGCAACGTGAAATTGACGTGATTGAAGAAATACTAAGAGTTTACGGTTATAATAATATCAACTTCACTAAAAAATTCAACGCTACCGTTTCCAATGCGGCAAGAACAGAAGATTACAAGGTGCAGAATATTATCGCTACCCAATTGAATTCACAGGGATTCAATGAAATGATGGCCAATTCGCTTACTTCACCGGAATATGTAAAACTATCTGAAATGCTTCGCGAAGAATTCAACGTATTAATCATGAATCCGTTGAGCAATGATTTGTCTGCAATGAGACAGTCGTTACTATTCTCCGGATTAGAAGCTGTTTCTTATAATATTAACCGAAAAAATTCAGACTTAAAATTGTTTGAATTCGGGAAATCATACCACAAACTACCTTCCGGATATACCGAAAACAAACACCTTACCCTGTTTACAACCGGAAATCGTTTGGGAGAAAGCTGGAATACGCCTCAAAAACCTTCGGATTTCTTCTTATTCAAAGGTTATGTAATGGGAATCCTGTCAAGGCTGGGGATTGAAAAAACAAATAACAAACCGGTTGAATCTGACGTATTTGCAGAAGGAATTGCCATTGCTGTTGGAAACGATATCATTGTGGAGTTAGGAACAGTAAAAAAATCGGTTCTTAAACATTTTGACATCAAGCAGGAAGTTTTGTTTGCCGACTTTAACTGGAATTCGATCTTGAAATTGATTTCAAACAAAATTAAGTTTACCGATATTCCTAAATATCCTGAGGTAAGGAGAGATTTGGCGCTTTTGGTTGACCAGAATGTAGCATTTGATTCCATTTACACTGTTGCGCGCCAGACTGAAAAATCTTTACTCAAAGACATCAATCTGTTTGACGTATATGAAGGCAAAAACCTTCCTGAAGGTAAAAAATCCTATGCCGTTAGCTTTATTATTCAGGATAGTTCAAAAACCCTTACAGATGCCCAAATTGACAAGATTATGGGCAAATTAAAGAACAATCTCGAAACAGAGCTTGGAGCTGTTCTTCGTTAAGACTTACTTTATAAAATAAATTTTCAGTAAAAACACATCAAAGATTAATAACAGGGAAAACGATTGTAAATAAAGGCTTTACAATCGTTTTTTGATTTTTTAGTAATGAGGTAAAAAGCAGAGAAAAGCGAGGTTTGGCAAAAGTAAGGTTACTAAAACGTTACTTTTGAAAACAAAAACCAACACATGTAAAATACTGTATTTCAGCTTTCTGCATAGTTTTTCGTATTGTCCCGTAGCTCACATAGGTTTAATTTTATCATTAAGAATTGTGAGTATGGAAACGACAAAAAAATCAACGTTTAAGGTATTGTTCTACCTTAAAAAGAATGCCCCGAAGAAAAACGGAAAGGTTACAATTATGTGTAGGATTACCGTAAACTGCAAGCAGTCTGCATTCAGTACCAAGTTGGATATTTCCGCAACAAATTGGGATTTGAAATACGGTAGGGTTTTATGAAAGAGCCGAGAAGCCCAAGACACTAACAGCAAACTTGACAAAATCCGTTTGGGTATTGAGGAATGCTATTCCAAAATTCTGAAGAATGAGGGAGCTGTAAACAGTACCAAACTTAAGAATGCCTTTCTCGGAATGGAAAGCGAAGAACTGACCTTTTTCAAATTCTACGAACAGTTCCTTTCTGACTATGAGAAAAAGGTCAATAATGGACTTCGGGTGAATGGTACACGCAGTAAGTACAAAACACTTTTGAAACACCTACGAAATTTTGCACTTACAAAATACGGTTACTCTGATTTATCATTCAATGACCTTACTTCAGATTTTGTGCAGGACTTTGATTATTACCTGCGTGACGACAAAAGCTTGACACACAACACCATTTGGCTGTATATGATTGGATTTACCACGCTTTGCCGATTGGCAATGAGTAGAAAGCACCTTGCTTTTAATCCGTTCAGCGAATACAAGAATACCAAAAAGGACAAAGACAGAGGTTATCTGTTACGAAGCGAGTTGGAACAGCTTGTAACATTCAACTGCGAGAAAAAGAAAGACGAATTGGTTAAAGATTTGTTTGTTTTCAGTTGCTTCACGGGGCTATCCTATTCCGATATGAAAGGGCTAAGAAACAGTAATATCCAAGATTTCTTTGACGGTAACCAGTGGATTATTATACGCAGGAAGAAAACAGCTACATCATCAAATGTGATGTTGTTGGATATTCCTAAAATGATTATCGAAAAATATGCAGGATTTTCAAAGGACGGCAAAGTATTTCCTGTACCCTCAAATACTGTTTGTAATGACAGCTTAAAAAGAATATCTCAATTGATTGAAAGCCTTAAAGAAAAGAAGGTAACCTTTCATTTAGCACGTCATACTTTTGCCACATTGTTTTTGAGTGAGGGCGTTCCTTTGGAAAGCTTAAGCAAAATGCTAGGGCATAAAAACATTGCCACCACACAGATTTATGCCAAGATACTTAATGAGAAAGTTGGAAAGGATATGCAAAAGGTATCGCATAAATTTAAAGGAATGGAACAGTCTTTTGTTTCGCAATTATAAAACTAATGAAGTGATTAAAGAAAGCCAATGCAAAAAACTGCATTGGCTTTTTTGTATTTTTGAAGTCAATAAAACATATAAAATATGATTGAACAATTTTCACAAAAGGTGCAAGAAGAATTAAAATATTATGTTTATATTTTGATAGACCCAAGAGATAATAAAATATTCTACGTTGGAAAAGGTTATGGAAATCGTGTTTTTTTTCATATTAATGAAGCTATATTCAACCCAAGCGGAACTGAAAAATTAGAGATTATAAGAGCTATTAAATTAGAAAATCTAAAAGTAAAACACTTTATAGTTAGACACGGATTAGAAGAAAATGAAGCACTAATAGTTGAATCTGTTTTAATTGATTTTTTAACTTTTAAGGATTTTGCGGAGATTGCGAAAATTTCAAATATTGTTGCAGGACATTATTCATTTAATCAAGGAATAAAAACTGTTAATGAGTGTGAAATACTTTACAATTGTGAAGTATTAAAAAATGAAGATATTAAGCATAATATTTTAGTAATCAATATAAACAAAACATACGATAATAAACGAAAAAAGAAAAGTGATAACCCAATTTATGACAGACCAAATATTTATGAAGCAACTAGAGGTTGGTGGGTATTAGACAAAAACAGAGCAGAAAATTCAGATTTTGTTTTAGCCGAGTATAAAGGCGTAATAAGAGCGATATTTAAGCCTAAAAAATGGGTTCAAGATATTGAAAATAGAGGTGTAAAAAGATGGGGATTTGAAGGTTCAGAAGTTACTGTAAAAGAAATTCTTGATATATATCTGAATAAAGAAGTTCCTAAAATTAGAGGAATGGCAAATCCAATTCGTTATTTTGAAAAAACACCCACAACTACAGGGTATTAGGCAAAACACGGCCCACCGCTTAAAGTAGTGGGCTGTTTCTTTAATTGACTGATACGGTTACAATTTCAAACAATCGGCTAACGCTGATAACCATTTTCCAACACCTTGATAATATCACTTTCACGGAAAAGTATTTTCCGTTCGAGTTTGATAAACGGTATCAGTCCGTCATCTCTGTACTGTTGCAACGTCCGTTTGCTGATATGCAACATCTCGCAGACCTGTTCGCCTGTCAGGTAGATTTCCCCCTGCAACAGAGGGTGGAAATATTCCCTGATATACAGCAGTTCGTTTTTGATACCTACCACAGCTTCGAGTAGGGCAAGCATATCCTCGTTTGAATTTCCAATCTGTTTCATTTCTTTTGCTTTTTTAATGGTCGCTCTCCCTGCATCAGTAATTCCACTTCGGATAATCTGAAATACGTTTTCCGATTGATTTGCGTTGCCCCAAGAATACCCTTTGCCCTGTACGTTTGTAACGTGCGTTTACTAATATTCAGCAGTTGGCAGGCTTCCTGTTGGTCGAGCCATTTCGTTGCCTGTTGCAATGCCTTGTAGGGTGCAGTCATTTCCGCAATCAGGTTGGAAACTTCCTTTACTTCCTTGTGCAATACTTTCAAAATCTGAATGTCTAAAACTGTTATTTCCATATTCCAATCAATTTAGACTTCAAATGTATAAGGTACTTATAAAGGGCGTTCCAATGTTGCAGTCAGAGGTAGCATTTGGCGTTCAGTTGCCGAATACTGTACTACAATCCCAATTTTGGTTTGTTGTTTTTCGGGCGAGCTTGTTGCGTTTTGATTGTTGTCAGCGTTTTTGTAATCCGAACGGACAACCGTTTTTGTCGCACCTATTACGCTTTCGGGTTCGGCAGGTTGTTTTGGCGGTTCAGTAGGTTTGCCCCCGAACAGCTTGCCCCAATTTAATAAGCCTTTTGCTTCCTTGAATTGGCGTTTAAAGTTGGCGATGAAATTGGAAATCGGGTCGCCGTGCTTATCAACCTGTATCAAAGGGTTATGCTCTTTTTTCTTGATTTGCTCTTTCTCTTTCCGTTCTTTGTCGGTTGTTGCTTTTTGTGCCATAGGTTCAAAATTTTTGCCCAATATAGAACACAAGGGAATGTTTTGTTTTCCTTTGGCGTTTAGTGGGATTATTTGGCTTGTGTTGGCACAATATGAATGCAAAGCAATCCTCAAAACACTTTAAATTTTCCTCGCAAAGCCCTCACACATTTAAAAAGTTTTGTGCGGATAATGGAAAAGCATACCAAAAACACCCTATCCTTAGTCCCTAAATGTTTTTAGTAAGCTTTCTTTGATTGGAATGGATTAAAAAAAGAACAAAAAGGTAGCAAAGCTAAGGCGGACAGCCATCGCACCACTCAACCAAAAGACTACGGCATAATGGCAGGGCAAATATGGTGGCTTCGCCGAGTTGTAGTGTTTGCCCTGCCACCCTTCGGGACTAATTCCGTTTCCTTTTGGTTTTTCCCTTGTACGCCTTGTTAAAATGGCTTTCTTTTTTTTCTGTTTTTTTGTTTTGGAAAATAATTTTAAGAGGGAGCAACGCACCAAACCCGACACCGCACCACAATCAGAACAATGGTTTGTGCTTATCGTTGTAGATTTCGCTAATCAATTCCCCAAATTCCTGAAAATGGTATTCAATAATGTTGTCGAGATACGCATAAATCGTCAGCTTGTCAATGCCCATAATGCCCGTAAGCCTGTTAAACTTATCGTGGTACTCCTGCCGTACATAGACCGATTTTCCTTTGCTTGCCGTTGTGGTCGGAATTTTAAAAAACTGTTTGCAATAGTCCTCTGTGTTCAGCTTCTTTGGCATGGAGATACTTTTTTTCGTGGTCTTCGCTGACGGTTTGGCTATTTCCTCGTCTACTTCGGGTTTGGCAAAATCTTCCCGATGTGTTACTGCCTGTTGTTCCGTCAAAGGTTGTTTCTTTTCATCAGTTAGGAAATTTTCAATAGAGAAATCCTCTTTTTCGGGTTGCTGATTTTTGTTTTCTTCGTGTATCATATCTATTATTTTTAATATTATATCCAATTAGCTATCTGGTTAGTTGTATATACTGTTGTATCTATGTAACCAACTATTTACCTACGTACCTGCATACACTTAACTGGCTAGTTCATTAACTCAAAAAAATGTAATTAGCCCGCATTCATTCACGCAGATTTGCTATCGATTCTTTTGCCATTCAAATACTTAATTGAGGATATAACCAATCAACCTGCTAACCATATACAAAGAAAATAAAAGCAGTCCCAATCCGTATAGAGGTGGCACTATTTGGCATCCATTGGCTTTATTTGGCGTAATTGTAAATGACTGTTATTCAAATAGTCTTATCGAACTTTGTAATCGGAAGTCATGGATTTTCCCTGCTAACTCCAATCCGTTTGCAAAACGGAATTTCTGAACCCGTGTTCAGAGCAAGTTATCTCTTGAGGTCCTCGAAATAAATTTCCGCACCTCAAGAGCACTTGCCCTTGCAGGGGGCTGGAAACGGCTCCGAAGTCGCCCGTTTGTTTAAAAATTAAAATGGATTATTATGGAAGAGAAAAACAGAAAACAGATTAAGAAATCAGGAAGAAAACCAAAGATTGACCCAGCGGTTCATCGATATTCCATCAACCTGAACGCAGAGGACAATGCCAAATTTCTTGCCCTCTTTGACCAATCAGAAATGAAAGTAATTGCTCATTTTATTACCGCTTGCATCTTTTAGAAGACCGTAAAGACCGTAAAGATTGATATGGATGCCATCGAGTATCACGAAAAGTTGACCCGATTTTTTAGCCAGTTCCGAGCAATCGGAACAAATTACAATCAGATTGTGAAGATATTGTACCGCAATTTTTCAGAGAAAAAAGCAGGAACATATCTTTTTAGATTGGAAAAGGAAACCATAGAATTGATAAAAGTTACTAAAGAGCTTATCCTTTTGACACAGGAATTTGAAGATAAGTACCTGAAAAAAGAGTAAAGTTATGATTGCAAAAATCGGAAAGGGAAGCAATATGTACGGAGCGATTTTGTACAATCAACAAAAAGTGGATAAGGAAAACGGAGCGGTTTTATTGCTGAACAAGATACCCGATACGGTGGACGGTAAGTATTCCGTAGCCTATTTTAATAAATGCTTTGAGCCATATTTATCGGCAAACATCAAAACGGAAAAGACGGTACGGCATATATCGCTGAACCCAGATCCTAAGGATAAGGTCAGCAATGAACAGTTTACCGAAATGGCTCAGGAGTATATGGAGCGTATGGGCTACGGCAATCAACCTTACATAGTTTTCAAGCATACGGACATTGACCGCACACATATCCATATCGTTTCGACCTGCGTGGGCATTGACGGCAAGAAAATCCCCGATGATTACGACCATCCACGCTCAATGGCAATCTGTAGGGATTTGGAACATAAATATAATATGACAAAGGCAACTAAACAAGAGCAGAAACAAGCCAATAAAGTTTTCAAGCCTGTAAATTATAAAAATGGTGACATCAAGAGCCAAATTGCTTCGATAGTACGGCATCTGCCGAAGTATTATACCTTTTCAACTATGGGTAGCTACAATGCGTTACTTTCCCTTTTCAATATCACAGCAGAAGAAGTCAAAGGCGAGCGGAACGGTCAGACCGTAAACGGATTGGTGTATGTGGCATTGGATAAAAACGGCAACAAGGTTAGCAATCCGTTCAAAACATCAATTTTCGGAAAAGATGCAGGAGTAACAGAACTACAAAAGCACTTTGAACAGTCAAACGAGAAAATGAAAACCAACCCTGCAAGGTCTGTTCTGAAAAACACGGTGGAGCTTGCCATGCATAGCACAAGAAACGAGAGAGAATTTAGAAAACAATTGACCGAACAAGGTATTAATACCGTTGTCCGTAGGAACGACAATGGACGGATTTACGGTATAACATTTATTGACCACGAAAGCCGTAGCGTTTGGAACGGTTCACAATTAGACAGAAATTTGTCGGCAAATATGTTTAACGATTGGTGGAACAACGGCACTAAGCCCGAATTAAAAATACAGGACAGACCTGTTTCCAAAACGAATACAATGACCGATTTACCAACTAACAACCTTTTTGAGTTTCTTTCAAATGAGCATTCGTCTAATTCTGATTTGGGATTGTTCAGCCTGTTACCAGATGCACAGAGCGAGGACTACGAAGAAGAACAGTTTGCTAAACAAATGAAGAAAAAGAAGAAAGGAAGAAAACTGTAACATACTTTTCTATTTTCGTGTTTTAAAATACCTTAAACATTATCAGCTTATTATATTTTTTTATCTCAAAAAATGAGATATTAATGATATAAAGACTAAATTAGCCGACTGGAACTATTTAGAGTTATGAATAGAATTAAAGAAGTTTTGGAAGAAAAAGGTATCAAACAAAAATGGCTTGCCGAGCGACTTGGTAAGAGCTATAATATGGTAAATTCCTATACTCAAAATAGACAACAACCCAGATTGGAAATTCTATTTGAAATAGCAAAAATATTGGATGTTGAGCCTAAAGAATTATTGACAGAAATAAAAGTAAGTAAAACTCCCGCAAAACTTTCATAGATAGTAAAAATGAGAATGGAATTAGATTTAGTAGAAAAAATATCATTAGAGGAAATTAACGGCAAAACCTATAAAATAAGGTTAATTGAAAGCCTTGATTATGGGAAAGCATCGTTAACGCATTATTTACACAATAGTACCAATGGAGTCTCAAAATACTACAAAAAGAGTGCACATTTGTACTTAAAACATTTATTAGAGTTAAAATATCCAGAGATTGAAATCACTAATACTGTTGCGGAAAATGCTATGCAGTATTTGTTATTTAATTATAGAATTGAGGATATACCTTTTCCTTCTCCTGAACAACCCAAATTTAGATTTATTGATTTGTTTGCAGGAATTGGTGGATTCAGATTAGCCA
>NZ_LMPW01000015.1:21663-21863 GCF_001423985.1 Flavobacterium sp. Leaf359 | reverse complement strand
GTCAAAATCTTGGTGGAAATTGTGTTTTTTCGAGTGAGTGGGATGAATTTGCTCAAAAAACTTATGAATCCAACTTTGGAGAATCTCCATTCGGAGATATAACAAAAAGTGAAACGAAAAAGTTTATTCCAAAAAATTACGAACTTTTATGTGCTGGATTTCCCTGCCAGCCATTTAGTTACGCAGGTCTAAAGCAAGGA
>NZ_LMPW01000015.1:0-21617 GCF_001423985.1 Flavobacterium sp. Leaf359 | reverse complement strand
TTTGACGAAACAAGAGGAACGCTATTTTTTGATATTTTAGAAATATTGAAAAATACTACTCCTAAGATGTTTTTATTAGAGAATGTTAAAGGTCTTAAATCTCACGATGGCGGAAAAACACTAAAAGTAATTGAAAATTCACTTAGGGAATTAGGGTATAACATAAAATGGGAAATACTAAATAGCTATGATTTCGGATTACCTCAATATCGTGAAAGATGGTATTGTGTAGGATTTAGAGATAAAGTTAATTTTGAATTTCCTAAAGGAGATAAGAGAGGTGCAAAGATTAAATCCATTATAGACACCAAAGCAAATAAAGATAATAAATTGAAATTAACCCCCTTTGAGATTGAGCGAATAGAATTTCACTTTAAATCAAATGAAGAGCGTGTTCAACACGATAACTCAAAATATAAGCCCAATACAAAAAAAGGGAAGCACGGTGTTTTTTCATATCAAAAGCCTGATGGGGCTTTAAGATTTCATATTGGAGATGTTGCTAAAACACAAATACAAGAGGCTTTCTATGCTTGTCAAGATACCTATGCACCTACAATTATTGCTAATAGAGTTCCTAAATTATGGGATTTACAAAGGAAATTATCAGTATTAGAAGCCCAACGCTTACAAGGCTATCCTGATAACTTTAAATTCCCTGTTTCGGACAATCAAGCGTATAAACAACTCGGCAATTCCGTTGCAGTTCCAGTATTAGAAGCAATAATCAAAAAAATGTTAGAAACAATTAAATAGAAAGGATGAAGTATTTATCACAATCAACGATTTTCGAATCTTGGAAAAGCATTATTGAGCTAGGGGAGACAAGTCGAGCTTCTTTAAATAAATTCTTTGGAATACTTGAAATTCTAAAACATTTGAATATTGAAACAGGAAATCCAGTTGAATCAAATTATCAATATAATGTCTTTTCTAGTCAATTGTCTAGTTCTTTACAAGACAAATTCTTTTTTTATGAAAATAGCAAAAAGAATTTTGCTTCACAAGATACACTAAACATTATATTCCCAAATGATTGGGCTTCTAATGCTTTTCAAATCTTATTGAAAAATAATCAACTTCCGTTAAAAAATGTCGCTTGCGTTTGTTTACAGAACGAGGAGTTTGACAATAATTTTTCCGAACAAGATGTAATTGAGAGATTTCTCAATATTTATCATCTAGCTGATGTAACTAATATTTTCTTTACAAATGAAAATGAGGTGAATATTGAGTTTTCATCTTCTATATTGGACAGAAACTCTTTATTCTCAGATTTAAAAAATCATTTCAATATTACAGATAATTCAAAATTTACATTAGGATTTGATAGCAGTCTTATTACTGCGAATCCAGGAGAATTAACAAGAGGTCCATTTATTCAGCCACTTTATTCAGGGCAGGAAAATCTAAAATGTTTATTAATAGCTAATTTTAATATTACAGAATATTATAAAATAGGCAAAACAGAAAATTCTGTTGCGGATAACTTCAGTAGTGAAACTCCATTATCTCATCAAATCATTTTCTATGGTTCTCCCGGAACAGGAAAAAGTAGAGAAATAGAAATGAGAACAAATGGTCATAATCGAACAAGAACAACATTCCACCCTGAAACAGATTATCATTCTTTTGTAGGAAGTTATAAGCCTGTAATGGACGGAATCAACATCAAATATGAATTTGTTCCGCAAGCATTTACAAAGGCATATTGCAATGCTTGGCTAAATCCTGAACAACCATATTTTCTAATCATTGAAGAAATTAACAGGGGAAATTGTGCTCAAATTTTCGGAGACTTATTTCAATGTTTAGATAGGGATGATAATGGCTTTTCAAAGTATGAAATCAATTGTGACAAGGATTTAGCAAATTATCTAAAATTTGTATTTGAAAGTTCTGCCAATACGGAAGCAGTGGAAAGCTACAAAGCGATAATTCAAACAGAAGATTTTGATAAAATCATTCTGCCAAATAATCTTTACATTTTAGCAACGATGAACACTTCTGACCAATCTTTATTCCCAATGGATAGTGCATTCAAAAGACGTTGGGATTGGGAGTTTGTACCAATCAATTATGATGACGCGAATTCTTTAAACATCGTTATTGGAGATAGTACATTTAACTGGGGTAAATTTATTAAGAATATCAATCCGAAAATTAAAGAACTGACAGGTAGTGAAGACAAACAACTTGGAAACCGCTTTGTAAACCCCAAAGATGGAAAGATAACGTTTGACCAATTCAGGTCTAAAGTCTTGTTTTATTTATGGTCGGAAGTTTACAAGGATGAATTTGGAACTCAAAATTCAATTTTCAAATATTCAAAAGAAGACAGTGATGCAATAGATTTCCAGTTTGGAGAACTTTACAGCGACAATGCAACAACTATTATAAAAGCATTTTTGAAATTTAACGGATTAGAACCTGAACAATGATAATATTATTTGAAGAATATCATTACAAAACGGAAGATCTTTCAAAAGTTTTAACTGAAAGGTACTATTTCCCTATTAATGGTATTGAATCAAAAATTAACTTTGTTGGGTATTACTTCAATCCGCAGATAAATGAGGGAAAAGGCGATGTTGTCATCATATTTCCGAAAGTTTTTATCAATGAACATAATCTAGCTTTTGATGAGTTTACGCCAGAATCTTTAATCAATCCAACATTTGAAACAACACAAAGATTAACCGAAACAGGAAAAGACAAGCTGATTTTTGAAATTTCAACTTGGTTATATCGGGCAATTCAGCAATTCAACAAAAGACATTTTTATAATTCGATTTCAGAAAATCAATTTATCAATCAAATTGTAACCAATTTGGATGAAAATTCAAGTACTGAGCTTGACATTATTTTAAGTTTATTGAGGTTTCATAAGGAAAATCAGGACTTATTTACATTCATTGCAAAAACAGCACACTCACAACAAAACAAAATCAATTGGCACAAAACTATTAACAAAAAACAGCCAATTATTCATAATAACCAGCCAATTTATGTTGATTTAGCAACAACAAGAAAAAGAGTAAATGATGATGAAGAGTTACTCATACTTTTTTATTCAACGCTAAATCACATTAAAGAAAAGTATGCGTTTAATTTTCAAATCCCTCAAAATTATACTCTAATTAAAGGGCATCAATTTGAGACGGTTTTAAGAAGAGGATGCAGGTTATTGAAAAATATTAAGTACAAATACTTTTCGGACAAAATGATTTGTCTTTACAATTTGCTATTTACCTACTTTGAACGAAGTGAAAGAACCCAATCTAAGAAACAAATTGAAGAAATTCTTCTAATCAAGGATTTTAATATTGTATTCGAGGATATGATTGATGATTTAATCGGAGATAGTACGTTATTTTCCGAATTAAAAAATCACGCTGACGGAAAACAGGTTGACCATATTTACAAATATAAATCACTTCTGATTGAAGATGAAATCTATTTTGTTGGAGACAGTAAATATTATAAACCTCAAAATAGCGTAGGGAAAAATTCAAAGGCAAAACAATTTACTTATGCCAGAAATGTAATTCAGTATAATATTGATTTATTTAATAAAGGAGATTTAGACCAAAGAATAAGATACAGAGAAAACGAAACGGAAGGATATAACATCACTCCGAATTTTTTCATTTCTGCCTTTGTAAATAAAGATTTTGATTTTTCTAAATCATATTTGAACGAGACAGGAAAACCAATAATGCAATTTCATTTCGAAAACCGACTTTTCGATAGGGATACATTATTTGTTCAATCATACAACATCAATTTCTTGTTTGTGCTTTCGGGCTATCTATCAAGAAATTCAACTTTGAAAAACAATTTTAAAAAAGATACGCAAAAAATATTCAGAGAAAAGTTAGTAACTTTTATCAATGAAAAATATCAGTTTTATAAAGTCAAACCGATTGAAGAGAATTTTATCTATAAGCACTTTAAACTGCTAAATGGCAAAATTTACAAGCCGTCACAACTTGAAAACGAAGTGATTTTAGCCTTTGAAAAAAGCTCTGACATTGATGGAGTGATTTCACAAATTGAAGTGGAATTAGAAGAAAAAACGGCATATGTGTTAGAATGAAAATAATTTAAAAATCAAATGGTTACAAGAATAAAAAATATTAATTTGGGTCAAATATAAACAGCATTATGAAACCAAAATTATTAACAGCAATATTACTTTTTATAAGTGCTTATTCGCCCTTGTTCCTGATTTTGGCAGTGAAGGATTTTGATTTTAATTGTTCATATCATTTTAAACACCCAATTGCAATTTATACTATGCTCGGCATTGCTTTATTGAGTGTAATATTGTTGTTTGTTACGGTTGCGTCTACGAAGAGGGGTAATATGCCTGTAAAGATAAAATCAGTTAAGAACCGTTCTGTTGATTTAATCAATTATACTATCCCTTATATAGTTTCCTTTTTCAGTTTTGATCTATCTAAAATCGAAGATATGATTTCATTAAGTATTTTCTTATTATTAATGCTGTTGCTAACAATCAAAAGTAAATCCGTTTTTATGAATCCTATCTTGTTATTAGCGGGCTATAACCTTTATGATTTAGAATATGAGTTTGACGGCAAAACTTGCTCAACCATCGTAATAAGCAAAGAGGAAATGTATGCCGATGAACGTTTTTACATACGAAGCCTAACCAGATTTTTATATATAGTAATAGAAAAGAAAAATAATGCTAATGATGAGACAGAAATTTAAAGCATTAAAAGACCTTGATTTACAAAATGCTGATGTGTCGTTGGCAATTGTTAAGGAGTATAAAAAGAATAGAGAATCTAAGTATATGGTTAATTACGTACAAATTAACCCCAATTTAGAAACTCGTTTACGGAACATTGTAACTCGTAAAATAAATTCAGCAAATACATTTGAAGACTACACCTTTGATTGTCCTGAACCAGAAGAAGACCAAGTAAGAGCAATCAATTATGAAGAAACAGACTTTTACAGGATATTCGAGCAATTACAAGATTTAAATCCTGAAGAAGACATAATAGAAAACATTGAAGAACTCGTTAAAGCAAAAGCCTATTTAATTATACTACGCAATGAAGAAGGAATTCAGGTTGTAGGATTTAAGACATTACCTGAAAACTGGAAAATGAAACGAGACCGAGGATTAATTCCTCTTCTTTACAGAGAAAACCGTTTTGAAGATTTAGAAGAAGAAAATGTTTTCAGTATATCTTCTTTTGTTGACTTGATTTATTTTAATGAAGCACTTTTTATTCTTTCAAAGAAGAATTTTGAGAGCGGACTTAATTTCCGCAATGGAATGTTAGCAAAAGCAGATGAATTATATCAAGAAGTTCGGGAAATCAATCTATTTGTCAATATAGAAATTCTTACAAATAGGGTTGGTAATAATCAACGATACCTACGAAAAATAGCTACTATAAAAAATTTGGGGTATTATCAAAACAATGATTACTTACAACGTCTCAGATTAATTAGTCAACAAAGAAATTGGGGAATTGAATTTCAAGAGGGACAGATTGTAATTACAGAGGAAACACTAGATGCTGTACTTACGTTATTACAAAATAAAAGACTGCATTCAGAATTAACGGATGAAACTTTTGATGTTGATAGCGCTAAACGTTTAGAAATGTAGAGTTTTAAAAAACATATACGACACATAGATTATTAAATTCAATGTGTCGTTATATGCTAAGTTTTGTATATTTGCTATGAGCTAACGGAAACACGTTGAAAAGCAAAGCAATAAGCACCGTTACTAAATCGTTACCTGACTTTTTTGATAATCTTTATAAAAGCTTAGTATTCAACCGATACAGCTTTTTCCTGAAAACTTTATAATAAAAAAATCCCGATTGTATCGGGATTTTTCATTTATAATTCAAAAATAGTATCTAGTTTGAATTATGCTTTTGGCATTACTACTGTATCAACCACATGAATAACACCATTAGACTGATTCACATCAGCAATAGTAACTTTTGACTTATTTCCGTTTTCATCTGTGATGTAAAGAGTTTTGCCTTCCATCCATGCTGTCAGCTTACCGCCTTGAACAGTTGCGAACACAGCCTTTCCGTTTCCTTTCTTTATGGCTTTAGCAATATCAGCTGAACTCATTTTTCCTGCTACCACATGATAGGTTAAGATGGATTGCAGTTTTGATTTGTTTTCCGGCTTTAACAAAGTCTCAACGGTTCCTTTAGGCAATTTGGCAAAAGCTTCATTTGTTGGAGCAAAAACGGTAAAAGGTCCTTTTCCCTGCAAAGTCTCTACAAGACCTGCTGCTTTTACTGCTGCTACCAATGTGGTATGGTCTTTTGAATTTATTGCATTTTCAATAATGTTTTTTGAAGGATACATTGGAGCTCCTCCTACCATTACTGTTTTTTCTTTTTGTGCAAATACGGCAGTTCCGAATAGTAATGCAATTGCGATTGATAAAAATTTGGTGGTTTTCATAATTAAATGTTTTTTTGTTTATACAGGCATTTACGCAAATACATTTGCTTTGGTTTTTAGATTTTTGATTTTTGATTTTAGACTTTGGGCTTTAAGCTTTAGGCCTTACGCTTAAAGCCTAAAGCCTAAAGCTTAACAAATAAAAAAGCCCCGCATTAGCGAGGCTTTTTTTATTTGTTTTCTTCTCTATTTAGTTAGGAGAAAAAGTTTTGTCAATACCGTGAATAATTCCATTGCTTTGGATGGCATCTGTGAACACCAGTTTTGCCTTATTTCCTTTAGCATCTGTCAAATAGATAATACTGTTTTCAAGAGTAATGATAAGAACATCACCATCTGCCGTTTTGATTTCACCTCTTCCTTTACTCATTCGGATTAATTTCCCGAAATCAGAAGCATACCACTTACCCGGAATCATATAGTAAGCCGCAATATCTTTAGTACGGTGAATATTTTTTGGATCAGTCATGAATTCTAAATTTTCTGAAGACCTACTGATGACATCATTGCTAGGTGCCAAAATGGTATAAGGTCCTTCTTCGCGCAGCATTTGCTCAAACTCTGCAGCTTTAAAAACCTTTGCTAAAGAAGAATAATTCTGCGAAGCCGTAAGGTTATCGATAATATTTTTAGTTGCGTCAAACTTTGGGTTAACTACATTCATATTTGCCCTTTTTTGGTTCTTTTGGCCAAATGATGCAACGCTTAACAATAATGCAAAAAGAATAATTGCCAGATTTTTATTAGTCTTCATAGTTAGTTTTTAAAAATACATTGGTAATAGGGAACAGAATTCCTTTATTTTAGGATTTCAAATGTAAACAAAATTTTAATATTATCATTTAAAATAATTAAAAAAGCCCCACATTTCTGTGAGGCTTTTGTATTAAAATCAGTCAGGATTAGTTCCCTCCTTTTTCCATTTTAGCTTTCAATTCAGCAAGAATATCATTGTTATCTCCTAAAGTAGATGCAGTAGCATTACTTGAAGACATTGTAGTATTCTCAGAAGCAGCTTTCACATTTTTCTCTTCTTCTTCACGGAAGATAGCAGTGTGAGAAGCAACTACTCTTTTGAATTCTTTGTTGAACTCGATCACTTTGAAATCAGCTGTTTCACCTTTTTTCAATTTCTTACCGTCCTCTTTTTCAAGGTGACGAGTTGGGATGAAAGCAACGATATCATCACCGAATTCTACAGTAGCTCCTTTGTCAACGATTTCAGAGATTTCTCCAGTGTGGATAGTTCCAACAGCGAATGAATCTTCGTATTTATCCCAAGGGTTAGCAGTAGTCTGTTTGTGACCTAAAGATAATTTACGTCCTTCAACATCCAACTCCAATACTACTACGTCAAGTTTTTCACCAACGCTTACGAATTCAGATGGGTGCTTGATTTTCTTAGTCCAGGAAAGGTCAGAAATGTAGATTAATCCATCAATTCCTTCTTCCAATTCTACGAAAACTCCAAAGTTTGTAAAGTTTCTAACGATACCTGTGTGTTTAGAACCTACAGGGTATTTAGCAGTGATATCAGTCCATGGATCTTGAGTCAATTGCTTGATACCAAGAGACATCTTACGATCTTCTCTATCCAAAGTCAAGATAACAGCTTCAACTTCATCACCAACTTTTACGAAATCCTGAGCACTTCTCAAGTGAGTTGACCAAGACATTTCAGAAACGTGGATTAGACCTTCAACACCTTCAGCAACTTCGATGAAAGCACCGTAGTCAGCGATAACTACAACTTTACCTTTCACTTTGTCACCTACTTTCAGGTTAGCATCAAGTGCATCCCATGGGTGAGCGTTCAATTGTTTCAAACCAAGTTGGATTCTTGTTTTCTCATCATCGAAATCAAGGATAACAACGTTTAGTTTTTGGTCTAATTCAAGAACTTCGCTTGGGTGGTTGATTCTTGACCAAGAAAGGTCAGTAATGTGGATCAATCCGTCAACACCTCCAAGGTCAATGAACACACCATAAGAAGTAATGTTTTTAACAACACCTTCTAATACTTGTCCTTTTTCTAATTGACCGATAATTTCTTTTTTCTGTACTTCGATATCAGCTTCGATAAGCGCTTTATGAGAAACAACAACGTTTTTGAACTCATGGTTGATTTTCACAACTTTGAATTCCATCATTTTGTTTACATACTGATCGTAATCTCTGATTGGCTTCACGTCGATTTGAGAACCTGGCAAGAAAGCCTCGATTCCGAATACGTCAACGATCATACCACCTTTAGTTCTGCATTTAACGAAACCATTAACGATTTCACCTGTTTCATTAGCTGCAATAACTCTATCCCAAGCTTTGATAGTACGAGCTTTTCTGTGAGAAAGAACCAACTGACCTGTTTTGTCCTCACGAACGTCAATTAATACTTCTACTTTGTCTCCTACTTTTAAGTTTGGATTGTAACGGAATTCGTTTAAAGAAATAACACCTTCAGATTTAGCGTTGATATCAACGATAGCATCTCTGTCAGTGATTCTAACTACAACACCTTCAACTACTTCTTCCTGATCTGTAGAGATAAAAGTTTTTTCAACTAACTCTTCGAATTCTTTCAGGTTTTTTTCGTCAACAGCATCAATACCTTCTTGGAAGTTGTGCCAGTTAAAGTTCTCTAAAAATTCCGCTTGTGCTTTTGTTTGTTCAGACATTTGTTCTGATAAAAATTTGTATCCTATGTTTTCTCGAGTTTCTTGATGCAATAGAAAACACAGAAGTGTTTTACATAAATAGTTGATACCTAAAGGAAACTCTTCTTCGCCAAAAGGTGCGCAAAATTAATAAATATTTTTTAATCTACCAAATAATTTCAGAATGAAGCTTTTATCCTAAATGTTTATAAATCAAAACCTAAGAAGAATGACTGTTATTTAACTCCCAAAACATCCAATAACAAAAAAGAGCCTCAATCTGAAGCTCTTTTAGTTTTTTAATGTGATATATTTTCAACATCTTCCGGCTTGTGCTTGTGTTTGAACATTACCGCAAAGGCAATGGAAATTATCAACGCATACAGGGCAAAAGAAAGCCATATACTATGCCAGTCTTTAGTTTCTCCGTGAGTAAAATATTTATCAATAGCATAACCGCTGATAACACTTCCCAAATACGCCCCTACACCATTCGTCATCATCATAAACAATCCTTGTGCGCTGGCACGAATTTTAGAATCGGTTGTTGTTTCAACAAATAAGGAACCTGATATATTAAAGAAATCAAACGCCATTCCGTATACAATACAGGAAAGAATAATCATCCATAAACCTTGTACCGGATCGCCATAAGCGAAAAGCCCAAAACGAAGTACCCATGCTATCATAGAGAACAGCATTACCTGTTTGATTCCGAAACGTTTCAAAAAGAAAGGAATCGCCAGAATGAACAAGGTCTCAGAAACTTGCGAAATCGACATGATTATTGTTGAATATTCAACTACAAATGAATCTTTGTATTCCGGAATCTTGGCAAAATCATTTAAGAAGGCATCGCCATACATATTGGTAAGCTGCAAAGCACCTCCCAAAAACATGGAAAATATAAAAAACAACGCCATTTTATAGGAACTGAACAGTTTGAAAGCATTCAACCCTAATTGCTCCACAAAACTTGCATCTTCTGCAATTGATTTTTGTGGTGGACATTTTGGCAAGGTAAACGAATAGATACCCAGCAAAATAGCTACAAAAGCGGCAATATAAAACTGATTAGCATAAATAGGATTACCTGATACGGAAGACATTGCATTACCTACACTCAATCCTAAATCCTTAAAAATATTAGGTGGCGTTGGCGAACTGAAAATATTCGTAATCCACATGGCTACGATAAAACCTATAGTTCCCCAAACACGAATTGGCGGAAAAACCTTTACCACATCATATTTATTGTTCTTTAATATAGTATAGGCTATGGAATTGGAAAGCGAAATGGTTGGCATGTAGCAAATCATTGCTCCAAAAATAACGTAGAATAAAATGGAAGGATCATTAACTTCAGGGACATATAAAAGGATAAGACCATATAATATGTGGAGGATTCCGTAAAGCTTTTCAGCATTGAGCCATTTATCGGCTATAATTCCGGTCAATGCCGGCATAAATAAAGAAGAAAGGCCTAATGTTGAAAATATAGCGCCAAATTCAGCACCTGTCCAGCCTTTTGCATTAAAACAATATGTTCCAATCGTGATAAGCCAGGCTCCCCAAACAAAAAACTGGAGAAAGCTCATCAAAGTTAACCTAAATTTTATTCCCATAAATAAGTTTGTATGTTGAAAAAATAACAGCCTGTAAATCTACTATTAAAAATGAGATAAACAAAAAATTACAACGTTTTAGCTACAGTATTTACCAATCCTAAAACTTTGTCAAACTGTTCCTGTATAGAAAGGTGCGAATTGTCTATTTCAATAGCATCATCCGCTTTTGTTAAAGGTGAGTCTTCCCTGTGAGTATCAATATAATCGCGTTCCTGAACGTTTTTAAGCACTTCCTCATACGTCACTTCCTGTCCTTTTTGAAGCAATTCCTCATAACGCCTTCTTGCTCTGGTTTCAGGACTTGCCGTCATAAACAGCTTTAATTCGGCATCTGTAAAGACAACGGTTCCTATATCTCTTCCGTCCATTACAATACCTTTGTTTTTTCCCATATTTTGCTGTTGTTCGACAAGCTTGGCACGAACTTCTGAGATTTCGGCAATCCGGCTCACAAAATTGGATACTTCAAGTGTCCTGATTTCGGCTTCAACATTTTTTTCATTGAGAAAAATCTCGGCATAACCCAAATCGGGATTAAAAAGAAACTGAAGACTGATTTTAGGAAGTCTTTCTATCAATGCTTTTTTGTCAAAATGGGTATCCGAAATAAAGTCATGCTGCATGGCATATAATGTCACAGCGCGATACATGGCTCCCGTATCGACATAGATATAGCCTAAGTATTTGGCCAGTTGCTTTGCCAGCGTACTTTTTCCCGTAGACGAAAAGCCATCAATGGCAATAGTAATTTTTTTATCCAAAATAATTTATTGAAGGTTAATCATTAATCCGAAAAGGCTCGTACTGGCCGCAGCGGTATATCTGGAATAGGAATAATCAAATCTGATTTTATTGAATCGTAATCCAAAACCGGCTGAAAGTCCTGAAAAATTACGTTGTTCTACAATACGCAATTCTTCCGCTCTTCTAAAATTATATCCTAAACGAATGGAAAAACTTTTTTCAGGAAAAAGTTCAGCTCCTACTATAACGTGTCTTAAAGCATTATTTAAAAAACCGACTTTTTCCTCCTTACTTCCACCATCTAATGAGCCTTCTGCCCTGTTTGGATTGGAAAAAGCGATATTCCATTGCTGGAGATTTTCGAAAGTCAGGTGCCAACGGATTGGCACATTTTCTAATTCCTGAGAAATTCCGGCCACAATTTCCATCGGCAATTTTTCATTCGTATCCTGATAGGGTTTTATCTGGACACCTACATTTCGTATTGCCAGTCCAATATTGATATCATTATAATCATCTACATATAAGGCTCCCAGGTCCATAGCCGCACCAAAAGAATTGTAACTTTCCAGGGTTGATGATATTAATTTCAGGTTAGCTCCTATAAAAATGTCGGTCCAGGGAACATTATAGGCATATCCTAAAGAAAGTGCTATTTCGCTTCCTGTAAAATCAGCCGTTTTTTGTCCGTTTTCGTCATATCCTTCAAAATTGCCATAATTGACATAATTTACGCCGGCATGGAAAGTCTGGACATGGCGGTCATAGGTATAGGCATAAGCTGCCGTTCCATAGGTTACTTCTCCGAAATAGCTGCCATAATTTACGGAAAGATGATTATCCATTTCCGGATTGATGGTTGCAGGGTTAAAGAATCCCTGATTGACATCATAGTCATAAATCGTTACGGCCTTTCCTCCTAATGCTGCCTGTCTTGGCGAAGTCATCAAATTTAGAAACTGATAAACATATTTACCGCCAATCTGGCTGAAACCTTCAGCACAAAACAGCAATAAAAAAACAATAAACAGTTTCTTAAACATCTAGGGATTTTCCTTATTTTTCTGAATATATAACGCAGATGCGAAGATATTATTTTTTAAGGCAAAAGATAAAACAGAAAAGGCAAAAGTTGAAAATTAATTCACTTTTGCCTTTATAATATAAGCTATGCGTTTCTAAAGATTATAACGCTTTAGCATTTTTAGCTTTCTGGTCTGTTATGGCTATTGCCAGAACCTCGCTCATCTCCTTCACATAATGGAAAGTCAGTCCTTCCAAATATTCAGGTTTGATTTCATCAATATCGCGCTTGTTTTCATGGCAAAGAATAATTTCCTTAATATTTGCCCTTTTGGCAGCCAATATTTTTTCTTTAATTCCTCCCACCGGCAATACTCTTCCACGAAGTGTTATTTCTCCGGTCATAGCAAGGCTTTTCTTTACTCTTCTTTGTACAAAAGAAGATACCAAAGAAGTTAACATGGCAACTCCGGCGCTTGGTCCGTCTTTTGGAGTAGCTCCTTCAGGAACGTGAATGTGTACGTTGTAATTCGAAATTACATCGGGTCCTATTCCTAGTCGTTCGGCATTGGACTTGATGTATTCCAAAGCAATCGTAGCCGATTCTTTCATTACCGTTCCTAAATTGCCTGTCATGGTCAAACTTCCTTTTCCTTTTGATAAAATCGATTCTATAAAAAGGATATCTCCGCCAACACTTGTCCATGCTAATCCGGTAACAACACCTGCTACCTCATTATTTTCATACTTATCGCGTTCCATTCTGGCCGCACCAAGGACTTTTACAATGTCTTCGTCTGTAACTTTTACGTTATACTCTTCTTCCATTGCAATAGATTTGGCCGTATTTCGGACCATTTTGGCAATTTGTTTTTCCAAACCTCTTACACCGGATTCTCTTGTATAGCCTACTACAATCTTTTCCAACTGTTTCTTTCCGATAGACAAATCTTTAGTAGTCAGTCCGTGCTCTTTCAATTGTTTTGGAAGCAAATGCTGTTTGGCAATTTCTACCTTTTCTTCAATGGTATAGCCTGTCATGTTGATTACTTCCATCCTATCTCTTAAAGCGGGCTGGATTGTTGACATATTATTGGAAGTAGCAATAAACATTACTCGGGAAAGGTCAAATCCCATTTCCAGGAAGTTATCATAGAAATCTGAATTCTGTTCCGGATCCAGAACTTCCAGCAAGGCAGAAGACGGGTCACCATTATTACCGCTGGAAAGCTTATCTATCTCATCCAGTACAAAAACAGGATTTGCCGTTTTTGCCTTTTTTAGACTCTGGATAATTCTTCCGGGCATGGCTCCGATATATGTTTTTCTGTGGCCTCGAATTTCAGCTTCATCGCGCAGGCCTCCCAGAGAAATCCTTACATATTCCCTGCCTAATGCTTCGGCAACGGATTTTCCAATCGAGGTCTTACCTACACCAGGAGGTCCATAAAGGCAAAGGATTGGAGATTTCATATCATTTCTGAGCTTTAAGACCGCAAGATGTTCAATCATTCTTTTCTTCACATCTTCCAATCCAAAATGATCCCTGTCTAATATTTTTTGTGCTCTTTTCAGGTCAAAATTATCTTTAGAAAATTCATTCCAGGGCAGTTCGAGATATAATTCCAGGTAATTTCGCTGTATTCCAAAGTCCGGAGACTGCGGATTCATACGCTGCATTTTTGAAAGTTCTTTTTCGAAATGGGTTTTCGTTTTTTCGTTCCATTTCTTCTTTAGTCCTTTCTGACGCATTTCTTCGATTTCTTCCTCCTGAGAAACGCCACCCAATTCTTCCTGAATAGTTTTCATCTGCTGATGAAGGAAATATTCACGCTGCTGTTGGTCCAGGTCAAAGCGAACTTTAGACTGTATATCGTTCTTCAATTCCAGTTTCTGCAACTCGACATTCATATAGCGAAGTGTCGACAAGGCTCTTTCTTTCAAGTCGTTAATTATCAACAAATCCTGTTTCTCTTTAACCGAAAGATTCATATTGGAAGAAACAAAATTGATCAGGAACGACTTGCTTTCAATGTTTTTGATAGCGAAAGTAGCTTCCGTAGGAATGTTTGGACTCTCTTTAATAATCTGGATAGCCAAATCTTTTACCGATTCGATAATCGTCGCAAATTCAGCATCATCATTATCAGGACGCTTTTCAGGAACCTCTTTGATTGTAGCTTTCAAATAAGGCTGTTCAGAAGTGACAGCATCAATTTCAAAACGTTTTTTTCCCTGAAGAATTACGGTTACGTTTCCATCAGGCATTTTTAAAACACGTAGTATTCTGGCTACGGTTCCTATTTTATTGATGTCTTCCGGTGACGGATCTTCATCTTCCTCATTGATTTGGGAAACCACTCCAATAACCTTACCTCCGGCATTGGCATCATTAATTAATTTAATGGATTTATCACGTCCGGCTGTAATTGGAATTACAACACCCGGAAATAGCACGGTATTTCGTAATGGCAGAATCGGAAGGTCGTCCGGAAGCTGCTCATTGTTCATTTCTTCTTCGTCTTCAGGAGTTAAAAGAGGGATTAATTCTGAATCGTTGTCGAATTCCTGGAGTGACAGATTGTCAAGTGTGATTATTTTTTGATTTGGCATACTATATTTAAGTCATTTTGTCATTAAACATTTTTAGAGACGGTTTTACTTTGCACCCGTAAAAACAATATCTCTTTGAAAACCAATAGAGTACTATAACGAAAATACTATTGGCTTTTATATAAAATCAATCTTTATGCCATAAAAAAAATCCGCAATATTGCGGATTTTTCTATTAGATGTAAAAAATTATTCTTCAATTGTGTAGGGAACATTAGTAAAAACCCCATTTGTCAACTGTTTTGTTTCAATAATTTCCATTGTTACCGGATCTACCATAGATACCTTACAATTAAAAGTCCCAGAAATTTTTTTATTTACTGCATCATTGGTTGTTATCGTTATATTACCAATCTGTTCACCATTCTCAGTAAGTCCCATATAATATCCTAACGGGTTTGTAACATTTGGTGCATACACAACAGCAGCTCCATTATCTCCTGGAAGATTATATGAAGTTTTATTTAATTCAAGAAACTCAACAGTTACCATTTTTAAATTCGTATATCCAGAAATGCTATATTGAATCAAACGATCGCCTGTTTCTGGGTTTACTTCAGGCTGATTTGTATTGGGATTAATTGGCATATGTTTTACTGCAACTACATTGTTTGCTACAAAATCAACTCCGTCAATTTTTACTCGAAAACTTCCTCCTGTTGTACCCCCAGGCGTACCTCCAGTACTTGTCCCTACAGAAATTGGTCCAATCCAGGAACTAACTTCGCTTTCTGAACAGTTGGAACGTACATAAAAATGGTAGGTGTTTGTGGAAACCAGACCTGTGATAGTGACATTGGTAACATCAGAAAAAACAGATGTACCTTCTCCAATAGCAAATCCGGTTGGGCCATATTGTACTTCCCATGAAGTTGCCTCTGAACTTGCTACCCAGCTTAGGTTTACATTAGTACCTCCGATAAAATTACTGGCTTGAAAAGATGTTGGCGCCACACATGACGGTTGCGGATTAGGGTCAATTGCGCTGTCTAATGGCTCATTATCACAGGATGTAAAATTAAAAGCTGTGAAAATCAGCACAAAAGCAGTTAAAAACTTTAATTTATTCATTCTATTTTTGTTAGGTTGGGTTAATTAGGTTTCCAAATATATATTTTTTATTTGAAACGCATAAAATAATTTTTATTCTTTCGCTACTGACTTTGGCACTCTAAAAAGCAAAAGAACTCCAACGATAAAAAAGACAGCCAGGAAAACGATAGAATTCCTCATGGAGCCCGTAATCTGGTCAATCAGACCATAAACACACATTCCTATTACAATACCTATTTTTTCGGCTACATCGTAAAAACTAAAAAAGGAAGTGGTGTCTTCCGTTTTTGGAAGAAACTTAGAATAGGTAGAACGTGACAGCGCCTGAATTCCTCCCATTACAAGACCTACAAAACAGGCTGTTACATAAAAGTGAATCGGTTCCGTCACAAAATAAGCACAAACACAAATTACTACCCAGATTGAGTTGATAACAATCAAGGTTTTTATGTTTCCGAATCTATTAGATAGTCTTGCTGTCACTATTGCGCCAAGTACTGCTACTAATTGGATAACCAAAATACTAATAATCAAACCTTTGGTTTTTTCTTCCGTATCTGCCCAATTAATTTCCTGCTCTCCAAAATAAGTAGCCACCAGCATTACCGTTTGAACTGCCATACTGTAAACAAAAAAAGCAGCCAGATATCGTGATAATGATAAGTGTTTCAGCAGTTCATTTTTTACTTTCTTTAATTCCCTGAAACCACTCAAAAGGATGTCTTTTGTAATTTTGTCTGCGTTCTTATTCCCTTTTGGAAGATAATAAAAAGCATATTGGCTAAACAACAGCCACCAAACACCTGTGAGAGCGAAAGAAACTTTCATCATCTCAAGTGCCTCCACACCTTCTTTGCTTAAAATCAGGTACAGGCAAATGAGTAATAATATGACACTGCCAATATATCCCATAGAGTACCCTCTTGCACTCAATCCGTCCTGCTGTTCTGTAAAAGCTATATCCGGCAAATAGGAATTATAAAAAACCAAACTTCCCCAAAAACCTATAAGCCCAAAGAAGAAACAAGTTATACCAAAATATATATTATCAACTGTAAACCAATACATTCCAATACAGGAGCTGGCTCCCAAAAAGCAGAAAAATTGCAGGAATCTTTTTTTATTGCCTACAAAATCTGCTATTCCTGACAGAAAGGGAGAAATAAAAGCTACCACCAGAAATGCGAAAGCGGTAACAAAACTTATTAGTGCCGTTGCCTTGAAATCATATCCTAAAAACTGTACATCGGGAGTTTCCTTTGGGAAAAGAAATCCAAAATACAAAGGAAAAATAGCGGAAGATATAACCAGAGGATACACTGAATTTGCCCAATCATAAAATGCCCAGGCATTCATTAATTTCTTACTTCCCTTAGGTAAAGCTGTTTGCATAAGTTTGTTTTTTAGGTATAAAAAAAGCTGTCCGTTAGAACAGCTTCGAAGATATTATTTTTTTATCTAATCCAGATTATCTTTTATTTAAATGTCACACCGTATTTTGCAGCTTCAGCTTTTGCCTGTGGAATCAACGCTTTCAGGTTCGCGATTCTTGTCGCATTAGACGGGTGCGTACTCATAAATTCCGGTGGTGCATTGCCTCCTGAATTTGCCGCCATTCTTTCCCAGAAGGCAACTGACTGTTCCGGATTGTAACCCGCTATCGCCATTAAGGTCAGCCCTACTTTGTCTGCTTCGCTTTCATGGCTTCGGCTAAACGGTAGGGTTACGCCATATTGTGTACCCACTCCATAGGCCTGCATTGCAATTTTCTGAATAGATTCGCTTTGGTTTCCTACTGCAGCTCCAACACCAACACTTCCTAACTGCTGTAATACATCGGCACTCATTCTTTGTTGTCCGTGGTTTAGCAAGGCGTGCGCTACTTCGTGACCCATAACCACTGCCATACCTGTTTCATCCTTTGTAATAGGAAGGATTCCTGTATAAAAAACAATCTTTCCGCCAGGCATACACCAGGCATTCACTTCTTTACTTTCTACCAGCTTATATTCCCATTGGTAATCTTTCAAATAACCTTTATAACCATTGGCATTCAGGTATTTTTCGGCAGCATTTTTAATTTTTGTTCCTACGGTTACCACTCGCTGTGCGTCTGCAGTTCCGTTCACCACTTTATTTTCCTTTAAAAAAGTACTATACTGCTGAAAAGCTGACGGTAAAATCTGCGAATCAGGAACCAGTGCCAATGTGCTTTTTCCGGTAAACGGATTGGTCGCACAAGAATAAACAATACCAAATATTGCAATCGGTATTAACAGATATCTTCTTTTCATGAGAACTATTTTGATTGGTTATTACTCAAATTTACTAATTTACTTTGATACTTAATTTCTACGAAATCTTTATTTATTGTTAAAATATTAACAATCTCCATGCCAGGTTTCATTATTTGAAACGGCTAAACCAAATATCAAAGCAACCTGTTGATTTAGAAATGATTCTATTTATAGATTTTGAACACGGAAATATCTTTTATATTTAATTTATGATTCCTAAATTTAATATACTTTAACTTGCATAAAAATTGGAGTATGTCTGAAAAACCAAAAACGCACCAGCAGTCACTCAAAATACCAAAACCCATCCTGATAACTGCCAAAATAACCGAAGCAATTTCGCCAAAACTGGCTATGAAATTTGCAGCTAAACTTTTTACTTCGCCTATTAAGCACAAACTCCCAAAACGAGAAATTGGGATGGATAAGAATTCACTTCAGCAAAACGTATTTATTCCAAACTTAGGTAAAGAAATTGTCGTATATAATTATGGTAGCAGTGATAAAAAAATATTGCTTGTTCATGGTTGGTCCGGCAGAGGTACCCAATTGGTTAAAATTGCTGATGAAATGCTAAAATTAGGGTATTCGACCCTAAGTTTTGATGCACCGGCACATGGAAAATCTTCTGGAAAAACCAGTAATATGGCTGAATTTATTGTCTGTATTCTGGAATTAGAAAAAAAATTCGGACCATTTGAATATGCTATAGGCCATTCATTGGGAGGTATGTCAATTTTAAATGCTATAAAAAGAGGATTAAATGTAAAAAAAGCGGTGATTATTGGAAGTGGCGATATTGTGGAAGATATTATGGATGATTTTATTGAGAAATTGGGAATGAATATTGCTATCAGTAAAAAAATGAAAGCCAGTTTTGAAAAGAAAATCAAGGAACCTATGGATAATTTTTCAGCCTACAGGGCCGCAAAGGAAGTAAACATTCCTGTATTGGTTATCCATGATAAAGAGGATGAAGACGTTCCTGTTAAAGCAGCCTATCATATCCGGGAAAACTTAAAAGACGGCGAATTAGTCATAACAGAAGGTCTTGGTCACCGAAAAATATTGGGTGATACTAAAGTCATTAAAAAAATTATAGAATTTCTAAATTAAAAATTATGAGACACTATATTGTATTGCTGGTTTCGATTTTTGCTTTTGTGTCCTGTCATAGCCAGGAAAAAAAGGAAATTTCAAAAAAAGAAACACCAAAACAAATCCAAAAAACCGATGCGGAATGGAAAAAAGAACTGACACCGGAACAATATGAAGTGCTTCGAAAAAAAGGAACCGAAAGGGCTTTTACCGGAGAATATTACAATCATTTCGAAAAAGGCAATTATGTTTGCGCAGCATGCGGAAATGTTCTTTTTACTTCCAATGCCAAATTTCATTCTGATTGCGGTTGGCCTTCTTTCGATCAGGCCATTAAAGGTTCTGTAATCTATAAGGAAGATACCAGTTTTGGAATGGTCAGAACGGAAGTCATGTGTGCTAAATGTGGCGGACATTTGGGTCATGTCTTCGATGATGGACCTGCTGAAACTACAGGAAAACGTTTCTGTACTAACTCTGTTTCTATAAAGTTTGTACCTGCTAAAAAATAATGCTATGAAATATCCAGTAAACAAAACCGAAGAGGAATGGAAAAATGAATTGGGTTCCGAACGTTATAAAATTTTACGCCAAAAAGGAACTGAATTTCCCCATTCCGGAAAATACAACCTGTTTTTTGAAAAAGGGACTTATTGCTGTGGTGCTTGTGGAGAGCCATTATTCGAAAGCAGTTCTAAATTTGATTCCCACTGCGGATGGCCTTCTTTTGATGAAGCATTGCCTGGAAAAATAGAATATGTTAAGGATACTTCACACGGTATGCTGCGTACTGAAATTCTATGTGCAAATTGTGGTGGTCATTTAGGCCATGTTTTTGATGACGGTCCAACAGAAACGGGACAACGCTATTGTGTCAATTCTTTATCTGTAGACTTTAAAGAAAAGTAATATGGACCTATTTAATGAGCAGACAGATTGGGCAACAGCCCTAAAACCATTAATTGCGAAATATAAAAACAAACAACATCCGTTAGAGTATAAAAACTTATATCAGTTGTTGGTTATGGTTGTTTTATCTGCACAGGACAGCGATGCACATATCAATAAAATTGCTCCCAATTTGTTCCAGGCATTTCCAAATATGAAATCTCTGGCTCAGGCGGATGAGAAATCCTTACTTCCTTATATTGAAGAAGTTCGCTTTCATGGTAATAAAATCAAATGGCTTCTTGAAATTGCTGACAGGATAAAACAGGATAAAAATATTCCTGTGACTATGAAGGAATTGACTGCCCTGAAAGGTATTGGAAGAAAATCTGCCAATGTCATCATGAGAGAAGCAGGAGTTCCGGCTGAAGGTATAATGGCCGATTTGCATGTGGTGAGAGTAGCTCCCCGATTAGGGATTGCAAAGGGACAGGATGCTGACAAAATTGAGAAGGAAATGATGGAAGTATTGCCAAAATCAATGTGGTCAGAAGTTGGAATGGCAATATCATTCTTAGGCAGGGAAACCTGCAGGCCATCCAATCCAAAACACAGTGAATGCCTAATGAACTCTGTATGTGAATTTTATAAAAACAAAAAATCCGGTAATTAAACCGGATTTTATTGTAATATTTTAATTAACTCACCATTTGCTGTAAACAAGGCTGTAATGGAAGCATTGTCTTTTTTTAAGACCAGTTTATACTCTCCATCAGCAGCAACACCAGCTTCAACTATTTGGTAATCACCATATTTTGCCTTTATATTGATAAGGGCCTCTTTCTTAACTTCTTCCGGAGCTATCTTTTTATATTCCTTTTC
This sequence comes from Flavobacterium sp. Leaf359, assembly GCF_001423985.1. Lineage (NCBI taxonomy): Bacteria > Pseudomonadati > Bacteroidota > Flavobacteriia > Flavobacteriales > Flavobacteriaceae > Flavobacterium > Flavobacterium sp. Leaf359. Next base: position 254 of record NZ_LMPW01000015.1, on the reverse strand, counting down.
CTGTATAAATGAATCATTTTTCAGGGCTTTTACACTTTCAAAAGAAGCAAACAAACCTAAACTCAGGAACAACATCGATAAATAAAGCAACTTTTTCATAGCATTGAATTTTATGTTACTATATAAAGTTACCTTATTCCCAATTGGGGTAAAAGAATTTTAGAAAAACTTTATCATTCCTATATTTTAGTTTTCCCCAAAACAAAAAAGGGTTCCCTAACGGGAACCCTTTTCAAAGGAAGGCGGCGACATAC
>NZ_LMPW01000014.1:120897-190421 GCF_001423985.1 Flavobacterium sp. Leaf359 | reverse complement strand
GTATGTCGCCGCCTTCCTTTGAAAAGGGTTCCCGTTAGGGAACCCTTTTTTGTTTTGGGGAAATCCCATAAATAAAATAAGCCAATCAAAATTGGCTTATAAAATTTTCGGAAAGCAAAAGCTATTTAGGTATTAATTTCTAAATCGGTTATATAATCCTGATATTCATAGAAAAACCTTTCAAAAGCATCCATGTTTTCGTAGAAGAAATCAAATATGGCTGGCCAGGTTGCCTTATTAAAAAGACTGATGCCTGTTTTTTCAACCCAAATTTTACTTATTACTTTCCCTGTTTCCAGATGAAAATTTCTTTCAAAAATAACGTCCGGAATGTATTCGTCCACAAGAATTTGTTTTAAAGACTCAATTTTTTCATAATAGATTTTTCTTTTCTCTTCGTCTTTTGATTCAATATCAATAAGTACTTGTGCTTTTTTATTGTCAACATAAAATTTAAAAGAAAAGTCTTTTATTTTAGTATCGTAAAGAAGCCATTTTCTGGGATATTCCTCAGCGAAATTGACCCAAAATTCTTTTTTTATGATTTGTGCTTCCGCCTTACTATACATTTGGATAAATAGATTTGATTAGAATTAATTTGCGTACCTTTATTGAATCACATTGCAAAATTTATAATGGATTTTCCGGTATTTTTAAAATATATCCCAAAAATAGAAAAAGAAACGCTACCAGCTGTAGAAGCCCATATAAAAATGGCTTCTTTAGATCGTATTTCTTCATTAATTGATAAATCCTACGATAGAGACGGACTTCGAAATGCAGCGGTCATGATGCTGGTCTATCCTAAAAATACAAAGGCATATCTGGCCTTAATTTTAAGAAATGCTTCCACAGGTATTCATTCCTCACAGGTGGCTTTGCCAGGAGGCAAAGTAGAACCGGAAGATATGAATCTTGCGACTACGGCACTTCGGGAAACTTTTGAAGAAATTGGTGTTCTGCCAGAAAGAATACAAGTTATAAAGGCCTTTTCTGAAGTATATATCCCTCCAAGCCGTTTTTTGGTTTTTCCATTTTTAGGAGTATGCCTAAGTGAATTAATTTTTGATCCGAGCCCCGATGAAGTCGCAAAAATGATTGAATTGCCTCTTGAAGATCTTATGGACGATACGAATTTGACAAATGTCCAATTAAAAACATCATATGCAGATGAGATTGAGGTTCCGGCATTTGACCTGCAAGGTCATATCGTTTGGGGGGCAACCGCTATGATACTTAATGAGCTTAAAGAAACGATAAAAAGAGTGCTTTAATAGCGATGATTTTGTATGTTTGCCGTTCTGTTTTAAAAATGCTGAATTAATTATGGGATTGTTTAAAAGAAATCCTTTTGGTCATATACTTTTTTTAAAAAAATGGCTTATCCGGGTATTCGGAATACTCACGCACAGGCGTTATAGAGGCTTTAATGAATTGCAGATAGACGGATCTGAAATCATCAGGGCACTACCGGATAGGAATGTATTGTTTATTTCAAACCACCAGACTTATTTTGCCGATGTTGTGGCTATGTTTCACGTTTTTAATGCCAGCTTAAAAGGCAGGGAAGATAATATTAAAAATATTGGTTATATCTGGAATCCAAAGCTTAATATTTATTACGTTGCTGCGAAAGAAACAATGAAAGAAGGTCTTCTTCCCAGAATTTTGGCCTATGCTGGAGCGATTACAGTTGAAAGAACCTGGCGTGCCAAAGGAAAAGACATTCAACGTGAAGTCAACCTAAACGATACTGAAAACATTAAAATTGCTTTAGAAGATGGTTGGGTAATCACATTTCCGCAAGGAACTACAAAATCTTTTAAACCGGTAAGAAAAGGTACTGCCCATATCATTAAGCAGCATAAACCAATAGTTGTCCCAATTGTTATTGACGGATTCAGACGTTCTTTTGATAAAAAAGGATTACGTTTGAAGAAAAAAGGAATACTTCAGTCTTTTATTATTAAAGAGCCTTTAGATATTGATTATGAAAACGACTCAATTGAAGAAATCGTTGAAAAGGTGGAATACGCGATTGAGCAACATCCTTCCTTTTTAAAAGTACTTCGACCGGAAGTTTTAGAAGAAGTCTTAAAAGTAGAAGAAGAGTTAAATAAAAAAAGAAGATGGGACTATTAATCCCATCTTCTTTTTTTATGACTCAATCTCATTAAAAATCAATCTTTTTCAATTCCTCATAGTTCTTATACAGCTTTCGCATCAGGATGCCATATAGCAATTTGTAGAAAAGCCAGAAGACAGAGGTAAATAGGATTATCATTATAAGCATACTGCCAATAAAGATTGCCATGGTTTTTATACCGTCATGCTCAATTTTATCCTTCATTAAGGCCAAATCAGGATTATAAAAATAAGCAATACAGAATCCTATTATCAGGCAGAAAATAGTCATTCCCAAATTATACCATATATATATATTTACCGTCCTTCGCGTTTTGAGGATGTTTTTCATCAGGACTTTAGTGGAATCCGTCGTTGAGATCACAATATAATTCTTGTAAAACGAATAGATGAAAAAGATAATAATTGCATAGTGAGTATATGAGAGCACTCTTAAAAACACCATTACATTGTCCATGTTAAGTTTATTGAAATACTCATCGTTATTTGAGAAAAGGCTAATTCCAATCCAAAATAAAAACTCGAATATTCCTATAATCAATATTAATCGTACTACAGAAGATGAACTCTTATGAATCATCTTATAAATATCTTTTTCCGAAACCTGTTGGAAGGAATCTGCCCTCTTCTGCCAGTCTTTCTTTAATAAATCTAATTCTTTCATATTTTTTATTTCCTTATCAAGGATTTAATATTTTCTTTAATTTCCCTTTAATCCTGTTCATTTTCACTCTCGCATTCACTTCGCTGATTCCCAAAGTTTCCGATATTTCCTCATAATCCTTATCTTCCAGATACATGAAAATTAAAGCTTTTTCAATGTCGTTTAACTGGTATACGGCTTTATACATTAATTTTATCTGTTCCTCTTCTTCATAATTATAATCCTCCTGCTTAATGAAGTGCTTTGTATTGTCAAATTCTGTTGTGGAAATTGACCGCGTGCTTTTCCTGTATAAGGTAATGGCTGTATTTAGTGCAACGCGGTAGGCCCAGGTGGTGAATTTTGAGTCACCTCTGAATTTTGGATAGGCCTTCCAAAGCTGGATTGTTATTTCTTGAAAAAGATCATTATGGGCGTCTTCACCAGACGTATATAATCTACAAATCTTGTGGATTATATTCTGGTTTTCTTTTAACTGTTTGACAAAAGACTTTTCTAAATCTTGACCCATGTTGTGTTAGTAGCGTATAAAGCAATTTTGTTACAAGTTAGCTAAATTTTATTTTTAGCAGGTCTGGAGTAGCCTTATTTTTCGATAGAAAACTTCGTATCTTGCAGTAAGAATAAAGTAAGATGAATATTCCACAGTCAGATTATCCAAGAATTGTTATAGTAGGCGGCGGTTTTGCAGGAATTGCATTGGCCAAGAAATTAAAAAATAAACCCGTGCAGGTAGTGCTTTTGGATAAGCATAATTACCATACTTTCCAGCCACTCCTGTATCAGGTGGCTACTGGCGGTTTAGAAGCAGGCTCGATTGCCTATCCGATCCGGAAAGTCGTGCACGAATATAAAAACTTCTATTTCAGACTGTGTCATGTCAATGACATCAACACAAAAAACAATAAAATTATAGCCGATATTGGCGAACTCCGATACGATTATCTGGTCATTGCAACAGGCTCGAAGACCAACTATTTTGGGAATAAGGAAATCGAAAGAAATAGCATTGCTATGAAAACCATTCCACAGTCGCTTAATATCCGTAGTCTTATACTCGAAAATTTTGAACAGGCACTTCTGACTGATGATGAACATGAGAGGAATGCACTGATTAATTTTGTTCTGGTTGGAGGCGGTCCTACAGGCGTGGAACTGGCAGGAGCTTTGGCAGAAATGAAGAATGCCATATTGCAAAAAGACTATCCGGATTTGGATATCAGCAAAATGCAGATTAACCTTATCCAAAGCGGAGACAGAATCCTCAATACAATGTCTGAAAAATCATCATCTGCTGCTGAAAAATACCTGAAAAACCTTGGTGTAAATGTTTTAAAAAACATCAGGGTGACCAGTTATGACGGAAGGACAATATCTACCAATACGGATGTTGTTTTGGAAACTGCCACATTGATTTGGACAGCCGGAGTACAGGGAGCAATGGTCAATGGCCTTCCGGCTTCTTCACTGATGGAAAAAGTTGAAAGAATTAAAGTGAATGAATACAATCAGGTAATTGGTTTCCCGAATATTTTTGCCATTGGAGATATTGCAATGATGGCCACCGAAGAATATCCGCAAGGTCACCCTATGGTGGCACAACCGGCATTGCAGCAAGGCCGATTACTGGGAGAAAATATTATAAAACTCATCCAAAATCAGGAAATGAAACCTTTCCATTATAATGATAAAGGGTCAATGGCAACAATTGGAAGAAATAAGGCCGTTGTCGATTTGCCTAATTATCATTTTTACGGTGTTTTTGCCTGGTTTGTATGGATGTTTGTGCATCTTTTTTCACTAATCGGATTTAAAAATAAGGCGGTGGTCTTTTTAAACTGGCTCTATAACTATATCCGTTTTGACCGTGAGGGAAGACTGATTGTGAGGCCTTACAAAAAGAAAAGCTTTACCAGTTTTACTTTTGATGAAATCTGATTAAAGAGGATGGTTTTTATAATAACCAATCATGAGCCCTACAAATTTGCTATAACTTTCCAGACCGTCTTTTTGCTGGTTTATCTTTAGGAAATGGTCATAGAAATAATGAAAAAAGGTATCGACAGGTGTTTGGTAGCTTTTCCAGAAATCTTTTGTTTCCTGAAAGTCTTTCAGTATTCCTGGATGGATAAGTGGCAGGAATTCTTTACTTTTTCCTTCTTGAATTTTTTCGAGATTGCTCAGGCAGTATTTCAAAGCATAAGAATAGCCTGAATACCGGAAATAATCGTCTTTATTATTTATTGATGCAAGATAGCCTATGAAATTGGCCTCGCTTTCTGAAGCATAGCCAATCTGGTGCGCCATTTCATGACAGACTGTTGTAGGGAAGTTGTATTTTGGAATTTTATAATTAACCTGTGCCTCATTTGTAAAAGGATTCAGGTAGCCGCCAAAACCCATATAAGTCAGCGGAAGACTTACCAGAGATTTTTTAATACTTGGAATTTGGTATTCAAAGTAGGGATGTTTTTTTTCAAGATTGCCATATCCGCTTAGCGTCATCACGTATATGGTTTTAATATCATAAGGACTGACAACCTGTGAGCTGTCATTTTTTACAATCCTGCTATGGATTTCATTGGTTTTCGCAATCATTCTTTTTGTAAATGCTTCCAATTCTTCCAAGGTATATTCTTTATCAATGTTCATTTTGGCATATAAGGGTATACGATGGTAATTTAAGCCCCACAAACAGTTGAAGAAAAAATAAAAAATAGAAATAGAAGCCAGAATAGAAAGTGTTTTTGATTTCCAGTCTGATTTCCATGATTTCCATGAAAGGACTTCTTTTCTTTTCTTATATAGTTTATACAACAGGAAAATAATCAAAACCAGATACAAAACATCACCTACAGAAAATGGAAGGCTGCCAAAAACGGTTCTTGAAATTTTAGAAACACTCAGATAGAAGCCATTACTGTAGTATTTTTCAATGACTTCAGGAAAAAAAGACACTATCTTGAGCAGAACTACCTGAATCACCAAAAAAATGCTCCAAATAATTTTTGATTTCTTCATAACAGAATGTTTGTTTCCGTAAATATACGACAGAACGATTTAAAGTTTTTTAGAACTCAAATTTTAGGCAAAAATTAATACCACAGACCCGTTCGGAAAGAATAATTAGTTGTAAAATTGCAGTAGGTTTTAACGCAAAATCAAGAGCTTACTTTGATGGTTTATGAAAAAGAAAAATGATGAGAAGATAATTTTTTTCTGTAACGGAAAAAAGTGTGGTAAGTACAATAAAGAGCCAAAAGATTATCTCAAAAAGAAAATTGTTGAATTTGGTCTGGAAGATAAGGTTTGCGTTTCAAAAATGGACTGTCAGGGAATGTGCAAAAAGGCTCCGGTAGTTTGTATACAACCAAAAGATGTCTGGAAAAAAGAAGTTTCCGTAAAAAAAGCCAAAAAAATATTTGAAAAACATATCCTCTAACACCGGCCTTAGCCTGGGGGATTTTGTAACTTTGCTATACACTAAATTCAAAATAAATAATGAGTCAGGAAATAAGAAACCTTGAACCCAAAGCACTTTGGAATAAATTTGCCGACTTGAATGCTGTACCGCGCCCTTCTAAAAAAGAAGAAAGAGTCATTGCTTTCATGAAAGATTTTGGCAAAAAACTTGGTCTTGAAACTATTGAAGACGAAGTAGGAAACGTAATCATCAAAAAACCGGCAACTGCTGGTATGGAAAATAGGAAGACCATTGTCATGCAGTCGCATTTGGACATGGTACACCAAAAAAATAACGATACCGTTTTTGATTTTGATACTCAGGGTATTGAAATGTATGTAGATAATGGATGGGTTCGTGCCAAAGGAACTACACTTGGAGCGGATAACGGACTGGGTGTTGCTACAATCATGGCTATTTTGGAATCTACTGATATTCCTCACCCGGCAATCGAAGCTTTGTTTACTATTGACGAAGAAACTGGAATGACCGGAGCAATGGGATTAAAAGGAGGTTTGTTGGACGGTGAAATTCTGTTGAATCTGGATACCGAAGAAGACGATGAAATTGACATAGGTTGTGCCGGAGGAATTGATGTGACAGCTACTGCTGAATATGATGAAGAAGACACACCGGAAGGATCTGTAGGTTATTCTATTACCGTTAAAGGCTTGCAAGGAGGACATTCAGGAATGGATATTCACAAAGGGCTTGGGAATGCCAATAAGATTATGAACCGTTTGTTATTTGACGGTTTCGATAATTTTGGATTACAAATTTCTGAAATCAAAGGAGGAAGCCTTAGAAATGCAATTCCGCGCGAGAGTGTTGCAAAAGTGATTATCGCTAAGGTTTATGACGAAGCCTTTGTTTTTGATATGCAGGAAATCGTAAATGAAATCAAAACAGAATTCAAGACGATGGAACCTAATCTCGAAATCTTGTTTGAAAAACTGGATACGGTTCCGGCAAAGGTAATGCCATCTATAGCGCAATTTTATTTCGTCAGGGCAATGTATACTGCCCATAATGGTGTTTATAGAATGAGTGCTGATTTTGACGACCTGGTTGAAACATCCAACAATATTGCAAAAGTTATTGTAGGTGAAGGAAAATTATCTTTTCAGTGTCTTACCCGCTCATCTGTAGAATCTTCAAAAATGGACCTGGCTAACGCTTTGCGTTCTGCATTTGAACTGATGGGCTGTGAGGTAGAGTTTACGGGTTCTTATCCGGGATGGACACCCAATGCAAAATCGGAAATTCTTGATATATTGACAGGAATCTATGAGAAGCAAAACGGAAGCAAACCGAATGTGGTGGCCTGCCATGCAGGTTTGGAATGCGGAATATTAGGAACGAATTATCCGGATATGGACATGATTTCTTTTGGTCCTACCATCAAAGGTGCGCATTCTCCTGATGAAAGGGCAGATATCGCTTCGGCTCAAAAATACTGGAAATTTGTTCTGGAAATACTGAAAAATATTCCAAACAAGAATTAATTCTTGTAAAACTTTAAGCCACAGATTAAAAGATTGGCACAGGTAGGATAATCCGAAATCTGTGAAAATCCTCCAATCTGTGGCTGTTTTTTTATCTTTATAAAAACCTTTCCTATGAATTCAAGACAGCAGAAACTCGATGCTTTTGGCAGATTGTTAGATATTATGGACGATTTGCGCGAAAAATGTCCCTGGGATAAAAAACAGACTTTGCAGACTTTAAGACACCTTACCATAGAAGAAACCTATGAATTGGGAGATGTTATTCTGGATAATGACCTGCAGGAGATTAAAAAAGAATTGGGAGACCTTTTGCTACATATTGTTTTTTATGCCAAAATAGGAAGCGAAACCAATGATTTCGACATTGCTGATGTTTGCAATGAGATTTGTGAAAAGTTGATTTACCGCCATCCGCATATTTATGGAGATGTGACTGTAGCGGATGAAGAAGAAGTCAAGCAAAATTGGGAAAAGCTGAAACTCAAGGAAGGTAAAAAATCAGTTTTGGAAGGTGTTCCTAAAAGTCTTCCTGCACTTGTAAAGGCAATCAGAATCCAGGATAAGGTAAAAGGTGTGGGATTTGATTGGGAAGAACCGCATCAGGTTTGGGATAAGGTAGAGGAGGAGATTCAGGAATTCCAGGAAGAAATCAAAAACGGAGACCAGGATAAAATCGAATCTGAATTTGGAGACGTTTTGTTTTCCATGATAAATTATGCCCGATTCCTGAAAATTAATCCTGAAGATGCTCTGGAAAGAACCAATAAGAAATTTATTAAGAGGTTCCAATATCTTGAAAATAAAGCTAACGAATTAGGAAAGCAATTATCCGAAATGACATTGGCCGAAATGGATGTTTTCTGGAACGAAGCCAAGAAACTATAAAATAAAAGGCTTTCTCTAATTTGAGAAAGCCTTTTTTAATAGAATAAAGATTGTTTTTGAACATTTTATTCTTAATCAATCTTAAGCATTTCTACTCCATCAGTAGGAATACTATACAAGGGCTGATTGTCATAATAAGAAGTAATCTCATTCATAAATATGTTTTTCGACCTTCCCAGTTTAAAAATTATTTTTGGAGGATTGGTTTCCAATCGCGTGATGGTATGTGAGCCTATAATATTTCTCGTGCGATCCCATATCCTGCCATTTGCATAATTGCGTAGACCAAATTTTATGGCATAATTTACAATTGGGTCAACATCGCTTTCGTTTAAGTTATCAAAAAGAAGAATATCATTTTTTACAAGACAATATCTTAATATCAATATATCAGAATATTCCCAATGGCCTTTTGATTCGGGGATATATTCTCTTCTGTATATTGCCTTGTCCATCTTTTCAATTTTTAGTTGGAAGAGTATGCCGTTTTGATTATATTCCCATAGACCTACGTATTGGTCTCGTTCATTGTGTGTGTCTAGGGCATAATTGCCTCTTTTTGAGTTATATTCGTATTCTTCTCCATTATATAATGAAGTGGTTGAAAATACGGGAGGAAGTTTCTGAGAAACAAGATTTTGACACATCGTTAAAAAAAGCATTATTATAAACATTTTCATAGTCAGCATTTTTTTGATTGACAATTTTACTAATAGAAACAAGAAACATTTTTAATCAATCTTGACCATCTCAATCCCGCCCTGAGGAATGCTAAACAAAGGCTGTCTGTCTTGATAAAAAGATGAATCATTAACTTTGGTATAATCAAACCTTTCAAGGTTGAAAATTATCTTTGCAGGATTAGTATTCAGTCGGGTGATAGTATGCGAACCCCTTACATTTCGTGTACGATCCCATATCCTGCCGCTTGCATAATTATTAGAACCATGTTTTGTCGCATAATTAGCAATTGGGTCAATATCGCTTTCGTTTAAGTTGTCAAAAAGGAGAACATTGTTTTTGACAAGGCGGTATCTTAATACTAGTCGATCGAAATAATTATAATGAGCCTGAAAACCAGGAAACTTCCTCTTGTTAATCATCTTATCCATTTTTTCAATCTTTAGTATAAACAATATCCCATTTTGGTTATATTGCCATAGGCCTACGTATTGGTCACGCTCGTTATGTGTGTCCTTAGCGTAATTACAACTATCAATATGGTCGAATTGTTGTTCTTCATTGTATAATGAAGTAGTCGATAACACAGGAAGTTCCTGTGAAGCAAGATTTTGACACATCATTAAAAGAAGCATTATTATATACGTTTTCATGGTCAGTATTTTTGGATTGACAATTTTTACTTTTATTATTTAGAAATAAGAAACATTTTAATCAATCTTGACCATCTCAATCCCGCCCTGAGGAATGCTAAACAAAGGCTGTCTGTCTTGATAAAAAGAAGGATCGTTAAGTTTAGTATAATTAAACTTCTCTAGATTGAAGATTATTTTTGGAGGACTAGTACTCAGCCGAGTAATAGTATGTGAGCCCCTGACGTTTCTTGTACGATCCCATATCCTGCCACTTGCAAAACTATATGAGCCAAGTTTTGTTGCATAATTAGCGATAGGATCAACATCATTTTCGTTTAAGTTATCAAAAATGACAATATTGTCTTTGACAAGACGATATCTTAAAATTAGCAAATCAAAATAATTATAGATAGTCTCAAAACCCGGAGCTTCTATTTTATTTATTACCCTGTTCATCTTTTCAATTTTTAACAGAAACAGAATCCCATTTTGATTGTATTCCCATAAACCAACATATTGATCTCGTTCATTATGGGTATCACGGGCATAATTCCCATTTTCTTGGTGATTAAATCGCTGCTCTCTATTAAATTGAGAAGTAGTCGATAACACAGGAAGTTCCTGTGAAACAAGATTTTGACACATCGTTAAAAAAAGCATTATTATAAACGTTTTCATGGTCAGCATTTTTTGATTGACAATTTCACTATTAGAAAAAGAAACATTTTTAATCAATCTTTACCATCTCAATTCCATTCTGAGGAATGCTAAATAAAGGCTGCCCATCCTGATAAAAAGAAGAATCATTAACTTTGGTATAATCAAACCTTTCAAGGTTGAAAATTATCTTTGCAGGATTAGTATTCAGTCGGGTGATAGTATGCGAACCCCTAACATTTCTGGTACGATCCCATATCCTACCTCTTGCATAATTATTAGAACCATGTTTTGTCGCATAATTAGCAATTGGGTCAACACCGTCTTGATTCAGGTTGTCAAAAAGAAGTATATTGTTTTTTACAAGGCGATACCTCAATGTTAATTGGTCAAAATAATTATAATGAGGTTCAAAACCTGGAAACTCTCTCTTGTTTATAACCTTATCCATCTTTTCAATCTTTAGTATGAACAGTATCCCGTTTTGGTTATATTGCCATAGACCAACATATTGGTCACGCTCGTTATGTGTGTCCCTAGCATAATTGCCACTATCAATATGGTCGAATTGTTGTTCTTCATCGTAGAGTGAAGTAGTCGACAGTACTGGAAGTTCTTGAGAAATAAGGTTTTGACAAATCATTAAAAAAAGTGTCATTATAAATTTTTTCATGGTTAGCATTTTTTAGAGTTAACGTTTTTTTCATTGTTACTCAGTTCCAGTTTTTCCCAAGTTCCGTTCGAGTCTTGCTGGTAGAGGTCAATTCCAAGCGTCCTATCTTTAAACGCTTTTTTCATAAATCTTAACAGTCCTAAGACTTGCTTGTCTAAAGGATGATCTTTGTCAACTTTTTCTGCAAATTCTTTTTCATAGCTTTTTTGTGCCATCTGCATCCATAATAGGTTATTCTTAAGTGCAATCCTATCATTGACTTTTAATGCAAAAGTTCCACTTGCTGTAGTCACAAATATACCCAATTCTGAAGTAGGGCGGGTAGAGACGCTAGCAACATAAGCCAATGCAATCATATCTGTAAAAGAAAATACCTTAAACGTGGTTCCATTATCTAGATGGCAATGGATAAAGCCAATTGCATTGGTGGGTGTTTGGGTAAAAGACATATTTAGGGTCAGCTCTACTGCTGGTTCGTTTACAGTTCCGCTGGCTTCTGGCGAAAAAGACAGTCCATCAACCGGATTTTGATACATCGTATAGGCAGATTCAAAATTTTGTGTGGCAGCCTTTCCCTTTAGTTCTTCCATTTTCTCTTTAAATGAAATATTCTCAGACTTCTCTTTTAAGTCCTTACAAGGATCGTTTCTCAGAATTATAGTTTGTATTGGCAAATTTACAACCGTTTCCTCATCAGAATCTGTTTCCGGATTTGGACTACCACCACCGCCAGTGTCTGGCTGTAATGGTTTTGTCCATCCGCCATCGAGATAGTCTTCCTTATCATTTCCGCAGATTCTCTCGCTGCCTGCTTTGAGACATATGGAACATCGATCACACACGCCATCGGCACATTTACCTTTACGATTGCATTTAATAACCCATGTGAAAACCGTAGTGCATCCCGTTCCTCTGGCAGCGCTCGCATAAATTTCACGGAAGCCGGTTTCATTTGGATTCCCATCAGCATCTATAAAAACATCTGATTGAATAACCATATCCAACCAGTTTCCTTCTTTGTCATATACAATAAGATAGAACCGACTATCTTCCTTTTCTCCATTCTTGGGAGTCATTAGGAAGGCATAAGAAGTTTTTCCACCTGATATGGTTTGGATGATTTGATCCGTATCTACAATAAAATCTTCGGACGTATAACTTCCATTAATGTGTTTTGTTGACAGACCCTTGTTTTTGGAAAGCGTGAAAGTTGTGTTGAAATCGGAAAGACCAGTCAGTTGCTTGAATGTAGAAAAAGATACTTTTTTGGCACGCCGGATAGGCTTCTGCCAATCTTCTGTTACTGGGATTTCTTCAGTCTGGCAACTCAGGAACAGAAATATTCCAGTGGAAAGGAAATAAGAAAGGTGTTTAAACTTTCGTCTCATGATTATTTGGCTTTTATAAAATTTATCAGGCTTGTATATTTACAAATATAAACAGTTTGTTATATTAATGTGTCTTTATGACTATGAGAGTTATATAGAAATAAAAAGGCTGCCTAAAAATAGACAGCCCTTTCAAATGAATTATAATTAACACAACTAACCTTTAGATAGTATTTTCAACAATCAATTGCCATTTTTTGGCTATTTGTTCATTTTCCTGCCAATAGGCTTTTCCTAATTTATCCGTTTCTAAATCGTACAGTACGATTGTGGTTGTATTTCCGTTTTTTAATTTGAACGTAAATATTATTTTGTCATCATTATTCCCTGAAGATGTTTCTTCAATCCTGCAAGAGTTAACTTCGCTTAAATCAACAAAAGAAGCTCTGTCATTTTCTTTATTCAGGTCAATAAATAAAAAGCCTTTATTGGTTTTGTCAAGTGAATAGATTTTCTTGTAATGGGTTTCCTTTGTTGAAAAATCATATTTTCCCTGACGGAAATGATTAAAAATTTCTTTTACTTTCTTTTTGTTTTTTGCCTGATTGTTGGCAATATAGATTAAAGGTACGGCGCAAATCAATGTTAGCACCAACCCTATAATTAGAGATGCTGTATCCATTTTTTTTAATTTAATAAATAGTAATTGTGGGCTGTAATACTTTACAGCCTTTCGATTTTAATTCAACAGAATAAAATCACCAGAAAAAATGGAAGGGAAATAATAAGATGGAAACATTCAGGCATCGGTTGATGTCTTGTTTCAAAAAAGCTGCAGTAGCTTTGCAGGTGCTGAATCCTGAAAAACTTACATCGTAGTAAAATTCAAACCATTTGGCATAGGTAGGAAGGTCTGCTCTTGGGTTTGAAATGGAGTTTATGCTTATTTCCTGATTGATAAAGGCAGAAGCCTTGAGAAAATCAACCTGCTCAATTGATTTTTTATTTTGAGGAATGGATGTAGCGCCAAAAGCCTTCGCTTCCTCCGTTTGACTAAAAAAGAGAGAAACCAGGAAAATAAAAAACACGGTGATGTTTTTAATCCATTTCATCGCGCAAAGATACCTTTTATCCGAGAGGAATAAAAGGAATACGGTTTTTAAATACTATCAATCAATGAAAAGCCCCACAATTGCGGGGCTTTTATCTGAAAATTTTATTCTGTTTTTAAGTTTCTGACCTGTTTCAGCTTTTCTTTCCACATCTGTAGACTTTCTTTATGTCTTTCAATATTTTTCTTTACTTCAAGCACCATCGGATTGTCTTTTTTCGCATTGGCAAAAAACTGAATGTTATTTTCAAGCTGGAAAATTTCCTGTTGTACTTCTTCAATTTTGCGAATCAGGAAGATTTTCTCATTCTCTAATTTTCTGCTATCGTCAGAGCTGGAAAGCTGGTCAATTCTGCTGTTGAATCGCGCCATTTCCGAATCTTTCTTGCTTAGGCTAAGCTTGTCGAACAAGGCATCCAGTATCTTATTGAATTTTCCTTCAATATGACGTCTGGCGTGTGGCACTTTCCCAAAGCCTTTCCAGTTTTCGATATGTGCTTTGATAGCATCCAAATCTGCTTTGTGTTCGCCTGTCAATTCAAAATCCCTGATGGTTTCAAGATAAGCTTTCTTTTTCTCAAATGCTTCCAGTTCTTCTGAATTTACTTCATTTCTCTGGGCATGAAGTTTGTCAAAATAATGATTACACGCTTCTTTGAATTCTTTCCAGATACTGTCTGAATATTTTCTTGGAACATGGCCAATCTGCTTCCATTCTTCCTGAATTTGTTTCATTACAGGAGTGGTTGCTGCAAAATCTTCACTGTCTTTTAATGATTTGGCTCTTTCCACCAAAGCCATTTTTTTGTTCAGGTTTTCCTGTTGGTCTTTTTTAATATCCTTATAGAAAGAGTTTTTCAGTGCATTGAAGTCACGGACAGCATTTTTAAAGGCAGACCAGGTTTCTTCATTAACATCAGCAGGAACTTTTCCGGTGGCAAAGAACTCATTGCGTAAAGCTTCAACTTTTTCAATTTGAGCCTGCCATGAAGAGTGTGCTTCGACTTTTTCTTTGGCAAGTTCTGCTATTTTTGATATAATCTCTTTTTTCTTCTCCAGATTTTCCTGTTCTGTACCTCTTTGTTTTTCGAACAGTAATTCTCTTTTATCATGGATTTTTTTAGTCAGTTCACTAAATGTGTTCCAAATTGCTTCACGGTGTTCTCTTGAAACCGGGCCTATATCTTCTTTCCAGATTTTATGAAGGTCTTGCAATTCGCGGAATGCCTTGTTAACATCCGGCTCATTCACAAGTTCTTCAACACGGGAAATGATTCTTTGCTTTTGCTCAAGGTTGTGCTTAAAGTCCAAATCTCTGGCTTCTCTGTCAAGATGCAGGTAATCATAGAAATTTTCAACATGGAAATGATAGTTATTCCAAACGTGGTTGTATTTGTCTCTTGGAATAGGACCGGCATTTTTCCATCTTTCACGCAATTCATTGAAATGCTTCAGCGTGTCCTTGATATTTTCCTGTGGATTGATTAATTCTTTAAGTTCTTCAACAATAGCCAAACGTACATCCAGATTTGCCTTTAGATTGTTTTGAAGGCTTTTGAAATGTGTGTTTTTCTTGTCTCTATATTGATTAATTAGTGTGTCAAATTTGATTTTCAATGGAAGATGGTAGTGGAAATCTTCTGTTGTGTCCGGATTTTCAGCCAGAAACTCTTCTCTTTTCTCTTCAATAAAGTGGTTGTATTTGGATAGGAAAGCAGAACGAAGCTCTTCTACATGGTCTTTCACAGACATTACTTTTTCTACAGCAACAAGTTTTTCCAGTTCTGCTACAAGCGATTCCATGTCCATTGCTTCATAATCCTGCATTGGGATTTCATGACGCTCTTTTAGTGTTTCGTCTTCGCTTTCTTCAGCATTGGAGTCAGCTATGGCATCCAAAGCTTTTTGGTTGTCACTCACAACAACGGTTTCTTCCAGTTCTTCCGGAGAAATTTCTATGGCATCCGTAGTTTCTGAAACAACATCATTTGCATCGTCTGAACTTACTTCTGTAGCGTCAGCGTTGTTTTCGGTTGGTTCTTCAATTTGCGAATTTTCGTTTTGAGACACATTTTGTGCTTCATTTTCGTTACTTCCATCTGCTTCATGCAGGTTATCATTCTTTTCTTCTAACATCATTAAATGTTTATGGTTGGTAATACTTTCGTTTGGAAAGATAGTAAAGGCATCTGAAAATTCAAAGAAAAACCAATATTTTACTCGATTTTCCGGGTTATTCTTTTTTTGCGAATAGAGCTGTTTCAGATTCTGACGATTTGTTTTTTATTTTTTTTAAACTTATCGATTCCAGATTTTCCATGATTTTTCGGCCTGATACTGTAGCATTTCCAAACCGTTTTTAATCGTTGCGCCTTGTTTTTTTGCTTTTTTAAGAAAGATAGTTTCCGCAGGATTATAAATCAGGTCGTGAGCAATATGTTTTGGCGTAAAATACTCATAAGGAATAGGAGGAAAGGCATCAGTATTTGGCGATGTACCAAGCGGTGTGCAATTGATTACAATTTGATGGTTGTCAAAAGTGGTGGCATTGACCAGATTATATCCAATACTTTCGCCTGTTGCCTCTCTGGAAACGAAAGTATATAAAATTCCGAGCTCTTCTAATGCATAGGCAATGCCTTTTGAGGCGCCTCCTGTTCCAAGAATCAAGGCTTTTTTGTGGTGGGGTTCCAATAAAGGTTCTAACGATTTCCTGAAACCATAGTAATCGGTATTATAGCCTTTTAAATTTCCTTTTCGGGTGACTTTTATAGTGTTGACTGCGCCAATCTTTTCTGCTTTTCTGGAAATCTTATCCAGATAGGGAAGTACGGATTCTTTGTACGGAATCGTCACATTCATCCCTTTTAGGTTGGGATTATTCTTAATGATATCTGGAAATTCTTCAATAGACGGGATGTCAAAGTTTACATAATCGTAGTTTTTCAGATTTAAGGACTTGAATTTTTCTGTAAAATATCCTTTTGAAAAAGAGTATGCGATGTTTTTTCCAAGAAGTCCAAATAAGTGAGTGATTTCCATATAACCAAAATTAAAAGCCTGACAAAGCGAAATTAATCATTTTTGTCAGGCTTTAAAAGTTATGTTTGGTATTGTCTACTTCTTATTAATCATTTCCTGGACATCTTCTCTTGCCCAAACATCTGGAAACAGGTTCTCCAAAATGGTGTGATTTTCAAAACTTACACGCAAACCGTTACTCAGATGGAATTTTCCTTTGGCTTCGTCTCCTTCTGCAAAATACAGTCCGGCCAGGCGGTATTCCAATTGGAATTCTTCAGGGAAATATTCTGAAGCCTGCAATAACGTGTGTATAGCAGCATCATATTCACCCAGATTTTGCAAGATGTCAATCCAATACAGCCAGGTGTCTAATTCATAATCTCCAAACTCTACAGCTTTTCGGTATCCCATTTCGGCTTCTTCCAGAAAATCCAAAGCTCTGTTGATGGTGGCATAACGTTTCCAGTATAATCTGTTTTCGTTGTCAATCCCGATAGCTTTGTTGACATAAAACAAGGCTTTCTGATAGTTTTTCTGTCTTACATAGAAATCGGTAATCGCAATCCACCCCTTGTCTAATAACGGGTCCTCATGTACGGTTTTATGAAAATATTTCAGAGCCAAAGGCTTGTTGCCTAATTTCTCATAACATTTTCCAATTCGCAATAGGGCATACGATGTAGGGTCATCCAGTTCGATGGTCCTGTTATAGCTTTCAATCGCTTCTTCATAACGTTTAAGACGCTCCAAAGATTTTGCTTTTTCCATAAAAGCACCCATGAATTCGTCATCAATCATTGAAGCATAATCGAAGCAACGTAAGGCGTTTTCATAATCCTGCAATCCGTAGTAAAGTCTTCCGCTTTGATGCCAGGCGATTTCACTGTAAGGATTTCGGTCAATATATTTCTCAAGGAAAGCAATAGCTTCCTTGTTTTGGTCTAAAAATTCAAAACAATACACTACATTATATAATGCGGCCTGGTCTTCCACATCTTCTTCCAGACATTTAATAAAATTCTCTTTCGCTAATTCCAGATTGTCCATAAAAAGATATTCCATTCCAATCAGGTTGTAAACGTCAGCATAATCATCCGTAAGCTTTAAGGCTTCCTGTAATAATTCTACCGCTTTTTCGTGATTGTCTCTCTTGGAATAAATATTGGCTTTTTGGATAAAAATTTCTTCGTTTTGAGGTTCAATGGCGTAAAGTTCATTTAAAAGCTTTTCAGCAGTTTCAAGCTTGTCATCATATACCAACATTTCTACTTGTACTAGTTTTAAGCCTGTAGAACGAGGGTGCTGCTCAAGCGCTAATTTTAAGGCCTTTTTGGCCAGAGACGCTTTACCCATATCCAGGTAGTGAAGAATAATTTCTTCAAATTCTTCCGAATCAAAGAAGAGAACTTTGTTGGTTTTCAACATGGATTCGAACTTGGACAAGGATAAATTATAATCTTCTTCATCGTGACTCAAATGCATACTCTTTGTTTTTAAAATTATCCTTAATAAATTTAGGGAACGTAAATCTTTTGTCGAGGTTGGGCTAAAATTGTTGTGAACAATTTAATTAACAAAACTCCTCTCTGTAAGTTACGGATTTTTATTGTTAAATCCTAGTTTTTTTAGAGCAGAATACACTTCATCCATTACTTCTAGCATAATGGCACAGCCTTCTTTGATTTCTTCTTCAGAAATGGTCAGAGGAGGCGTAATCCGGATTGCTTTTCCTTCAAACAGCAGCCAAAATAGGATAAGTCCTTTGTCCTGGCATTTCAGGATGATTTGGTTTGTTATTTCAGCATCTTCTGTCATTGCCGCCAGCATTAATCCACGTCCTCTTATTTCTTTTATCAAAGGATGTACCAAAAGCGAACGGAAAAGCTTTTCTTTTTCAAGTGTTTGCGGAATCAGGTCGGTTTCCGTGATTTCCTGAAGCGTAGCAAGGCTTGCGGCCGCTATGACAGGATGTCCTCCAAAGGTTGTAATATGCCCAAGTTTTGGATTGTCACTTAATAAATCCATCATTTCTGACGAAGCCGTAAAAGCGCCTACAGGCATTCCGCCACCCATTCCTTTACCTAAAATTATAATATCGGGTACAACGTCATAGTTTTCAAAACCGAATAGTTTTCCGGTTCTTCCAAAACCCGGCTGGATTTCATCTATAATCATCATGGCACCTACTTCCGTGCACCGTTCTCTTACTTTTTTCAAAAACCCATTTTCAGGCTGAATGAATCCGGCGCCGCCCTGAATACTTTCCAATATGATTCCGGCCGTTTTTGTAGTGATTTTTTTAAGGTCTTCTTCGTTGTTGAATGTAATGAAATCGACATCAGGAATTAACGGACGGAAAGCCCGTTTTCTTTCTTCAAATCCCATAACGCTCATAGAGCCCATCGTATTGCCATGATAAGCATTATTGCATGAAATAAGCTGGCTGCGTCCTGTAACTCTTCGGGCCAGTTTTAAAGCGCCTTCGGTGGCTTCTGTACCGGAATTGACCAGATAGGTTTTTTCAAGCGGCTTAGGTAAGAGTGAAGCTAATAATTTGCAAAACTCAACAGCCGGATTTTGAGAATATTCGCCATATACCATAACATGTGAATATTTGTCGAGCTGGTTTTTTATGGCATCATTGACTCTTTTGTTCTGATGGCCTAATGTACAGGCCGATACTCCGGCTACGAAGTCAAGATATTTTTTATTGTTTGTGTCGTATATATAAGAACCGATGGCGTGAGAAACTTCCATTCCAAGCGGGTAAGGGGAAGTTTGTGCCTGGTATTTTTGAAAATCTTTATTCATTTTATTTGCATTATGGTAGTGGCATTACTGAGTTTTTGCTTTTTTCTCCAGCTTTTTCTCAGGTTTTTTCTTGTCGTAATCCAGAGTTTCTTTGCGGACTTCCATAGGAGTATCTTCCTTGGCTTTGTCAATTTTGCTCTGTTTTAGTATTTTTTCATGGATTTCGTTTTCCTCGGGAGGAAATATATCGTCTTTAGTTTTTATTATTTCATCGCCCCGCCAGAGGAATCCTCTCAGTTTCCGTGCGTTTTCAGGAAGGTCTTTTTCAGGATAACTTTCACTTTCAGGATTTGTAAAAGAGGTTACAGTCGTAATTTTGTTGTCTTCCAGTTCCAGATGGATACGGCTGCTGATTCCTTTGTCAATAGCAACCAATTGTCCTTTGTCATAGCCATAATAAAGCTTTTCTGTATTTTTAACGAGGTCGACTTCATATAATTTGTTGTCCCGGAACTTGCCATATAAATTAACACCTTTGACCTGATTATAGCCGGCGCCTAAAGTGTCTTTTGAAGCTATAAAGGCATCTGTCAATACTTTGAGTGAATCCAGTTTTTCAGTTTCAGGATTTGAAATGAGATGGATTACCTTTCCCGTCAATTGGTTTTCTCCATTCCAGATAACCGGTCTTCCAATTAATTGTGTCAGTCCGTTTTTTTGATTCGAATGTAAGGAATCGCATTTGCCACTCATGTCAATTTTATAAAATCGAACGTTATTAAAAGCACGAACAATACGGTTTTCCGGTTTTCCGGTAACCATCAGCTTTTTCCCATGAACATAAAGTGTATCTTTTTCTATGAGGGTAGCGGCGACGGCTCTTTTGGTCATGACTAAAGAATCCTGATTCCGGTAGACTTCACCATAATGCCCCCGAACAACTCCTTTGTTAATCGAATCTGTTATCTTAACATTATTGGTTGCCGAAGCAAATTCACGGTTCCGGTCATAATACAAACTATCTCCTCTTATAAGACGGTTGTCGTATTTGATATAGGAGTTTTTGACGAAATGGGCAAAATTTTTCTTAGTGTCATAAAATCCCTTTTCGGTATAGATAAAGTTTTCCTTGCTGGTAATTGTTGAAGGACCAAACAGATAGGAATGACCCGAATTGGAATAGTAATCAAGATGGTTTGACTTGATTACATATTTCGGGTTTGTTATGGTAACAGCAGTCAGGAACTGGAATTTCTTTTCATTAAGGTAATATCTTCCGGATTTGCTCCTTAAAGTATTTTCCTGGTCTTTTATGGTTCCGTAGGTAGTATAGTAAGCCTGTTGGATTCTCCTGTCGAAATTAATGGTATCAGTTGTCAGTGTCATTTTCGGGTCACGCATTACTACGTTTCCGGTAGCGAAGGCAAATTTTATATTACCCTGGTATTCAGCATAACGGCTGTCCATAAATACGGTATCGCCCTGATTCATTTTTACATCACCAAAAGCTTTTATATAGTTTTCTTTTTGGAACAAATAGGCTGTGTTGCAAGTCATCCTAACACCATCATGCAGGATTCTCACGTTTCCTCTGTATCGGATAGCCCCGGGAATTTCTTCCTGTTGGATATCGACAAAGTCGGAATTCTCTACTATGATTTTTTTTGGTGGAGCCTGTGCCAGCAGCGTATTGAAACTCAGTAGTATAAAAAAGCTTGCAAGAAATAAAAAGTTCTTCTTCAATGGATGGAATTTTGGTTCAAATTTAATTAAAATCTCCATATCTGATTTTTAATTAAGAATTATTTGTGTAATCAATTGAAAGTAAATCTGGTTAGGCAGATTTTTTTATAATTTGCTTCACATTGTCAGGATTGAATGACTTTGTATGGGATAAATCTGTAAGAATCTGTGAAATCTAAAGTGTGATTTTTAGAGTTGCCACAGATTAAAGGATTAAAAGGATTTTTTTAGAAATTTATCTGTGGGAATCTGCGAAATCTGTGGCATAATTTTTTAACAGCGGCAGATTAAGCATTGGAAGAATTTTATTAAATCTATAAAAACAAAAAACGCCTTGAAATTATCAAGGCGTTGTTCTTATTTTAAAATTGTCTGTTTTCTGTCAGGGCCAACGGATATGACTTTAATTGGCACTTCTACAAAATTTTCAATGAATTCGACGTATTCTTTTAATTCTGAAGGAAGTTCGTTATAGGTAGTCATTCCGGTAAGGTCTGCTTTCCATCCTTTTTTCTCCACATACACGGGAGAAACATTTTCCGGTTCGATATTGTAAGGAAGGTGGTCAATTTCAGTTCCTTTGTAATTGTAAGCCGTACAGATTTTCAGCGTATCAAATCCGGATAACACATCGCCTTTCATCATATACAAAGCAGTTACTCCGTTGACTTGTATAGCATATTTCAAGGCTACCAAATCCAACCATCCGCATCGTCTGGCACGACCCGTAACAGAACCAAATTCGTTTCCAACTTTAGCCATTGTTTCACCGTCCTTGTCAAAAAGTTCGGTAGGAAACGGACCGCTTCCAACTCTTGTTGTATAGGCTTTGAAAATTCCAAACACTTCTTTTACGCGATTAGGAGCGATTCCCAGTCCCGTGCAAGCTCCTGCTGCTGTTGTATTTGAAGAAGTAACAAAAGGATAAGTTCCGAAATCAATATCTAAAAGTGAGCCTTGCGCTCCTTCTGCTAAAATTGATTTGCCTTCTTTCATGGCCTTATTGATATATTCTTCGCTGTCGATGAATTGTAGCGTTTTTAAGACTTCAATCGATTCGAAAAATTCATCTTCCAATTCTTTTAGGTCATATTGCAGGTCAACATCATAAAAAGCAATCATGGCTTCATGTTTGTCAGCCAATGCTCTGTATCGTTCTTTAAAATCAGCCAATTCAATATCGCCCACACGAAGACCGTTTCTTCCGGTTTTGTCCATGTAAGTAGGCCCGATTCCTTTTAAGGTTGAACCAATTTTTGCTTTGCCTTTCGATGCTTCCGAAGCAGCATCAAGTAAACGGTGTGTTGGTAAAATAAGGTGTGCTTTTCTTGAGATAATCAATCGTGACTGGATATCAATATCAAATTTTGCCAGGCCTTCCAATTCTTTTTGGAAAACAACCGGGTCGATTACGACTCCGTTTCCAATAATATTGATTGAATTTTTATGAAAAATTCCTGAAGGAATTGTTCTCAAAACGTGCTTGATTCCATCAAATTCAAGCGTGTGTCCTGCGTTAGGTCCGCCTTGAAAACGGGCAATAATATCGTACTTTGAAGTGAGAACGTCAACAATTTTTCCTTTGCCTTCGTCGCCCCACTGCAAGCCGAGTAGTAAATCTACGGTCATTTTTTTGTTGTTAGTTGTTGTTTATTTATTCTTTAGGTGTAGTCTTTTTGTTTCCGTAAAGGTAAAGGGAGTGATTGTGAATTTCGATATCAAAAATTTCTTCGATAGTTTTTTTGATGCTTTGGATTCGCGGGTCGCAAAACTCTATCACCTCGCCAGAATCTGTCATGATGATATGGTCGTGCTGTTTGTCGAAATAGGATTTTTCGTAATGTGCCTGATTTTGTCCGAACTGGTGTTTTCTTACCAGGGCACAGTCCAATAAAAGTTCAATCGTGTTGTAAAGCGTAGCCCTGCTCACACGATAATTTTTGTTTTTCATCTTGATATAAAGAGATTCGATGTCGAAATGCTCTTCATTATCATAAATCTCCTGAAGAATAGCATAGCGCTCAGGAGTTTTGCGATGTCCTTTTGTTTCAAGATATTTTGTAAAAACATTTTTTACAATCTCTTGATTTTTATTGTTATCTACGGAAATTAGTGTCATATCCTGCAAAGATAAATCATTTTATTTCAAGTATCAAGTTTCTCGTTTGTTGATTTTTACCTAAAAAAATATTAAAACTTTTTAGTGTAGAAAAACGATTGTTTTCTTGATTTGTAAATGGCTTCGATTCCGATTTTAATTCTTGTTAATTCTTGTGACTTTATCGATTCCATCAATCTTTTTGATGTTTTCAATCAGTTTTTTCAGAATGGTATTGTTTTGTACGATAACCACAACCTGTCCGTTAAAAATACCGGCATCACCACTAAGCGAAATGCTCTGGATGTTTACGTGCATGTTGTTGGAAATTACTTTGGTCAGTTCGTTGGTCAAACCAAGCGTATCCATTCCGGTAATGTTCAATATGGCTTTAAATTCCTGCTGTGACGAATCAATCCATTTCGCTTTGATGATTCTGTAGGCATAGTTTGATTGCAGGCTAATGGCATTCGGGCAGTCTTTTTTATGGACTTTTATTCCTTCATTGATGGTTACGAATCCAAAAACTTCGTCGCCGGGAATCGGATTACAGCAGGTGGCCAGTTTATAATCCAGTTTGTCCTGTTCTTTTCCAAAAACCAGCATGTCGTAATTATTGCTGATTTCCGGTTTGTTAATGGTTTCCGGATTGCTTGAAGGCGTACGTTTGATTTTGTTCTTAAAGAAATTCATAAACGTATTGCTCTTCTGGGCAGCGAAATCTTTGAGCTGTTGGTTGTCAATAGCCCCAATTCCCACACGGTAGAAAAGGTCAAGGCTGGTTTTCAGCTTGAAATAATTGACCAGTTCGTTTACAGTTGTTTCGGTCATGTTGACCTTTAAATGACGTAATTTTCGGGTCAGTAATTCTTTTCCGTCTTCTGCAATTTTCTTTGTATTCTCGTTAAGAACGTTTTTGATTTTGGTTTTGGCACGTGATGTCGTTACATAATCCAACCAATGTGATGTGGGTTTTTGGTTTGGTGAGGTAATGACTTCAATCTGGTCGCCACTGTTCAGTACATGGTTCAACGGGACTAATTTTCCGTTAACTCTGGTTCCGCGCGTCCTGATTCCAATTTCGGAGTGAATACTAAAGGCAAAATCCAGTGATGTTGCACCTTTAGGAAGCGACTTGATTTCTCCTTTTGGCGTGAAGACATAAATTTCTTTAGAATAAAGATTCAGTTTAAAATCTTCTACAAAGTCAACTGCGTTGGTTGAGGCATTTTCCAGGGCTTCTTTTAAAAGATTCAGCCAGGTATCCAAACCGTGCTCTTCAGAACCACCTTGTTTGTATTTATAGTGTGCAGCGTAGCCTTTTTCGGCAATTTCGTCCATTCTTTCGCTTCGCACCTGAATTTCTACCCAACGCCCTTTAGGTCCCATTACTGTAATGTGAAGAGCTTCGTAACCGGTTGATTTTGGAGAGGAAATCCAATCGCGCAAACGGCTCGGACTCGGACGATAATGGTCGGTTACGATGGAATATATTTTCCAGGCGAGGAATTTTTCTTCGCTCGGAGTAGCCTTATAGATAATTCTCAAAGCGAATTTATCATATACTTCATCAAAGCTCACACCTTGGGCAAGCATTTTTTTCCGGATGGAGAAAATGGATTTTGGACGGCCTTTGATGATATAGTCGATTCCTTCGGCATCAAGCGATTCTTTCAATACATCAGAAATAGACTTGATGTATTCGTCCTGTTGCTCTTTGGTTTCTTTTATTTTGCTGACAATGTCGTTATAGATTTCAGGTTCTGTATATTTCAAACCTAAATCTTCCAGCTGGTTTTTAATGTTGTATAATCCCAAACGATGGGCCAGCGGTGCATAAATATAAAGAGTTTCCGATGCGATTTTTGCCTGCTTATAATCAACCATTGATTCCATGGTTTGCATGTTGTGCAAACGGTCGGCAATCTTGATAAGGATAACGCGTACGTCATCGTTTAGGGTGAGCAGCATTTTGCGGAAGTTTTCCGCCTGCATCGAGATTTCATTATCGGTTTTTACCTGGGCTATTTTGGTCAATCCTTCAACGATTTTTGCAATCTTCGGATTGAACATTCTTTCAATGTCTTCTACAGTAATATCGGTATCTTCAACTACATCATGCATTAGTGCTGCGGCAATAGAAGTTGCGCCCAAACCAATTTCCGAAGCTACAATTTTAGCCACGGCAATAGGGTGGAAGATGTAGGCTTCGCCAGATTTCCTGCGTTGGTCCTTGTGGGCATCTACAGCCACATCAAAAGCCTTACGGATTAGTTTTTTGTCATCTTCCGACAATGTTTGGTAACTGATTCGTAAAAGCTCTTTGTATTCCCTCGCAATTGCCTTGTTCTCTTGTTCTAAATCAATCTCTACCATGGCGTTTCTGATGTTTGTTAGCTATTGACTAAAAGTAAAATAAAGTTTTTGAATTTGCAATTTTTTTGCCTCTTTGTATAAAAGCAAAAACCGCTCCAAATGGGGCGGTTTTTGTATACTGAAAAACAATTGAATAGGTCTTCGTTATTTTATTCTGAAAAAGTTAAGGTCCTGGAAATCATAGCTAAAATCTGTGGCAGGAGAAATTGGCTTCATGGTAAATCCTGCATTGTCTTTTTCAAAGAAGATATGGGCATCTGCATGAAAATAGCGATTATCCCATTTTACTACGAAATTATTGTCTTTATAAAAGAAAATTTCGCCTTTAAGTTGAGGTGAACGTTTGGAAGCAAAATACATTTTTCCCTTTTTTTCAGTGATGGCAACTTCGCCAAACCAATTGTCTTTATAGGTTCCGATATACTTTTTGGTGTCGATTTTCTGGTTTTTGTTTTTTGCGACAGTTTGCCATACTTCGTCTGTAACTTTGTCTGCTTTTTCTCCTGAAGCTTTTTCCCTGTCACTGAAATATTTGACGTGGTCAAAAGGTTCCATTCCCAGATAACTGTCTTTAATTGTATTGGTTATGGCTGAAAAAGCGGCTCCTGATTGTTGGTTGGTAAAAACAATGATACCAAGTTGAAGTTCTGGTATCAGGGTTACCTGGGTTACGATTCCTTCCAGACCTCCTGTATGTGAAACCTGCATTTTTCCTTTAACATCATTTAGTTGCCAGCCCAAACCATAGGCTTTAAAAAGTGAATTATAAGGAGGAACGGGTTTATTAGGCATCAATGTTTGTGGCGTCCACATTTCGGCATGTTCTTTTTCCGAGAATATTTTCTGCCCGCTGCCATATTTTCCCTTATTCAGTTGCATAATTGCCCATTTGCTCATGTCGTTTACGCTGGAATAAATACCTGCGGCGGCGTCAAACAGTTGGTTTTTATAGCGTGAGATGACTTTTAGTTTTCCATCAATCGGCACGTGAGGGACAATAACATTGGATGTATCTTTTAGCCTTACCCATGAAGAAGCCGTATTGGTCATGCCCAGCGGTTTTATGATTCTGTTTTCTACAAATTCATTCCATGTTTGTCCGCTGGCCTTATGCACTACTTCTCCGGCAATGATGTATAAAAGATTATCATAATCGTATTTTGCCCTGAATCCGGAAACCGGTTTTAGGTACTGGATGTTTTCGATAATGTCTTCGGCTGTGAAATCTGAACCGTCAGGCCATATCATCA
Source organism: Flavobacterium sp. Leaf359 (assembly GCF_001423985.1). Classification (NCBI taxonomy): domain Bacteria; kingdom Pseudomonadati; phylum Bacteroidota; class Flavobacteriia; order Flavobacteriales; family Flavobacteriaceae; genus Flavobacterium; species Flavobacterium sp. Leaf359. Next base: position 163,429 of record NZ_LMPW01000014.1, on the reverse strand, counting down.
AATCGCCTGCCCCAAGTCCAAGGCCACTACGGTGTGTCAACAGGTCCCGAACCGTAAATTCATTGGTAACGTAGTCGTTATACATTTTGAAATCAGGAAGGTATTTGACGACTTTGTCATCCCATTTGATTTTGCCTTCGTCTACAAGCATTGCCAGTGCTGCACTTGTAAATGCCTTACTGTTGGAAGCAATTCCGAACAGTGTGTTTTCATCCACTTTTTGCTTCGTAATTATTGATTTTACGCCATAACCTTTGGCATGAACAATCTTTCCGTCTTTTACAACAGCTACGGCAATACCCGGAACATCAAATGTTTTTATGGTTTTTTCAACAACCTCGTCGATTTGAGTTGGTGTGATTTGCGCATAAATGCTGGTGCTTATTAAAAAAGTAGCTAAGAAACCTAATTTAAAATTCATAATTCGTAATTAATTAAAATCCTCTTTGTCTTTTTGCTTCAAAAATCAAGATGGCTGCTGCAACAGAAACATTCATCGAATCGATGGCTCCCTGCATTGGGATAATGATATTTTGAGTTGAATTGTCGCGCCATTCCTGTGTTAATCCTGTGGCTTCCGTTCCTACAACCAATGCAGTTGGGGCTGTATAATTCTGAGTATGATAGCCCGTTGAATCCTGCAAGGTAGCGCAATAAATACTGATGTTTTTTTCTTTTAGGAAAGCAATAATTTCTTCGGTAGTTCCCGTTGCAATCTGGTTTGTAAACAGGCATCCAACGCTGGAACGTACGATATTGGGATTGTATAAATCGCTTTTTGGATTGGCAATGATTACGGCATCTAGCTTTGCAGCATCGGCAGTTCGTAGCATAGCGCCAATATTTCCAGGCTTTTCAGGAGATTCAGCAATTAAAATCAACGGATTTTTACCCAGATTCAATTCTGAAAGGGAAAGATTTTTTGATTTTGCTATCGCCAATATGCCTTCTGTAGTATCACGGTAGGCCAATTTCTGGTATACATCTTTGCTGATTTCAATCAATTCTGCAGAGCCGGAAAGTTTTTTGGCGTCGTATTCGGAAATGATTTCAGGCAGAAATAAAATCGTTTCTATTTCATAACTGCCTTTTTGGGCCAGTTCAATTTCTCTGTGGCCTTCAATTAAAAACGTTCCGGTCTGTTTCCGTGCTTTGGATTTTTCCTGAAGCAGTACCAGCGATTTGATAAATGGATTCTGAACTGAAGTGATTTGTTTCAAGATTCTGGATTTCTAAGCTGCTAAGGTACTAAATCAAAAATCTAAAGTCAAAAGTTCTGAAGTCAAAAGTTCTGAAGTCAAAAGTCGAAAGTCAAAAGTCCTAAATCAAAAATCTTAAATCAAAAATCCCAAATCATAAGATTCCCCTTGCCTTAATCTCCAGATATTTATTAATTGTATCTAAAGTCAGGTTTTCAGGCTGGGTCAATACGGAGTGGATTCCATATTTTTTCAGTTCGTTTACAATCAGTCGTTTTTCAAATGCAAATTTTTCAGCAATTACCTTATCATATACTTCCTGTATAGTGACTGCTTTCGAGTTGATAATATCGTTTAATTCTGTGTTTTGGAAAAATACAACCACCAATAAATGGTTTTTAGCAATTCCTTTCAGGTAAGGAAGTTGGCGGTGCAAACTGTCGAGCGTTTCAAAATTAGTATACAGAATGATTAAACTTCTGTGGTTGATATTTTTCTTTATATCGACATACAAGCGGCTATAGTCGCTTTCAAAGAAATCAGTTTTGACATTGTAAAGATTTTCAAGAATTTGATGCATCTGCGAAGAGCGCCTTTCGGCAGCAACGCGGTTTTCTACTTTTTTAGAAAAGGTAAACATTCCGGCCTTGTCCTGCTTTTTTAAAATGACATTGGACAGAACCAGTGTTGCATTTATGGCATAATCCAACAGGCTGAGTCCGTTAAAGGGCATTTTCATGACACGTCCCTTGTCAATAGCCATATAAATAGACTGCGATTTTTCATCCTGGAATTGGTTGACCATTAAAGCATTTTTCTTGGCGGTCGCTTTCCAGTTCAGCGTACGGATATCATCGCCCTGTACATATTCTTTAATCTGTTCAAATTCCATTGTATGGCCAATTCTCCTGATTTTCTTTACACCATATTGGAATAAATTGTTGGAAAATGCCATCAGGTCATATTTTCGCAATTGAATATACGACGGATAAGTAGGAACCATCTGGTTTTTATTGAATGTAAACCTTCTGGAAACGAGTCTTAGCGGTGAGAATACATAAATGTTCAGATTTCCAAATACATATTCACCTCTTGAAGTTGGACGAAGATAATATTGGATATCGTCCTGTGAGGAGGCCTTGATTCTTCTTTTTATTCCAAAATTGCGAATCTGAAACTGTTCCGGAATTTCGTCTATGATTTTTACGCCAATAGGAAAGGTGTAGTAGTTTCTTATTGTAACTCCAATAGGATTTTCATCTCCGTTTGACAGTTTTTCGGGTGCGATTCGGGTGCCTTCGATTCCATGTTTGGCGCTAAACAAAATCAGTATATCAAGAGCCAGAAAGCCTAAAAGTATCAGCAATAAATAGCTGGCGGCGTTGTAAAGTGCCGGAAAAATAAAGGCAACGCAATACAAGAATCCCACGCCAATCAGCGCGTAAAAAAAGAAATTGTTGATGTATAATTTTTTAAGCAGTTTCAACGGACGTAACTTTTAAATTATCTTGGAATTTCGATGGCTTCGATGACCTGTTTGATGATTTCGATACTGGTGATGCCTTCCATTTCACGTTCCGGAGTTACGATAACTCTATGTTGTAAAACAGGAATAGCGGCTTCTTTAATGTCTTCCGGCGTTACGAAATCTCTTCCGCGGATTGCTGCATATCCTTTTGCAGCGTTTAAGATGGCAATAGAAGCACGAGGCGAAGCACCCAAGTACAGGAAAGCATTTTCACGCGTATTGATAACCAGTTTGGCGATATATTCCAAAAGTTGCGGCTCAACAATAATCTGCTTTACCAAAGATTGATATTTCTGGATTTCTTCTGAAGATAATACTGTTTGGATATTATCCAATTTTCCATGATTTTGTAATTGGTGTTCTTTCTGGATGATAAGGATTTCTTCATCCAGCTTTGGATAGTCAATGTTGATTTTGAACAGGAATCGGTCCAATTGAGCTTCCGGCAGTCGGTAGGTTCCTTCCTGTTCGATAGGGTTTTGGGTTGCAATTACCAGGAACGGTGCTTCCATATCATAAGTAATTCCGTCCATCGTAATTTGACGCTCTTCCATAACCTCAAACAAAGCGGCCTGAGTTTTGGCAGGAGCCCTGTTAATTTCATCAATGAGGACAAGATTGGAGAAAACAGGCCCTTTTTTGAATTCAAATTCTGACTTTTTTAAGTCGTATACAGAAGTTCCCAAAATATCTGATGGCATCAAATCCGGCGTAAACTGAATCCTGCTGAAACCAATGTTTAGGGTTTTGGCAACCAATTTTGCGGTGATTGTTTTGGCAACTCCGGGCACACCTTCCAACAGGACATGTCCGTTTGAAAGAATGGCAACCAAAAGCTGGTCAATCATTTTGTGTTGTCCTACAATGACGCTACTGATTTCTGCCCTGATTTTTTCGATACTCTCCTGTAGCTGGCTCAAATCTATTCGGGATTGAAAATTTACATTCTCAATTGGATTTACATTCGGATTGTGTGCTGTATTTTCTTCCATTTTGTAATTGGATTATGTTTCTTGACTGTTTTTTTCTTTGGCGAGAATTTTCTCAATGGCTGTATTCAAGGCAATCAGGTCGCTTTCAATACTTTGATGGTAACTCTTTCTGCGTTGGTTGATAAGATAGACTACCTTTTGGATGTCTTCTATTTTTTTGCCAGATTTTTGCTGGAGTTTCTTTTCAAAATTTTCATCCAGAACTGTTGTGTCCAACAAATAATCGTTTCTTATTTTTTCGAGGAAATATATGATTTTCTTTTCAATTATGTTATCGTGATTTCCTTCCTGGAAATATAAGTTGCCAATGGTCTTTGTAAAGTCTACAGTAGTGTTTTCCAAAGGTTTTATAATTGGGACGATTCGTTGCTTTCTTTTTGCATTAAATATGAAGAAAACAATCATACCAAGCAAGAAAATATACCATGCCGCTTTTAATGCCGGTTGACTCAGGATATAACGCATTGGGGAACCTGAAACGATTTCTCCCGACTGATTTTTTAAAAGCCAGAATACTTCACCATCGGTATAGCTTAAGACCTTGGCGGCATATTCCGAATGATTGTCTTTTAAAAGATGATAGTTGGTGAATACAACAGGTTGCGTATGCAGATAGAATTCCCCTTTGCCATAAGGTACTTTTATAAAATCGACCAGTTTTTCCTTTGTGTTTTCATGATATCCGAGTACTGTCGTATTTAAAGTGTCAATTTTTTCAAAATAGGAATTTCCGGCACCTACGGAAATATCGTATTTTTTCTTGCCCAAATGCGGGTTGGCCAATGAGGTGAAAATAGTATCCCGACCCATAAATTTTGAAGAATAGCTAAATTTTAGGCTGTCCATCAATTTTTGAGGAAATGATTTTGAACTGATAAAAATTTTATTGCCATGTTGGGCAAAGTATAAAAGTTCTTGTGTTGATTCGTCGTCAATCATATATTGGTCAGAAACAGACAGAATCGTTCCGCGAATAGTATATGTATTTACAAGACTGTCATAATCATATTTTGGTTCAAAATATTGATAGGCAGTCTCTGTAATTCGATTAACTTTTTGTCCGAATAAGGCAGGAGCCTCCTCATTAAAGACATACAACCCGAAAGGGATTTTATCTTTAATGTCATAAGTTGGTGTCCAGTTGATGGGCTTTGGACGGGTCACGTCAATATAAACAATGCCTACCAAAAGCAGTACCAAAAACACGATATATATTTTGATAGTCTTGTTCATTATAAAGTTTTTATTGTTTTTTCAAACGATTGTATTGCTTGAGAGAACGTTTCTTCCCCTAGCTCAAACTCACCATACCAAATATAGTTGTACAGGTAAGAAAGATAGGCAAAGTCGTTTCTGAGCTTTTCGTTTTTTATTTCATAGAGATAGTCAGAATTTGTTTTTTCGATATCCCACTCGATTATTTCTTTTGAAGCGAGTTCTTTCAGAAGCCACAAATAATAATAGCGTATTACCAAACGGTTTTCACCCGATTTTACCGCTTCTTTTATCAGTTTTTCAAAATCTACCAGATGGAGGTTCTTTTCAATTTCGTCATAATGGATGACTTTCTTGTCAGAAGATTTTCCAAATATCCATTGTCCTTCGTCATTCATAATTGCTTTTACGATGAGGTAGATTACAAACAGGATGACAATGACTGCAAGTATTTTTAGGATTAATTCGACGGCAGACATTGAAGCTTCGTCATTGCCCAGGCTGAAAATTTTATTATACCAATAGGCGAGCCACTCCTTGAAACGTTCCCATGCGCTTTTTTCTTTGGATTTTGGTTCATAATCAAAACTGGAATCGCTGTATTTTTCTTTAAAATTGGAAAAAGAACGTTCTTTTATTTTTGTGGAGTCAATAATAATATCTTTTTCAGAAAATTTTGAAGCTACGGTAACCGAATCCGTTTTGGCAACAGAAAGTGAGTCCTGTCCGAAAGTATTCAGGCAGAAGAAAAATAAAAATATGTAAAGCAGCTTATTCAAAATTTGTTCCGATAGTGTCAATTTCACCAAAGGTGGAGTTGTTTTCATCATGTTCTCTTCGGCTATAGTAAATCAAGCCCTGATTGACAATTAGGAGGTTGTTTAATATGTAGTTAGCCAGAATTGCGATGACAAATAATATGGTCATCAGGATTCCAAAAGTGGAGAAGGCATCCTGTGTAGGTGCGGTTGAGCCGCTTTCAATTGAAGAGAAAAGCAGAACCATTGCAATTACATACGGAATCATTGAAAAGATGGTTAGTATAATCTGAATAATCATATACATAAGCATGGTAACGCCCACAATTGGCCAAAACTGTTTTTTTAGATAACTAATGGCATTACCTAGTGAAGTGAAGTAACCATTGTCAGTATTCAGGTAATCAAAGAATGTTAATGTAATCAAACTGGAAATGGCCGGAAGTGCAATTATCATCAACGGTATTCCGATAATAATGAATGAAAGAAACAGCAAGACAATAAATAAGATTGCCACAGCCGGAATTATTACAAATAGGGAAATAATAAAGAATAAGAGAATTTTTCCGGTTTTGTTTTTTAGGCCGTTTATTATATCTCTGGTGTCAAAACTACTTCCTGAATTTTTATCATACAGGTCAAGATAGACAATCGGATAAGCAAAATTCAGTAATGAGAGAAAAAGAGAAAGCAGTATAAATCCGACAAGTGAAGTGATAAACAATCCCAGGTTTTCATTAAAAAGCTTTTCTATAGGATTGTATCCTGTATTGGTATTCTCGAATGTAGAAAAAATAGCCTCAAAATAAATTTTCGATAGAAAATAAATAAAAACCACTAACAGCAGCAGGAAAATCCCGTTGATGACAAAATAGTTTTTAAGGAAATGCTTTCCGTCTTTTTTGAAAAAGGAGAAAGTGTCGTTAAGGTAGTCGTTAAAATTTCTTTTCTTGAATAAGGTTATCATTTGGCGGAGTGTATTTTTTTATTGACTATAAAAGGAAATATGAGGAAATAAAAAGAAATCAAGGATAAGGTAGATAAGATGATAAACACATTCAGCCAGTTAGGCATTTCGAGTGAATAGCGGGTTACAAAGCCTTCCAGGATTCCGGCCCCAATAGTAAAAGGCATTGTTCCTAAAAAGATTTTTAAGCTGTTTTTAAATCCTATTTTAAACGAAGTCATCCGGGAATAGGTCTTTGGGAATAATATCGAAGCACCTAAAATAAATCCGGCAGCAGCTTCAATAACAATGGCAAAAATTTCCATTGAGCCGTGAATCCATATTCCTCTTACACTTTCCCAAAACACGCCCTGTTCATAGAAAAAATATTGAAAAGCACCCAGCATAATACAGTTTTGAATCAGTATGTAAAAAGTTCCAAGTCCTGCAAAAATACCATAGAGAAAACATCTGAGGCCGACATATAAGTTGTTTAGCGTGATTCCAATTGTCATACCCCAATTGCTTCCGTCTTTGTAAATAGCGACGGGGTTGCCATCTTTGATATTTCCCAAAGTTTTATTGACATAATTATCCCCTAAAATAAGCCTTACAAAATCGGGGTCATATTTGGCCGAAACAACACCAATTGCAGTAGTCAGAAAGAAAAGGAGGAATGCATACAGAACATATCTTCGGTATTGGTAAACCAGTAACGGAACTTCTGTAGAAAAAAAGTAGACAAACCTATTGGTTTCTGTTCTTTTTGTCTTGTAAATTTTTTGGTAAATCTGTGCTGCCAGATAGTTAAGATAGACAACGGTCTTGCTTTTAGGATAATAAGTTTGTGCATAAGACAAATCGTTGACCAAATGTATATACAAACTGGCCATTTCATCAGGATTTTTTTTAGCTTTACCGAAAATTGCTTGTTCAAAATCAAGCCATTTTTCTTTATTTTGCTTTATGAATGCAATTTCTCTCATTGGAAGCTAAAATATAAAATATGACACAATTATCTATAAATACGACTCAAAATGTCAATATTAATTTTACGGCGGCTTCAATAGGTGACAGGATTTTGGCTTATCTCCTTGATTTTTTGGTGAAAACGGCTTATGTGATTGTCATATATTCTGTGTTTTTTTACGGTTTGGGAATCAATAAGCTCATGGATAAGATGGATGATTGGTCTCGAATTTCAATATTGGTGCTGTTTTACATGCCGGTTGCTTTTTATTCGCTTCTTTTGGAGAGTCTGCTTGAAGGACAAACATTAGGCAAAAGGCTGCTTAAAATTAAAGTGGTAAAAATAGACGGTTATCAGGCTTCTTTCGGAGACTATCTTATGCGATGGCTTTTTAGAATAATTGATGTCAGTTTTAGCAGTGGTATAGTAGGATTGGTTAGCATAATAGCCAGTGAAAAATCGCAAAGGTTAGGAGATATGGCTGGAGGAACATCGGTTATTACGCTAAAAAATAACATTAATATTAACCATACCATTTTGGAAGAAATTGATGTCAGCTATGTACCCACTTATCCTCTGGTTATAAAATTAAGCGACAACGACGCCCGAATTATTAAAGAAACTTTTAATAGCGCAAGGGCAAACAAAGATTATCATATGATTACGCGATTGAAGACAAAAATCGAAGATGTTACAGGAATCAGAAACCAGTCAGGTAATGATGAAGATTTCATTAAAACGATTTTAAAAGATTATAATTACTATACGCAGAAAATGTAGCGAATAGTTGATAGTGGTTAGTCGAAAGTTGGAAGTCGAAAGTCGAAGGTCAAAAGTCGAAAGTCAAAAATCATAAATCTCACATCATAAATCATAAATCATAAATCCCAAATCCAAAAATTCACAAACTACACATGTTTTATCTTTTAGATATAATTGGAACTATGGCTTTTGCGCTTTCCGGCGCTTTAACGGCAATGAATAAAAGGCTCGACCCTTTTGGAGTTTTTATTATCGCATTTGTGACAGCTGTTGGTGGGGGAACTTTAAGAGATACGCTAATAGGCCGTACTCCTGTGGGATGGATGCGTGATTTGAATTATGTCTACTTTATTATAGCAGGTTATTTCCTCGCCATCATTTTCAGAAAGAAACTCGACAGGCTGCGAACCTCATTGTTTTTGTTTGATACGATAGGATTGGGCGTTTTTACGCTCATCGGACTTGAAAAGGGATTGGATACGAATCTTCATCCGATAATCTGTATTGCTTTGGGAACGATGACGGCTTGTTTTGGAGGTGTAACAAGAGATATTCTTTGTAATGAAATACCCGTAATCTTCAGAAGGGAGATTTATGCCACGATTTGTATTGTTGGCGGGATTTTATTTTTTATCCTCAAACATTGGAATCTGGATAATGACATCCTTTATGTAATTACTTCCTGCGTGATGATTTCGCTACGACTTCTGGCTGTTAAATTCAAATGGTATCTTCCGGCATTAAAGCAAAACTAAATTATCTTGTCAGGTATACATACCCTGTCAGCGGTGTTTTATAATCAGGGTCGTTGAGGTCAAGTACATAATAATAAGTGCCATCCGGAAGGTCATTTCCGCCAATTTGGATGCCTTTGGTTGCCTGGCCATACCAGTTTTCAGTATCGTTATTTCCCGTCCAGACCAAAGTACCCCAACGGTTGTAAATAGAAAGCTTGAAGTTTACAAATATATCTCTCAGTCCTCTTATAAAGAAAAAATCATTCCACCCGTCGTCATTAGCCGTTACGGCGTTATAAACTGTTGGAGGGCAGTTTTTAGTGTCCAGTAAAAAGGAAGTAATGCTGTAGCAGTTTTCATCTTCTATCCTAACAAAGATTTCTTTTGGTGTAGAAGAAGCAACATAATGGTTTGTGTTAGGAATTGGGTTTTGGTTTGCCTGTGCTTCTTCTTGGGAATTAAAAAAATGAACAATATGGTCTGGGTCAACTTTTACAATTTCTTCGTAATGTGAAAAATCGAAAGTGCCTTTTTTTAGCCCTTCATTACAGGCCAATATTTTATCAAGCAGATTAAATTCCGGCGAAACCAGCATAGAAATCGAAACGGAAAATTCATTGTTCATTTCGTCTAATTCGGTCACAATTCCGGTACCGTTTCCGGTATCATCAACTACAAATTTTAAAGTGAAATCATTTGGAATTTCATCAGGTATGGTCAGAAAAATAGTATCGCTATAGCTGCCGCCAATAGGAATTGGCGGAACAGTCAGGGTTTGCTCAATCAGGTTTCCGTCTGCATAAATTGCAATTGGAACTTCGGCCATTAAAGGATTTGTACTGTCAAGATTATATACGGTATAATCAACCATAATCCTTCGCGAATTGCATTCCAGTGCTACATTGTCTATAGAAATAGTGGCATCGGGAAGCTGATTGTTCAGTTTGGTAAGGATAGTGCTTATCATTACAAAATCCTGTTCCGATGTTAGCTGGATTTCTACAGATTCATCATTAATCTGAATGTAATTCTGGATTTCATATACATCCAGGTCCATATTGTACAGGGTTCTGGAATTGGTAAAAGAATTAGTGCCGTTAAATGCATTATTGGCAGGATTTAAGGCATTGCTTAGTATGTGTCCATTGATTTTTAAAGACTCTGTAAATCCTGCGGTAGGCAAATTTACGTCACCTTCCCAGGCAATAAAGCCTATTTTTGAACCGGCATTGTCAATTACATTCAGGCTATTTAGTGTTAATGTCAGGTGATTTTGTGTTCTTGAAACACCTTGCAGACCATCATATACATTGATTTGGTTCAGCGGAAAGCTTTCATTTTTATAAACGATTACAATTGCCCAACCTGCAAAATTCGTACGATTGTTGCAGTAATGGTTCGCATCTAAAAAGGGAGATACATCTAAATCAGACAGGGTATAGTTTCCGTTTCCTGTAGAAAGTATTTGAGAGGTAACATCTGTAAAGGCACAGAAATAGTCAAGGTCGTTCTGGAAGTAGGCGAAGTTTCTTTCAGAAGTAATGGGAACACCATTTAAAACCACGTTCCAGTCGCCGGTTCCCGAACCTGCCCAATACAGATATGCTTTTTCAATCTCGTCGTTAGCTCCCATGTTTAGGGTTGCGGACGAAGAGGTGGTGATGGTGCAAAAATTATTGAGATTGTTCTCGGAGGTGTTTAATGTATTTCCAATGATAGTAAAATCATAACGTCCGTTGAATTGCCTGAATAAAGCTACATCCTGTGCAAAGGCGGCACAGGAAAAAAAGAAAAGGACAACAAAATTTCTAATTTGTAGTTTTAGATTCACCCGATAATCAATTGAAAGATATAAAGATACTATTTATTTACAATAGAGTATGTTAACAAAATAAAATTAGCTTTAACGAATGGTTCAATCATATCTAAAAAATTAGTACTTTTCCAAAGCATAAAAACAAGCCGTGAGAAACTATACTGTCAGGAAATATCAAGCAGAAGACTATCTTAATTGGAATGCTTTTGTGGCTAATGCCAAAAATGCTACCTTTTTGTTCCATAGAGATTTTATGGAATATCATAGTGACAGGTTTCGTGACTATTCCCTTGTGGTTTTAGATGGTGAAAACTGGATTGCGGTGTTGCCGGCAAATGTAGTGGGAGATACCGTTTTCTCGCACCAGGGGCTCACTTATGGAGGTATAGTCTGTGATGTAAAATTGAAACAGTCCATGATGCTCCTTATTGTAAAAAATATAATGCAATATCTTCAAGCTGCTGGAATACAGAAACTCCATTTTAAGATGATGCCGTCTATTTATTTTGACTATCCTTCAGACGAACTTAATTATGCCCTGTTCTTGGCAGATGCAAAACTGACAAGAAGAGACGCCTTATCTGTTATTGATAATTCGAGACCGCATAAGATTTCCCGTGCCAGAAGAGCTTGTGTACGCAGAGGACAACAATTAGGATTGACCATAAAAGAAGAGCCTGATTTCAGGCTATTCTGGGATGAAATTCTTATTCCGAACATTTCTGCAAAACATGATGCCAAACCGGTTCATACGGTTGAAGAAATTGAAAAACTCCATCGCTTATTTCCGGAGAATATCCGACATTTTAATGTGTATTTTGAAGGAAAGATAGTTGCCGGAACTACCATTTTTATTTCTAAAAATGTTGCACATCCTCAATATGTTTCTGGTCAAAATGAAAAAAATGAACTGGGTTCACTTGATTTTCTATACAGCCATTTGATTCTTGAAGTGTTTAAGGATAAAAGATTTTTTGATTTTGGTATTTCAAATGAGGAAAACGGACGAAAACTTAACGAAGGCCTTATTTTCTGGAAAGAGAGTTTTGGTGCCAGGACACTTACGCAAGATTTTTATGAAATCGCTACTTCCAATTATGACAAGCTAGAAAATGTTTTGATATGATAAAATTTCTGGATTTAAAGAAAGTAAATCAGCCTTATGAACAGGCTTTTCAAGATAAGATGAAAACTGTCATGGATAAGGGCTGGTATATTCTAGGTGATGAAATCAAGGCATTTGAAACTAATTTTGCCCACTATTGCGGCACAAAATATTGCATTGGCGTTGGAAACGGACTGGATGCTTTGGTACTGATTCTTAAAGCCTATATACAATTAGGAAAACTCCATAAAGGAGATGAAGTAATCATTCCGGCAAACACCTACATCGCCAGTATTTTGGCTGTGCTTCAGGCAGACCTGATACCCGTGTTGGTTGAACCCGATTTGGAGACGTACAATCTGGACCCTAACACCGTAGAAAAAGCCATTACATCTAAAACAAAAGCGATTCTGCCCGTTCATCTTTACGGACAATTGGCTCCAATGAGCGAAATTAATACGCTGGCAAAACAAAACAATTTGCTTGTGATAGAAGATGCCGCTCAAAGTCATGGTGCTGTTCTGCATTCTAAAAAATCAGGAAACTGGGGCGATGCCGCTGCATTTAGTTTCTATCCGGGAAAGAACCTCGGGGCTTTAGGCGATGCGGGAGCCATCACAACAAACGATGATGCGTTGGCAAAGATGATTTTTGCAATCCGTAATTATGGTTCCGAAAAAAAATATGTCCATGACTATATTGGTATAAATTCACGTCTGGATGAATTACAGGCTGCTTTTTTGAGCGTTAAACTGCCAAATCTGGATACAGAAAATGCGGTAAGGAAAAAAATAGCGGAACGTTATCTGGCAGAAATTAAGAATGATAAGATAAAACTGCCTTTCTTTGATGGTACGCAAAACCATGTTTTTCATCTTTTTGTAATCAGGACTGCAAACAGGGAAGAATTACAGGAATATTTGTCCGCCAATACCATCCAAACCCTGATTCATTACCCAACGCCGCCACACCAGCAAAAAGCACTTTCTTATATGGGTGATTTGTCATTTCCAATTACGGAAAAAATCCATCGTGAGGCTTTAAGTCTACCTATAAGTCCGGTAATGACAGAGGAGGAGGTAAGCTATGTAATTGAAATAATTAATAAATTCTAATTGGTTTCTGTAAAGAAAATAGTAGGGTCTTCGCTATTCAAGGTAACTTCTTTGAACAGTATCAGCGTAATCATAAAGCTTCTGATAGGCATAGTGTCGTCAAAGGTTGTTGCTGTTTTTTTAGGAGCTCCGGGCATGGCCCTGGTAGGCAATATGCGAAACTTTTTTTCGTCCATCGAAACAATAACTACTTTGGGTTTTCAGAACGGAATTGTAAAATATACTGCTGAAAACAAAGATGATGAAGACCGGTTGAAAAGAGTAATTTCTACTGTTTTTATAGCCTTATTAGTGTCTTCTGTACTCTTTGCTCTGGCTCTTTTTATCTTTAGTAATTTTTGGAACAACCAGGTTTTCGGAGAGCGAAATAATTATGATTTTGTCATTTCAATTCTGGCGATTTCTATTCCGTTTTATGTGATGAATGTTTTTTTTACAAGCATTCTGAATGGTTTCGGGAAATTTCATAAGGTAATTTACATTGCTATTTTTGGAAATATCATCGGATTGCTCATTTCCGTGATTCTGATATGGAAGCTGAATATTGCCGGAGCCCTGATTTCGATTGCAGCCACACCTGCACTACTTTTGATAGTTGCCTATTTGTACTTCAGGTCACTGATGAATGTGCGGGAATATATCCATTTCCGTTACTTCGATTTTGACGTTATCAGAAACCTGTCTTCATTTTCATTGATGGCTTTTGTGTCAGGATTCTTTGGTCCGTTGGTTTATCTGAACATAAGAAATAATGTCATTGAAAAGTTAGGAGAAGAACAAGCCGGATACTGGTCTGCAATGGAAAGGATTTCTTCCAACTATCTGTTGTTTATTTCAACATTGCTAACAGTTTATTTCCTTCCAAAACTTATAATGGCTGTCAACAATCACGAAACTAAAAAAGTGTTTTACAGCTACTACAAAACAATTTTGCCGCTTTTTATTTTTGTCGCTGCAATTATTTATATCCTTAGAGACTTTATTGTTAAATTACTGTTTACAAAAGAGTTTTTACCGGTTGAAGACTTATTTCAATGGCAACTTATAGGCGATACCTTCAAAGTAGCTTCGATGATTTTAGGGTATGAATTTTTTGCAAAAAAAATGACATTGGCTTTTATCGTAACAGAACTCATGTCTTTGGGAGTTTTATATGTGTCCAGTATCCTTTTTATTGACTTCTATGGTATTGAAGGTATTGTTAAAGCCAATGCTTTTACGTATGCGTTCTATTTTTTGGTATTGGGAGTTTATTTCAAAATTAAAATGAAGCATCGGTTTTACTGCCAGGATTAAAATATCTAAATAAATTATTTTTTAATTTCGGATTCTAAAATATGCTTCCATTACAATATAAAAAAGGAAGTATTTTTAATGAACTGATTTCCTTGCTATGGTTGGGTATATTTCATTTTTTTCTTGAGTGTTGTAGATGATAAAATGCTCTGTTTCATCTGTCTTTTTGAAATTTCGGTAGATATACATAGCTATTACGCTAAAATCTTCTCTATTCTCAAACATAAATTCTTCACCTTCCAAAAAGCTTTTTTCGAAAAAAATAAAATTTTCCTTTTTTGCAGCAATCTTTAAAATATGTTCAGGATTTCTATTTATCTCATTATTTTTAAGCCAATCAGCAGGTAGTACGCTTTGGGTATTAAAAACGTAATAGGCCATAGGGAAGCTCGGGGTTACAATATAGTTATTGCCGTATTTTTTGATTAAGGATTTAAGGTCGAGCAATTTTTCACCAGTGTCTTTATTGGTCATCAGATACTTTAATTTTGGCGAAACCTCTGTAAGCGAATAATTTAATTCTGAAACGGGTTTTTCTCTATACGGTCTTAGATTTGAAGAGTAGGCCAATACTAAAATGATACTTCCTGTAAAGATAAAAAGCTTTTGGTTGTATACTTTGCCTAATTCTTCTGCAAATAAAATGGTAATTGAAAGGATTATTCCGGTCGAGAAGAAGATAGGGTAATTATAGCCCATGCTTATAGAACAGCTCCAGGCAATCAAAAGCACTAGTAGAATGGGGATGAAATAGTAAAAACGCTTCCAATCTTTTATTATCTTACTGATTACGGCCAAAACAGTTGAAAGCATTGCAATTCTGGAAGCGATTAAAAAATCTCTGAAAAAGCATAAGGAAAAAGAGAAAACGAGTAAAACAATTGACAGGTTTTCTAAATATCCTGGAATCGTCAGGGGTTTCTGTTTTGGGAAGTAAAACAATAAAAAAGCGCATACAATAAGCAAAGGAATAAAAACAGAGATTCTGGGATAAGTAATTATATAATCCAGAAAACCGGAATAAAGAAGATCCTTAAAAAGAGTTTCTCCGGTTGTCTGCTCTAAAAATTCATGTAGCGAAGAGGTATAAGCCACCCACGAGAGGAAAAGCAGTAAAAAAAGAACCAGATACAAAAAGAAAAACAGGCCTTTTTTAATGCCTTGCAAGCAGGTTATAGCAAACAGAAACCCAAAGGGAATCAAATAAAAGGACTGTTTTGTAAGCGAGGATAATACGCAAAAGAGGGCAATTGCCAAGAGCTGAAGGTTGCTTGATTTTTTACTTAAAGAAAGAATATACAATGCAATGACGGAGAAAAACAGACCGTCTGTTGTAGGCCATGGATAGGCGGTAAAGTTTAATAAGGAAATGACAAGACCAAGTATCATTAAAGCCCATTTGTTGAACTTTATTTGCTGCGGATAAAAATTGGTAAAACTTTTGACAGCCAGAACTACCTGTAAAGCAAACAACAAATAGTTTGTGACTTTTATAAAATAAAATTGGCCAATTTCAGGAAGTATTTTAATAAAAATGGCTTGAAAATATAGTGTCGACGGTGGGGCTTTATATACAAAATCTTTATAAACATCCTGTCCGTTAGCAATTCGCCAGGAGTAACCCGGAATATACCCCGTATCCCATGTTTCAAAACCATACCTTGCCGTGAAAAGACAATATACAGCAAGGATAAGAAAGAATAAAAGACGATAGATGCTATTGGCCTGAATTGTTTTCATGAATTAATGGTTAGTTGTATTCCAGCTTTCGGTATATATTTCAGCGATTTTGACAAAATGGTGTTCTTTTTCAATGAATTGGCGAGCCCTTTTTCCAATCAAAGTCAATTCTTCCGGGTTTTCAATCAAAAACGAAAGCTGTTGTACTATAGATTCAACATCAGGCAAAGCATTAATAGCCACAGTATCCGTTAGTTTATAATATTCCTGAAACTCTGTTTCAGCTCCTGTAAAAACAACTTTTCCTAATGCCATTGCTTCTAAAGCATTATAACCCTGGTCGAAAGCATAAATCTGGTCGAGAATAATATGGGCCGAACGTATGTGTTTTTGGTACTCGTCATACGGCAGACTATTGACAATTCTGATTTCGACCTTATTCCCATATTTTAATTCTATTTTGGATAGTGCCTCTAAAAAAACAGAACTTCCTTTTTTGACAGCGCTATACTTGTTGACTCCATGAAAAATAACAATCCTGGATGGGATTTCCATCGGAATAAATTCAAGCTTATCGGTATTTATCGGATTAGGAATGAATGTGAAATCGAATCCTGTCTGTTCCATCGGGATTTTATAATCAAGGTCGGATACTAACAGTCCGTCGCAATTTGTTTGTACAAAATCAAAAAGCTTACGCTGCTCGTTGTTGGTATAATTCAACGTATAATTATAGTACTTTTTGTTGGTGGCTGGATTGTTGAAATAAGGTGTGAGTACAGAATATTTCAAATTATTTTTCAGTAAGACATCAACAATTGGAGTCTCGTCTCCGCAAATCAAAAGAAATTTTTTTGAGTTTTGGGCAAATAGCTTTTCATAAAGCCTTAGCGCCAATTTGGGATAGGTTTCTATAGCATTGGAATTAATCAGCTGAACAACATCATAACCTTTTAGTATTGGCAGTAGTTTTCGAAACCGATAAGCTCTTTCATAGGCTTCAAGGTCCAGCCGAAACAATTTTCGGGTAATCCTGTTACAGAAGCGGAGTAAGGAGTTGGAAGCTACTAATGTTGAAGAAATTGGAAAATCAACAGGATATCTTTTAAAATCATCTCCGGTACCCACAATATGCACTTCATGTCCTAAAGCAGTAAGTCCTTCCTTTAATGAATTGTGTAACCGGCTGAATTCTCCAACGAGTAGAATCCTCATAATTGTTTATATTTGTTTCAAAAATAATTAAAAAAGTAGCAACAGATGCATCAAACCAAAATATGTTTGATAGGAATTACTCTTTCAAATGGTGGCGCGCAAAAGATTCATGCTATTTTGTCAAATTTTTTTTCCAGCAAAAATATAGAGGTACATAATATTGTAATCTTAGATGAGGTGACTTATGATTTCTCGGGAGAATTACTAAATCTGGGCAAACTGAAAGATAAGGGAAACGGGATATGGAATAATCTGAAGCGGTTTCTGATACTGAAAAGATATATCAAAGAGAATAAATTTGATTATATAATCGACGTAAGAACCAGAAACAACCAGATTAAGGAATTCCTGATAACGAAATTTGCTTACAAAGCACCGTATATACCCATGATTCATAGCTATAATACGGATTGGTATTTCCCTAAAAATAATTTTTTAGCAAAAAATATCTTTTCGAATGCCTATGGAATTGTTTGCGTATCGAAAGAAATAGAGGAGAAAGTCAGGAACAAATACGGTTATAAAAATTTGAAAACAATCTATAATCCGCTTGAAATTGATAAAATTGTATCCTTGTCAAAAGAAAGGATAAATTTGAATTTCGAATATGTTTTTGCGGCTGGCCGAATGGTTTTCGATAATAATAAGCAATTTGATAAGCTGATTCGGGCATATGCGGCCTCGAGGCTTCCTTCCCAAAACATCAGGTTAGTATTGCTTGGAGATGGTCCGCAAAAAGAATATTTACAAAACGTAGCACAATCTGAAAAACTTGAAGACAAGGTAGTATTTTTGGATTTCCAGAACAATCCGTTTCAGTATATGAAATCGGCACGATTTGCTATTCTGGCAAGTAAAAATGAAGGATTGCCCAATATTATAACAGAATCATTAGCCTGCGGTGTGCCTGTAGTGGCCTTTGATTGCAAGTCCGGACCGCGAGAATTGATTGAAAATGGCAAAAATGGACTTTTGGTAGAAGACCAGAATTTCGATGCCCTTGTCAAGGCAATGGATGAAATGAATGAAAATGAGACATTACGTGCAACTTGCAGAGAGAATGCCTTTGAAAGCATAGAACGCTTTTCGGTAGAAAAAATAGGTGCCGAATGGCTTGAATATTTAAAAATAAAATAGGTAATGAATATTGAAATTATTGAAATTCCTAAAATAGAAGATTACAGGGGAAACATAGCCGTTATTGAAAATGAGGTTGTTCCTTTTGAAATTAAGCGTGTTTATTACCTGTTCGATGTTCCCAGCAGTTCCTACAGGGGCGGTCACGCACACAAAACATTAATGCAATTATTGATTCCGCTATCAGGAAGTTTTGATGTAATGTTGAGTGACGGTAAGGAAAAACAAGTGGTTACACTTAACAAACCCGATAAAGGACTTCTGATAAAACCAACAACATGGAGAGAATTAGGGAATTTTTCGTCTGGTGCCGTATGCCTTGTTATTGCTTCAGAAGTCTATCAGGAAGAGGACTATATCAGGGAATTCGACCAATTTATAGAATATGTAAATCAGTCATAAATTGACACCAGAATATTTTTGCGCTCAAGATATTTTTTAAAAGCATAGAATTTTCGGGCAACAAAAACAGGCATCGCCATTACCAATTTAGCTTTTAAGGGAATATTGGTCTTGTCAACAGATTGCATATAGAAATTGTAAGTTTTCATATTGCCGGCCAGTTTATGCTGTATGGCAAAAAAAACTCTGTGAAGGTCGAGGTATTTCTTTAATGACGGGTTTTGTTTCTCTTCTTCCTGAAATTCATCCAGTCTCGCATAGGAACGCTTTAGTGTTTTTTCCAACGAAATCCTGTTTTCCGCATCAAGCACGTGTCTGGAGGAAATTTCATTATCAAAAGCCACATCATATTGCAAGGCAAGGCGAATCCATAAATCTGTATCTTCTCCGGCACCTAACGTAATTGTGGTTTTAAATCCTCCAATTTCATTCAAGATGGTTCTTGGAACGGCAACTGCCGAAGTCCAGGCTATCCTGTCAATATAGCTCGACTTAAAAAAATCCTTTACAATTCCCTGCCAAGGATGGGAAGGAATGTCAATATGTTTTGGCTTTATCACTTTGTCAGCATTAAAAAAACGCTCATAGTTGGTGCAGTAAAGGCCACATTCCGGGAACATCTTATACAGATTGGACAATTGCTCTAAATGGTTAGGAAACCAATAATCATCAGCATCAAGGAAAGCAACCAAAGTGCCGGAAGCTTTTGTTATCCCGTAGTTTCGTGCTTTAGAAACGCCTTGGTTTTTTGTAGTAAACAAACGGATTCTGGTATCGCTGATTTCTAAGGCTCTTGCTTCACTATTATCTGTAGAACCGTCATTTACCAGAATAACCTCAAAATCGCTAAACGTTTGCGCTAATAAGCTGCTTAACGTATTTCTAATGCTGTTTTCCTTGTTGTATAAAGGTATGATGACGGAAAAAAAAGGCATTCTTAAAGAAGTTATGAGGTTTTTGTCAAAAGTACTTTTTTTATTGAAATAAGCCTAAAAACTGTATTTTTGTTTTTATCTATGCAGAAAAAAGAACTTCATATAGTTAGCTTTGACAATCCGTTTCCTCCCAATTATGGAGGTGCCATCGAAGTTTTTTATAAGATAAAAGCACTGCATGAGATTGGCTATGCGATTTATCTGCACTGTTTTGTAAATTCTGTGCCTGAACAAAGCCCGGAATTGGACGCCATTGTTTCAGAAGTATATTTCTATAAAAACTCACACAATCCATTTTATTTCTTTTCAAAAACCCCGTTTTCTGTACTTTCCAGAAACAACAGGGAACTTTTAAATAACCTGAAAAAAAATAATGCCCCTATTTTATACGAAGGCCTAAAAACGGCATATTGTTTTGAAGATAACCTATTGAAAAATAGGGTGAAAGTTGTCCGGTTGCATAATCTGGAACAGGACTATTTCAAGGGAATTGCTTTAAGTGAAAACAATCTGATTAAAAAGGCCTTGTATTTTCTGGAAAGCAAAAAGTACGAATCATATGAAAAGAAATTACAACACTTTGACAAGGTTCTGGCGCTTTCCAGGTTTGAAAATGACTATGTCAATTCAAGATTCCACAACTCATCCTATATTCCCGTCTTCCATGGCAATGAAAAAGTTGAAATTATAGAAGGATTTGGCAAATATGCTTTTTATCATGGAGATTTAAGGACTTCCGACAATCGAAAGGTTGTGAAATATCTTATCGAGGTTTTTAAGGATTTGGATTGTAAGCTTGTAATAGCCTCAGGATCAAAAGAAAAAATGGTAAGGAGACTGATTGGAAATACCCAAAATATAGAATTTGTATTTTTAAAAGATTTCGAAATGCTGAAACAGCTTTTGGGCGAGGCACATATTAATCTAATCCTTTCTTTTCAGAGGTCGGGTACCAAGCTTAAATTGCTGAATTCTTTATTCAGGAGCCGTTTCTGTATTATCAATGAGAATATTATTGATGATGAAATCGTCTCGGATTTCTGCATAAAAACAGATTCAAAAGAGAAATTAATTTCACTTATTAATTTCCTGAAATCGCAACCATATTTGGATGGCGAAAAGAAAAAAGCAGTACTGGAAGAATATTTAAATGATAGGACAAATGCCCAAATCTTATCCGGAATTTTAGATAGCCTAAACCGTTAAACTGTTCTTTGAACCACTTCAAAAACAGAACCGCTATCACATTTCAATGTTTTGGAAGGGAATTTCATCAAAAGGGCATAATCGTGTGTTGCCATGATGATTGTCTTTCCGTTTGCATTGATTTTTCGCAATACATCCATAACTTCAACACTGGTTTGCGGATCAAGGTTTCCGGTTGGCTCATCTGCCAGAATAATTTCCGGGTCATTCAGCAAGGCTCTTGCAATCGCAATTCGCTGCTGCTCTCCTCCGGATAGCTGATGCGGCATTTTATTAGCAAAGTTCTTCATGCCCACTTTTTCCAAAACTTCTTCTATCTTAACCTGCATCTCCTGTTTGTCTGTCCAGCCTGTGGCTTTCAAAACAAAAATCATATTTTCCTGTACGTTTCGGTCAGGAAGCAATTTGAAATCCTGGAATACAATACCAATTTTACGTCTCAGGTAAGGAATGTTCTTTTCTTTAAGTGTCGCCAGGTCATAGTCTACAATGCTTCCTTGTCCTTCCGTAAGCGGAAGATCGGCATATAGGGTTTTCATGAAGCTGCTTTTTCCGGAACCGGTTTTTCCAATAATATAAAGGAATTCACCGTGTTTCACTTCAATATTTACGTTCGATAAAATGAGGTTTTTCTCCTGATAGATATTTACGTTTCTTAAAAAAAGCACAGGTTGCGACATAGTAATCTTGTTTATGTTGTAAAAGTAATAAGTTAACGTGCTTTATCAAAATTAAATTGCAAATCGTTGTTTTTAATTTCTGTCAGTTTGTATTCTTTTGAGTTTCAATGTTCCCAAACCGCAATAGCATAAAACTTCAAATGTTAAAAAAGATGTTTACAATAAACACAAAAGAGCTTCCGTTATAAACTTAAGAATTTGATATATTTGGATATTAAACAAAACCATTAAAAATGCACAGACTTTCAAGGTTATTTCTGTTGTTTTCATTTATAGGGACCGCTCCGGTTTTTGCTCAGCAGACAGCAATTTATACCAACGATTTAACGGAATACAATAAAGCCGTTTCGCTTTATAACGACAAGCAGTATCAGGCTGCCCAGATTATTTTCGAAAAAGTAAAAGCTGACAACAGCAATAAGAATTCGGATATCGAAGCGGATTGTGCTTACTATATAGCGAACTGCGCTATCCGCCTGAATCAGGCTAATGCTGATCAGATGATGGAAAGTTTCGTAGAAGACTATCCGACCAGCACCAAGCAAAATCAGGCCTATATTGAAGTGGCGCATTATTACTTTGAGCAGGGTAAATATCCGCAATCACTCAAATGGTTTGACAAGGTTGACGAAGGTTCGTTAAGCAATAATGACAGAGAAAGATATAACTTCCAAAAAGGCTACACCTTTTTTACAGCGGGAAATAAAAAAGAAGCTACAAATTATTTCAACCAGGTGCTGAATTCAAAAGAATACGGTTCTCAGGCAAAGTATTATTTGGGTTTCATGGCCTATGAGTCGGATGATTATACCAAAGCCACCAAATTATTTGATGAGGTTTCCGGTGAAGAAAAATATCAGGAGAAGATGTCTTACTTCCAGGCAGACATGAATTTCAAACTGGGCAAATTTGATAAGGCGATAGAATTGGGGAAAGCAGCGATGGCTAAATCAAATGCTTTGGAAAAATCGGAAT
Source organism: Flavobacterium sp. Leaf359 (assembly GCF_001423985.1). Taxonomy (NCBI): domain Bacteria; kingdom Pseudomonadati; phylum Bacteroidota; class Flavobacteriia; order Flavobacteriales; family Flavobacteriaceae; genus Flavobacterium; species Flavobacterium sp. Leaf359. Next base: position 140,760 of record NZ_LMPW01000014.1, on the reverse strand, counting down.
TGAACAAAATTATAGGAGAGAGCTATTTCAATTTAAAAAAATACGATCAGGCAATTCCATACCTGAACGAATACAAAGGGAAAAAAGGAAAATGGAATAATACCGATTTTTACCAGCTTGGATATGCTTACTACAAGCAAAACGACTACGAAAATGCGATTTCACAATTCAATAAAATTATTGACGGACAAGATTTTGTAGCACAGAATGCCTATTATCATTTAGGAGAAAGCTACTTAAAAACCGACAGGAAGCAACAAGCGCTGAATGCCTTTAAAAATGCTTCTGAAATGGCATTTGATGCAAAAATTCAGGAAGATGCCTATCTGAATTATGCCAAACTCAGCTACGAAATTGGTAACTCTTACCAGAGCATTCCTGCCGTTTTAAAAGGTTTTATTGAAAAATATCCAAACAATCCGAGTAGGTCAGAAATCGAAACACTTCTAATCAACTCCTACATCACCTCAAAAAACTACAAAGAGGCGCTGACATTATTGGAAAAAAATAAAGCTTCTAATAGAGAAGCCTATCAAAAAGTTACTTTTTACAGAGGTTTGGAATTGTATACGGATGGCAATTATCAGGAGGCGCTTGCCATGTTTAAGAAATCTTTAGGAGAAAGAAGCAACGCCAGATTCACAGCCCGTGCCACTTTTTGGAAAGCAGAAACAGAATATGTTCTGGATAGTTTTAAAGAAGCAGTGCTTACTTATAAACAATTTTTAGGTGATGCCGAAGCTAAAAACACGCCGGAGAATAAAAACATTTACTATAACCTGGGTTATGCCTATTTTAAGCTGAAAGATTACGATCAGGCTGCAGTCAACTTCCAAAGCTACATTTCAGGTCCAAAAGACGATAAGGTTCGTCTGAATGATGCCTATTTGCGTTTGGGTGACAGTTATTATGTTTCTTCAAAATACTGGCCGGCAATGGAGGCCTATAACAAAGCTATTGAAATCAAAGGCGTTGATGCAGATTATGCTGCTTATCAAAAAGCAATCAGCTATGGTTTTGTGGCCAGAAACGAAAAGAAAATTGAAGAGCTCAACAGCTTTATCAAGAACTTCCCTAAATCACAACTTCGTGACGATGCCCTTTATGAGTTAGGAAACACCTATGTAGCAGAAAAAAAGACCGAAAGCGCTATTCAGACCTATGATAAATTGATTGCAGAATACAGAGAAAGTTCCTATACATCAAAAGCTATCCTGCGTCAGGGATTGGTGTATTATAATGCAGAAAAAGACGATCAGGCATTAACCAAACTTAAAAAAGTAGTAGCCGAATTTCCAAATACTCCGGAAGCTTTGGAAGCTGTATCGACAGCAAGGCTGATTTATCTGGATAAAGGAAAAGTTGACGAATATGCTACCTGGGTAAAAACCCTGGACTTTGTTGAAGTGTCTGATGCAGAATTGGATAATGATACATACGGAGCGGCTGAAAAGCAATATCTTCAGAATAACATCAAACCCGCAATTGCAGCATTGAGCGGTTATATAGCGAAATTCCCGAACGGAATCAATTCTCTGAAAGCAAATTTCTATCTCGCACAATCCTATTTTGCGGATGGTTTGGAAAATAATGCCATCCCGAATTATGAATTTGTAATTGCAAAACCAAGAAATGAGTTTACAGAGCAATCACTTGCAAGGCTGTCTCAGATTTTGCTCAAAAAAGCGGATTATGCGAAAGCCGTTCCGGTTTTGAAAAGATTGGAAGCAGAGGCCGATTATCCGCAAAACGTAACATTTGCCCAGTCCAATCTCATGAAATCGTATTATGAGCAAAAAGATTATGCTAATGCGGTAGTATATGCCGAAAAAGTTTTGGCAAATGCGAAAACAGACGACAGGGTAAAAAGTGATGCCCAGGTTATAGTCGCACGTTCTGCAATAAAAATCAACGACGAGGTTAAAGCCAAAGCAGCCTATGCAAAATTGCAGACCATTGCTAAGGGAGAACTGGCAGCAGAAGCATTGTTTTATGATGCCTATTTCAAAAATAAAGACGGGAAATTTGAAGCATCAAATACGGCCGTACAGAAATTGGCCAAAGACTATTCCGGATATAAATATTTTGGAGCCAAAGGACTGGTTGTAATGGCGAAAAATTTCTACGGACTAAAAGACAGCTTCCAGGCAAATTACATTTTGGAAAGCGTCCTTAAAAATTTTAAGGATTATCCGGACGTTATTGAAGAAGCCCAAAAAGAATTGGATATTATTAAAGGAGAAGAAGCCAAACGCAACTCATCCATCCAGAATTAATCACATCTCATTCTAAATACAATTTAAGTAATATGACACATAAAACCCAATATAAGATTGCTTTATTATTTCTTTTCGCTGGCCTGCAAGGCGTTTTTGCCCAAAAGAAGGATGAGAATATCGGAACCGAAGTTGTAAACGTGGTAAAGCCATATACGCCAACTATTTCTGATGCTTTTAAAGTGAAAGAAACACCGCCATTGGAAGACGAAGACAACACAAAAAAGGAAGAAATCAAATACAACATCTTTTCCTTTCCGGTAGCTTCTACTTTTACGCCGGCAAAAGGAAGGGCTGCTTCTGTTGACAAGGCAAAACAAGAAAAGTTATATAAGAATTATGCGACTTTGGGTGTTGGAAACTATGGTACGCTGAATGCGGAATTGTTTGTAACCGAAAACCTGAACCGTAACGAATATGTGGGAGGAATGCTTCGCCATCTTTCTTCGCAGGGAGGTATTGATGACCTTTTGCTGGATGACAAATTCTATAATACATCCCTTGACCTGACATATGGGAATCAGCAAAAAGACTTTTCTTGGAATGTAGATGCCGGTTATCAGCACCAGGTATATAATTGGTACGGATTGCGAAATGACTTTGCCAATGATCTGGCTGATCCGCAAGACAGACAAGACCTTATAAACAGTATCGATCCGCAGCAAACCTACCAGAATATTTATTTGGGAGGCCGAATCAGTGCCAAGGAAAGTATCTTTAAAGAAGCAAGCCTGAAATTCAACCATTTCTCTGATGCTTTCGGTTCTTCAGAGAACAGATTTTATGTAAAACCTACTGTTGGTTTTGAAATTTCAGGAAACAAGATTAATGCAAATTTCATAGTGGATTATCTGGGCGGGTCTTTTGAAAAAGATTATTTTGGTACAACAGCTATTAATTATGGCTTTACCAATATTGGTATACAGCCAAGTTTTGTATACCAGCAAGATGACCTGACAGTCAACCTGGGAGCCGGGCTTTTTTATAGCATGGATAATGAAAACAGCGATAACAAATTCTTTGTTTATCCGCAGATTACGGCTACCTACAGAATCGTAGGGGATGTCATGATAGCTTATGCAGGAGCAGAAGGAAGCCTGAAGCAGAATTCATACCGTGATTTCACACAGGAAAACTTTTTCGTGTCGCCAACTCTGGCAATTGCTCCAACCGACCAGAAATATGATATCTATGTTGGTCTAAAAGGAAAAATAGCAAATAATGTCAGCTTTAATATTAGAGGTTCATACAAAAATGAAGATGGAAAGGCTGTTTTCCTCAGCAATCCATATAATAATGAAAACCCAAATCAGGAAGGCTATGCTTTTGGGAACTCCTTCAGTGTCTTATATGATAATGTAAAGACGATGAGCTTTTTTGGAGAGCTGAAGGCTGATTTTTCTAAAAACGTTTCTTTTGGCATAAACGGAACATTCAATAGCTACAAGACAGATGAATTGGCGGAAGCATGGAATCTTCCGGAACTTCAGGTAGCGGCAAACCTTGACTTCAATATTACTGAAAAATGGTATGCAGGAGCCAGCGTTTTCTTTGTAGGCGAAAGAAAAGATATTTTTAGCTACACTTCCCTGTTGAGAAACGAATTAGAAACTGTTACCCTGGATAGCTATTTTGATTTGAATATGCATGTAGGATATAAATACAACGACAGGCTTACGGCTTTTCTAAAAGGAAATAACCTCACCAGTCAGGATTATCAAAAATGGCTAAATTATCCTGTACAAGGAATCCAGGTTTTGTTGGGGGCAAGCTATAAATTTGATTTTTAATGGGAAAGGTTCTTTTGATTATATTCATAATAGCTTTTGTCTTTGCTTATTTTTATTTTGGATATTATCAAGACTATAAACGAAATCCAAAAGATTTTTTGAGAACAATTATTGGAATGCCTGTAGGATTAGTTTCTAAAATGTTTGGCTTTTCCTCTTTCAATCAAAAAATTAAAGACTGGACGAATGGCAGAAAGTAATCAATTTTAAATATCAAAAAGCCTGCATTTACCTGTAGGCTTTTTTATTCCAAAAAGAAATCAGCGAAAATCAGCGTCATCTGTTTTATCCGCGACTAAAAAATACCCAATGACACTCAAAGAAAAAACACTAAATTATTATAAGCAATTGGTACAGGATAAAATCGATGCCTTTCAGGATATGATTTCAAACCTGACAGATGATGCCCAAAATGATGCAAAGGGCTCTGCCGGAGACAAACACGAAACAGCACTGTCCATGATGCATCTGGAGCAGGAAAAACTCAATCACAAGCTAAAAGAATTTCTGGAGCAGAAAGGCGTCCTTGACAAGATTGATGCTTCAAAAGAAACCAAAATAATTACCTTGGGAAGTGTGGTCAAAGCAAACGGAATCTTATTGTTCATGAGCGCAGCACTTCCAAAAATTAAAATAGAAGGGAAAAATATTATTGCACTCTCACCGCAATCACCATTAGGAAATAAGCTTCTGGGACAGCAGGTTGGTTATAGTTTTGAAATTAACGGCACAAAATACCTGATAGAAGAAGTCCAATAAAAAAGAAATTAAATCACCATCCAAACGGATGGTTTTTTTATGAAATAAACCAAATGGGCTGTTTTCAGATGGATAAAATTTCATAATTGCTAAAAAGTTTTTATTTTAATTTTAATTTGTAACTAAAAACAAATTTATAGTTTAATAAATGAAACAAAAACCACAAATTTGCTTTAATAAAATAAACGAATTTAAAAAGTAAAGATATGTGCGGGATATTAGCAATTATAGGAAAAGGAAAAGACGAAGAATTAGTAAGGCAGCTTTCCAAAAGAATGTCGCATCGAGGACCGGATGAAAGTGACCTGCATGTGACGGAAAACGGACATATCTTAAGCCACGAACGCTTATCTATTATTGACCTCCATTCAGGAAGGCAGCCAATTAAAGGAACCAGGTCAGCCTATATGGTTCATAATGGTGAAATCTACAACCATCAGGAACTTAGGGATACGGTATTGAAACACCATACTTTTAGAACCAAATCAGATTCGGAAGTAATCGTACATCTGTATGAGGAGTTCGGATATGATTTTCTGAATATGCTGGACGGTGATTTCGCTTTTGTCATCATTGATGGTGATGATTTTATAGCAGGCAGAGATGCGGTTGGAGTGAAACCTTTGTATTATGGACTTGATGAAAGAGGCCGTATTTATTTTGCTTCAGAAATGAAGCCTATGGCAGACCAGTGCAAGACATTCGCTACTTTTCCTCCCGGACATTATTACACGCAAAAAACGGGCTTTGTGAAGTATTACAGGCCAGAATATGAAGACCATGAAAAAGCTACGGAAGCGTTGGATTTGGTGAAAATTCGCGAAACTTTGACAGAGGCGACACGAAAAAGGCTAATGAGTGATGTGCCCATTGGAGTATTGCTTTCCGGCGGGCTTGATTCATCGTTAACATCGTCTATAGCGGCACGACTATTAAAGGAAAAAGGTAAGGGATTGCGTTCCTTTTCTATTGGATTGGATGCAGAAGCTCCTGACGCAAAAGCAGCCCGAAAAGTGGCTGAATTTTTAGGCACAGACCACCATGAAATCTATTTTACGATTGAGCAGGGAATTGAAATTCTGGATAAGCTAATCTGGCATCTGGAAACTTATGATGTAACCTCGATACGGGCCAGCACGCCAATGTATTTTCTTTCGAAAGCGATTACAGATATGGGTGTGAAAGTAGTACTGTCTGGAGAAGGAGCCGACGAGATTTTTGGAGGCTATCTTTATTTCAGAAATGCACCATCAACAGAAGATTTTCAAAAGGAAACTATTGAAAGAGTACAGAAACTGTTTACTGCCGATTTGCTGCGTGCTGATAAGTCAACAATGGCACATGGGCTGGAAGCAAGAGTTCCGTTTTTAGATAAGGCATTTCTGGATTTGGCAATCAGTATCCGTCCGGAAGAAAAGCAGCCAAAAACATATGACGGAGTTGAAAAATACATCCTGAGAAAGGCATTTGACACGCCTGAAAATCCTTACCTGCCACAAGAAGTATTATGGAGGCAAAAAGAACAGTTTTCAGATGGAGTAGGCTATAGCTGGATTGACACCTTGATAGAGTACTGCTCTTCCCGGGTTACAGATTTGCAAATGGAACAGGCTGCCGAGCGTTTTACATACAATACACCGGTAACGAAAGAAGCCTACTTCTACCGCGATATTTTCCATAAGCATTTTCCGCAGTTAAGTGCGGCACAGACCGTGAGGAAATGGATACCGAAATGGCAGGAAAACTTAGACCCTAGTGGCAGGGCAAATGCGGCCCACATACAGGCGGATACGGCGATATCAAAAACCGGTGCTGTAGCCTGATTTAAAAATAAAAGTTTAGTTTGTTTGTTGCAAAAGCGTTCACTTTAGGGTGGCGCTTTTTGCTTTTTTAAAAAGGCCTGCTTTATGTTGAAAAATAAATGGCCAAACCTTAAAAATGTTGATAACTTAAGTGCTAAAATCTCCTTTTGTGGCTGATTATCACTCCTGTTTTTATATATTTGTTCGTTAAACAAAAAAATACCTTTTTAGACAGATTATATATGAGCGAAGAAATCAAGAAGAGCAATTATTCAGCCGATAGTATTCAAGCATTAGAAGGGATGGAGCACGTAAGAATGCGTCCGTCGATGTATATTGGAGATGTAGGTGTAAGAGGTTTGCACCACTTAGTTTATGAAGTTGTCGATAACTCAATCGATGAGGCAATGGGTGGCCATTGCGACACTATATCCGTTACCATTAATGAAGATAATTCCGTAACCGTTGAAGATAACGGGCGTGGAATTCCTGTGGATATTCATAAAAAAGAAGGCGTTTCCGCACTTGAGGTTGTAATGACTAAAATTGGTGCCGGAGGTAAATTCGATAAAGATTCCTATAAAGTTTCCGGAGGTTTGCACGGGGTAGGTGTTTCTGTTGTAAACGCCTTGTCCAATCATATGAAATCTACCGTTTTCCGCGATGGAAAAATTTATGAGCAGGAATATGAAAGAGGAAAAGCGCTTTATCCGGTAAAACAAATCGGGGAGACGGAAAAACGTGGAACAAGACAGACGTTTTATCCGGACGATACTATTTTTACGCAAACAACAGAATTTTCATATGACACCCTTTCTGCCCGTATGCGTGAGCTTTCATTCCTGAACAAAGGGATCACGATTACGTTTACAGACAGAAGAGTAAAAGATGAAAAAGGAGAGTTCCTGAGCGAAGTTTTCCATTCAGATGAAGGTCTTAAAGAATACATCCGTTTCTTAGACGGCAACCGTGAGCCTATCATTTCACATGTAATCAGCATGGAAAGCGAAAAAGGTGAAATACCTGTGGAAGTTGCTTTGATATACAATACCAGCTACTCGGAGAATATATTCTCTTATGTAAATAATATCAATACTCACGAAGGAGGAACGCATTTGCAAGGTTTCAGAACCGGTTTGACCCGTTCGCTTAAAAAATATGCCGATGCTTCCGGTCTTTTGGAAAAATTGAAATTTGAAATCACGGGAGACGATTTCCGTGAAGGTCTTACGGCTATTATTTCCGTAAAAGTTTCAGAGCCTCAATTTGAAGGACAGACCAAAACGAAATTGGGTAACAGAGAAGTAGTTTCTCCGGTGAGCCAGGCCGTAGGCGATATGATTGAAGCCTATCTGGAAGAAAACCCAAATGATGCAAGAGTAATCGTCCAGAAAGTTATTTTGGCCGCACAAGCGCGTCACGCTGCTAAAAAAGCGCGTGAAATGGTGCAAAGAAAAACCGTTATGGGCGGTGGCGGATTACCGGGTAAATTATCCGACTGTTCAGAACAGGATCCGGCAAAATGTGAAGTTTTCCTTGTTGAGGGAGATTCTGCGGGTGGAACTGCAAAACAAGGTCGTGACAGAAATTTCCAGGCTATTCTTCCGTTGCGTGGTAAAATCCTGAACGTTGAAAAAGCGATGCACCATAAAGTTTTTGAAAATGAGGAAATCCGAAACATTTTCACGGCTCTTGGGGTAACTATAGGAACGGCCGAAGATTCGAAGGCTTTGAATATTGAAAAATTAAGATACCATAAAGTAGTAATCATGTGTGATGCCGATGTCGACGGTTCTCACATTTCTACCTTAATATTAACCTTCTTCTTTAGATTTATGAAGGAGCTGATTGAGAACGGACACGTTTACATCGCGACACCTCCTTTATATATGGTAAAGAAAGGAAACAAAAAAGAATATGCATGGAACGACGCACAACGTGATGAAATTACGGAAAGAATGGGTGGTGGTTCCAGCGTGCAGCGATATAAAGGTCTTGGAGAGATGAATGCGGAGCAATTGTGGGAAACAACCCTAAATCCGGAATTCAGAACTTTACGTCAGGTAACGATTGATAGCCTTGCAGAAGCAGATCGTATTTTCTCTATGTTGATGGGTGATGAGGTACCGCCTCGTCGTGAATTCATCGAGAAGAATGCGGCCTATGCTAATATCGATGCCTAATACTCTGAAATAAACAACAACAAATAAACAAATACAATTATTATGAAAGTTACAATAGTAGGTGCCGGAAATGTGGGCGCAACCTGCGCTGACGTGATTGCTTACAGAGGAATTGCCAGTGAGGTAGTTTTATTAGATATTAAAGAAGGATTTGCAGAAGGTAAGGCAATGGACATCATGCAGTGCGCTACAAATACAGGATTTAATACAAAAGTTTCCGGAGTAACCAATGATTATTCTAAAACTGCCAACAGTGATGTTGTAGTAATCACTTCTGGTATTCCTAGAAAACCGGGAATGACAAGAGAGGAATTAATCGGAATTAATGCTGGAATCGTTAAATCGGTTGCAGAAAATGTTTTGAAATATTCTCCAAACACCATTGTAGTTGTAGTTTCAAATCCAATGGATACAATGACCTACTTGACTTTAAAAGCTACCGGACTTCCGAAAAACAGAATCATCGGAATGGGAGGTGCTTTGGATAGTTCACGTTTCAGATACTACCTGTCAAAAGCGTTAGACAAACCGTCTAATGATGTTTCGGCTATGGTAATTGGCGGACACGGTGATACGACTATGATTCCGTTAACTCGTTTGGCATCTTATAATGGTATTCCTGTTTCTGAATTCCTTTCGCAGGAAGCGTTGGATAAAGTGGCGGCAGATACTATGGTTGGTGGTGCTACATTGACAGGGCTTTTAGGAACATCTGCATGGTATGCGCCGGGTGCTTCTGTGGCCTATTTGGTTGACAGTATACTGAATGACCAGAAGAAAATGATTGCCTGCTCAGTATTCCTTGAAGGAGAATATGGGCAAAATGATATTTGTTTGGGTGTTCCTTGTATTATAGGTAAAAATGGTGTGGAAGAAATTCTTTCCATCAACCTGGATGAAAAAGAAAAAGCATTGTTGGCTAAAAGTGCCGATGCGGTAAGAAATATGAATGCCGATTTGAAGTCGGTTTTGGCGTAATTCCTGCCTTATAAATTAAGAGACTGCTTCTTGCAGTCTTTTTTTTATGATATAATTAGCAAATTAATTGGTTAATCTTTTGGTTAATTATATATTTGCTCGTTTTAAAAAAAAGGGAATAAGTCAAGTTTTGTTGTTATTGTCTGATAACTGCTTGATTTAGTCTGTTTTATCTGTTTAAACACACCAAGAATAAGAAATTTAATTAATTTTTAGTAATAATGCAGAATAGAGGACTCGTTAAATTTTTTGCAATTTTATTTGCATTGGTAAGTATTTACCAACTATCATTCACATTTGTCGCCAACCGCGTTAAGAGTGATGCAAAAGCCTTTGCTAACGGAGATGAGAAAAAAGAAGTAAAGTATCTTGATTCAATCAGCAAGGAAAATGTTTACAACCTTGGCTTTACAAAATTTACTTACAAAGAAGTTTCTGATAAGCAAATCAACAAAGGACTTGACCTTGAAGGTGGTATCAATGTGATTTTGCAAATTTCTGTAAAAGACGTTTTGAAAACTTTGGCTAACCACACAAAGAACCCGGTTTTCAATAAAGCTTTGGAGAATGCTGATAAAAATCAACAAGGTAATCAGGATTATATCGATGCCTTTTTTATCGCATTTGATGAAGAGTCTAAAGGAGCGGTAAAATTAGCAGATCCTGAAGTTTTTGCACACCGTAATCTTGAAGAGGTTAACTTCAATATGTCTGATGCACAGGTGAAAACCATTATCAAGAGAAAAGTTAAAGAATCTGTTGAAAGTGCATTTAGAGTGTTGACTGAGCGTATCGATAAATTTGGTGTAGTTCAGCCAAACATACAGATGCTTGGTGAGTCAGGAAGAATTCTGGTTGAACTTCCGGGTGCGAAAGATGTTGACCGTATCAAAAAATTATTACAAAGTACAGCCCAACTTGAATTCTGGGAAACGTACAAAATAGAAGAAATGGGTAATTTCTTAATGGCTACTAATGAAGTTCTTAAGAAAACCGAAAAAGAAATCAATACTAAAGAAACTCCTAAAACAGCCAACGATACTCTTGGAAATCTGTTGACAGATGCTTCTAAAGATTCTACTGCAGTAAAAGGAAACAATCCTTTGTTTGATAAAATGACTGCTTACGGACAAGGTCCTATCTTAGGATACTATTCTCCGAAAGATACTGCAAAAATTAATGGGTATTTGAAAATGCCGGAAGTGAAATCACTTCTAACAGGCGAGCAGCGTTATGCTAAATTTGTTTGGAGCAAGCCTCAATCTATAAATGTATTAAAACAACAGATTGTTGATCCTACAAAAACTCCTAACTCTAAAAAAGTAGAGGTTTTAGAATTATACGCATTAAAAGGTAACAGACAAAACACTCCGGCAATGAGCGGAGGTGTTGTAACTGACGCAAGTGATAAATTCGACCAGATGGGTAAGCCTTCTGTAGAAATGATCATGAACAGCAAAGGTGCCAAAGATTGGGAAGCTCTTACAGGAAAAGCATACACTGAAAAAGGATTCATCGCTATCGTATTGGATGACGTAGTATATTCTGCTCCTGGAGTAACAAGTGGTGCTATCACAGGGGGTATTTCTCAAATTACAGGAAACTTTGATATTTCTGAAACAAAAGACTTAGCAAACATTCTTAGAGCAGGTAAATTGCCAGCTTCTGCAGATATCGTTCAGTTTGATGCTGTTGGTCCGTCATTAGGACAAGAAGCAATTGATAATGGTATTACTTCAGCTTTAGTTGGATTATTACTGGTATCGCTTTGGATGGTTGTATACTATGGAAAATCAGGTTGGTTTGCAAACATTGCATTGGCAGTAAACTTACTTTTCCTATTTGGTATTTTGGCTAGTATTGGTGCAATCCTGACATTGCCTGGTATTGCAGGTATCGTTTTGACAATGGGTACAGCAGTAGATGCTAACATTATCATTTACGAGCGAGCAAAAGAAGAATTGCGAATGGGCAAAACACTGGAAGAGGCAGTAAAAGTTTCTTTCAGCTGGAGAGGGGCGATGTCTTCTATTACAGATGCGAACGTGACTCACGTTTTGACTGGAGCCGTATTATTCATTTTTGGAACAGGACCAATCAAAGGTTTCGCAACTACATTGTTGATAGGTATCTTCACGTCGTTATTTACATCAATCTTTATTACGAGAATCTTGTTAGAGTGGAGTATTTCCAGAAAGAACAACCTGACATTCGTAACATCAATGTCTAAAAACTGGTTTACAAACTTTAATTATGATTTCTTGGGTAAAAAGAAAATCACTTACATTTTCTCAAGCTGTGTTGTTATCGTGAGCGTTGCTTCATTCTTTATCAACGGACTTGATGAAGGTGTAGATTTCAAAGGAGGTCGTACTTTCCAAATCCGATTTGAAAAGCCGGTAGAAGCGTCTGAAGTATCTGACGAACTTACTAAAGTATTTGACGGAGTTGTTCAGGCAAAAGTATTAGGTGATAAAGAACAGCTTAAAATTGTTACTAAATATAAGATTGATGACCCAAGCTCTGATGCTGATGTGGAAGTAAACAAAATGTTGTTTGACAACCTTAAGAAATATTACGGACCGGATTTGACTTATGAAAAATTCGTAAATGCATATGATGGAAAAACCATAGGTATCGTATCTTCTTCTAAAGTAGGTCCTGCTGTTGCAAAAGATATTAAAACGAACTCATTCTGGGCAGTATTGGGAGCTATGGGAATCGTATTCCTTTACCTGATGATTAGTTTCAGAAAATGGCAGTACAGCTTAGGTGCGATTGCTGCTGTAGCGCACGACGTTATCTTTGTTTTAGGTATCTATTCATTATGTTATAAATTCATGCCTTTCCACATGGAAATGGACCAGCACTTTATTGCGGCTATCCTAACCGTAATCGGTTACTCGATGAACGATACGGTAATCGTTTTCGACAGGATTCGTGAATACCTTGCAGGTAAAACAAAAGGTAGCTTCAATGATATCGTAAACCGTTCGGTTAATACTACAATGTCAAGAACATTAAACACGTCGTTGACAATGATTTTAGTATTGCTTATCATGTTTATCTTTGGAGGTGAATCTATCCGTGGATTTATATTCGCAATGCTTGTGGGTATTATCGTAGGAACATACTCATCATTGTTCATTGCAACACCGGTTCTTTGTGATTCGATTTCTGATGCTGAACACAAGAGAATTGAAGATATGCACAATAATGTTGAGAACAAATAATACGTTTTCAGTAGATAAATAAAAAAAGCCCGATACGTCGGGTTTTTTTTTGTTTGTATAGTTCCGAAAATCTGTTGGAATAGAGCAGATAGAAAGGTTTACTCCATGGGTTCGCTCCTCATAAACTTAGCGTCTTAGCGCCTTTGCGAGAAGCTGTTTTCCCGCAAAGGCGCATGACGCAAATATGTTGTTCTGGGTATTGAATTTGAAAATAATATATAAGGCGTTCGGTTTGTGAATTAGCCTTTTTAAGAGTTCTTTTCGTTTTAAATTGATAAATTTGGTTGTGCAAGTTTGAAGGTTTATAAAAACCAATAAAAAAGGGCCGTATGGCCCTTTCTATATTTGATGAGTAATTTGCTATAAAGAATTTACCTTTTTCTCTGCAGTAAAGATAAAATACAGGCCTGCAAGTATAAAAGGAATACTTAGCCATTGTCCTGTTGAGAAAAGACCCAGAGATTCCTCGATTCCGCCCTGGCTTTCTTTTACGAATTCAACCAGGAAGCGTACAGTCCATAACAAGACTAAAAATAGCCCGAAAAGATATCCGGATTTTTCTCTCGCCTGTGTTTTCCAGTAAGAGAAAAATAAGATGAAGAAAACAATCACATAGCCAACCGCTTCATATAGCTGTGCCGGGTGTTTTGGAGCAACCTGCTGCAATATTGCTGCATATTCCGGATTCGTTGCGATTTGGTGATATGCATCATTGACATTGTTGGTTTTGGTTTCAATCATTGCCACGTCAGGTTTAATACTGTCCCGTAAAAATTTAATTCCAAGGGGAGAAGTCGTTTTGTGTCCTACGATCTCAGAATTGAAAAAGTTTCCAAGTCTGACAAAAATGGCGCCAGAGGCCACAGGAATTACAATACGGTCCAAAATCCATAAAAGAGGGCGATTGATAACATTCTTGCTGTAAAAATACATTGTAATGATTATTGCTATCGCGGCTCCGTGACTGGCCAACCCGGAAAAACCGGTAAATTCAAAATGTGGTTTCGTTTTGAATGGAAGAAAGACACTCCAGAAATCTTCGCGGAACAACTTTGACTGGTAAAAAATGACATGGCCTAAGCGGGCTCCTATTAATGTGGCGAAAAAAGTATAGATGAAAAGCGTGTCTAATTTTTCAATCGATTCGCCTTCTCGCAAATATATCTTTTTCATCAAATACCATCCTAATACAAAGGCAATTACAAACATCAGGCTGTAATAACGTATTACGAAAAAACCTAAGTCAATGCCTTCTGATGGATTCCAAACAATGTTTAGAGCTGTAGTCATAATTTTAAAGTTCTGAATTTAGCCGTAAAAATAAAGATTTGATTTTAATCGAATCAAAAAAAGGCGTTAATGTTTATGCTTGCAGACTTTTTCAGGAACAGGGTCGTAGCCTTTTCCGCCCCACGGATTACAGCTTAGGATTCTGCGGATTCCCAAATAACCACCTTTAAACAAGCCATGCTTTTGCAGTGCCTCTATCGTGTATTGAGAACATGTTGGCTGATAACGGCAGGAAGAAGGCAGAAAAGGGGAGATACCGCCCTGATAAAACCGGATCAGCAGAATAAAAGGAGCGGTAAGTAGCTTTTTCAGGCTCACAATAGTGCTGTTAAAAAAAATGATGAAGCTTAATAGCTTCATCATCATTTGTTAGTTTATAGAGAATGTTGTTCCTTCTTTTCCGTCTTTGAGATTAATTCCCAGATTGGTAAGCTGGTCCCTGATCTTGTCAGACAATGCAAAATCCTTATTGGCTCTTGCTTCATTTCGCATGCCTATAAGCATGTTGACAACACTGTCTAGCTTGTCATTATTTTCAAGTGATTTTTCGTTGGTCAGTCCTAAAACATCAAATAAGAAATTTTCAATGGTTTTGCTAAATAGTTTCAGATCCTCCGAAGTAATCGTTTCCTTATTTTCTTTTAATAAATTGATATAGCGAACTGCTTCGAAAAGCTGTGCTATTAATATTGGAGTATTGAAATCATCGTTCATGGCGTCATAGCAGGCATCGATCCATGCCTGAATATCAAGCGATGATTTTTCAGAAGGAATGATTTCGTTTATCGTGTCATAAGCATCCATTAATCTTACAAAGCCTTTTTCAGAGGCTGCGATTGCATCATCTGTAAAGTCAAGATTACTTCTGTAATGTGCCTGCAACATGAAAAAGCGTGCTACGGAAGGAGCATATTTCTTGCTTAAAAAAGGACTGCCGCCGGCATAGATTTCTCTTGGCAATATGTTGTTTCCGGTAGACTTGGCCATTTTTTTGCCATTTAGTGTAAGCATATTGGCGTGCATCCAATAATTTACAGGAGCTTGTCCGGTGCAGGCTTCATTTTGTGCGATCTCACATTCGTGGTGTGGGAATTTAAGGTCCATTCCGCCACCGTGAATATCAAAGTGATTACCCAGATATTTTGTGCTCATTGCAGTACATTCCAAATGCCAGCCTGGGAAACCATCACTCCATGGAGAAGGCCATCGCATAATATGTTCCGGTTCTGCTCTTTTCCATAGGGCAAAATCCTGCGGATTTCGTTTGTCGGATTGTCCGTCAAGCTCACGTGTATTGGCAATCATGTCCTCTATGTTTCTGCCGCTCAGTTTTCCATAATTATGGGTCTTGTTAAATTTCTGAACATCAAAATAAACAGAGCCATTGGAAACATAACCAATGCCATTTTCGATAATCTTTTTGATGATCTCGATTTGCTCAATAATATGGCCTGTAGCAGTAGGTTCTATGCTGGGTGGAAGGAAATTAAACTCCTTTAAAATTTCATGAAAATCAACAGTATAACGCTGTACAATTTCCATAGGCTCAAGCTTTTCAACACGGGCTTTTTTTGCAATCTTATCTTCGCCTTCATCCTCATCATCTACAACATGTCCCACATCGGTAATATTGCGTACATATCTTACTTTGTAGCCAAGATGAAGCAGGTACCTGAAAACGACATCAAATGACATGAACGTTCTTACGTTTCCTAAATGTACATTGCTGTAAACTGTTGGTCCGCAAACATACATTCCTACATTGCCCTCATGGAGGGGAACGAAAACTTCTTTTTCTCCGGAGAGAGAATTGTATATTTTTAGATTTTGAGTCTGGTACAATGGCATAGGTTGTCGATTTTAAAATTCAGGACTAAAGCGGGTAAGGCCTATTTTGATTAGTCGCTTAAAACTGAGTGTCAAATTTAATATAATCTAGGAATTCTCGTCTTGTAGCCTCGTTTTTAAATTTACCTCCAAATTCTGAAGTAACGGTGCTGCTTTCGATATCCTTTATTCCTCTGGAATTTACACAAAGGTGCTTGGCATCAATTACACAGGCAACATCTTCCGTATTCAGTACTTTTTGTAATTCCTGAACAATCTGCATGGTCAGGCGCTCCTGAACCTGCGGACGTTTTGCAAAATACTCAACGATACGGTTCATTTTGGAAAGACCAACTACTTTTCCGTTAGAAATATAGGCAACATGGGCTCTCCCTATAATTGGCAACAGGTGATGCTCGCAAGTAGAATACACCGTGATGTTTTTTTCTACCAGCATTTCGCCGTATTTGTAATTGTTGATGAATGTTGAAGCGTTAGGTTTTTTTGCCGGATTCAGACCGCCAAAAATCTCCTTAACAAACATCTTGGCAACGCGGTTAGGTGTGCCTTTTAGACTGTCGTCAGTAAGGTCCATCCCCAATGTTAGGAGAATGTTTTCTACGTCTTTTTTTATAAGCTCGATCTTTTGGTCGTCTGTAATATCAAAGGCATCGCTTCTTAAAGGATTTTTTGCATTTGTGGCAATATGGTTATCTCCAATTTCGTCTAGAAAATCTTCGTTATTTGTCATTGAAAATTATATATTATGGTAAGTACGTATTAAAGACTGCAAAGATAAATAATAAATAGCAAAGAAATTCTATAGATGTTAAATTTAAAAATTTTCAAAATTTAAGATAATTATTTCTTAAATTTATGTAAATTTCGCTCCTCAAAATAATCTAAAAATGAAAAAGAATTATCTTTTATTATTCTTATTTGCTTTATTGTTAACAAATAGTTACGGCCAGGATTTAGGCTGTGTCAGCGTAAATGCGAACACCCCATTGCCTATCTGTAACGTAGGCGATACAAGGACTATTACGGCTGCGCCGCCTGTTAACAGTGTTCCTAGACAGACTACAAGTTATACCATTTCTCAGACTCCTTTCGTATGGAGAAGTCCTGATAATGTCAACGATGTAACAAGTATTACTTCGGATGACAAATGGTCGGCAATTGTACCGCTAAGAGGAAAACAAACAGTACCTTTTAACTTTTGTTATTTTGGTCAAAAATATAGTGATTGTTTAATAGGGGATAATGGAGTTGTTACTTTTAGTATTCTGGGTCATCCTGATTCTCCTGGAGGTTTATATAGGCCGAGTCTTTTGGTGCCTGCTGAAAGTGGCAGTGGATGGGCTTTCAATGCGCCGATTCCTTCCGGTCCGGGTTATGGCCCACCATACAAAAGCGCAATCATGATGTTGC
Source organism: Flavobacterium sp. Leaf359 (assembly GCF_001423985.1). NCBI lineage: Bacteria > Pseudomonadati > Bacteroidota > Flavobacteriia > Flavobacteriales > Flavobacteriaceae > Flavobacterium > Flavobacterium sp. Leaf359. The sequence goes on along the minus strand of NZ_LMPW01000014.1, from coordinate 123,191 downwards.
AAGATTTGAATATCGCGAATGGTCCTACCTCGACTACCGCGATTAACTATTTTACGGTAGGTACCTATCCATGTAGGGCATTTGTTGCCAACTGGCAGGACGTGCCGCTTTTTGGTGGTGCTTGTGCTCCTGGTACGCAAGGATACCAATCTTATCAAATAGTATTGTTTGAATCTACCAATATTATTGAAATTCATGTAAGAAGGAGAACATCTTGTGCCGGTTGGAATGGAGGTAATGGTTTGCTTGGTATTCAAAATGCAGATGGATCTATAGCATATTCACCAACAAGCCCAAATAGAAATACGGGTACATGGCAGGTTCCGGATACTCAATCGGAAGCATGGAGGTTTACTCCAAGCGGTCCGTTGGTTCCGGTTACATATGAATGGTATGAAGCGGGTAATCCGGGTACAATAATTGGGACGAGTCCAAGTTTGACTGTAGCTCCTGCGGTAACTACTACTTATTGTGTTAGAGCTACTTTTGGAAGTTGTAATCCTGTAATTCCACCACTAACAGCAACAGACTGTGCTACTGTAAAAGTAGGGGAGCCTGTAGGATATCCTCCAAAAAATATCAAGCATTGTACTACTGATACTAATCCTAGAGTTTTTGATATAGGTATTAATACTGATGTTGTTCTCGGTACAATTGATCCCGGACCGCCTGACAATTTGAATCCGTATGATTTTGAGATTGATTATTATGAAAATCTTACGGATGCGAATAATGATGCAAACCCTATAAATACAGCGTTTTATGATCCTTCTGATACAGATGCACCGGTGTTATATACACTACCTGCGCCAGATATGACCAAGACGGTATATATTAAAATACGTGATATTATTTCCAACTGCTCTTACATTCTTCCTTTTGATTTGATCATAAGAGATTGTGATGCGCAGGAAATTGCACCTATGATTTTGTGCGACGTTAATAATGATTTTCAGGAAAATTTTAATTTAAATAATGAATTGCCTGCAATCAATGCTGCAATAGCAGCCGAAGCAGGTAACCCGCTTCCAGCTGACTTCTCGATAACTTTCCATGAGTCTGAAGCTGATGCTGATGACGTTACAACAGCTCTTACTCCTGCAGAAGTAGCATCATATCCTGGTACTACGGGAGATAGAGTATATGTTAGGGCAGAAAGTATTGCGGATCCTACATTCTATTATGTGTATTACTTTGATTTACGTCTGGTGCCTACGCCTGTAGCTACTATATCCGGAAGTGCACAGATTTGTGAAAATTCAACAGCGACTATTACAATTACAGGAACAGCTGGAGCTACCGTTCAATATACTGACCATACAGGAGCTACAGTATCTGTTGTTTTAGTTGATGACGGAACAGGAACAAACACCGGAGTATATACTTTCACAACACCGGCTGTTATTCCGGCAAATTCACCATACACTTATACTTTAGTTGATGCTACCCTAACAACTGCTGGAGTTACTTGTACGCAACCATTAACAGGATCGGCTACTGTAACTGTAGGAGGTTTGCCAACAGCTAATATTACTACGCCAAATACGCCAATCTGTGAAGGTTCTGCTCTTACAATCAATGTTCAGGGAACGCCTAACACGGTAGTGACCTACACGGATCCAGCGGGAGCATCACAGACAGTATCTCTTGACGGAACGGGCAATGGCAGCATAAGCCTACCTACAACCCTTACGCCGGGTACCTATACCTACACGCTTGTAAAGGTATCGACCACCAGCACTCCTCCGTGCGAGGACAACCTGACCTCTGCGGTAACCATCACGGTAAGGCCATACCCTACAGCAACTATCCATCCGGTAGACACCCAGGTATGTCTTGGCAGCCCTTCGAGGGTAAGAGTTACCGGAGAACCAGGAGCTACAGTTACTTATACATTAGACAGTACGGCTGACCAAGTCATATTAGACGCTACAGGCGAGGCTATTATCCTTGAGGTATTGCCTACTGCAGGAACGCATACATATACCCTTGTTGGTGTTAACTCAGCCGTTGCGCCATTCTGCGGACAGGCTGCGACGGGCAGCGTGAGCATCGAGGTTACCGATGCGCCAACTGCGACGATATCGACCGCTACCCCTGTGATCTGCGAAAACGGCACGGGTNGACAGGACGTGCGTTACCGGGTGCGGGCGTGTCGATCCTTGATGCAAGGAAGAACGTGATAGCCACAAAACAGAGCGATTCCAATGGAGAAGTCTCCTTTGATGTGGACTGCGATACGGAATACGTGCTGCAGGCCACCAAGAAGGACTATGAGGCGGGCTCCGGCAGGG
>NZ_LMPW01000014.1:118686-120828 GCF_001423985.1 Flavobacterium sp. Leaf359 | reverse complement strand
CATCCTGAAAAGCATCTACTTCGAGTTCGACAGGAGCAACATCACCCAGCAGGGGGCCGCGGAACTTGACAAGCTCGTGAACGTGATGGAGAAATACCCTGACATGGTAATCTACGTGAAGTCGCATACGGACGGTAAGGGAAGTGCGGCCTACAACCTGAGGCTTTCGGAGCAGAGGGCCCAGTCTACGGTACAGTACCTGGTGTCGAAGGGCATCGGTAAGGAGCGTGTTTCGGGCAAGGGCTTCGGAAGCACGGAGCCTAAGGTGGACTGCAGGGCGAACTGCACGGAAGAGGAGGATGCGCAGAACAGGCGTTCGGAATTTAAGATTATAAAGAGATAAGACACTGTTCTTACTGATTAAAGAATATATTAACCTGACAGCTGGTCTATTGTAAGGCCGGCTGTTGGGGTTTTCAAAAAATTGCAATGATTAAAATGAGAAAGTTTCTGACAATAAGTCTTTTGGTAGTATTTGGTTATCTGGCCAAAGCCCAACAACCCAACGATTGTGTCAACGCCATAACAGTTTGCAGTAATGGCACATTCACATCCAATGCCACAGGTATAGGAAATCTACAGGAGGTATCAGGTTGTGGAGGTTTGGAACATAATTCCATATGGCTTAAAATTAATATTGCCAGTTCCGGAACTTTAGGATTTCATATAAAACCATTAGATCCTAGCATTCTTGTAGATTATGATTTTTGGGTTTATGGGCCAAACAGAAGCTGTTCCAATTTAGGAAGTCCTATCCGTTGTGCTACAACTAACCCTAATCTAGCTGGACAGACAAGTAATCATACAGGCATGTATGCAAGTACGACAGCTACTCAGGTTGGCCCTGGAGCTAATGGTGATGGTTATGTACGATGGCTGAATGTGACAGCAGGACAATCCTATTATATCGCTATCGACAGGCCGGTAGGAGACGGTGGTTTTGAACTGGAATGGATTGGTACAGCAACTTTTCCGGGAGCACCGCTAGCCAATGCTATTGGAGAAAGAAGAACCTGTAGCAATACACCCAATGTGGGATTGTTCGATCTTAATTCCTACAGAAGCCTTATTAATCCTGATCTCACAAATAATACAGTAACCTTTCATACAACATTAGCAGATGCTGTTGACGGGGTATCACCTTTGCCAAACATAATCAGTAACTCCCCAAATCCCCAGCAAATTTTTGCAAGGGTCACTGATAATGTTACCAAATGTTACAGTATCGTTGATTTATCTCTGAGAGTCTATCCTATACCCACTGCCACAATAACCGCATCGACTGCTACAGCCTGTTTGGGCGAACAGGTATCATTTACGATTAACGGAACACCCAATGCCATAATCGATTTCACGGTCAATTCAGGCCCCACACGCACAGTAACTTTAAATGCAAGCGGAGTTCATACCTTTTCAGAGACTTATACAGGTCCGATTACTTGTAGTTTAGTAGAAGGAAGAATAGTAGATTCAAATAATATTGTTGTTTGTTCACAATTGCTCACAAGTCAGGCAACAGTTGGACCAACAGTTATTACCGCCGATATTACTACGGCAGACACATCAATCTGCGAGGGCAGCAGCCTTACCATCGACGTTCAGGGAACCCCTGGCACGGTGGTAACCTATACGGATCCAGCGGGTGTACAACAGACCGTAAACCTTGACACAGCGGGCAACGGTACGATAACGCTTCCTACGGGCACGCCTGTGGGCACCTATACCTATACGCTCGTGAAGGTGGCCACAACCGGCACGCCTCCGTGCGAGCAAAACGTTACGGATTCGGTAACCATCACGGTAAGACCAATCCCTACGGCAACAATCCATCCGGTAGACACCCAGGTATGCCTTGGCAGCCCTTCCAGGGTAAGAATTACCGGAGAGGCTGGTGCTAGCGTCGACTATACGCTTGACGGTGTGGCCCAGACCCCTATCACAATTCCTGCCAGCGGTGAATACTTCATCCTTGAGGTACTTGCCACTGCAGGCATGCACGACTACGACCTCGTAAGGGTTACATCCGGTACAGCCCCATTCTGCACCCAGCCACAGACAGGCAGGGTTACCATCGAGGTTACTGATGCGCCAACTGCGACGATATCGACCTCCACGCCTGTAATCTGCGAAAACGGCAGCGGC
>NZ_LMPW01000014.1:115719-118664 GCF_001423985.1 Flavobacterium sp. Leaf359 | reverse complement strand
ACGGTGACCATCACCGGAACGCTCAACGCGGAAGTCACCTATACCGTAAACGCCGGCAGCCCGCAGACGGTTGTGCTGGCCACGCCGAGCGCGGCCAACCCTGCCCTTGGCGAGGCGACGATTACCGGCACGCTGACCGCAAACACGACCTACGCCCTTGTGAGCGTTTCCACCACGGGCACTACCCCGTGCACCACGAACCTGACGGGCAGCGCAACCATCACGGTTACTCCGCTCCCTACGGCCACCATCACGGCCACGGACGCGACGGTATGCGAGGGAACGGGAACCACCATCGTGATAAACGGCCCGGCCAACGGCTCGGCGACCTATACCGAGGGAACCGGCCCGGCCATCACGGTACCGCTTGACGCCGCAGGAACATACCCTATTGCTACGGGCCCGCTTACTGCGGCCACGACATATACGCTTACCGGCGTAACCACGGGCGGCACCGTGCCTTGCACAAGGACGCTTAACCTGCGTGCCACGGTTTCCGTGAAGGCGCTTCCTACGGCCGCCTTCACGGGCCCTGCCAACGTGTGCTCGAACAGGACCGCGTTGCTTGAATTCACCGGAACGCCTGGGGCCACGGTAAGCTTTACCTGGACGGGCGGCGGCTCCGACAGCGTTACCCTTGACGGCGCGGGCTATTTTGCCTATACGACGCCCGCCATCACGGCACCTACGACCTTCACGCTGACAAATGCGGTAACGGGCGGTACGCCTGCGTGCACGGCAGCCCTTACGGGCAGCGTTACGGTAAACCCGATTGCCGCGCCGGTAATATTCAACCCTACGCCATTGGAGGTGTGCGACGACAACAACGACGGTATCGCCGTGTTCAACCTTACGGACAAGAACCTTGAGATCACCGGCGGCCCTTCGACGCTGATCGTGAGCTACCACGAGACGCAGGCGAACGCGGAGAACAACCATTTCCCTAAGGGGCCGGTATACGGCAACCTTATCACGGCCTTCCCTGAGGACGCCCCATACATCCTGTGGGTAAGGGTAGAGGAGCCCGGCGGCAGCCAGTGCCCTTCGTTCACGCAGCTGCGCCTGATCGTGAACCGCACGCCGCAGCCGGTATCGCCGGACCCTATCGAGGTCTGCGACGACGCGACTGCCGACGGCTTTGCGACCTTCCCGGACATCAGTATCAGGGAGGCGGACATGCTGTCCGGCCTTGATCCAAGGGACACCTATACTTTCGAATACTACGAGCTTGAGGCCGACGCGAAGGCCGCAGTGCCTGCGAACCCTGCGCTTCCGGTACTCAACTACAACAATACCACGGCCCACAGCCAGACCATTTGGGTAAGGGTATCCACGCCGCAGGGCTGCTTCAAGGCGGTTCCGATGGAACTCAGGGTGAACCCTAATCCGGTAGTGGCGGTGCCGCTTCCAGAATATACGCTTTGCGACGACCCTAGCGGCGACGGCTACGAGGTGTTCGACCTTGGCGCCCACAGGCAGCTCGTTACCTCGGTACCGGGCATGGAGGTGAAATACTATTTCGACAATGCGGCCCTTGCGGCCGGCACGGAACTTCCGCTGGCCTACCCGAACCAGGTGCAGACGGTACAGACGATCATTGTGGCGGTGACCAACACGGCCACGGGATGCTTCTCCACGACCACGCTTACCCTCAGGGTACAGCAGCGCCCGCTGGTGACCATCCCTGCGACAATCCCTACGGCCTGCGACCCTGACGGCAACGGCACGGAGCAGTTCGACCTTGACGCGCTCAAGCCGGAGATTACCGGAGGCGCGCCTTACGATGTGAGCTTCCACGAGACGATGCAGAATGCGGAAGACAACGTGTTCCCGTATACGAGCCCTTACAGCAACCTGGCTTCCGGCACGATCTGGATCCGCGTTACGGACAGGACCACGCAGTGCTACTCGGTTGCACCGCTGCAGCTGATAGTGAACCCGGTTCCGGTAGTACCGGCAGCCATCGACGACCTTGTGGTGTGCGACACGAACGCGGACGGCATGATGAGGGTCGACCTCCAGGGGCATGCGGAGCAGGACCTGCTTGACGCGCAGGCACCGGGCGGCAGCTATACGGTACGCTTCTACACGCAGCAGGCGGATGCCGAGGCCGGCCTTGGCGGCGCCATCGCCACCCCTGCAAGCTACCCTGCGACCAACGGGCAGGTTATCTGGGTGAGGGTTACCAACACCGCCACGGGCTGCTACAAGGTAGGCAGCTTCAGGGTAGTGATCAACCCGTCACTTTCCTTCGCCCCTGTGGAATATTCGCTATGCGACGAGGCGCTCCCGAATGACGGCTATACGGTCTTCGACCTTACGACTCAGATAGGCAACCTTACGGGCGGGCTTCCGGGCTATACCGTCGCGTTCTACACGCTTTCGGGCACGCTTATCGACCCTGCCGATGCCTACACGAACCAGAACCCTGGCGTGCAGACACTGAATGTGGTGATCACCAATACGGCCACCACTTGCGAAAGCAGGACCACGCTTACCATCCGTGTGGAGCCGCTTCCTAACCCTAGGACGGATCCGCAGGATATCGAGGCGTGCGACAACGGCACGGCCGGCGACGGCATAGCCGAGGGCGTCGACCTTACGGTACGCGAGACCTATATCCGAAACAACACCAACCCGGCGAGCGTGGACTTCTTCTACTATACGGACCGCAACCAGGCTGAGGCCGACGGCATCCAGGGCACGACATACCCTAACGCGATAGCGGACCCGACGGACTATGACGGCCCATCCGGAACGATATACGTGCTGATGACGACCAACGCGAACAACCCTTCGGCGAAGAAATGCTACCAGATAGTGGAGCTCGAGCTTATCGTGCACCCGCTTCCTGCGCTAGCCAGCCCGATTCCTAACTATACTGCCTGCGTAGGGGGTGCCACGCATACCTTCACGCTGAGCAGCCACAACATAAACGTGATTGC
>NZ_LMPW01000014.1:115239-115654 GCF_001423985.1 Flavobacterium sp. Leaf359 | reverse complement strand
GGCGGGCCTTAACCCTGCGGACTATACCTTCACCTACTACCACAGCCAGGCAGACGCCGAGGCGGGAGTAGCCGGGACAGAGCTTCCGAACAGCTATCCTAACGGAACCAACCCTGAGGCTGTCTGGGTAAGGGTAGAAAACAACACCACGGGATGCGTAAGCGTGGGCACGTTCAACCTGATCGTTGACGAGCCGGCGGTTGCCAACCCTGTGACCGACCCTGCGCTTATTACCAAGTGCGACCTGGACGGTACCAACGACGGGGAGACGGACTTCGACCTTACGGCCTTCGACACCACGGTACTGGGCACGCAGCCTGCGGGCGACTTTACGGTGCACTACTATGACGACCTTGCCAAGGCGCAGGCCGACGGCAACCTGGGCGTAACGTCGACCAACCCTCAGGCCATCACG
>NZ_LMPW01000014.1:114966-115126 GCF_001423985.1 Flavobacterium sp. Leaf359 | reverse complement strand
GGAGGTTACCCTTGCGGGAGGATTCTTCTGCGTGGACCCGGTAACGCTTGACCCGCTGAACACCTTTACCCTTGTTGCCAATACGGACGGCGGTGCCAACCCTGCGGACTACACCTACGTGTGGACCAGGGACGGGAACGTGCTTCCGGATACGGGGGCG
>NZ_LMPW01000014.1:107957-114810 GCF_001423985.1 Flavobacterium sp. Leaf359 | reverse complement strand
CTACAACGACACCTGGAACATCATCGGGCTTGCGGACCAGCCTGAGGCCGCCATCTACATCTTCGACCGCTACGGCAAGCTTCTGAAGCAGATCAGCCCTGCGGGCGGCGGATGGGACGGGACGATGAACGGCAACCCGCTTCCTTCGACCGACTACTGGTTCAAGGTGCTCTACAAGGAGAACAACGCGAGCAAGGAGTTCAAGGCTCACTTCTCGCTGAAGAGATAAAGATATTTTTGTTTAGGTTATTTTGATTGAAAAAGGGAGCTTCCGTTTTATTTATGGAGCTCCCTTTGGATTTTTATAAAAAAAGAATGTAATTAGCTGTCAATTCTGATAAACTGTCCCTGGCTGTCAAAAACCAGGTCCAGTCCATTTGAAAGTTCTATGTCATAACCTGTTCTTTCAATTTCAATAGTGTTGATAGTTTGTCCGGCATAATTTGCAGTAACATAGGTTGTGATGGCTTCCGGAACAATTGTGGTAGGAACTGCCTGGGTATTGCCGTCTACATCGGTCCAGTTTCCATTACTGTCAAAATCAATCTCAAAACCATTGTTAAGATAAACGTCATAAATGGAACCATCATCATCTGCTATGGCATTTTGTTTTATCATTCCGGATTCAACACCGGGAAAATGGGTCGTTAAAAAAGTTCTTGCGTTTTCAGGAAGTGCGCTAAATTCTATTACTGTTGAAGTATTGCCGTCATTGTTGTCATCATTAGAGCATGAGGCCAGTAAGAATGCTGTGATGGATGCTAAAAATGCAGTTACCAGTAAATTTCTGATACTTTTCATAGTTCTAAAATTTAAATTAGTGGTCTATTCTTAAAAACTTTTCGTTGGAATCAAATTCCAATTCCAAACCGTTACTAAGGTCAACTTCATAACCCCAACGACTCTTGTCTATTTTGGTGACATTTGCGTCTTTATAATTTGCTTTTACATAAGCTGCAATCTTGGCTGGAATGGCTGAAACCGGAATTGCATTATGGTTTCCGTCTATTTCCTCCCAATTGCCCTTGCCATCAAATTCAATTTCGGTAGCATTGGAAAACTGCACTTTGTATTCTGTAGAAAAAATTTCTTTTTCCTTAACGATATAAGTAGGAGTTTCGTTTGGAAAATGTTTCTTTAAAAATGTCTGTGCATTGGCAGGAAGCTCAGCAGTTGTAATTGTAGTTTTTTGTGCGGAAACTGATAGGCTGAAAAATGTGCTGGCTATCAATCCCAGGATAAATTGTACTTTCATGGCTAATTGTTTTAAATTTCTACTACAAGATTACAAGCAGAATTTGGAAACAATTAGGAATAATAAAAAAAGGTTTATTTTTTCGGAAAAATTATTTTAAACTGATGGCTGTCAACAAAACTATACTTAATCGAAAGAGAATAAGTATTGGCAATCGATTTTACAATGGCAAGGCCTAATCCGGTGGATTCGTTGGTGTTGGTATGCCTGTAGAATCGGTTGAAAATAATTTCCGGTTTTAAAGGAGTTGTTGCCCCGCTATTGGAAATCGTAATGCTATTTTCATCAATTTCAAAAGTAACCTTTCCACCCTGATGATTGTGGACCAGAGCATTTTTAAGAAGATTGCTAATTAATGCGGTGGCAAGTCCTTTGTTCATGCTGAAGGATAGCGAAGTATTTTCAGTAACAGAAATAGTGATTTCTTTATAGGCAGCCAAATCAGAAAAATCATCTGCCAGTTGATGAATCAGCTCATTAAAATGAACCTGTTCTTCTTCTGCAAATTGCTGGTTTTCAATTTTTGAAAGCATGAGCAAGGATTTATTTAAGCGAACCAATCGGTTTAAAGTATCTGTAATTTTTCCAATCTCGGACATTTGTTCTTCCGGCAATGTATTGTTTTCTGCAAATAGTTCCAGCTTGTTGATGCTGATGGCTAATGGAGTCTGCAATTCGTGGGAAGCATTCTCAATAAATTGTTTCTGGCTGGAATAGATGATTTCGTTGCGCTGCAACATTTCTTCCACTTCTTTGGCAAGTGTCTTAAATTCATTAATTGGAGAATTGATGGGTTTTGGCTGCATTCCGGTTCCCAATCTGAATTTTTTGAGGTTGTCCAGAATCGCATGAAACGATTTCCAGATTCTTTTTAAAAGAAAATGGTTTACAATCAGAATACTGATAACAAGCATGACGTATAGTCCTAAGAGAGCCAGGGCCAGGTCTTCGAGCAACTCGTCTTCTTCAACAATAGAAGCTTTTATGACAAGTTCGTGCGGATTGCCTTCTTTATCATTAAAAACAGTGGTCAGGGTTCGGATAGGCTCATCATCATCGTCATACTCCATAAATTCAGACGAGGAAGAAAATTCGTCTTTATAAGAATAATTCCCTTTTGGGAGTGGTTTTATAGTGAACTTGTTAATGCCGAATTCCGGAGTATTCAATAGTTTTTCGTCAGCAAAAGCCTGCCTGATAATAATGATTTTGGAATTTTTAAGGTCATCATCAATATTGTCATACACTTCGTCCAGAATAAGCATATAAAACAAGCCGGCCCAGATTGGGATGACAGCAAGAAGCGTTATTGCCAGATAGCGAAGCGTATAATTTTGTAATTTCATCAGCTCATTTTATAACCAATACCATATACTGCCTGTATGTCCATTTCGGCATCGGCATCCTTCAGTTTTTTACGAAGATTCTTTATCTGCGAATATACAAAATCAAGATTGTCAGCCTGGTCGGTATGGTCGCCCCAGACATATTCTGCGAGCGCAGTTTTATTGATTAGCCGATTGGGATTGATAACAAAATAATACAATAAGTCGAATTCTTTGCGGTTTAAGACCAGATTTTTATTATTAACTGTAACGCTTCTCTGTTCCGGTGACAGGGTCAGGTTTTTCCATACGATATGATTGTCGCCATTGTGGCTTTTCCGACGAATGGCTGATTTGATGCGCGCGTGCAATTCCGCGAGATGGAACGGCTTACTAAGGTAATCATCGGCACCCAGGTCAAGTCCTTTTACTTTATCGTCTACCGCATCTTTTGCCGATATGATAATGATGGCTTCCTGTTTTCGTTGTTTTTTTATCTCAGCCAGCAAATCCAGGCCGCTTCCGTTAGGCAGCATAATGTCAATCAGGACACAGTCATAATCATAGGAACCCAGCTTATCCAGTCCTGAAATAAAATCATGGGCAGTTTCCACAATGTATTTTTCCTTTTCTAAAGATTGTTGGATTACTTCCCGGAGTCCGGCCTCATCTTCAATGATTAAGATTTTCATGCTTTCCGATTTTATAGCTTAAATGTATGAATTGGCGGCCAAAATAGAATCAGATTTTGGAAACAATTAGGAATAGGAGAATTCGCTATATTTTACTTTTTTTAACCCGGCGTAAATCCAGCATATTTAAAGGATTTATGCCAAGACCGGTAACGTTTTTTCGCGTAAAACGGGCAACCTTATCATAAAATAAAGGAATAACCGGGGCTTCTTTGATAATTAAATCATCCATTTTTTGATACAATTCAAAACGTTTGACATTATCGGTTTCTAAGAAAGCATTTTCATAGAGCCTGTCAAACTCATCACTCTTAAAGTGTGTGTAATTAGGGCCGTTAGGAGCAAAGTTTTTGCTATAGAACAATGAAAGGTAGTTTTCTGCATCCGGATAATCCGCAATCCAGCTTGCCCTGAAAAAAGAAACTTTTCCTGTAGAAATGGCTTGCCTTAAAGTAGCCGGAGGATTGACGTCTATGGCAACGTCAAGACCTATTTTTTTCCATTCCCGTTGGAGGTATTCTGAAATATCAAGGTAGGTAGCATTGGTACTCAAGGTGATTTTTGGATTTTTGTCGCCCGTAGCCTTTTTATAAGCAGCAACCAAATCCCTTGCTTTTTGAATATCATAATCATAGCCAATTTTTGAGGCATCAAAACTCGGGAGCCCGGCAGGAATCATTCCGTTTATGGCCGGAGTTCCCATTCCGTTTCGGAGATAGGTTATCAGCTTTTGCCTGTCAAATCCGTAATTCATTGCCTGTCGTATTCTTTTGTCGAGTAATACCTTGTCATTTCCATCCATGCGGAAACCAAGATATTCCGTATTGAGATAAGGTCCCGTAATCAGGGTGACATCTTTTTTGTACTTTTCCTGAAGTTCCCCGCTTTGTGTCAGAATTTCATCTTTATAAGACGGATGGAGACCGGACACAAAATCGATTTTACCCTGTGCGAATAAAAGGAAACCGCTCTGTTTGTCAGGTAGAAAAGTTACAGCTACGGCTTCCAGATACGGCAATTGATTTCCGTTTTCATCTTTTTCAAAATACAGCGGATTTTTTCTCAGGACCAGTTTCACATTTTCTTCCCATAATTTGAACTGAAAAGGACCGGTGCCAATAGGTTTTGTCCTAAAGTCATAACCGGGAACAGCAAAAGCTTCTTTTGGAACTACTGAAGCATATTTCATGGAAAGCAGCCCTAAAAAGGCCGGAAAAGGTCTCTTTAGCCGGATTTCAAACACAGTATCATTCTTAGCCTTGAAATTTTCTACATTCTGCATAATCCATCCACCTGGCGATGCTATTTTTTCATCTAAAAGTCGGTTAAAGCTGTATTCAAAATCATGGGCATTTACGGTACGGGTTGAATCTTTACTGTTGGCAAATACGACGCTTTTATGAAAGAAAACATCTTTTCTCAAATTGAAATTATAGGTTTTCCCATCTTCAGAAATCGTCCAGGATTTGGCAAGGTCTGGTTTAATATTCAGGCTATCGTCCAATTGTATCAGGCCATTATAAAGCTGGTTACACATCCAGATATTGTCCTGCGATTTTGCAAAAGCAGGGTCAAGAGAACTGACATTGGCATCCTGGTTAAAGCGAAAAACTTCATGGTCGCGATTTTCTTCTGCTCTTTTTCCGCAGGAACATAAAGTTAACGTTATCCAAAATATTGATATGTAGTATATTATTGATTTCATTTTGAAAAATATTGTATGTAAATTTGCAGGCTATTTGCAAAATGTAAATATAACTAAAGATACCAATTCCCCAATTTCCGGGAAAATTTATAATGACAGAGAACAGAAAAAAAGTTGCTTTTTATACGCTGGGATGTAAGCTGAATTTTTCAGAAACATCTACTATTGCCCGAAACTTTCAGGATGAAGGTTTTGACCGTGTCGAATTTGAAGAAGTTGCCGATATTTATGTTATAAACACATGCTCGGTAACAGAAAATGCGGACAAGCAATTCAAGCAGGTCGTAAAGAAAGCGATGAAACTCAATGAAAAGGCATTTGTAGCGGCAGTTGGCTGTTATGCGCAATTGAAACCGGAGGAATTGGCTGCGGTTGATGGTGTGGATTTGGTTTTGGGTGCTACAGAAAAGTTCAAGATTACAGATTATATAAACGATTTGTCGAAAAATGATTTCGGCGAAGTACATTCCTGCGAAATAGCCGAAGCAGATTTTTATGTGGGCAGTTATTCTATTGGTGACAGGACCCGTGCCTTTTTAAAAGTACAGGACGGTTGTGATTACAAATGTACTTACTGCACGATTCCTTTGGCAAGAGGAATTTCAAGAAGCGATACGATGGAAAACGTATTGAAAAATGCCAAAGAAATTTCACAGCAAAACATCAAGGAAATTGTCCTTACCGGAGTCAATATCGGAGATTATGGAAAAGGAGAATTCGGAAATAAGAAGCACGAGCACACTTTTTACGAACTGGTTCAGGAATTGGACAAGGTAGAAGGAATTGAGCGTTTGAGAATTTCGTCTATAGAACCAAACCTGCTTCGCGATGAAACTATCGAATTTGTTTCAAAATCAAGAACATTTGTGCCACATTTTCATATTCCACTGCAATCCGGAAGCAACGATATTCTGAAAAAGATGAAGCGCCGCTATCTGAGAGAAGTATATACCAACAGGGTCAATAAAATCCGCGAAGTAATGCCGCATGCCTGTATAGGGGTTGACGTTATTGTAGGATTTCCCGGTGAAACCGATGAGCATTTCCTGGAAACCTATCATTTTCTGAATGATTTGGAAATTTCCTACCTGCATGTTTTTACCTATTCAGAAAGAGACAATACAGAAGCAGTGGCAATGCCAAATCCTGTTCCTGCCAACATACGTGCCAAAAGAAGCAAAATGTTGAGAGGATTATCTGTTAAGAAGAGAAGGGCCTTTTATGAAAGTCAGTTAGGAACCAACAGGACAGTTTTGTTTGAAGGAGAAAACAAAGAAGGCTATATTCATGGTTTTACCGAGAATTATGTAAAGGTAAAAACGCCATGGAATCCGGAATTGGTAAATACGCTGCATGAAATCAACCTGACCAAAATTGATGAAGACGGTTTGGTTAGGATGGAGTTTTTAAATGTAGAAGCCTAATTGCAATAGATGTTTTAATACCTGTAGTGGAATCGGATTTTAGTAATTCTGAAAACGGATTCACCATATTTTTCTATAAACTCAAAAGAATTCCTGCCTGTTTGCTTAAAGCTTACAATCAGGGCGGCAGAAATTTCAAAATACATCTTTTCGCCTTCCATCATCATCCGGCCGCCGCTTTTCCTGTAACCGGAACGGATAAGTGTAAACTCTGACAAATTCCAGGTAGTTGAGTGGTTGTCAAAACTTTCATGGAGACTATACAATCCTTCCGTGATTTCGGTTTTACATCCGTAATATTTTTCGATGTTTTCGAAGAAGCTAAGAATTTTAAGGTTTTCTTCTGTCATTCGATAAAAATAATGGATTGCCGGAAACTTTACAACAAAAATACAGTTGATATTGTTTTGCGCCTCTGCGTCTTTACGCGAAAAATTGCTCGCAAAGCCGCG
>NZ_LMPW01000014.1:107609-107943 GCF_001423985.1 Flavobacterium sp. Leaf359 | reverse complement strand
AGCCGCGAAGTTTAATCAGGAGCAAGCATAAATCAGCGTAATTATCTAATCTGTGGCTGAAAACTTAAATGACTATTGGAGGTTTATTCCCCGATAGATAACGTTCAGTATTTCTATTGTTAGAATTTTGCGACTCTGCGTGAAAAATTGCTCGCAAAGACGCGAAGCCGCTAAGTTTCATCAGGAACGAACTTAAATCAGTGTAATTGTTCTAATCTGGCTGAAAACTTAATGACTATTGGAGGTTTATGCCTGATAGATAACGTTTGATATTTCTATTGTTAGAATTTTGCGCCTCTGCGTCTTTGCGTGAAAAATTGCTCGCAAAGCCGCA
>NZ_LMPW01000014.1:47699-107595 GCF_001423985.1 Flavobacterium sp. Leaf359 | reverse complement strand
AGCCGCGAAGTTTAATCAGGAGCAAGCATAAATCAGCGTAATTATCTAATCTGTGGCTGAAAAACTTAAATGACCATTAGAGGTTTATCTCCCCGATGATAACGTTCAATATTTCTATTGTTAGAATTTTGCGCCTCTGCGTCTTTGCGTGAAAAATTGCTCGCGAAGCCGCGAAGTTTAATCAGGAGCAAACATAAATCAGCGTAATTATTCTAATCTGTGGCTAAAACTTTGCCAGACGAATCAAATTAAATGCGGATTCCCGGAGGAAGCAATTCTTTGTAAGCAGGGTTTTTTCTGAAAAAGGCTGCTATTTTCGGATGTATAGGCACTACTTTTAATTTCCGTTGTTCTGCAATAGACATGATTTCTTTTAGGAAGTCATTTATAAAATCGTCATTCTCAAATTGTTCAGGAGTGAGTATTTTAGTGAGAAAAATTTTTTTCTCCTGAAAAGAGTATTCAACCGCAATTAGTTTTCCGTCACTATGGACTTCAAACTGTCTTGAAAAAGTGTTGTCTTTAATTTCCATAATTCAAATAAAGATATTGTAGTGGTATCGATGGTTTAAACGGCATGGGTTTTGATTTTGAAAACATTGTCGTTTTATAACTTATCGATTATTTAAAATGTTGAGAAGAGGTGTTTGGGATAAAAACCATAATTTTATACAAATTTCGTAATAAAAACCTTTTGTTGCTGTTATGATACCGTTAAAACAATTCTGATGGAAAAAATTCCAGTATATTTTATGCCGGGTATGGCCGCTAGCTCCACAATTTTTGAAAGGATTCATCTGCCTGAAGACCAGTTCGAAACCCATCTTTTAGAATGGACGATTCCGCTTGAAGGAGAGAGTCTTGCAGGTTATGCAGAACGAATGGCGAAAGAAATAAAACATGAAAATCCCGTACTTATTGGTGTGTCTTTTGGCGGAGTTTTAGTACAGGAAATGGCCCGATTTGTAAAGGCAAGAAAAGTGATTATTATTTCAAGTGTCAAATGCAATGCAGAGTTTCCGAGAAGGATGAAAGTTGCAAAATCAATAAGAGCCTACAAGTTTTTTCCCACCGGGCTGATGCAGAACGTGGAAGCCTTTGCGAAATTTTCTTTTGGAAACGATAAGATGAACAAAAAGCTGAAGCTTTATGAAAAATTTCTTTCCATGAGAGACAAAAAATATCTGGACTGGGCTCTGGAGCAGATTATTTTATGGGATAGGGCAATACCGGACGAACAAGTGGTTCATATTCATGGAGATGCGGATGAGGTTTTTCCTCCTAAATACATTAAGGGATTTATTCCTGTAAAAGGCGGAACACATATTATGATTATTAACAAGTTTAAATGGCTGAACGAACACCTTCCTAAAATTATATTAGGAACGTAAAAATTAAAAAAATGTTTGTAGGTTTACAAAATACACTCAAAGACTAAAGACTAAGACTATGAAATTGATGAAGAAGACTGGCTTGATAGCCTCGGTTGTTTTGGTGAGCGGCATTTTAATCCATGCGGTTTCCGACGAAAAAATAGGAGATAAGGCTCCGGTAGAAAAAGGCTATTTTTTTCCTGCAGAAATTGATTTTGCCGGAGAAAAAACACCCCTGAATATTGTTGACGTAAAAGAACGCTTTGATAGGGAGTTGCTGGTTAATGCAAACCTGGACGCTTCTACGCTTTTGATTATAAAAAGGGCCAACCGCTTTTTTCCGGTTATAGAACCCATCCTCAAAAAAAATGGGGTTCCGGATGATTTTAAATATCTTGCCGTTGCAGAAAGTGCATTGATGAATGCTACCTCTTCTGCGGGAGCCAAAGGATTCTGGCAGTTTATGGCAGACACGGCAAAAGAAAGAGGTATGGAGGTAAATGATGTTGTTGATGAGAGATACCATCTTGAAAAATCGACAGAAGCAGCCTGCAAATACCTGTTGGATGCCTATAAAAAGTTTGGTAGCTGGACATTGGCTGCGGCTTCTTATAATGGAGGTTTTGGCGGAGTCAATAAGCAAATAACGATTCAGGGAGTTACAAATTATTATGACCTCCTTTTGACGGATGAGACAGCGCGTTATGTTTTCAGGATTCTGGCCTTGAAGCAAATTATGCAAAACCCGGTACAATACGGATTCAATGTGGCGCCGGCAGAATTATATCAGGCAATTCCAACCCGAAAGCTGGAAATTGACAGCTCGATTACAGACCTGGCTTCTTTCGCAAAATCACAGGGAATCAATTATAAGATTTTGAAAATCCATAATCCATGGCTTCGCGACAGGAAGTTGACGAACCCGGCGAAAAAGAAATATGTAATAGAAATTCCGACAGAGGGATACTAAATAAAAAAGCCATACTGAAAAGTATGGCTTTTTTATGGTAGGTATTTCTTTTTAGATTTTCTTCAATTGTTCCTTCATCATCTTCACCTGGTCTTTAAGCATGTTCTGCTTGTCTAATCTTTTAACCTCGTTCAACAGGTTCGTGGCCTCGATTTTTCTTCGTCTTGACATAGCAACACCGGCAAGGTTTAATTTGGCAACGGCAAGGTCCATATCCATTGACAACCCTAACTCCACCGCTTTTTTGAAATGCTTTTCAGCCTGCATCAGGTTGGTTTGCGAAAGCATCAGTCCGTGAAGGTAGTTGTAATATCCTTGCTGTTTTCTGACCAAAGCCGTTTCAGGATTTTTGATGTAGGCCAGCCATTTTTGAGCTCCGGCAAAATCCTGTTTTCTCAATTTAAGGAAAGCCAGAAGTATAAATTCATTTTTAAAATAAAGTAATATAAAGACCAGTGATAACAGGATAAGGAAAATCCCGTTTCCGATGTTGTTTTCTGTAAATTGCCAAATTCCGGTAGCGATAATTAGTCCGGCTAAGATGAGTTTAATATTTCTATGGAACATAATTTTGTATATTTGAGTCGCAAAGGTAATAAAATCAATTAAAAATATTTTTATAAAACTACTTGCCAGAAAAAAAAGACTTCGTATATTTGCACTCGGTTTTGGAACAGCTATTGATTTCGAACCTATAAAAAGATATTTAATTAAGATTTTTAAAGATATAAAGCAATGAGCAAAAGAACGTTTCAACCATCGAAAAGAAAAAGAAGAAATAAGCACGGTTTTATGGAAAGAATGGCTACAGCCAATGGAAGAAAAGTGCTTGCTCGTAGAAGAGCTAAAGGAAGACATAAACTTACTGTTTCTTCTGAACCAAGACACAAAAAATAATGTTTAGATAAACATCGATAAAGGCGTTACTTAATTTCAGTACCGCCTTTTTTTATACCTTGTCGCTAAATTTTAAATAGGTTCAGGGTGTCAGCCCTGCCAGGATTAACTACAACAACACACAACAACATGCCGAAAGACAATTCAATTAAATCAGTTTTAATCATCGGTTCAGGTCCAATCGTTATCGGACAGGCCTGCGAGTTTGATTATGCTGGTTCGCAATCCGCACGATCTATCAGAGAAGAAGGAATTGAAGTTATCTTAATCAATTCCAATCCCGCTACAATTATGACAGACCCGTCAATGGCCGACCATGTTTATTTGAAGCCACTGACAACCAAGTCTATCATTGAAATCCTTAAAGAACATCCGCAGATTGATGCCGTTTTGCCAACAATGGGAGGACAGACTGCCTTGAATTTATGTCTGGAAGCCGATGAAAAAGGAATCTGGGCAGATTTTGGCGTGAAATTAATTGGTGTGGATATCAATGCCATTAATATTACCGAAGACCGTGAACAGTTCAAGCAATTGCTTCAGAAAATTGATATTCCGGCAGCACCTGCAAAAACAGCTACTTCTTTCCTTCAGGGAAAAGAAATCGCACAGGAATTTGGTTTTCCGTTGGTAATACGCCCTTCGTTTACCTTAGGAGGAACCGGAGCTGCTTTCGTACATAAAAAAGAAGATTTTGATGATTTGCTTACCAAAGGATTGGAAGCTTCTCCAATACACGAAGTACTTATCGATAAGGCATTGTTTGGTTGGAAAGAATATGAACTAGAGCTTTTAAGAGATAAAAATGATAATGTCGTAATCATCTGTTCTATTGAAAATATGGATCCGATGGGTATCCATACAGGTGATTCTATTACGGTAGCCCCGGCAATGACATTATCTGATGCTACTTTCCAAAAAATGCGTGACATGGCCATCAAGATGATGCGAAGCATTGGAAATTTTGCAGGTGGATGTAACGTGCAGTTTGCAGTATCTCCGGATGAAAGAGAAGATATTGTAGCCATCGAAATCAATCCGCGTGTTTCCCGTTCTTCGGCCCTGGCATCAAAAGCAACAGGTTATCCTATTGCCAAGATTGCTTCAAAACTGGCTTTGGGATATCACCTGGACGAATTGCAAAACCAGATTACCAAGTCGACTTCGGCCTTATTTGAGCCTACTTTGGATTATGTAATCGTAAAAATACCACGTTGGAACTTTGACAAGTTTGAAGGTGCAGACAGAACGTTAGGGCTTCAGATGAAATCAGTAGGAGAGGTGATGGGTATTGGCCGTTCCTTCCAGGAGGCTTTGCATAAAGCTACACAATCTTTGGAAATCAAAAGAAATGGTCTGGGTGCTGACGGCAAAGGCTATACAAACTACGAGCAGATTATTGAAAAGCTGACTTTTGCAAGCTGGGATCGTGTTTTTGTGATTTATGATGCCATCCAAATGGGTATTCCGTTGAGCAGGATTCATGAAATCACTAAAATTGACATGTGGTTTCTGAAACAATACGAAGAATTATATACGTTGGAAAAAGAAATTTCCAACTTTAAAATAGATACGCTTCCAAAAGAATTATTGTTGGAAGCCAAACAGAAAGGTTTTGCCGACAGGCAGATTGCTCACATGATGGGCTGTCTTGAAAGTCAGGTGCACAAGTTGCGTGAAGAAATGAACATCAACCGCGTTTACAAACTGGTTGATACCTGTGCTGCAGAGTTTAAGGCAAAAACACCTTATTACTATTCAACTTTTGAAGCCGAAATTGAAACGGCAGACGGTAAACGATATGTCCATAACGAAAGCTCCGTAACCGATAGAAAGAAAGTGGTTGTGCTTGGTTCAGGTCCAAACCGAATCGGTCAGGGAATTGAGTTTGACTATTCCTGTGTACATGGTGTTTTGGCGGCTAAAGAATGCGGTTATGAAACGATAATGATTAACTGTAATCCTGAAACCGTTTCAACCGATTTTGATACGGCAGACAAATTATACTTCGAGCCGGTTTTCTGGGAGCATATCTATGACATTATCCAGCATGAAAAACCGGAAGGTGTAATCGTACAGTTAGGAGGACAGACGGCATTAAAACTGGCAGAAAAGCTTTCCAAATACGGAATCAAGATTATAGGAACCAGCTTTGATGCCCTGGATTTGGCAGAAGACAGAGGACGTTTTTCAGAACTCCTGACAGAATTGAATATTCCGTTCCCTAAATTCGGGATTGCCGAAACTGCTGATGAAGCATCGGCTTTGGCAGATAAATTAGATTTTCCTTTGCTGGTCAGACCATCTTATGTGCTTGGTGGACAAGGAATGAAAATCGTTATCAATAAAAAAGAATTGGAAGAGCACGTAATCGATTTGTTGCGTAGTATTCCTGGAAATAAGCTGTTGTTAGACCATTATCTGGATGGAGCAATTGAGGCAGAAGCAGATGCCATCTGTGACGGTGAAAATGTTTACATCATCGGAATCATGGAGCATATTGAACCTTGCGGAGTGCATTCGGGAGATTCAAATGCAACGTTGCCACCATTCAATTTGGGTGAGTTCGTGATGCAGCAGATTAAAGACCATACGAAGAAAATTGCATTGGCTTTGAAAACGGTAGGTCTGATTAATATCCAGTTTGCTATTAAAGATGATATGGTTTATATCATCGAGGCTAACCCAAGAGCATCCAGAACGGTTCCGTTTATTGCAAAAGCATATGGCGAGCCTTATGTAAATTATGCGACTAAAGTAATGTTAGGGCATAATAAAGTGACGGACTTCGACTTTAATCCTCACTTAAAAGGATTTGCCATAAAACAGCCGGTTTTCTCTTTTAGCAAATTTTCAGGAGTTAACAAGGCGCTTGGTCCGGAAATGAAATCTACAGGAGAAAGCATTTTGTTTATCGATGACCTGAAAGACGATCAGTTCTATGAGCTGTACAGCCGACGCAAAATGTACTTGAGTAAATAATAAAAAATCCCGACCATGAGTTGGGATTTTTGTTTTCATTAGTCAGGCAAACGTTCTCTATCGCTCTTTTTTCTGTTCAATCGATACGTAAATGTGGCATATACTCTTGGGCCGGGACTTCTGTAACTATAATTAAGGGCATAATCATCTCCTCTGGCAGAACCTTTTGAAATCCGGGAGTCGAAAATATTATCTGCTTTTAAGGTTATGGTAGCTCTTTCGTTCCAGATATCTTTCCCCATGCCCAAATCAAACCAATATTGCGATTTCGAACTGTATTGGCCGCTGCTTGTAGCTCCAAGATAATTCAGGTTGGTCTGGAAATTCCAGGTAGAAAATTTGATGCGCGTGCTTTGTTTGGATAGAAAATTTTTATCCGAAACATGAAACATCCCTTTTTGCTCAAAAGTATAATAGTTTGCCTCTCCGGTAAGTGTCAGCCATTTTAAAGGAGAATAAGTAAAACTGATTTCGGCTCCAATTCTGCTTTCTGTTCCGGAATTTATAGCCTGTTCTACTAAAAAGCCATCAGAATTTGTAAAGCGGATATCTTCAAAAATGTTCTTTGAATATTGATGGTATATACTAGGATTGATGGTTACTTTTCCCCATTTGATTAAAGTTCCGAGTTCATACGAATTGGTATATACCGGATCCAAATCAGGATTTCCGATTCGGATGTTTCTTCGGTCTGCAATTCCGCCAAACGGATTGAGTTGCCAAAAACCGGGACGGCTGATACGGCGGCTATAACTTAACTGGACATTGAAAACATCATTGATTTCATAGGTAAAATGGGCGGTTGGAAAGAAATCGGTATATTTTTTATCAATATTGAACAAATTGATTCTGTCGTTGCTTCCCGTCTTTGAATCTTCGATTCTAAGTCCTAATAAATAGCTGAACTTTTTGATGCTGCTTCCGTATTGTACATAGGCCCCGATGATTCTTTCATCATAATGCAATAAGTTGTTTAGGCTGTCAATAGCAACATTATTGTCGTAGGCCTGATAATCGCTGTTGATTCGTCTGATTTCACCTTTTAATCCAAATTCGATTTTAGATTTTTCGTTAATCGGTAAGCTGTAATCCGATTGAAACAGGAAGTCTTTGCTGCTTTCAATGTTTCTGCTTTTTAACGCCCTCACCGGCAAGGCAACCGGAAAAAATTCCTGCTCGGCAATCGATTCGTTTTCGTCATCATTCCAAAAATCATATTGCAGGTTGATTGTGAACTTTTGACCTTCTTTAGCAAATGTTTTGATGTAGTTCAATTCAATCTGATTGGCAGTTTGCGGTTCTCTGTAAGCTTCTTTAGCATTGACATTCCGTTCGGGATTGCGGTTTTCGTCCAAATAATTAAAAGCATAGTCAACGGTTCTTCTGCTGGTATTGTTTCTGTAAAAATAGCTCAGTGTAATCATGTTTTTGTCGTTGAAATAATAATCACCACCCATGTAAGCCGTAAATGTTCTGTTTGTTCTTTCCCTGTCCACAGTTCCGTCCAAATACGAATCGATAACATTACCGTCATAAATGGTTCTTGAGGTAGATTCGTTGCCCGGAAAGTAGATGTATCGGTATCTCAAATCTGAAAAAATATTGATTTTTTTGTTTTTATAATTTACGTTGTAACCTAAGGCATGATTGTCGGGAATTCCTGTCGTAACCTGAACGGAACTTCCAAATCCTTTGCTTTTGTTTTTCTTTAATACGATATTGATAATTCCGGCTGTTCCTTCAGAGTCATATTTGGAGGATGGATTGGTGATGACTTCTATTTTTTCGATATTCTCTGCCGGAATTTGTTCCAACCCGTTATTGGCAGTCAAAACGGAAGGTTTCCCATTAATAAGGATTCGGACACCGGTATTGCCCCGTAAACTAACAGTACCATTATAGTTAACACTTACTGAGGGTACATTGTTTAAAATGTCGGTTGCATTGCCTCCTTTTGAAACCAAATCACTGCCCACATTAAACACCTTTTTGTCCAGTTTATGTTCTATGGTTGTTTTTTCAGTCTGGATTTCTACGGTCTCCAATTGTGTTGGAATCTCGTCCAGCAAAAATGTTGGCAATACCTGATCGGCTTGCAGGTCAATGTTTTCTATGATGCTGCTTTCCAAACCAATAAACTCCGCTTTAATATGGTATTTTCCGGGTACTATTTTAAGACTGAAATTTCCCTTGCCATCTGTTATTGACCCTGCAACCGATTCGCCGCCCGGACTATTTGTAAAAGTAACCGTTGCAAATTCCAGTACAGCAGCGGTCTTTTTTTCAATTACTTTTCCGCTTACAGTGATGGTCTTTTGGGCTTCCTGGGAATAGATTGCCGTAAAAGAAAGCAGGATTGCTATGAATACTATTTTTTTCATGATGATTTTGTTTACAATTACAGGGCAAAGATTGGATGTTTTATGAAGCGTGAAAGTAACATAAGACAGAAACAGCTTTTTTGCAGGTAAATACCCGATTTATAGTGCTAAAATGGTCTTTAGGGCGAAAAAACAGTATTCAGGAGTGAAAATGGCGTTTTTGTCGACAGCGGTTGAAATTAAAAGGTTCTTGATTATCTTTATTTCTTTTTAGCGATGGATAATTTTAAAAAAATATCGGAATATGTCCGGACTCACAGATTAGCACAGCATCTCCTATTCTGGTTTATTATAGTAATAACCTACATTCCGGTGGGTTTGTTAGATGAGAGTCATGATCCGCTGGGAGTAATTTTGTTATTCAATTTTTGCATTCATATTCCGCAAATGCTGGCAGCTTATTTTCTTGCGTATTATTTGCTTCCAAAATTTATATTGAAAAAGAAATATTTCCTGTCCGTAATTTTATTTCTGCTTTCGTTTTATTTATTTTCTGCCCTTGCCAGAATTTTGACAGTTCATGTAGGAGAGGAACTGGTCAGAACACGACCTTTTGAACAGGAATCAGTTTATGAAATTCTTACTGACATCCATTCGTTAGTGGCTAAATATTTTCCTGCCGTTTTTTCAATATCCTTTCAGTTTTTATTTGTGAAATATTTTGTCAATAACGAGCAGAAAAAAAACGAGGCAAGGCAGTTAGAGCAAAAAAAAACAGAATCGGAACTAAAAATGCTGAAGGCACAATTGAACCCGCACTTTCTGTTTAATACGCTGAACAATATTTATTCGCTTTCTTTAGATAATTCCCCCAAGACAGCCAGTGCTATTGGAAAGCTCTCTGATATTCTGGATCATGTTTTATATAAATGCAATGGTCAATTTGTTTCCTTGTCAAACGAAATAGAACTGATAAAAAACTATATCGAACTGGAGAAATTGAGATATGACGATAGGTTAGAAATTACTTTTGATACTGCTATTGAAAATAATATTGAAATACCGCCATTGTTGCTTTTGTCATTGGTAGAAAATGCCTTTAAACATGGTGCGGGAGAAGATAGCGGTTCTCCAAAAATAGCGATTTCTATTACTCAAAAAGGGAATCATTTTTCATTTGAAATTTCAAACACGGTTTCAAGCGATTATGTAAGCAAGGACAGAGAAAAAATAGGGTTAAACAACATAAAGAAACAACTTGACCTGATCTATTCCGGTAATTATTCATTGGATATAAAACAGGCTTCAAATTTGTTTTCAGTAGTTTTAAAAATCAATCAAAATAATAGCATATGAAGATTAAATGTCTGGTAGTTGATGACGAACCGCTGGCAATTCGGTTAATCGAAAAGCATATCGCAAAAATAGACAATTTAGAAGTTGTTGCCACCTGTAATACGGCATTGAAAGCCTTTGAGATATTAAATTTGCAAAAGATTGATTTGATGTTTCTGGATATAAAAATGCCTAACATTACGGGAATAGAATTTTTAAAAAATCTAAAAAATCCACCTAAAACCATACTAACTACTGCCTACCGGGATTATGCCCTGGAAGGCTATGATTTGGGAGTTGTGGACTATCTGCTAAAGCCAATTACTTTTGAGCGTTTTTTCAAAGCAGTTGACAAATTTTTAAGCGCAAATAGTACCAGTATTGAAGTAAAATCGAAAGAATCTGTTCCGGATGAATTTATTTTGGTGAAATCGGGAATTAAAAACTATAAAATTAATACCAACGATATTATCTATATTGAAAGCCTGAAGGATTATATAAAAATCAATACGACGGGCGATAAGAATATTACCTCAAAATATAAAATAGGAGACATTCAGCAGGAATTAAATCAGGATAATTTTTTGCGAATTCATCGCTCCTTTATTATAAATACGTCAAAAATTACTGCCTTTACATTAAATGAAATTGAAGTTGACGGTATTGAAATTCCTATTGGAGCCAGTTACAGAGAAGATGTTTTATTATATTTGGAAACACTAAAGAATTCAAAATAATAGTCGCTGAATCGTAATGAGTAAGCCCCCGGATTGGGGGCTTTTTAATTTTTAAATATTTTTATTGTTTTAAAATTATTCTAAAACCGAATATATTTTTATTAAAAATACTTATCTTTCTTTTGTATTTAACTGATTTGTAAAACAATATTAAATTCAAAGGATAAATTTTTAAGAATATCTGTTTCGGATTTAAATAAGCCGCTTATGAAAAAAACTACTTTTCTTCTTTTTCTTTTCTTTTTATCCACAACTGTCTTTTCCCAGAAAGATATTTTCAATGTGGCCCGAACCGGAACAGTTGATGAGGTAAAGACATTGATGAAACATAGTCCTGATTGTATAAATGATTTATCGCCCGAAGGCTATTCCCCGTTAATTTTGGCCTGTTACAGAGGCAATACGTCGGTTGCAGATTTTTTGATACACCACGTCAAAGATATTAATGCTGTTAGCGGTATGGGTACAGCCCTGATGGCGGCTTCCGTAAAAGGAAATGTAGCAATAGTAAAAAAGCTGCTTGAAAAAAAAGCTAATCCGAATATCCCGGATTCTAACGGAACTACAGCTTTGATATACGCTTCGATTTTTAAGAACTATGAAATTGCCGCTTTCCTGATAAAAGCGGAAGCAGACCCGTATGCTAAGGACAACAGGGGAAACTCCGCACTTGATTATGCTATACTGTCTAATGATGACAAGCTGATACAAATCCTAAAAACAAAATAATATGAGAAAAACTACTTTGGCCTTTTTTACAACACTACTTTCGGGTTTCGGTTTGAGTGCCCAGACTTACAGCACCGGAACCGTCACTTTGACCTCCGGATTTACTGCTGCTATAGAAGTAAACAGCAGTTTAGTTACACTTACTCTTGTAGGGCCGTCTACTGATTGGCTCGGCTTGTCTTTTAATGCTACGTCTATGAATGACAACGGAAGTGATGTAGTGATTTTTGACGGAACCGCTATGACAGACAGAACATTTGCCGGAATAGGAGCTACGCCGCCATTGGATGCCAGTCAAAACTGGACGGTAACTTCAAATGTGATTAATACCGGTGTAAGGACCGTAACAGCTACACGTGCCCGTGATACCGGCGATTCTAACGATTATACTTTTAGCACTTCGGCACAGCCACTCAATCTGGCTTGGGCACACAGACCGGGAAGTTTGGCAATGGGCTATCATGGTCCTGGAAATAGTGGTGCCACTGTAGCTAATTTTACACTGGGTACAGAAAATTTTACTGCTGAATCGTTTAAGATGTATCCCAATCCTGCCAAAGGTTTTACAACATTGGAGCTTCCTGATTTTGTGTCAGGCGGTGAAATTAAAGTCTATGACAATTTAGGAAGAGTAGTAAGAGTACAGGCAATTTCGGAATCTCAAGTTACAATAAATACCTCAGATTTGACTACAGGATCGTATATGGTGGTTGTGAGGACAGATTATGGAAACGCAACTAAAACCTTAATAGTGGAATAATTTAGAAGTCCAATTCGTAAGTTTAAACAGGATAGACTGATTATAAGGAATAAAAAAATCCCGAACATCGTTCGGGATTTTTTTTATTGATTAATGTGTATTTTATTTTTTAATGAATTTTTGGGAGAATTTTTCACCGTTGCTGTTCTGTAGAACCATCATATAGTTTCCTACAGATAATGACTGGATATCGATAGTATTGTCTTTGATTTTTACATCAGAAACCATTCTTCCGTTATAGTCATAAATTTTTGCATCAGTAATGTCATATTTCATTTCATTCAGTTGGATTCGGATTTGATTGGATGCCGGATTAGGGTAAATTACAAACATAGCGCTGTTTGCTTCAGATACGCCTAAAGTAGAACCCTCGGTTACCAGAAGTCTGGTGTTTTTAGTTGGGTTCATAATCTGATCTACCAATCCTGAAGGCCATTTGATAATTACTTTTTCAATAGCTGTAGCTGTTCCTATTCCAAAATGAGTATTTAGCGTATTGGCAAATTCAAAACCTTCGCCACTTCTAACATCACGGATTTGTTTGCCCCATGCTCCATAAAGTTCTACCCTGGCTCCAATACCGTTTCCGTTGCTTTGAACACCTTTAAGGTTTATTGTAATCCAGTTATTGTCATTTCCCTGGTTGAGGTAAATGGTATTTTCTGATTGTACGTCAAGGAAACCGTCGTTATTTAAGTCTCCAATGGAACCATTAGGTGGCGCACCACCAGATTTTGTAAAGGTCCAGTCACCATTGTTAATCATAATAATACCGCCCGGACCATATACATCAATAAATCCGTCGTTGTTAAAATCACGGGCAATATATTCTCTCCCCATATTGTTGTATGTGTCAAAACCTGAACCCGCAGTTACATTTGTAAACGTTCCGTTTTTATTATTACGCATCAGTTTTTGTGCTGTTCCTCCGGCATTTGAACCAATTAAAACATCCATATAGCCATCATTGTCAAAATCTCCGAAAGCACTTGACCATGATTGATCAGGATCCGCTAATCCGGCTTCAGCGGCTACATTGGTAAAAGTTCCGTTTCCGTTGTTTCTGTGAAGTTCATCAGTACTGGCTGCCGGGTTACCGCCTCTACATTTTGCAATGAAAAGGTCCTGATCACCATCGTTGTCATAATCTACGAATATTGAACCGTAATTTCCTCCGTTTGGATAATCGCCCATACCTCCCTGGTGGAAGATAAGGTTTCCGTTTCCGTCGTTGAGGTAATAAACGTTAGGGTTAACATCATGGCAGACAAAAGCATCAAGATGGCCGTCATTATTAATGTCTACAAAATTGGAACGCTGACTGAAAATAGATTGAGGACCTGATATTGCAGTGTAGGCTGTTCCTGTGCTGTTCGCTTTAAGGAAAGTCACACCATTACCGGCACCAAATAATAAGTCATTATAACCATTTTTGTCAAAATCACCAGCTGTTACGCTCCATGAAGGCATAAAAGTGGCATTTGTAGTAGGTACGGTTGCAGAAGTAAATCCGCCGGCAGCGTTTTGGTAAAGGATATTGAGATTGGTACTGCTGATACCAACAATGTCATCCAGATAATCACCATTCATGTCTACCACACAATTTTTATAACTTCCAATAAGGGTAATAGATTGAGCATTAAATCTAACAATCTGCCCGGGAACTTGCGGCTGTTCAGGGGTATAAGGGCCTTCTGCAAGAACAAAATCAAAACCGGTGCTTCGCCATTTGTTATCAAAAACGATATAATAGGTGATTCCGGCCGTAACGTTAAAAGTGTGAGCAGATAAATATCCGTTTCCTAAATTTCCACTATCGTCATCTCCACCGGCGCAAGTCAAGGCTCCGCATGTGCCTCTGTAAATGTGAAATCGGGTGTCGCCACCAATATTGACCAACAGGTCTGTTGTTATGGTCACAGAAGTACTGGTAGTTGGTGTGTATTTGTACCATTCAGAATTTGGTGCGGTTCCGGTTCCCGCACATATACCATAGGTGTTGGCGCTTCCGTTGATCTGATCAACTGTGTATCTTCCCGCTGTAATAGTCAGGGCAGATTGACAATTATCTTGTGCCTGAGCAAAAAATGCGGAAAAGGCAAGGATAATTAGGGGTAATTTTTTTTTCATAATTTGTTGTTTGTTTATTAGTTACATCTTGTGTCTAAAGAGCTAATCCATTGGTTAATCATTTCGACAGCTTCTTCATGTACAATCGTTCTTCCGAGTAAAGGCATTCGTGTTGACTCGTTTACAGATTCCAGTCGGAAAGACATTACAGATCTTCCAGGGCTTCCCGGTGCCACAATGTGTGATAATCCACTGCCGACATTGTCAACGGGAACCATACAAACCCCCATATTAGATATGTCAGAAGTTTCACTGAAGGCAAAACGCATATCACGATAGGAGCAATGGCTGCCCTCTTGATGACAGTGGGCGCAATTAATGTCAATATAGGATCGTACTCTTTTTTCTAATGGTTGCGATGTATCGTTCCATCTTACAGTCGATACAATATTTCTAGGATAATTATTATCCAGATAGCCTACTTCGGCCCATTTTTCCAATTGATTTTTACTGCCTGAACCATAATTTATTGCGAAGTTCAGGTTTTGAGGTTTTGGTCCAATTGGAAGAGCTTTGTCTACTGATTTATGACAGGTCAGGCATTCACCTCCAGCAGAGGACGGAATGCGATAATTCGCAGTTTTTATAGTTGCTCCCTCTCTCCAGGTAATTTCTGTGAAACTGCCGTTTGGATCAAGTGTTGCTTCGGTTTGTTCCGAATTCCATACATAATTGGCAAAAATCCAGCCTTCTTCTTTTCGGATCATTACCCGGGTTTCAATAATACGGGTGGTGTTGTTAGGCTGTACATTATCATAATAAAAGGTTTTTATTAATGCCGTACCAACAGGGAAAACCAATGTTTTTCCGTCGCCGTCATAAACAGCTTTTTTGTTTTTTGGCATCCATACAAATCTCTTTTTGTGAGCATAATCTGTGAAAAGTTGGCTGGCTGGCTCATAAGGTAATACGTCAAGTGACGGAACCTGATTTTTCATCGTTCCTTCAAAGAATTTGTAGTCTGATAATTTTGAATAAGGAACGGCAGCAAGATCAACTACAACCGGTGAGGTGGGTTCTGGTATAGGCACATAATCGTTATCGGAACCGCATGAAAGAAAGGCAAAGAAAAGTAGTAATAATAGTGATTTCTTTAAAAAATAGTTTTGTTTCATAGATTTGCTGTCAAAAAATTAGGAAATAATATAGCAAATATATAATAAAACTATAAAGAAAATAATTTTATAATAAAAAAGTTATGGCCTTGATACTAAAATATTTGAAACCTTTTATAAATGGATTTTGATGTCCATGTTTTGAATCTCCTGCAGCATATCCAGTGAAGTATGGTCAAATAAAATCTCCTGTTCCCTGTGCTCTTTTTTGGATCGGATTCTTCTGAGGGAATCGCAAAAACGACGCACTTCTTCTGCTGTTGTAAGTGTTAATCTTGGTACGGATACATTTTTGCCCGAATCATCTTTTGCGACCATAGTGAAGTAGGACGAATTGCAATGTTTAACTTTTCGGGTCTGTATGTTTTCTGCAGTAACACGAATGCCAATTACCATCGAACTGTTGCCAACATAATTTACGGAAGCTTTTAATGTGACCAGTTCGCCAATTTCAATTGGATTAAGGAAATCTACAGTATCTACGGAAGCGGTAACGCAATAGGTTCCGGAAAATTTTGAAGCACAGGCAAACGCAATCTGGTCCATCAGAGACAAGATATAGCCGCCGTGAATTTTGCCGCTAAAGTTGGAATGCGAAGGCAACATCAATTCGGAAATCGTGATTCGCGAAGATTTTGGAGTTTTGTAAATCTTGTCCATGATAAAAAGGAATTAATTTTCAGTTTCGTCAGTTTCTGCTCTTCTCAATATATTTTCAGGAAGTGATTTTTTGGCTTTGGCTCCCATTTTTTTCAATCGTTCTACGCTGTTGATAAGGTTGCCTTTTCCGTCAAAAAGTTTGTTCATTGCACCCTGATATTCTGTTTTTGCTTCGTCCATTTTTTTGCCAATCTTTACCAGATCGCTCACAAATCCTTCAAATTTGTCATAGAGAGCTCCGGCTTGTCGGGCTATTTCGAAAGCGTTTTCCTGTTGCTTTTGATTGGTCCACATGCTATCAATAGTGCGTAAGGTTGCCAAAAGGGTAGAAGGCGTCACAATCACGATGTTTTTCTCGAAAGCTTTATTGTATAAGGTAGCATCCTCATTTAAAGCTATGGCAAATGCGGGTTCCATAGGGATAAAGAGCAGGACAAAATCCGGGCTTTCTATTTGGTAAAGGTCGTGATAGTTTTTAGCCCCCAGTTGCTCTACGTGTCTCCTTATGGAATTTAGATGCTCTTTTAAAAAAGAAGCTTTCAGGATATCATCTTCCTCATTGATGTATTTTTCATAGGAAATCAGTGATACTTTTGAATCCACAACCATTTTCTTTCCGTCAGGAAGATTGATTACAACGTCAGGAAAAACACGTGTTCCGTCTTCGGTTATAAAACTTTGCTGCACTTCATATTCTCTCCCTTTTTCAAGACCAGATTTTTCAAGTACTCTTTCCAGAATCAGTTCGCCCCAGTTTCCTTGCATTTTGCTGTCTCCTTTTAGGGCTTTTGTAAGATTAAGCGTTTCCTTGCTCATCTGTTCGTTCATTTCACGAAGACCCAATATTTGCTGACGAAGTGCGGCATGATAGTCAATGCTTTCTTTATGTGTATCTTCTACTTTTTTCTCAAAAAGCTGGATTTTGTCCTGAAGAGGGGAGAGTATGTTTTTTAAGTTCTCCTTATTTTGTTCTGTGAATTTTGAAGATTTCTCTTCCAGTATTTTGTTGGCAAGGTTTTCAAACTCCTTTGTGAATTTTTCCTGTAATTGCTCTACCTCCTGTTTTTGTTCCTTGTTTCGCTCCCATAAGTTTTCGAAATCAACTTCTTTTTTAGAAAGCTGAATAGCAAGAGCTTCTTTTTCAGCCCGGAGGTTTTCTCTTTCCATTGCAGTTTGCTGCAATTGATTTTCTGTATTTCTGATTTCGTGCTGATGCTGTTGTCTTAATTGTTCCATCTGTGACATCAGTCCGTTTACCCTTTCTTCAAGGCTTGCTTTTTCTGATTTTGCGTTGGCTGAAAACAA
This sequence comes from Flavobacterium sp. Leaf359, assembly GCF_001423985.1. Taxonomy (NCBI): domain Bacteria; kingdom Pseudomonadati; phylum Bacteroidota; class Flavobacteriia; order Flavobacteriales; family Flavobacteriaceae; genus Flavobacterium; species Flavobacterium sp. Leaf359. The sequence continues at coordinate 90,281 of NZ_LMPW01000014.1, read as the reverse complement.
TGCTTTTCCAATAAAAAGACCTATGGCTAAGGCAATTATGAAAGCAATGATAGTGATGATTGTGTCGTTCATTTTAAATTTTTTGTAGCGATAAAAGTAAGAATAAATTATCAGCTTTCATTGCCCTTTTCTGCGGGCTTATAATTCCTGATAATTGTTAAAATTTAAGGATTTGTTCCCTGTTTTGGCTTTTAGGATTTTGTTTTAATAATAAAATTCATATCTTAGTGAAGTATAACGATGTAAATAATATTTAATACAAATCTTAGTCCATGTATTAAGGTTATTTGCATGAAAATAATTTTTCATGAAAAAAACTACATTACTGTCAGGTGTAAGACAAGACTTTACACAAATCAAAGGTTTATTTTTTGGCGCATTTTTATTGGCGTCAATTACAGCTCAATCACAATCTTATTGTACGCCGGAGGAAGGAGACTGCACCGATGGCGATGAAATTGTAAATGTTACTTTTGCCGGGATTAACAACTCTTCTGCCTGCTCAGAATTTGGATATGGAGATTATACGGCCGGAACAGCAGCTAGCGTTGTTGCCGGACAATCGTATAATATTTCGGTAACAATTCCTCCACACCTTGGAACCCAATATGTGGCTGCATGGCTCGATTTTAATGATGATGGTGTTTTTGATGCGTCAGAATTTTTTGCAATAGGAACTTCACCGGCTGCAGGCTCTGTGGTGACAGCTTCTATCGCAATTCCGGTTTCGGCTCCGGCAGGAAATATCAGAATGAGAGTTAAGGCACAGTATGCACAAGCAATCACAGCAACAAGTTCCTGTGCTGAACCTTATCTGGGATATGGAGAATATGAGGATTATGCTGTAAATGTCACTGCTGGAACAGCATGTACGGGTACTCCGGCAGTAGGTGCGGCAACTTCTACACAAACTTCTGTATGCGGTCAGACTTCTTTTGTTTTGAGTGCATCTGGTGTCACTCCGGCAGCGGGATATTCTTACCAGTGGCAATCGTCTCCAACAGGAACAGACCAATGGACTAATTTGGGTGCTGCACAAAATTCTCTAAGTTACACCAGAACAGGTCAAACGCAGGCTACTTTTTATAGAGTTGTCATAACTTGTACAGGAAGCGGTTTGAGTGGAACTTCAACAGCAGTTTCTGTAGGACAAAATGCGGTTGATACCTGCTATTGCATAAATACGATCAACTTTAATTGTACAGATGGGGACGTAATTACTAACGTTACTGTTGGAACCATAAATAATAGTACAACTTGTGGCAATGCAACAACAGGATATACCAATTATAGCGGTTCGGTTACACCTCCGGTATTTAACATTGGGGCAACTATCCCGGTTTCTGTTTCTGTAGGACCATCAGGCGATGGCTGGTTATATGAGTCAGTTGGTGTTTGGATTGATTATAACAAAAACGGAGTTTTTGATCAAGCAGAATATAACTATATTGGTACTGGTTTGAATCAGGCTGTTACCGGTAGCATAACAATTCCTGCGACAGCGGTAGTGGGTAATACCAGAATGAGAGTTGTTGTTGCGGCATCTGCTGCAGACTCTTTCGGACATCAATTTGCTTGTGGGCCTGTAGCGGCTAACAATAATTATGGTGAAATGGAAGATTATACGGTAACTATAGCTCCGTCCCTTTCAACTCCTGCATTTGAAAATGCTTCGGTTTCTGTATATCCAAACCCAACAAACGGATTGGTGAATGTTCAATTTGCTACCCAAACGGCAGTTGATGCAATTAATGTATATTCTGTTTCTGGCCAGTTGGTTTATTCTAAGCAATTTAATACGGCATCAGACAGCTATACTGTTGATTTACAAAAAGCGGCTACCGGTGTTTATATTATGAAACTGGAAGGTGAAAATGGAACAATAGTTAAGCGTTTGGTTAAAAATTAATTTTTCCGGAATTCTAAAATACTAAACCGCCTCTTGTAGGCGGTTTTTTTTGTAATATAAATCTTAGGATAATTTAAAGACGAACTGTGTCTTTTAGAACAATTGTGTTATTTGGGGGTTTATTTTGGTATTTTGTCGATTTTTTAATTAATTTTTAAGAAATAGTTCTTATTATTGTGGTCTACCCCCTAAGTTCTTATCAATGAAACCACAAAATTTGACTTTAGAAAAAGTTACAGATTCCCCTATTAATTATGAATTTGTAGCTAACGTTGCCACGCGTATTATCAAAATCTTTTTTAGAACTGATAAAACCATCAGGCTGATTTACTCCAATTATTCCAACAAACACTTCTTTGGAGATAAATTTATCATATTAGACTACCGTTTCCGAAATGCCTTATGGTATAAAGTAGGAGACAAGATTACTGAAAAAAGACACTTCCTGCTTGAAAAGCCGGAGATGCCGCAAAAAATTGTACTTACTGTTTACGGTTTTTTTAGGAAAAAAATGTACCTGCTGGATTTTTCGGCTGCAGAATATATTGATAGCAGTACTTTCTGTGTTGAATTGAAAAAGTCATCCCGTCAGGATTTTGAGAATCCGGTTTTAGGCTAAAAGTATCTCGGAATTATTCCCGGAATTAATTATTTTTATAGGATGTAACCAATTCACTATCCTATGAAAACGCAAAGCTATTCCAATCATATCCGTTACTATGCCCCGCACCATTTCGTTTTGTATCCCCTGCTTCTGATTTTGTTGGGAATAGCGATTTATTTTATTTTTAGCAGAGAAGCAGAAAGGGCAATCTGGATTTTTATCAGTATTGGATTGTTCCTGATTTTCTGGCTGGCTTTTATGCTGCGGCAGCATTATGCCCTTACATTACAAGACAGGATTGTCAGGCTGGAATTGCGCTATCGGTATTTTGCATTGACGGGTGAAAGACTTGAATTGTTCGAAAATCAATTATCCCAAAGTCAGCTGTTTGCGCTCAGGTTTGCACCAGATGATGAATTGCCGGGTCTTTTAAAAAGGGCGTTACAGGAAAATCTTTCAGGTGATGCCATCAAAAAAAGCATAATCAACTGGAAGCCTGACTATCACCGGGTATAAACTTTAACAAACAATTCACGATTTATTTTTATAAAATGAAAATGCCTATGCGTAAATTTATACTTAGCCATTTTCACACTAAAGAATATAATTATGAATTTTACTACACACTGGTTTATTGATCCCGATCATTCCAACATAGAATTTCGAATCAGACATTTGCTGATTTCGCATATTTCAGGAGCTTTCAAGATTTTTAATGGAAAGATGACTACGAAAAATGATGATTTCGAAACGGCTGAAATAGCACTGTCTATTGATGTTTATAGTTTTGATACGAACAACATCGAAAGAGATGAACATATCAAGTCAAAAGATTTTTTAGACGCCGACCAGTTTCCTGAAATTAATTTTAGCTCAACAAGCCTCAAAAAAATAGAAGGTGACCATTATAAGCTAACAGGAAACATAACCATTAAATCTGTAACCAGAGAAATTGTACTGGATGCTGTTTTTGGCGGACAGGCAAAAGATGGTTTTGGTAAAATGAAAGCCGGATTTGAAATCAGTGGAAAGCTTGACAGAAAAGATTTCGGGATTTTGGCCGATGATGTGACTGAAAGCGGACACCTGATAATAGGCGAGGAATTAAAAATCCATGCCAATATTGAATTTGACAAAGAAGAAGATTAATCAGGGCTTTATTTCATATTGCCCCGATTTCTCCTGTTTTCCGGATGTGACGAAGGATAACGGTTAGGATCAATATCCGAGTTTTTATCCCGGTTCTCCGGATTTTTTTTGTTTTTCAGGTCTTTATCTGTTTTGAGGTCTTTTCCAGGACGTGCTCTTTGTACAATATCAGTATTGCCATCCGCATCTTTTTCTATTTCTGTTTTTAATTTCCCTTTGGAGGGGTTGTAATTTTCCGGAAGATTTTCTCCGCTAAAACCTTCGTTGATTTCTCCTTTTTGTTTTTCCTGTTCACCGTTCCATTTTTTATTTCCGATGTCTTTGCCTGATGTTGCCATAACTTGATTTTTTGGTTCTACTTGTTAATTTACGACGATATAAAAACAAAAGCCACAGCTTTAACATTGCTTTAATTTGCAGTTAATAGTAAATTTGCAGCAAAAATATTTTATGTCCGCCCACAAGCATTTTTTATTGCATAAGCCTTATGGCTATCTCAGCCAGTTCATCTATGAGTTAAAACGAAAGAAAAAACTGTTGGGAGAACTGTATGATTTTCCGGAAGGCACAATGGCAATTGGCAGGCTGGACGAAGATTCCGAAGGATTACTGCTCTTGACAACAGACGGATTGATGAGTGAATTGGTGAGAAGCAAAAAAGTAACCAAAGAATATTATGCACAGGTTGACGGGTTAATAACAGAAGAAGCCATCGAAAAGCTAAAAAAAGGAGTTGAGATAGGTTTTGATGGAATACGATATGTCACCAATCCCTGTGATGCTTTTAAAATAGAGGATCCCGGCTTTGAACCCCGCTCTAAAAAAATAAGAGACGAACGACACGGCCCTACCAGTTGGATATCCGTTACGTTAAATGAAGGAAAGTTTCGCCAGGTCAGAAAAATGACATCAGCCGTAGGATTTCCAACACTCAGATTGGTAAGGATTAGGGTAGGCAATGTGTATCTCGACAATCTAAAGTCGGGAGAAGTCAAAGAAGTCAACCAATTCTCACTATAATTAAAAATTGAAAATATGCTGAATATTGTTCTTGTAGAACCAGAAATACCCAACAACACGGGCAACATAGGTCGTTTGTGCGTTGGCACAGGCAGTCGCCTCCACCTTATCCATCCTTTTGGCTTTCAGATTACGGATAAAAATCTGAAACGCTCCGGTCTTGATTATTGGGTACACCTGGATTGGAAAGAATACCAGTCTGTTGAAGAATGGATGCAGCAAATACCAGACATGTCCAGGGTTTTTCTGTTTAGTTCCCATAGTGAAAAATCATATCTGAAGGAATCTTTTCAGGATGACGATTGGCTGGTTTTTGGAAAAGAATCAGTGGGGTTAAGTAAAGAAGTTCTGGATAAATTCGAAAACCATCTGACTATTCCTATATCGCCTTTGGTAAGGAGCTATAACCTTGCAAACTCAGTAGCCTTTGCAATAGGTGAAGCCAAAAGACAGATTTCCATCTAAAAACAGTATATTTGAAGGAAGCTTTTTCAAATATCTATGATTGACAAATCCTACCTTCGCAGTTCTATTTTCAGACATCTCGACGGCCTGGCTGTCGCTCCTGTTGCTATTGCTTTAAAAAATAAGGGAGTTCTCGAATATATATTGGAGAACAGGCAGGCCAACCTGACCGAATTAAAAACCAGATTCAAAGCCAATGAAGGTTACCTGAATGTTGGTTTGCGTGTATTGTGCTCGCAAGGTTTTCTGGATTATCATATTGACAATGCTACGGACGGCATTCATTTTACTATAAATGATAAAACACCAACAGCATTTTCAATGGTACCTCTTTATCAGGATGCGGTTGACCTTTTGCAATTTTCAACACAATTCCATCCGAGAATTTTTGAAGATGCCCCATTTGAGAGATTGGATCAGATTTTTGAAAAATTTAAGCTTAATTATGGAATTGATTTTTCTGATGATGTTCTGGAAAATGAGGTACAGAAACAAATCCTCAAACATATTGAAGGCTACCTCATAGGACCAACAATTGTGCGGTTGGCCATGAACGGCATGTTTCACAAATATTTCATGGAAACTTCTTTCAGGCCGGAAGAATTTCATAAGAACCCCGAAAGCTTCAAAAAAATATTAAACTTTTTTACCTATTTGGATTGGTTTCAGGAAAAGAACGGAAACTATCAATTTACGGAAACCGGACTGTTTTTTGCCAAAAGAGCGAGTGCTTATGGCGTTACGGTTTCATACCTGCCTACATTTGCCAAAATTGAAGAGCTGATTTTTGGTGACCCGAACATATTGCGAATGATAGGTGATGGTGAAAATGAAATTCATGTTGACCGCGAAATGAATGTTTGGGGAAGCGGTGGAGCACATGATACTTATTTTAAAATTGTAGATGAAATCATCATACAGCTTTTCAATCGCCCGATTGAAGAACAGCCTAAGGGAATTTTAGATATGGGCTGCGGAAACGGTGCTTTTTTACAGCATATTTTTGAAGTCATTGACAGGCAAACATTACGAGGAAAAATGCTTGATGAATATCCGTTGTTTCTTGTGGGAGCCGACTATAATCAAGCGGCCTTGAAAGTAACCCGGGCCAACCTGATTAAGGCTGATATCTGGGCTAAGGTAATTTGGGGCGATATTGGAAGACCCGACCTGTTGTCGCAGGATTTGATGGAAAATTATGCCATCGACCTGAAAGATTTGCTCAATGTCAGGACCTTTCTTGACCATAACCGTATTTGGGAAGAACCCAAGCATATTTCAAAAGACAGAGTAAGTAGCTCTACCGGGGCTTTTGCTTTCAGGGGAACCAGAATCCCGAACAACAAAGTGGAAGATAATCTTTTGGAACATCTGCAAAAATGGTCACCTTACGTTAAGAAATTTGGGCTTTTGCTAATAGAACTGCATACCATCAATCCGGCACTTGCGGCTAAAAACATTGGAAAAACAGCAGCAACTGCTTATGATGCCACACATGGATTTTCAGACCAATATATTGTAGAAATAGACGTGTTTAATAAAATAGCGGCAGAAGCAGGCTTGTTTCCGGACAAGGCTGTTTTTAGAAAATTTCCTGATTCGGATATAGCTACGGTTAGCATTAACCTCCTGAAAGGAAATTAAGTCCTGGCAAAATAATTCATATACCTGAAGTAAGAATCCAATATGATGCCTACGGTTTTCTCAATGGATGGTTTTACATCCTGAAAGCCATCTTTTGTTTTTCCATCGGAGGTGAGATAATCAGTAATGCCTGATTTCAATAATGTTTTTTTGGAATAAATTTCAGTAATCTGAAAAGAGAGTACATACTCATTTCCTTCTTTGGCAACTTTGATGCGGTATTTTACTTTTTGAAAAAAGGTGTCTCCAAGGCTTCTGTAAAAAAAGGCATTGTCTCTGAAAGCATCAATTGTCAGTGAATTTTCAGTTACTTCTGAAATATCTGCCTCACCACGGCTGAACTCCTGTATCCAAAGCTGTGTACCTTCAATAAATTTCTCATTAGTCATAGCAGGAAGTTTTCCCCGTAGCGGATTAGGTTCAAATCCTTTTGGAGTCAATTCCAGCCGAACCTGGGAATTGGTTATAATTGAGGTGAATAGCAATAAGATAGAAAGACAAAATTTCATAGAATCTGCTTTTAGTGTCCTATCAAAGATAGTTCATACAGCAATGATTTTATAGATTTTTAAGAATAAATTTTGCCTTTTCTGTATCAAAAATGATGTTTTCGTCTTTAAATAGAGAATTCAGTATTCCTGTCCGGATTAAGAATTCAGGTGTTCCCTGCAACGTCTTTTCAGGAATCATTACAATCATTTCATCACTCAGTTGTAGGGCAAGGTCTAAATCGTGGGTTGAAAATAAGATGCATTTTTGCGTTTCTACAGCCAGTTTTTTGAGCAGTTTTAATAAAGAAACTTTGTGAAGAAGGTCTAAATGTGTTGTTGGCTCATCCAGAATAATCAGGGGAGTGCCTTGAGCCAGTGCTCTAGCTACCAGAACTTTTTGTAATTGTCCGTCACTGATTTCATAATGTTTTTTATGAGCCAGATGGCTAACCTGTGTCAGTTCCATGGCTTCCCTGATTTTTTCCCTGTCGCCTGCTGTTAGTTTTCCAATCCAGTTAGTGTAGGGCTGTCTGCCCAAAGCGACCAGCTCAAAAACGGTAAGATTGCTAGGGGGCAGGCTCTCAGTCAATACAATACTAAGCTGTTGCGCTAAAGCTGACGGACTGTAGTTCCTGATATCTTTTTTGTTCAGTATCACATGGCCTGAAAGCGCCTTCTGGATTCCGGTTATTGTACGGAGTAAAGTTGATTTTCCTATGCCGTTAGCTCCAATTAAAGAAATCAGTTTTCCTGCTTTTAAATCCAAATCGATATGAGAAGCAATGGTTTTTTTCTCCTTTTTTGAGATATATCCAATGCTCAATTCTTCCGCTTTTAGTATAGTCTTTCCTTTATCCATCAAATCATAAATTTTCGTTTACGAACTAAAAGCCACACTACGATTGGTGCGCCTACAATAGACGTTATCGCATTGATGGGTAGAGTAAAGTCGTTTCCCGGCATTTGTGAAACCGTGTCGCAGACTAACAGGATAATAGCGCCAAAAAGGAGCGTGCCCCAAAATAGTATATAATGGCTGCTGGTTTGAAAAACCATTTTTGAGATATGCGGAACCGCAAGCCCAATAAAAGCAATTGGACCTGCAAAGGCAGTAATGCTACCTGCCAGCAGGCTTGTAGCTATAATAATAATCAGTCGTGTTTTTTTGAAATTAATACCGAGGCTTTTGGCATAACGCTCACCCAAAAGCAGGGCATTTAAAGGTTTGATGCACAAGGCGCTCAATAGGAGTCCGATTAAGCAGCATACGGATAAAATCAGAATGTTAGTCCATGACAGATTACCAAGGCTGCCCAATGACCAGAAAGTAAATTTTTGCAGTTCTTCTGCTGTGCTGAAATAAGAGAGTACGCCAATAATTGCACTGGTAAAACTTCCAAACATTAAGCCTACGATAAGAATAGCCATCGTGTCGCGAAGCCTTTGCGAAACAACCAATACCGCTAACAATACCATAAGGCTGCCTAAGCAGGAGGCCAAAACAATTCCGTAGGAAGAAAGAAAAAACACGCTTAAAAAAGAGGGAAGCAGCCCTGAGCCTAATATTATAAAGGCAACTCCAAGACTGGCTCCGGAACTCAATCCTAAAACATAAGGGCCAGCCAGCGGATTCCGGAATAATGTCTGCATCAGTAAGCCACTTATTGATAAGCCCATACCCACTAATATAGCTGTTATGGCCTTAGGCAATCTGTAGTTCCAGATAATGATTTCCCATGAATTTTTACCGGCTTGCCCGCCGGAAAGTGAACTGGCGATATCTTCAATAGGAATATGGACGGAACCCAAACTGATGTTCAGCAAAAAACAAACAGCCAGGCAGACAAGCAAAGCTGTGAAAAGAATCCTATTTCGGTTATCTTGCTGCAAAATCGTTGATTTTATTTTAATTTTTCAAAAATATACAGTTCGTAGTCGGGAAGGAGTTCAGGATGTAAAATCCTGATGAGGTCTTTCAGGATGAGGTCAGGACGATTGGACGCCAGTTCATAATACAATATGCCTCCTGTTTTACCTTTTTTACTGCTAAAAGAATAGATGTTTTTATCTTTAAAAGCTTTGAAATGCGCATAATTAGGATTGCTTTCTACCATTTCCTTAAACGTGGTAAATTGGGCCGGACCAATCCAGAAATCAACATTTTCGGCTTTTTCCATAACGGTTTCAAAAGAAAGTGCAAGACTTCCTGTTCCTTTGCTATCAGCCCAAAGATAAGCCGCATTAGCATCTTTAAGGAATGATGCTGCCCAACTGTTGCCTCGTGGCATATACCATTGCTCTTTATAAATGGCACCGCTCAGAACTGTAGGTTTGGTTTTTGCCTTTTTGGCCAATTCTGTCGCTTCTTTGTAGGCTGTTTCTACTTCTGTAAACAAAAGGTCCGCTTTTTCGTCCATTCCATATAGGGCACCAAAAAACTTAATCCATTCGGCTTTGCCCAAAGGTGATTCTTCCATCCAGTCTCCATTAAAAAAAACTTTCAGTCCGCTTTTTTGCAAATTGTCATATGTTTTGGTATCACTGCCACTACTGTAACCTACAAGGACATCCGGGTTAAGGTCAATCAGCCTTTCCGTATTGAGGCTCTGGTTGGCTCCAATTTCGGTAACCTTACCGGAATCAATAAGTTTTCTGGTCTTTTCTGACGAAATGAGGTTGGTGTCAGGAAAACCAAGCAAAGTATTTTCAACTCCCAACATCTCTAAAGAGGGGATGTGCGTTGTTGAAGTCACCACAATGCTCTTGACAGGGACTTGAAGTGAAGTATAATTTTTTAAACTATCCGGCAATGAAACTCCTTTTTTATGAAGTACATAGGTAAAGGTTTTATTCGCCTCCGGCCAGGGATTTGAAACTTTTACGATAGAAAAATTTTCATATTTGTAAATTTCAAATCCTTTAGCGTAACGTATGCTATTTTGGGTTTTTGCTTCAGAAATGCCGGAACTGACAGGTTCATTTTTTTTACATGCTACGGCAAAAAGCAATAACAGGAACAAAGAATATTTTGAAAGAAATAATTTCATAAAAAAGTTTTTGTGAAGACCGCAAAGATAAAAGTTATTGTATTGAACCGACAGCAGTTTTTTGATTTTTCAATCCTGGGAGGAACTTTACGGCTCTGACGGCATCTATTTCACGCAAAGGCGCAGAGCCGCAAAGCAAGAAAAATATAAACTTATGGGTGTTTGTACCTGGGATAAGATAATTGATTAATAAAAAATTTCTGCATTGTAAAAATGCTTTGTAATCGAATGAAAAAATAAAAATAAAACAAAAAATACCACTCAAAAACGCATTCCGTTACGGTTTTTTGAAAAAATAAAATCAAATGCTTTATATTTGCATTCGAATTAAGGTTGTGATTGAAATGTTACAAATCACATTAAAAGGGAATTTGGTGTAAAACCAAAGCTGTTCCCGCAACTGTAAGCTATTTAGCTCGCTGTTATCTACAAACCACTGTCCTGCATGGGATGGGAAGGTAAACAGCAAGACGCAAGCCAGGAGACCTGCCTTTCTTCTTAACAATTATCAAACCTTCGGGAAAAAGGTTTCGAAAATTATGATTTTTAGAAAGCTATACCTGTTTTTGTTTTTCTGTATCTGCCAATCTGCATTGGCACAATATGACAGCATCCATAATTTAAAAGTTGTAGAGATTTCAGATTTACAGCTTAAGGATTATTCGGATTCGCAGTCTGTATTGAAATTAACGGATTCGATTATCAACAAAAACCAATCTTCGCTTACTTCATTACTGAATTACAATTCCGTAATCTATTTTAAAGAAAACGGTCTTGGTATGGTTTCTTCTCCTTCTTTCAGGGGAACAACTGCGCAACAAACTGCCGTTGTCTGGAACGGAATCAATATCAATTCGCAATTGAACGGGCAGACTGATTTCAATACTATTACCACAAGAGATTTTAATTCAATTGCTGTTCGTGCGGGAGGAGGAAGTTCGATTTATGGAAGCAGCGCTATTGGCGGGAGTATCCATCTCAATAACACTATTAGTTTTGAAGAGCATTTTTCCAATACACTTCGGTTGAATTACGGGAGTTTCAACACCTATGGCGGAAACTACAAGATTGATGCTTCTGATGGGAAATTCAGCGTTCAGGTAAGTCTGTCCAGAAATAGTTCGGATAACGATTATGATTATGTAGATGCTGATGGCAAAAACCTGAACGGCCAATATTATAATACCAGCCTGAATGCGGCGATTGGCTACAAGATTAATGATGCCAATTTTTTAAAACTATATAGTCAGGTGTTTGAAGGCGAGAGGCATTTTTCGCTGATTTTTCCTTCTGAAATCAGGACTAAATACCAAGACCTGAATACCCGAAATTTACTGGAATGGAATAGTTTCTTTGGCAAATTTGTTTCCAAAGTAAAATTTGCAGCCTTAAGTGAAAAATATAAATATTTTGGCAATATCAGTTCCAATGCTTACACCTTTGGGCAGGTAAGAACCTATATCGGGAAATATGACCTTGCTTTTGATGCCGGTAATGCCATTAAGTTGAATGCGGTTGTCGATTTTACACAGAACAAGGGAGAAGGTTCCGATATTAAAAATGAACAGAGAAACATTGGTTCAGCCAGCCTGCTGTTTAAGCACAAGCTGACACAAAAAATACTTTATGAACTCAGTGTCAGAAAAGAGTTAACCAATAATTATAAAAGTCCGTTCTTATTTTCTTTAGGGACGAAATGGGCTGCTTCTGATTTTTATACCTTAAAATTAAATGGTTCCAAAAACTTCAGGGTGCCCACTTTTAATGACTTGTATTGGCAACCGGGCGGAAATGAAAACCTAAAACCAGAATCTTCCTATCAGGCAGAAATAGGGAATGAGTTCCGTTTTGCAGGTTTCCAACTTACATTAACCGGTTATTATATCGATATTAAAGACATGCTGCGCTGGATTCCAAACGGTTCTGTCTGGTCGCCTCAAAACACCGACAAAGTACGTACCTATGGAGGTGAAGCACTGCTTACCTGGTCTAAAAAATTTGGAAATCATCATTTGCTGTTCAATGGGACATATGCCTATACCGTTTCGGAAGACATGGAAAAAAAGAAGCAATTGATTTATGTTCCTTACCATAAGGCTACATCATCATTGAGTTATTCATGGAAGAAACTGGCTGTGGATTACCAATGCTTATATAACGGTGAAGTCTTTACAAGGTCTGACAATAATTCAAGATATAATATCGATGCTTATTTTGTAAGCAATGCTTCTGTCAGTTACGATTTTGGAAATAAGAATTCCCGGATTGTAGGTTTTCAGGTGCTGAATCTTTTGAATGAAAACTATGCCAGTGTGGAAAGCAGGTTTCTACCCGGAAGAAATTTTAATATGTATCTAACTTTAAATTTTTAAAATATGAAAAAGCTAAATAAGTTTTTTTTAATGCTGTTTGCAAGTTCACTTTTTTTGGCTTCCTGTAGCAGCGATGACAATTCACCAAATGTGTCATTAGGGCAGTATGACAATGGAGTATTTGTAGTAAATGAAGGAAATTCAACCATTACCACCAGTTCTATCACTTTTATCAGCAATTCAGGTGCTGTTGAACAGGATGTATTCAGAAATGTCAATCCGGGAGCAGCGGAGTTAGGAACCTACCTTCAGCCAATGTTCTTTGATAATACCAGAGCTTTTATCATTTCAGGTTCGGCCAATAAAATTACGGTCGTTAACCGTTATACTTTTGAATATATTGCAACTATCAGTACCAACCTGCAAAATCCTCGATTTGGAGCTGTAGCCAATGGCAAAGCCTATGTAACCAATGCTGCAGACTGGATGACAGGAACAGACGATTATTTAACGGTAATTAATCTTTCGGATTATTCTACGAGTACTAAAACCCTTGGGGTGTGGTCTGAACGTATTATTGAAGAAAATAATAAGCTGTATATCACTAACGGCTATGCTTATGGTAATGCTACTTCTGTTACTGTTTTCAATCCGGCAACCAATAATGTAGAAGCTACTATTCAGTTAGGATTCAATCCTAATTCTTTTGAAGAAGAAGATGGTATCTTATATGTTTTGGGTTCTGAAAAACTTGCCAAAATCAATCTGGCTACCAATATGGTTGTTGGAACCCCAATTACTGTGGCAGCATCAACTTCAGCAGGAGCCAAAAACCTGAATGTTGAAGACAATAAAATTTATTATACCGTCGATACAGCTGTTTACGCCATGGCGCTTAATGCGACTGTAGCTCCGTCTGCTCCATTGCTAACGTATGAATCTCAGTCAGAATACGGAAGAATGTACGGTTTTGCAGTAAACGATGGTAAGATTTATATTGCTGATGGAGGAGATTTTTCTTCAGACAGCAAGGCTTATATTTATTCAACAACAGGAAGTTTATTAAGCACAATTACAGTAGGAGTAGGACCAAACAGCTTTTATTTCAATTAAATATCAATTTTTTTTTAACTCAATTCCATGAAACAACTTTACGGCTTCTTTGCAGCCAGCTTATTATCTTTTACCGCATTGCCGGTTTTTGGACAATCTTTTAATGATGGTGTTTTTATCCTGAACGAAGGTGGCGCCGGTTCTAACAACGCTTCGGTTTCTTTTCTTTCTAATACGGGAAACCTGCAAAATAATATTTATGCAACTGTAAATCCTACAGTAGGAGCCCTTGGAGATACAGCCCAGAATATGGCTATTCATGGCGACTATGCTTATATTGTTCTGAATATTTCGAACACGATTAAAATTGTCAACAGCCAGACATTTCAGCATGTAGCCACCATCAATACAGGACTTAATAATCCAAGATACATGGCTTTTAGTAACGGAAAAGCCTATGTAACCAACTGGGGAAGTGGAGGAAGTACAACAGATGATTATGTGGCAGTAATTAATCTTTCTACCAATACAATCGAAACGAATATTGCTTTGGCTGAAGGTGTTGAAAGAATTCTTGAAATAAACGGAAAAATTTATGTGGCCCACCAGGGAGGTTATGGTTACGGAAATACAGTTTCTGTAATTGACCCAACATCAAATACATTGGAACGCACCATTCAGGTAGGTGATGTTCCAAATTCGATGGTTGAAAAAGACGGGATTTTATATGTGCTTTGCGGAGGAAAACCAAGTTGGGCAGGAACTGAAACATTTGGTGCTTTAGTTAAAATAAATACCGAAACCCAAACGGTTATCGGACAGGTTGATTTTCCTCAGAAGCATCCATCGAATTTGAAAATTGATGGCAGCAATGTGTATTATAGTATTAATGCAGACGTTTTCAAAGCATCAATAGCTGATACAGCAGTGCCAGCCACACCTTTCTTTACATTGCCTCCGCAAAACCAATACGGAATTTACGGTATGGAAGTTATAAACAACAAAATATATGTTGGCGATGCCGTTAATTATGTTTCAGATGGTAAAGTATATGTTTACACAACAACAGACGGCACTTTGTCGAATACCTATACGGTAGGAAAGTTGCCAAATGGTTTTGTTAAGGCTGTTGACAGTAATTTGGGAACCGGAGAACATACAAAACAGAATATTGTGCTTTATCCTAATCCGGCAACCGACTATTTATATGTAAATACAGACAAGCAGGCTACGGTAAAAATGTATGATATGGCAGGAAGGTTGATAAAAAACCAGTCTTATACAACGTCTGGAGTTGGTATTTCGGAATTAAATCCGGGTATGTATGTTGTTGAAATCACAATTGATAATGCGACAAGCGTTCAGAAAATAATAAAAAGATAAGACCTGATGAAAAGAATCTTATCCCTGATGTCTATCATGGTTCTTTCTCCTGTTTTGGGACAGTCGTATGCTCCGGAAGCAGGTGTGGCGGGCTCAACAGCTATGGAGCCAAACAGCCCGCTTTTTGTTGCCTGGGCTACTGGCGTTACGGTTGAAAGAGGCTATGTCAACAAGGCTAATCCGGGCCTTGTTGTTTCCGGAAGCAACAGGGCTTCAGCAGGCGTTCCTCAAAACGCGCTAGGGCCTGCCAACGGAAGCGTCGTGTGTCTGGGAGATGAAGGCAGTGCAATCCTTACATTTGAATTGCCCATCATTAACGGACCGGGATTTGATTTTGCTGTTTTTGAAAACGGTGGTCCTTCTTTTTTAGAGTTAGGGTTTGTGGAAGTAAGTTCTGACGGTATCCATTTTTTTAGATTTCCAGCCCATAGCCAAACGCAAACCGCCACCCAGATAGGAACATTTGGAACACCGTCTGCACCTTACCTGAATAACCTTGCAGGGAAATACGGAAGTAAGGGAGTGCCTTTTGATTTGACAGACATCCCTGATAATGAGCTGTTGGACAAGAACAAAATCACGCATATAAAAGTAATAGATGTAGTAGGTTCGATAGATCCGCTATATGCTACTTATGACAGCTACGGTAATGCGGTAAACGATTCTTTTCCTACGCCGTTTAATTCGGGAGGATTTGACCTGGATGCTGTTGGTGTAATCCATCAGGTAACATTGGGTATTGGTGATAGTGCCAAAAAGAGAATAGCGCTCTATCCCAATCCGGCTTCAGAAAAATTCTATATCCAAAATTTGGAAGAAACCGCCAGAATAACAATCTATGACCTGTCTGGCAGGATTGTTTTTGAAAACAACATTCAGGAGGCAGAAGCTATTCCTGTTTCGGGATTAAATCCGGGCATTTATATTGTTGAAATAGCCACAGGAACAAAAAAGGTTAATGAACGTTTGGTTGTTAAATAATCACCATCGTTTGCAAATAAAAAAGGCTTCCAATCTGGAAGCCTTTTTTTTGTATCGATTAAAATTTGAAAAAATCTTTAATTCCATCCGGAACTTTGTCGATATACATTTCAGTACCAAATCGCTGCATCGACTTGCGGTCTTTGAAAGGTTCGAATGTTTTATCCGGCTGTTGCATTCTTCTTCGTCCTACGCTTGTAATCTGTGAGATTGCCATGCTCAAAAGAGGTTCTGTAGGTTCGCCCAAAACTCCAAGATCACCCAGGTTTTCAGGCTGAGGTGTAGGAGGAGATATTCCATTTTGATATTCTCCAAATCCTGCCGAGTTTACAATTTTGAAACAGATAGGCTGCATGGCATATTTATGGCGATTGGAACGTCCCTGCTTTCCGAACGAAGGCGAATCATATAAGGTCACGGAACCTACATTTTTTCCAACCGTAACGTCTCCAATCTGAACAACCCCAATGTAAGGTTTCAGCCCGTTGATGACCAATTCACTGGAAGAAGCGGTGCTTTTTGAGGTGAGTATATATACTTTGGACAGGTTCAGGCTGTTAATAGCGTTACCTCCAATACTGTTTGAGAATCGGTTGATGAGCTGTTCCGGGTCATTATCATTAAAATAATCTTCAATCTTGGCGTTCCATTGCTGTTTTGCAAAAACCTGTCCGTTAAATTGGCCTGTAATCATACTCGCCAAATAAGTTGCAGATTTTACGGCACCTCCGGAATTGTATCTCAAATCCAAAACCAAATCAGTTACACCTTCGGCTCTGAATTGTCCGAAAACAGTATTCAGGTTATTGTCATATTCGCCATAAAAACCATTGTACATCAAATAGCCTATTTTGTGCGTATCATAAGTCAAAACCTTATTAATAAGGATTGGGTTTTCAGCCAGTTCTGTTTTGGTCAATGCTACCGAACGGGAGTTTGGAGTAATGTTTCCGCTGTCATAATCGGCTAAATTTAAAGTATAATTCTGCCCTGCAAGCAGTTCTCTGTAGTTATTGACATTTAATGGAGTTCCGTTTACGGCATAAAAAATATCCCCGCGTCGGATGTCTTTAGAAGAAGCATCAGAATTAGGAATGATATAGCGTACCCAGCCAAAAACTTCATCAGAACCTTCTGCTTTTCGCAACAGTTGGTAATCGACTCCGTTGTTTGCCGTATTTCCGCTAAGAACACCTTCCAAAACGGTATAATCGCTAAAAATTACGCTAAACCTGTCGGTATTCGGATAATTGTTTAATAGACTGTAGAATAAATCTTCCGGTGAGCTAAAACCATTAAGATATGCGTTTAATTCACCCTGATTGGCAAATCGGCTATCTGATAAATCCGTTACATCTGCCTGCCAGTAATAATATAAATTAAGGCCTTTCCAAATAAAATCGTTAATTTTTAATTCTTTTGGAACTTCAATATCATCAAGGTCATCCTGACAAGCAAAGAAGCTTGAAATTCCGATGAATAAAAGGATTGCGAAAATAAAAGTCTTTTTCATAAACAAAATATCTTATAGGGATAGCAATATAATTAACGTAAATTTAGAGGTTTTAGTCTTAATTTCAATTTTTTCTTGTAACAAAAAATAAAGTGACTCGTCTTGATTATATAACCGACCAATTAAAAGTCAAAAATGAACCAATCTGAGTTTGTAAAAATAATAACTCCGTTTAAGGATAAAGTCTTTAGGCTGGCCAAGCGTCTGCTTGTTAGTACGGAGGAAGCAGAAGATGCAACTCAGGAAGTTTTGGTCAAGCTTTGGGACAAAAAAAACGGGTTGGATAAGTATAACAGTGTTGAAGCTTTTGCCATGACAATTACAAAAAATTATTGTCTGGACCAGCTAAAATCAAAAAGAGCCGGAAATCTGCAGATTGTACATAATAATTACACAGACGGACAGGCCGGAATGCAAAAACAGCTTGAAGACCGGGATAGTTTAGGATGGGTTGAGAAAATTATCGACGGACTTCCGGAACAACAACGAATGATAGTTCAGTTTAGAGATGTCGAACAATATGAATTTGAAGAAATTGCCAAAATGATGGATATGAATGAAACCGCAGTGCGAGTTGCGCTTTCAAGAGCAAGGAAGACGATTAGAGAATTTATGACAAAAACACACAATTATGGAATTGGATAGAATAGAAATATTATTAGAAAAATACTTTGAGGGAGAAACCTCTATTGCCGAAGAAAACGAGTTAAAAGCTTATTTTTCATCTGCAGATGTTGCGCAGCATTTGGAGCATTACAAGGCAATGTTTGGTTATTTCTCTTCAGCAAAAGAGCAAAAGTTTGAGCAGCAGATACCGCTAAAATCTAAAAAACTACAGGTAGCGTGGCTGTCGGTTGCAGCATCAGTTGTGATTTTGTTGGGCATGTTTACATTTTACAACCGAAACATCAGTCAGAGCGAGGATTTAGGTACCTATAATGATCCTGAAAAAGCGTTTGAAGAAACGCAAAAAGCCCTGAACCTGTTGTCAAAGAATGTGAATGTAGGCGTTGAAAGTATGCAATATGTTAATGAGTACCAACAATCAAAAAACTTAATATTTAAAAATTAGAAAAAATGACAAGACTTATAATTACCCTAGCTTTAGCCTTAGTTCCAACTTTATTTTTTGGACAATCAGCCTTTGACAAATTTGACGGACAAGATGACATTACTTCCGTAGTGATAAACAAAAAAGCATTTGAAATGCTGGGAGAAATCAAACCGGACGTAAAACAAAAAGATGCAGCAAAATATATGAAGATGGCCAACAATATTGATAACTTCAAATTGTTTTCTACTTCAAGTATTAAAAAAGCTGCAGAAATGAAATCTGCATTCGATTCATACCGTAAAAAAGAAGGTCTGGAAGAACTGGTAAGAGTAAACGATGAAGGAAAGAATGTAATGATTTACATGAAATCAGGGAAAAGTTCCTCTAAAGTAAAAGAATTGCTTATGTTTATCGACGGAGGAGATAAAAAAGGTGACGAAACAGTCTTGATTTCCCTAATAGGAGACATTGATCTGGCGAGTCTGGACGGTTTGTCAAAATAAGAAATGCATACAAAAATCAATAAATACAACTAAAATGAAGAAGTTTTTAATAACAGCAATCCTAGCAATAATGCCGCTTAGCTTTTTTGCGCAGTCCGCTTTTGACAAGTATGACGGCCTTGAAGGAGTAACAGCAGTCATCGTAAACAAAAAAATGTTTGAGATGATGGGAAACGTCAAGTCGAATGATAAAGAGGCTCAGCAATATATGAATCTGGTCAAAAAACTTGATAACCTGAGGGTATTCGTTACCTCGAGTCCAAAGGTAACGTCTGATATGAAACTGACTTCTGACAAGTATCTTAAATCTGCAGCCCTGGAAGAACTCATGAGAGTTAACGATGGAGGAAAAAATATCAAGATTTATGTCAAGTCCGGAGGTTCTTCCACCAGAGTAAAAGAATTGTTGATGTTCATTGAAGGCGGCGGCAAAGAAGAAACAGTCCTAATGTCTTTAAAAGGGGATTTTGACCTTAACGACGTATCAGCATTGACAGACAATCTTCCGGGTGGAGATGCATTGAAAAAAGGATTAAAAGGTCCTAAGGGACCAAAAGGACCGAAAGGTCCAAAATAAGATGAAAGCCATGAAAAAACTTGCAATAGTAGCGGCCTTGTGCCTTATGTTATGGAGCTGCAATTCAGAACCGACCTTACAGCAGTATTTTGTTAAAAACTCAGAATCGAAAGATTTTATTGCCCTTGACCTTACGACGGATATATTGAGACTGAACAAGTCAGAGATTTCTGCAGAAGAAAACGCAGCGCTGGAAACTTTAAAAAAGATGAACATTCTGGCCTATCAGGCAGATGCAAAAAATCCGGCGAAGTTTGAAGCAGAACGTGCTAAAATCAAAAATATCCTGAAGAACGAAAAATATCAGGAGCTTATTAAGGTCAATTCCGGGAAAGAAGGCGGTGCCGTCTATTTTGTAGGTGAAGAAGATAAGATTGATGAGTTTGTGCTTTTCGCTAATAAAAACGATGCAGGATTTGCAATAGTCAGAGTGTTGGGCAAAAACATGTCACCAAACTCCATAATGACAATGCTTTCTGTATTGAATAAGGCAAATCTGGATATTGAACAGTTAAAGCCGTTACAAAAAATGATTCCGAATTAGATTAGGTTGTTACAGTTAGTTATAAAAGCGTCCGGTTTTGGGCGCTTTTATTTTTTACGGAATTCCTGTCGGAAATATTTAAAAGGAACCAACAGCATTCCGAAACATTCCCCATCTTCTTTCCCGATGTGCTTGTGGTGCATTTTATGTGCCCGTCTTACAGCTCTGGCATAGGGATTATCTGTGTTTCGAAAAAGCTTAAATCTTTGGTGGATAAAAATGTCATGTACCAAAAAATAAGCACAGCCGTAAACAAAAATTCCTAACCCTATAGCCAGCCCTATTTCAAGAATATCGTTTTGCCATAAAAGAAAAAAGATAATGCTGATCACTGCATAGATGATAAAAAAAGCATCATTCCTCTCAAACCACGAATCGTGGTCTTTTTTATGATGGTCTGCATGCAGTTTCCATAAAAAACCGTGCATGATATATTTATGGCTAAACCAGGCCATGAATTCCATGATGCAGAAAGTAAGGACAAAAACAATCAGGTGGAGCCACATACTACAGATTATAAAATGTTTAACTTATAATTGAAATAGCATCTGGCAAAAAGGCTCAGCTTTTCATAATCGGGAACCCGTATGCGTGTAGTTCGGATTTTAGCCGAAGGTGTTTTCTTTAGCTTGTGCAGTAACTTTTTATAATAGACATAAGCAGTATAAACACCCAGTTTGGCTTCGATAGGCAATTTTACAATGCCTTCGTAACCGTATTTAAAATCGGCTTCAATTTCTTCTATGATTTGTTTTTTTGATGCTTCATCCAGTTTTTCCAGATTGGCATTCGGGAAGTAGGTACGGTTCAGGTTTTCAAAATCGTCTTTCAGGTCCCGCAGAAAGTTTACTTTTTGAAAGGCAGAGCCCAATCTCATTGCACTCTGCTTTAATTCTTCATATTTTGAAGCATCGCCTTTTACAAATACTTTTAGACACATTAAGCCTACAACATCCGCAGACCCATAAATATAATTGTTGTATTCTTCCTTGTTATCGCATCCTTTTTTGGTAAGGTCCCAACGCATGCTTTCCAAAAAAGTTTTGACAAGGTCAACAGGGATATCGTATTTTCTGACCGTATGCTGAAATGAGTTTAATATCGGGTTGAGGCTGATGCCGTCTTGCAACGCACGGTAAAAATCCTGCTCAAAAGAATCAAATAGTTTTTCCTTATCATAGTCATGAAAGCTGTCTACAATTTCATCTGCAAATCGTACAAAACCATAAATATTGTAGATATCCTGTCGTATAGTTGGCGAAAGCATTTTTACGGCAGAAGAAAAAGAAGTGCTGTAAGCTTTGGTCACACACTTACTGGAATCAAAGGAAATTTGGTCAAAAATAGCTTTCATAGAGGTAAGATTTTTAGCAATTTTAAGATTTGTTCTTCTGAATCAGTTCCGAAACCAATTTTCCTGAAATCAAAGCAGGAGGAACACCGGGACCCGGAACCGTCAGTTGGCCTGTAAAATATAGATTATTGACTTTTTTGCTTTTAAGTTTAGGCCTTAAAAAAGCGGTCTGTAAAAGCGTATTAGCCAGTCCATATGCGTTTCCTTTAAAGGAATTGTACTCTTTTACAAAATCATTGATGCAAAAGGATTCCTTAAATATAACATTATTTTGGATGCTTTGTCCGGTAATCCTTTCAAAACGTTCCATGATTTTATTAAAATAAACATTTCTTAACTCCTCAGTATCAGTTATTCCGGGGGCCAGAGGAATCAGGAATATTCCGGCTTCTTTTCCGTCAGGTGCCGCATTCTTGTCGGTTTTTGATGGGAAGCTGGCATAAAACAAAGGTTCTTCCGGCCATTTCGGGTCATCATATATAGCTTCTGCATGTTTCTCAAAATCCACATCAAAAAACAGCGTATGGTGTTCTACATTGGCTATTTTTTTGTCAAACCCTACATAAAACAGCAGGCTGGATGGAGCAAACGTTTTCTTATTCCAATATTCTTCAGTATAAACCCGGTATTTTTGAGGCAAAAGGGTTTCTGTATGATGGTAATCGGCACCACTTACAATGATGTCGGCTTCTATTTTAGTTCCGTTTACAATAAGCCCTTCTGCTATTCCGTCTTTAACAATAATTTCATCTATAACAGCGTCCGTCTTTATTATTACACCTAGTTCTTCTGCCAGTTTTTGCATAGCTTCGACTACGGCATACATTCCATTTTTTGGATGCCAGGTTCCAAGCCCGAAATCTGCAAAATTCATAAAACTATAGAACGATGGCGTGTCTGAAGGCTTGGCTCCTAAAAACAAAACCGGAAATTCGAGTATCTGTACAAGTTTTCTGTTTTTAAAACGCTTCCTGACATCTTTTGAAATATTGCCAAAAAATTGCCCCACTTTCATCATGGTTTCGGGAGTTATCAGTTCCAAAGGTGAAACTCCGGGACGGTAGACCAAATTTTTTATGGCTATGTCATAATTGCTCTGAGCCTCAGAAATAAATTCCTTTAGTTTTTGCGAGCTGCCTTTTTCTGTATTTTCAAACGTTGCGGCTATTTCATCGAGATTGTCGGCAATGGTAATGCTGTCTTTCTCTCCAAAATATACTTTATAGGCTGGCGATAGCTTCGACAATTCATAATAGTCTGAAGGCTTTTTTCCAAAATCTGCAAAGAACCTCTCAAAAACATCGGGCATCCAATACCATGTTGGTCCCATGTCAAATGTAAAACCATCTTTTATTAATTGCCTCGCACGCCCCCCTGTTGTCGCATTCTTTTCATAAATGGTGACAGAGTGCCCCTGTTTTGCCAAATAGCAGGATGCTGCCAGGGCAGAAAAGCCGGAACCTATGATTTTGATGTTTTTGTTCATATTGTTTAACAAATATAGTAAAATGATAAACAGAATTGAGTTTTTAAGAAATAATTATAGTTTGTTTAAGGCGTGCTGTAAAGTAGTAAATACGGAAATTTTTTGATTAAGGTTTTCCGTTGGGATATAGTGCGCCATTTTTCCCAAAACCCAAAATTCTGAATGACCGCTGCTCAAAATTTCGTGTTGTATCTTCTCAAGATATTCCGGAATGGTGTCCGCTTCGGGGAACGTAGTCCAATAAGACAGGAACACTATAGTATCAAAATGGGTAGCCAATCCTTTTAAGTTTTCAATAGCTATAGATTGTCCCAGATAAACGGTCTGATAACCGCGTGAAAGGATTTCATAGTTGAGATACATCAGTCCGAGTTCCTGGATTTCATTTTGCGGCAGATACAGTACAAAGATTTTTTCTTTTTTGGACGGGTCCGGCAATTGTAACTGTTCGGTGTTGCTTAATAGTTTTTGCCTGATTAGATAACTGATGAAATGTTCGTGGGCAGGTGTAATTGTTCCGGTTTGCCAAAGCATTCCAATTTCATTTAGCAGCGGAATGAACAATTCTTTAAAAATTTCTCCGAATGATTTTGTTACAAGAAGGTTTTCATAGGTGGTATTAAACAGTCTTTGGTCAAAATCCATCATGGCCATCTTGAAGGAACTGATAACCTGACTGTTAATATTTTTGTCGGAAATGATTTCACTTACAAGCTGCGGAATCTTTTCAGGAGGGAATTTTGAGATTTTGGATATTTTGTAGCCGTGGCTGTGCAGAAGCGTAATATTGAGCAGTTTCTGTAGATTTTCAGTATCGTATAGCCTGATATTTGATGCGGTACGCATGGGTTTCAGTATATTATACCTTTTTTCCCAGATACGTATGGTATGGGCTTTTATGCCGGATAAATTTTCCAGGTCCTTAATGCTAAAAGTACTTTTACTGCTGTTCATCGTTTTTTAGAGTTGATTAAACAAAAATAATGAAATAAATCAGCATTGGAAATACGATAAAGGATATAAAAAAAACGCAACCTATGTTTTAGATTGCGTTTTTAGGATTTCTGCTGCGATGATTTATCGGTTACTGTTTACGGAATTTGTGATGTTCGGGTTCGCGTCAATTTCCTCTTGCGGAATTTTAAGCTCAAACCTTTTATCATCTGCGGTCAGATTGATATGTGTTCTGTGGTTTCCGGTACGTGTAATGCCACGCAGCAGACGTTTTGCATCAAACCATTCTATACCGTTCTCACCGTAAAATTCTTTTCTTCGTTCCGTTAGGATAAGTTCAAAAAGAGCATTACCTGAAGCTGTTGAAGCTTGCGCCTGATTATCTCTGTTTAAACGAATGGCATCCAGCAGTTCGCGTGCCCTGCTTTCGTTCCCCAAATGATATTCGGCTTCGGCTTCAATCAAAATTAATTCCGGATAACGGATGACAGGGATATCGGCATCAAACGTGAACTTGAATTTTGAAGTTACAAATTCCTGCCAGTCGCCAACAGGTGCGTTATAAAGATTTGAAAACAAATTTCGGACATCTGTTCCGGAAAACAGGTTGACAAAATCATCATTAATAAATGTTCCGTGATAGGCTACGGCAACATGGTCCATCATAGCATGCGGGTGAGACATGTAATAAGCGCTCTGGTCTGCGGTTTGTGGCAGTGCCCATAACCATTCTCTGGCATTAAAATCATTAAAACCTTTGGAATAGCTTGCCGCATCCAAAACGGCACTGGTGTTTCCGCCATAGGCTTCATTGGCAGTTGTTTTTGCATTATTCCAATCTCCGGTATATTGATATACCTGGGCCAAAAAAGCCTGTGCAACCTGTTTGTTGATATACGATTTGTCAATTCGTTCTTCAGACAAGCCGGCGACTGCGGTTTCTAAATCGGATAAAATCTGACCGAAAAATTCAGCTTTTGTCGACATTCCTTTTCCTTCAGAAGTAGGTTCTGTATAAATAGGAGGGAATTGCAGGTTTTTAGGTGACTGGTAGGCATCGCCAAATTCCAGGGCCAATTGGAAATAATAAAATCCTCTCAATGCCAATGCCTGTGATTTGGTTTCCCTTTTGTCCTGTTCCGAAAGCTGGCTGCTTGATTCTATTCCTTTAATCAGATTGTTCAATTGGTCAATAATCTTATACGAAAATCTCCAGGTGAAATTGGGGCGTGTGTAAGTTGCTTCCCGGTTTTGGAAATCATAGTCGTCGCCAAACCAAATCTGTTTCTGGATTAACGATTCGCCCCTAACGCTTCTTGCAAAATAAATAGACTGCAAGCCGGCTGCTTCATTGTTTAGAAACTGGCCGCGGTTCAATCGAAGGATTCCTGCAATAAAAGCATCGACACCTGCGCGATTGCTGAAAATAACATCAGGAGTGACATTATTTGTAGGTTTAGGCTCATCTAAGAAATCGGAAGAACATCCGGTCTGCAAAAGGCTTGCAGATAGAAGGACGAGTAAAATATATGTTTTTTTCATGTCTTTAGGTGTTAAAAATTAAGGTTGAATCCTAATGTCACAGTTCTTGAAAGCGGCGACCTGAAATTGGTTGTTCCGTTAATGCTTTGTTCCGGGTCGATTCCTTTATGCGATTGGAATGTCAGCAGGTTGTCTGCCTGAAGATAAATCCTTGCCTGATTAATCTTCAGTTTATGAATACTTTCAATTGGAAGGCTGTATCCTAATGTCAGCGCTTTCAATCTCACATAATCATTTTTGTACAGGAATCGGGTGGAAGCCGCCGCAAAATTATTGGTCGAGTTGAGCAATACAGGAATATTGGTAATATCACCCGGTTTTGTCCAGCGGTTTTCAATATCGGGTGAGCTTTGCCTTCCTCTTGAAATACCGCCCATCAGGGCTGCATAATCAGAATCATAGACATAGGAGCCCAAACTAAAATTGAACAAGGCACTTACATCAAATCTTTTGAACTGTACTGAATTCGTAATACCTCCAATGATTGCAGGAAGGGCCGATTTGTTGTAATATCTTGTTGCTTCGTCATAATTTTTAGTCGTTTCTTTTCCGGTAACATTTCCGTTGGCATCAACCACATCCTTATACCACATAGCATAACCGTCATTCGGGTCGACACCGGCATACTCTCTCAGATAAAAATCATAAAGCGAGCGTCCTACTTCCCAACGATTCAGACCTGTGATAAAAGAATCCTGCGTCAGTTCCGTAATCTTGTTTCGGTCTAAAGAAAAATTCAGATTCGTATCCCACGAGAAGTTATCGGTTTTGATGTTATGTGATGTAAGGCTAACCTCCAGACCGTAATTTCTTAGAGAACCTGCATTGGTCAATACGCTTGTATTTCCGGTTGATGACGGAATCGGAACATTGTACAAAAGGTCGATTGAACTCTTGTTGTAATAATCTACAGAACCTTCCAGTCGGCTGTTGAAAAGGCTGAAATCCAGTCCAATGTTGAACGATGCCGTTTTTTCCCAGGTCAGGTTTTTATCAACACGGTCGCCCAGCAAAACGCCGGGATTTTCCAGTTGGCTGAAACCTGTTTCAAAACTCTGGATATACGGGAAATAGGAAGAAGTCTGGTTATTACCCAATTCACCATAAGAACCTCTTAATTTCAGAAGATTGACCACGTTACTGTCTTTTAAGAAATTCTCATCCGAAATAATCCAGGAAGCTCCAACTGAATAGAAATTACCCCAACGCACCTCCTGTGAAAATCGGGAAGAACCGTCTCTTCTGTAGGAAGCTTCCAGAAAGTATTTGTTTGCAAAATCATAACTCACTCTCCCTAAAAAGCTGTTTAAACGGTCTTCCAAAACATAACCATCTACAGACTCTGGAGTAGTTCCGCCGCCTATCACCGTTACGCCTGGTAAAAATCCGGTCGATGAAGCTGCAAACAGGTCATTTTTGGATTGATAGGCTTCGTAAATTACGTCAACACCAACAGAATGGTCTCCAAAATTATTGTCATAGCGTAATGCATTGATGAAATTTATGGTTTTTGTGCTGGTCTTTTCACGGCTTACTCTTCCATTGACACTTGATGCCTGCCCGTAAACAGAGTTCATATATTCTTTGGCATCATAATTATAATCTTCATAAGCCAGATTGGTTTTGAAGGAAAGCTTATCCGTCAGTAAAAACTTGGCATATCCGTTAAGATTTACATTGCTTCTGTTGTTGCGGTTCTGGTCGTTATAAAGCGAACCTACAGCATTGTCGCCACTCATTAAAGGACGTACCCCGTTCACCAATTGCGTTGTGTTTCCGTAGTCAAAAATATTTCCTGATACAAGACTGCCGTCTGGATTTCGTCTGTAGACAGGGTATACGCTTGGCATGGCATAAATCCAACTCATGGCGCTGGTAAAGGAAGTGCCGGATTGCACAGGAAAGTTTTGTCGTGAGGCCGAATAGGCAACGTTGCTTCCCACTTCAAGCCAGTCGTTTACTTTAGTGTCAACATTTAATCGGAATGTGGAACGTTCAAACTTTGAGGTTTTGACCAATCCATCCTGATTCAGGTAATTTCCGGATAAGAAGTAGGTGGTATTTTCACTACCGCCGCTCACATTGAAATTGTACTCATTCCTAAAGCTTTGGTTCCGGAACAGTTCGTCCTTCCAATTCGTTTCCCAGTTTAATTGGGCATTCGGATTTAATTGTCCGTTCGAATCGATAATGTTTGAAACATTGTATGGATTGTATCCCAAAGCGCTAACCAATCCTGAAGCCGCATTGCTGGCTGCATTTTCAGGAGTTTGTCCCTGAATATACTGATAGGTGTTTTTTCGGGCTTCCCATAAATATTTTACATAGTCATTAGTGCCTAAAACTTCATGGGTTTTTACCGCATCACCGGAGATTCCCGAAGAAACCCTGAAACTTACCTGCGGCAGGGAATTTCTCTTGCCTGATTTTGTCTTGATGACAATAACGCCGTTGGCACCACGGGAACCGTATAAAGCGGTTGACGCTGCGTCTTTCAGGACGTTCATAGATTCAATCTGGTCGGAACTGATGGAATTGATGTTTCCGTTAAAAGGAACACCGTCTACAATAATCAGCGGAGAAGCGGAGGCGTTTATTGAGCCGATTCCCCTCACACGTATTGTTGGACTTTCACCCGGCTGACCGCTGGAATTAATAACGCTGACACCCGGAACAGAACCTTGTAAGGCAGAAATTACAGAAGTGGCCTGCTGCTTTTCTAAAACCTCACTGCTCACTTTTCCAATGGCACCCACAACCGCACGTTGTTTTTGGGTTCCGTAAGCAACGATTACAATTTCGTCCAAACCAACACTTTCGTCCAAAAGCTGTACCGTCAGATTGGATTGGCTACCTACTTTAATTTCCCGGGTTTTATATCCCAGGAAAGTGAAAACAAGAATGTCTTCCGGGGTCGCTTTGATGGTGAATTTTCCATCGAAATCGGTTTGGGTTCCCAGTGTCGTATTTTTTACCGCTATGGTAACGCCGGGCAGCGAAAGACTGTTCGCATCAGTAACATATCCGGAAATTTCCTTTTCCTGCGCTGCTGCTATTAGCGCATTGAGAAGCAAAAATCCGAATAGAATTTTTGATAGTTTACTCTTCATTTTTAAAAGATTTGATTAATTTTAGCAGCATACACTTATACGTATCGTTTTTTAGCTGCTATAAAAAACGGCACAAAAAAAGGAGGCTCGCACAAGCCTCCTTTGTTTTATACAAAGTCGAGGTCTTACGATTTTATGAAATATTCATGCACCAATAATCCATTGATGCGCCATACATTGAGGTACTGTTTGTACAGCAGGTTGTGGCTTTATGCCAACAATTTTTACATAGCATCATGCAGTCTAAAAAAACAAAAAAGTTTTTAGATTTTGAAGTTGGGTTTTTGCTGATGTTTGTAAACTGATTCATTGGGTAGATTTTATTATTTGATTGGTATCAAATTTTTTAGTCCGTATTTCTGTGGCAAATGTATTTAATAAAACACTTTAATTCTGTAAAATACATTAAAATCAGTATATTTTTCTTTTTAATCTATTTTTAAAAGTATTTTTATATAGTTTTGTATTGGGCTTTTTATCCAAAATAGAAAATCATACTATGATAACATTAGATGCAACCGACAGAAAATTGCTGCTGGAACTCCAAAAAGATGCAAAACAATCTATAAAACAGCTGGCAGAGAAGGTAAACCTGTCCATTACTCCGGTTCATGAGCGAATCAAAAAGTTGGAATCTGCAGGTGTCATTCAGAATTATGCTGCCGTAATCGACCCCAAAGGTTTGGGAAAAAAATTATTGGTGTATTGCCAGGTAACGCTTGTGAGGCATCAGGAATCGCTTTTTGAAGAATTTGAATCGTATGTTTTAGGACTTGATGAGGTTTTGGAAGCATCCTATATAGCCGGTACTTATGATTTTCTCCTAAAACTTTTACTGGATGATATGGAAGATTATCAGAATTTCGCCGTACACAAAATCTCAAAACTTGAAATTATTTCCAATATCAAAAGTGCTTTTGTTATCAGGAGCATTAAAGAAAGTTCTGTAATCAACTGTTTGTAAGTCAGCAGGAAAGGTCAATTTTTCCGCGGGCTTGACTTTACAGAATAGATATTGTTGATATTTAAATCAAATTTATCCATGCATATATTTATATGTTTCTATATGTTTTGTAATTTTGTAACAGATTTACCAAATGATCGTTATCATAATTGCTATGATGGATAACAAAAAAATAGAGAAAATATCTAAAGCCCTGAGCGATGTGAGCAGGATTGCTATTCTGCAGCAATTCAAAAAAAAGCATGATGGTGTTTACTGTGCCGAGTTTAATGATATGCTCGACCTTACACAGCCTTCTGTTTCGCACCACCTCAAGCAATTGGTAGATGCTGACCTTCTTATTCCTGAAAAAGAAGGAAGAAACCTAAAATATTCGCTCAACCAAAAAGTACTTGACGAGTATATCGCCAGCCTCAACAACCTGAAAGTCTAGCTTTGCCTGCTTACAGAATTTTTTAACCTTTATTATTAATAGAAACATTTAAATATTTGAATTAATGAATAAGTCAATCTATATAATGGCTTTGGGAGCCTTCGGTATTATTACCACAGAATTTGGAGTTATAGGTATTTTGCCAACGCTGGCAAAAGAATTTCAGGTTTCAATCGATACGGCAGGCTGGCTGTTAAGTGCTTTTGCACTGACTGTTGCTGTAGCGGGTCCGTTTACTACAATGCTAACGGCCAAGATTAACCGCAAGACCATAATGTGTGCCGTTTTGGCTGTATTTGTAATATCGAATCTGCTTTCTGTTATTTCTCCTAATTTCACAATGCTAATGATTGCCCGCATCGTTCCGGCTTTCCTGCATCCTGTTTTTTGGGCAGTATCTATGTCGGCAGCAGCAAAACAGGCCGGACCTAAAGATGCTCCAAAAGCAATTTCTGTTGTGATGGCCGGTCTTAGTGTGGCAACCGTATTGGGTGTTCCAATAACAACTTACATGGCAGATTTGTTTGATTGGAGGGCTTCCTTCGCTTTGGCGGGAATCATTAACCTTATCGCTTTTATAGCTCTGGCTCTTTTTGTTCCTTCAATGCCTGTGGAAGAAAAACTGCCTACAGAAAATCAGGTAAAAGTATTAGACAAACCTCAGGTATGGTTCAAGCTTTTTACGTCTTTGATTATAGTGGCGGGAATGTTTGCAACTTATGGTTATCTGGCCGAGTATATGGATAAGATTTCGCATATGAATGGCACGGAAATCAGCATTATGCTGCTTGTTTTTGGTGTGACCGGTATTGTTGGAAACTGGCTTATGGGAATCGCACTCAGCAAAAATGTAATGCTAACTAACCGATTGTTTTTACTGTCCCTGATAGGAATCCATTTATTGGCGTATCAATTTGGTGGTGCTTTTGTTCCGATGGTCATTATTCTGTCGATATGGGGTTTCATTCACACGGGAGGTTTCCTGGCTGCGAATATCCACATCATAAATGGTGTTCCGGAACAGGCACTTGAAAGTGTAAATGGTCTGATGCCTTCTTTTTTTAATGCCGGTATCACATTGGGAACTTTGCTTGGCGGTTTTGTCATAGCACAGTATGGCGTGCACGAAGTTATTTGGTTGAGTGTTCCGTTATTGCTGTTGGCTTTTGGATTTACGTTTATTACACTGGAGAAGAAGCATAAGGAAGCAGAACAGGAATTAGAAGCAGAGCCTGTAAAGGTTATTTCGTGTGAATAAAAAATTTAAGATTTAAGATTTAAGATTTTTCAGATTACTTTCTCTTTGTGGCCTGGCGTCTTTGCGGGAAATTATTTCCTTGCAAAGATGCCAGGCCTTATTATAGTAGGACATTACTATCAATCAACCTGTTTTTTCTTCTTTTTTAGAAAGTCGAAAGAATCGAATCTTCGGATATAGGAAAGTTTAAAATTTCCGGAAAACAGGCTGACATTTGAATGCTCATTATCTGAAAAGGCCGAAAACACGGTATTGCTGACAAATGAAAGTCCCGCCGACCAGTTTTCAGTATCATAACCTAAAGCTACGCGCGGAAATAAAGTAGGATAGACCTCGATTTTTTCTTTACCAAAGGTGTTGAATTTTTCGGAACCAATATTGACACCAACAGTAGTCGAGATACTCGCAAACCATCTTTTGTTGATTGCCCATAGATAGGCATAACCACCACTTACGCCAAATTGAAAATTATGCAGCGAATTTCTTTTTTTGTGTACAAATGAACTGTCTGATTCAATCTTTGAAAAATAAACGCCTCCGCCAATCAGAAAGCTTCCTGCCGATTTTAACTGTTTTTCATTTTGGTTAAAGGCAGCCCTGTATGAAAATTTTTTGTTGTTGAAGATGTATTGTCCGTAAGCGCCATATTGCCGGATTTTCAGGTCAGGATAAAGGGCAAGCACATTACCCGATTCGTCTTCTGCATAGAATCCGCGGTATCGCTGTATAAAAACATCAAAGGTAAATTTCTTTCCGTAATTGTGTATTTGCAGGTCCAGCGCCTTGGTTCTTCCCTTTTCCTTATCTCTCATAAAATTGAATCCCTGTCCGTAACTGACATTTACAATCGTATTGTTCATTGAGAATCCCAAACCAATATTGGGTGGATTGTTGGGCATAAATTTTTTGTATTCCTCAGTGCCTGTCTGTTGTTCCATCGACAGAAAGTTAATCGCCAGATAGGTCCTTACCGAGAAATTATGCTCATAAGGTCTGATATAGGTGCTGTCGCGTTGTGCCCACGAAAAGGACGTCATAAAAAAGAAGAGAAGGAAGAAATAGGGTTTCATCAGGATATAAAACGCGAATAGTCTGTCAGGATTATTTATTGTAAGAAAAAATCTTTATAAAAGTACTAAAATAAAGAAGAGCCGCGAATGTCACATTAAATAATAGATAATTTTTGAGTCATGTGTTTGAAAGAAAAGGGTTTGTATTTATTTGAAATAAAGAATGTTATGATTGTGTCGTCAAATTGTCACAATAATGGCGTATTGATTTTAGGGTTAAATTTAACTTTGATTCCGAATCTTGCATGAAAAAGAAATCGGAATGAAAACTTTAAAAAAAATCCTGTTGGGCCTATTGGCGCTTATTGCCTTATCGTTAATTGGAGGTTATTTCTATTTTGAAAAGAAATTCTCGCCACCTCAAAATTATCTTACCGTTTCGGGCCTATCTGAAGGTATTCCTATGGTGTGGCAGGGAAATGATAAAAATCCATATGGGGCCATTCTTTTACCTGTCAGAATTGATGGAATTGATAAGTTGTTTTATATGCAGTTGGATTTGGGTTCGCCCGTAACGGTATTTTATAAGAACTCTTTGCAATCTGTTAAGGCCAGGTTTCCGGACAGGATTCCGGAAGAGACAGAAAAAGCAAAAATAGCACTGGATTTTTCGCTTCGGGATATGAAGGTTTCATCAAAGTTTTTTGAAGTATTAGATTATGGAACTAAGGCCGATTTTGAAAATCCCGATGCCCAAAATATAATAGGAACCCTTGGAACGGATTTGTTGGAAAAAAGGATTGTCATATTGGACTTTAAAAATAGCCGCTGCTCCTTTTCTAAGAAAAGAGAAGGTAGTGGTTTTGAAAGATTTGAATTTAAGAAACGAAGGATTCTCATTCCGGCAGTGATTGGTAATGAAAACCTGAAGCTGATGTATGATTCCGGAACAAGTGGCTATGAACTTATTATGAATAAGGATAAATGGGAAAAGTACAGAAAAGGCGGTGAAGTAAAAATTGATAAAGGAAATTCATGGGGAAAAATACTAACGGTAATGACAGCAGCGTCCCATCAAAAAATAAGATTTGGAAGCAAAACGTTACAACTTTCAGAAGTGACTTATATTGAAGGCACATCCAAAGCGCAAAACTTTTTGATGAAGTTTTCAGGCATGCAGGGAATGATTGGAAATAAACTGTTTCTAAACCGAAAAATGATTTTGGATTGTAGAAACCAGATGTATAAAATTGAATAAAACAGAATAGTTTCTCCTAATTCTCATTGAAATCATTAAGTATGCCTTCTTCCAATCGGTCTAAAACCTGTATGAGCAATTGTTCCAGAGTTTGATTGGCCTGGCTTTCAGTGAGTAGGGGAGTAAGATGTTCCTGCCATAAAGTGTCAAATTTATCCTGATGGTAACGCAACAGTCCAAACTGGTGCTTTTTGTCAAAATAAATATAAAAAGCTTCTTCAAATTGCCAATCGTAATGATGCAAACCAATGCACTTATAATTGGCATTGATGTAGTTGATTTGAGATTCCGGTATATGGCTAAATTCCGGACGGTCATTGCTCCAGGAATGCTTAATACCATCAATAAGCCCCATAGATTGTCGCTTTTCGTAACGCCGTTCGGCTTTTAGTTGTTTAAGTAAACCATAAGCAGGCGGGATATTTAAACCGTAAACATCAAATGCATGGTTTCGTATGCCTCCAATCTGTAGATAAAATGCCAATAATTCCTGCGGTATTTCAGCGTCAAAAAAAGCTGATAGTTCTTTAAGTTCTTCTTTGCTGGAGGTTTCTGCCTGTTCTATTCGATATTCTGATTCTCCTTCATCGTCATCAAATGTGCGGTCAATTATTTCATTGAATTTCTTGATTCGTGTTTTTAACTGGTCCATGAGTAAAATTGAATTAAGTGGCTTATATCTAAAAAAAATCTAATTCAAACAAATTTAATTTTTATAAAAATAGTGCAAATAATTCAATGATAAATAAATGTTATAAAAAAAATAATTTTAAGTGAAATGTAAATTATGATTATGTAAATGTTTAAATAATTTTTATGTTTGTCGAGAATACAATTTTTGTAATCGTAGTATTTCAAATTTAAACGCCAATTAAAAAACTTATGGAAAAGCAATTTTTGTTATTGTTTTTTACTGCAATTATTTTTTTCGTTTCTCTTTTAGGCAGATTCTTTTTCCTAAAAATGAGAACCTATCTTATAAATAAAAATCCAAATAAAAAAACTTATAGAATAAAAGAACACGATAAAAGAAATCGGTAAGATACTCCTATGGAGTGTTTTACCAAAAAGCGTATTTGACACTTTAAGGAGTCAAATCGTTCAAAAGCCCAATTAAATTTTAATTCCGTCCTTGCTGAAGTGATTTTAGTGAGGCTCGTATGTAAATAAATAGGGCTTATGAACACAAAAGTTATTAATAATTATTCCAGGCTCAAAATACCTGTATTCCTGTTACCTTTCTTCTTACTGATTTTGATTGTTTTGTTTCTGTATGGACAGAATGCTTTATGTATTAATGAATATGCGGAAATACAGAAAAACAGCTTTCTTTTTATTAATCGTAAACTGGCACCATACCCAAACCTGCTGCATAATTTTACTCAATTTGGGGATGCGTTGGTCTTTTTATCGCTTCTGGGTCTTTTTGTTCTATATGCTCCTAAAATGTGGGAAGCCTTACTATCCGGTTCGTTGGTTTCACTTGTATTTTGCAGCTTGCTAAAAAATATATTTGCAGTACCCAGGCCAGCGGCAATATTTGACAATGAGGGTTTTACTATCATTGGCAGAAGGCTCTCCGGATGTACCAGCCTGCCTTCCGGACATTCCATTACAGTATTTACAGTTCTAACCGTGCTGATGTTTGCCCTTATGCCTAAAAGATTATGGTACAAAATGGGATGGATTTTTTTCTTAATCATTACAGGCTTTGGGCTTGCTTTTACAAGAGTTGGAGTAGGAGCCCATTACCCGATTGATGTCATTGTAGGTAGTATTGTAGGATATGTTTGCGGACTTTCAGGCATTTTTATCAGTCGGAAATATAAAATTCTGTCCTGGATTGGCAATAAAAAATATTATTACGTCATTCTTCTTCTATTTCTGGTTAGTGCTATTTTATTAATTACCAAAATAATTAATGAAAATTTGATAGTGTTTTACCTCGCATTCCTTAGCTTAGTTGTCTCATTGTATAAAATTTTCACGGCCTATGTTAAAGATAAAAAATAACCTGAATTTAGCCCATTTTGCCTTACTGATGAGTTTATTGAACTTTGTGTTTTTCCATTTTCCATTCTATGGCTATGTCTTTAATAATGTTGACTACAAAAGTGGAAACGGCATTCTTCTGATTGTAAGTCTCGTGGTGCTGATGCTGGTAGCCAATGCTTTTGCTTTCTACCTGATACTTTATCTCTCTCGTCCGGTCGGGAAATTTTTATTGGTCTTATTTTTTATCATTAGCGCAGTTGCAGTATATTTTGTCAATACCTACAGTGTCATTATAGACGAAAGTATGATTGGCAATGTCCTCAATACCAATTATGAAGAATCCAGCAGCTTTTTTTCTCTTAAATTGGTGCTATATGTCATCTTTCTAGGAATTATTCCCGCTGTCTTTATTGTCAAAACAAAAATAACAAGTGTGCCGCTGAAGAAATTTTTAATCACTTCATCGCTTACACTGTTGTTTATAGTAAGTATGGCATTTGCTAATGCCAGTAACTGGCTGTGGATTGATAAAAACTCAAAACAATTAGGAGGACTTGCAATGCCCTGGTCTTATACTGTAAACACCTCTTTGTTTTATATTCACAAATACCAGAAGAACAAGAAAGAAATTCTGTTACCGGATGCTACTATAAAAGATACCGAAAAATCGGTTGTGGTTTTGGTTATCGGAGAATCAGCAAGGAAGCAGAATTTTTCACTCTATGGGTATGCGAGAAACACTAATCCGCTACTTTCCAAAGTGGAAAACCTCTCCCATTTTGAAGCGACTTCCTGTGCCACCTATACTACCGCGGGAGTGAAATGTATTCTGGAACATGCCGATACGGGAAAGCTGTATGAGATACTGCCAAACTATCTTTACAGGAATAAGGCAGAGGTCATCTGGAGAACAACTAATTGGGGAGAACCTCCGGTTCATATAAAAAACTACCAGAAGCGTGATGCTCTCCTGCCGGATTGCCAGGGTGAAGGATGTGGCTATGACGAAGTTTTATTGTCAGGGTTGAAAGAACAGATACTTGCCAGCAAAAAAGATAAGGTGTTGGTGGTATTACACACCAGTACAAGTCACGGACCTACTTATAGTAAAAAGTATCCGTCCCGGTTTGAGAATTTCAAGCCCGTATGCAACAGTGTCGAATTGGGTAACTGTTCAAAGGATGAACTTATCAATGCCTACGATAACACCATCGTCTATACGGACTATATTCTGAACGGTGTGATAGAAAACCTGAAACAGTTGAAAGAGTATAAAAGTTCGATGATTTTTGTTTCAGACCATGGTGAATCCTTGGGAGAGAAAAACCTGTACATGCACGGAATGCCTATGAGCATTGCTCCAAAGGAACAGTATGAAATTCCTTTTCTGGTTTGGGTGTCTGACGGCTCAAAACAACTCAAGCCCAACAAGTCACTAACGCAACACCACGTGTTTCACAGTGTATTGAATTTCCTGGGTATACAGAGTCCTGTCTATAATGAAGAAATGAACATATTTCAATAAAGGTTCAAGGTAAAAAAAGTTCAAAAATTATTCTCTTTCGGATGAATTTGTTATCAGATTGGATTGGCAGGAATCAAAAATCTGTGAAAAACGAAGTGTGTAATAAATTAAAATATAGTGGAGACCAGAAACCACTCAAAAAACGGGGCGTTACTGAAAAGCCTTATGAGTAAGGAAATTTAACTTAAAAGATAATTTATGAAAAAAAGAGTTTTCACTCTGGCAGTTGGAGCTTTGCTATGCTCAACACTATTTACTTCATGCTATACTTACACTACTGTGGTAGGAAAAGGAGCTAAAGGAGAGCAAAAAGTTTCAAAATGGAATCATTATGTAATTTATGGTTTGGCTCCGGTTGGAGTTTCGGATGCTAAAGCAATGGCTGAAGGAGCAACTGACTATACTGTTACTACAAAACATTCGTTTATTAACGGTTTAATTGCTGGTTTGACTTTTGGTATTTACACACCAACAACTACAACAGTTCAAAAGTAAGCTGAAAATTCCAGCAGAGAGTGGGATGAAATATTTCCCCTCTCTGCGATTTTTAAAATAAAACCCAAAATAATGAGAAAAATACTTTTTTTCCTTCTATTGATAATAGGACTAATCTTGACTTATAAAATAGGGAGAATATTTATATGTGATTACAATCGCCTAACC
The DNA here is from genome assembly GCF_001423985.1 of Flavobacterium sp. Leaf359. Taxonomy (NCBI): domain Bacteria; kingdom Pseudomonadati; phylum Bacteroidota; class Flavobacteriia; order Flavobacteriales; family Flavobacteriaceae; genus Flavobacterium; species Flavobacterium sp. Leaf359. The sequence continues at coordinate 52,480 of NZ_LMPW01000014.1, read as the reverse complement.
GATTACGGTTTAGGGTACCTGACAGGTTTGGTAATTATACTGCTATTAATCATCAGCATTACTATTTGGTTAGGAGTTAAAATATACAGAAAGAGAAGCTAGCTATAACACAGTGCAGAAATAGAGCCGGTTTACTGCAGTCGCAACATTTATTGTTCCGATAGTTTTGATAAGAACGGAAATAAAATATAGCTAAAAATAAGTATTTTAGACACAAAATCGGAGTACCTGATTGGTATTTGATAAAACATTGAAAATCATGGAAAAAAACAAAGCGTCATCGTTTATTTTTGGTATAATAGCAATCATTCTAGGAAGTGTCTTATTTAAACAGTTCGATTTTAAAACACTAAAATTTGAGCATACAGGCTTAGCTGTTATTTATAGCATTACTTTTCTATTTTCAGTCTATGTTCTGGTGAGAAACTATAAAAACAATCAAAAAAGACAATAAAATACCCCCATGAATTTCACTGTAATGCAATCCTACCGTTGCGTCAGACAGATTCATGTTCAAATATAAAATTACATACTATCATAATGAAAAGAAAAATTCTACCACTCCTGTTATTAACTTTTTCCACCTTTAGTTATGCCCAAAACTGTGATTGTGAAAGCAATTTTAATTGGGTAAAAAAAACATTTGAAGAAAACGACGCAGGATTTGAATATATAATCAGCAAAAAAGGAAGAGATGCTTATGAACTTCATAGCCAAATGTATTTGGAAAAAGCAAAACAGCTTCCTAATGATAAAGAATGTGCCATAGTAATAGATAAATGGGTTCGGTTTTTTCGTGACGGACATATTGGGATTAAATATTTAAAAGAGCCTGTTCAGGAAACCAATTTCACGGTTGAGAACATTCCGGTTAATGAAAAAGATTTTAAAAAATATTTGAGTAAAAAGAAGACACAGGATAAGTATGAAGGGATTTGGAGTTTTGGCAGTTATGTTATCGCAATAAAACGCAGAAACAACGAATATGTAGGCACAATCCTTTATTCCACCAATAAAAACTGGAAAGTTGGTGATGTAAAAACTGTTTTTACTGAAAATGACGGAACTCTTTATTTAGGAAACAAGTCTCCCCAAAAGATTAGTAAAATTACAACCATAGGAAATACTTATCTAAAACTTAATACCACGATTTTACAGAAAAAGTATCCTGAAATTAAGGAGGATGCTACTATTTCAAAAGAAATTCAATGGTTGGATACTGCCAAGCCGCTGTTTGAAAAATTAAATGAGAATACTGCTTATTTGAGGATTCCTGATTTTGAAATTTCAGAAAAGAAGCACATCGACAGCATTATTGAGAAAAACAAGGATATAATTTTGGCAACAAAAAACCTGATTATTGATGTCCGTAATAATCCGGGAGGTAGCGATGCAAGTTACAGTTCATTAATCCCATTTTTATACACCAACCCAATAAGAACAGTGGGTACCCTGTTTTATTCTACGCCTCTTAATAACCAGAGAATGCTGGAGCTTTCCCAAAATCCTGACTTTGACAAAGAATCACAGGAAGGCTTCAAAAAATATTATGAGACTTTAAACGCATCACTTGGAAAATTTGTAGATATTTTTAATAAAGACGTTTTTATACAGACCCGTAAAGAAATAACAAGATACCCGGAAAACATTGGTATTGTAATTAATGAAAAAAACGGAAGTACAACCGAACAGTTTTTATTGACCGCAAAACAAAGCAAGAAGGTCAAGCTATACGGAAAGACTACCCGCGGAATGCTGGATATTTCTAATGTCAACATTATTGAATCGCCTTGTAAAGATTTTGAACTTTACTATGGTTTGTCAAGAAGTTACAGAATTCCGGATTTTGCCATAGACGATATCGGTTTACAACCGGATTATTTTATTGACGGTTCAGTATCAGAATACAATTGGATAAAATTTGTGGATGAGACATTAAACAGCAAATAAAAAAATGGATAACGAAATCCTATTTACAGAAAGACAAAGGTTCAAGCAATGGTGGCTTTGGTTCATCCTGTTAGGCATTAACGGACTTTTTTTGTTTGGTGTAATTAAGCAGGTTGTTGGCGGAGAACCCTATGGAGACAAACCGATGAGTAACACGGGGCTTATACTAACAACGGCACTAACGGTATTCCTTACCTTTCTGTTTGTTAGCTTCCGGCTTGAGACCATAATAAGGAAAGACGGGATTTATGTCCGTTTTTTTCCTTTTCATTTAAAGTTTCGGCATTATGCTTGGGAGACATTGACAAAATCTTATGTCAGACAATATGCTCCCATTGCTGAGTATGGGGGATGGGGTTTGCGTTACGGTTTTATGGGAAAAGGAAAGGCACTTAATGTTTCTGGTAACAAAGGCCTGCAACTTGAATTTACAGATAATAAGAAATTGCTCATAGGAACAAATAAACCCGATGAATTAACCGAAATACTAAAGAAATTAGGGCAGTTGAAGCAATAATAAACACGATTTTGGGAATGCTCCTATAAAACATCTGTACAAATTTGAAAGTAGGATTTCATCAAAATCAATACTAAATTTATTACATCAAAGGCACAACCATTAGTCGCAATTTTAACCAACCAAACTACCAATACAGAGCTTTGACATTAACGAATAAAAATAATAAAAACGACAAATGATAAAATTTGCTTACACCATTTTATACGTTCAGGACGTGACAAAAGCCATTGAGTTTTATGAAGACGCATTAGGCTTTTCAAGAAAATTTGTGTCACCTGAAAACGATTATGGTGAACTTTTAGTTGGAGAAACGACACTTTCGTTTGCTTCAACAGTATTAGCAAAATCAAATTTGACAGATGGTTTTATAGAAAGCAATTTAGCAACAAAGCCATTTGGAATTGAAATTGGTTTTACAACAGAAAATATAGAGGAAACTATTTTAAAAGCTGTAAATGCTGGTGCCACTGTTGTTGAAAATCCAAAAACAAAACCGTGGGGACAAGTCGTTGCTTACATAAGAGACCTTGATGGCTTTTTAATTGAAATTTGTACACCAATGAGTTGATGCTTATTTTCTTTTCCTTAATGATGAGCACCATGACCGTTATGATTTTCTCCCATTTCCTCATTTTCTGAAACTTCTACTGTAAAATCTGTGGTATGGATTTTTCCGTCTATTTTAAACTGTACCCACATTCTGTATAAACCGGCTTTTTCAATATAGGTTTCAGCATAGATTGGAAAGCGATTGTCAGACATGGGATGTATGTGAAGGAAATCTTTATCCGCTTTGCCTATCATTACAATATGTGCATTGGCTCCAAGATAAGGTTGCATATCTTTTTCTTCAAGAAGGATACTGTCTTTTTCAATTGAAAATTGCAGACTTTGTCCGGTATTTGTTTTTAAGTCTTTTCCATTGACTAAGATTACCGTATAGCCATCAATAACGGATGCCAACTTTGTATCCGATTCAGACCTTTTGTAAAGATATTTACCAGCTACTTCAATAGTATGTTTTACAATAGCTGCCGGATGGTCTATGGGTTTGTAATCCATAAACAAAAGATATTTTCCGGATGACGGAAAAGTTTCAGAAACATAATAAGTACCGTCTGCCTGTTCTTCCGGATGAATATGGTCAAACCATGTTAATTCGTCATTCACCAGCAAGAGATGCATTTTCATGGTGTGTACTTCTTCCAAAGGAATATTTTTATAATTTTCGGTAACCGAAATAACAAAGAATGCCGGTTCGTCAGCGGCTACGTTCTGTGGCTCAGAAGTAATTTTTACTATCGGTTTGACTGCGTGCTGATGTGTATTCATGATTTGATATTTTTTGTATAGTCAAATTTCCGAAATCATGAATTTTTACCTTTACGCTATTGCTAATTAGATTTGTAATATTTACTGATTGACGTAAAATTCTTTTTACTAATTTCTTCTCATTAAGAAAAGAATTTTTAGACGTACTCAAAAGCTACATTCTCCAAACAGTAACAATTAATTTTACATAAATTAAGACACCCTATTAGGGATTAATTACTTTAATTTTCATATAAGCTTACAAGCTGTTGCATATGCCAGTGCTTTATTAATATTGTTTACTTCCAGTTTTTGGAGCAGGTTTCTGCGATGAAATTTGATAGTATCGGTAGAGAGGTTTAGGACGGAAGCAATTCCATTGATTGTAAGCCCCTGGGCATAAAAGCGAAGAATCTGGATTTCTCTTTCAGAAAGTGCTATTTTGCTATGGCCTATCCATTGGTCTGCTTCGATATCATATTTCAGAATGGAATTGTCTCCATCTTTGGTAAGAGTGATGTTTCCTGACGAATTATTTGTGGCCAATGAAATCATACCTAAAGTTTTCCATATCTTACCTTCGTTGGTTATTAATAATGGGGTAAGTCTGTGGTTAACAAGTAAGGTGTTTTGGTTTTCATCAACCAAATGAAAATTATATGCCAATGTATAGCTTTTGCGTTCTGATTCGGGTAATGCAGCATAAAAAGCAAAACCCGCTTCATTTGCCTGATTTACGATGGGTTGGTCTTCCGTTTTGATAAAGGTGTGGAAAAAACCTTCGCCCATTTCTATAATTTCTTCCGGGGTGTGTTTGTGTAAGAAAAAGCGATGATTCGATATATATTCAATTTTTCGTTGAATGCAATCAAAAATATAAATGCTTTTATAAGTGAGTCTGTCAAAAGCCTTGGCTATTTCGAGATAAGCCGTATGTGGCGCATAGGGTTGTTCTGAATGTTTAGTATAGGTATTTTGCATGGCTCAAAAGTTAAGTGCA
>NZ_LMPW01000014.1:44681-47669 GCF_001423985.1 Flavobacterium sp. Leaf359 | reverse complement strand
GTAGAGAATTTTGTATGGGCTTTTTACAAAAATAGAAAAATAGTTTTAATAGTTTGTCAGTCAATATACTACACAAAAGGGTGGAATTTATTTTTGAAAGCAAATTCCACCTTTTTGTGTAGTGGGTGTTAATTGTTTTAAGGGTAATTTTATCAAAGTTAGCTTTATTTCTACAATAGCCTTTTGTAAAAAAGGAAGTTTAGGATAAACAGCATTTAAATTAATATATAATCCAAAATCAATTGAAATGAAAAAAATTTTTTTATTTATGACCGTAATGATGTCTTTTGTAGTATTTGCTCAAAGAGAAAACTATGTATTTATCCATAATAATGATTTGGCATTGTTATTAAATGGAGAAGGAGATATTTTTGAAGAAGTTATTATTTTCCAAGGAGATGATTTAAGAAAATTGAATATCCGAAGAATAGTAAAAATAGGAATTAAAGAATACAAATTTGATGGGAATAAATTAATTCTTTTTACCAATAATAATGAAAGTTATGAGTTTAATCCAAATGGAACCAATATATCTGAGAAAAGTTTTGGCGGATATGGTCTTTCTAGAAGGAAAGGAAGAATAGTATTGGAACGTAATCGTTCAGATAATAATATTTTTAACTTAATACATGTAGAAGCCATCAGATTTGACAAATTGGTAATGTTAGGGGATAATACCAAGTGTCATTCAGGAGGCGAAGGCGCTTCAGAATGCTCAGCTAAAGGGGATAATTTCGGTATTTTGACTATGGAATGTAGTGTGACATGTCGAGATACACATTATGCATGCTGCGATGATACACGTGGAGAATGTGTATGTAAAAGAATAGAGTCAGTTTCAGATGAAAAACCTAAAAGTAATGGAATTGCAATACCTATGCAAAGTTATATTTTGACAGGGACTTTAATGTCAGATATAGATAACAAAGAGCATGGTTTTAATGTTTATCCTAATCCAACAAACAATTCTTTTAGAATAGAAAGTATTAACCCTAAAATGGATTATAAAGTATATATTATAGATATGGGTGGCAAAATTATTGAAAGAAATGACTCTATTAAGGGTGAAATAAGTTTAGAAAAATATGATAAAGGTATCTATCTTTTTAAAGTATTAAATAATAATAACTATGAAATATATACAGGGAAAATTGTTAAAAATTAATTTTGTATAATTCATAAAAAAAGCCACTATATAGTGGCTTTTTTTATGAATTGAAATTTTAGGAAGTTTTAAAAAGTTTAATTATAGTTTATTTTTTCTTTTTGATTTTGTATAGATTTTCCACAAGTATTAACATTAATTGATTATTGTTTTTATACTTTGAAAAAATAATCTAATCCTTATTAAAAAAACTTGCTATGTAAAAAGCAAGTTTTTTTAATAAGGATTTATAGACATATTCCATAATCAAGTATCTTAGATTTTAAATTTAAGGCGGATATAAAACAATAAATAAATATTGTCATGCATAATACATCACAAAATGTAACTGATTATCCAAATGACAATACTTATTTTCTGGTATGGAACTTCATCGACCAAATTTCAATAGAAAAGATAAAGACAGGATTCCAAAGAATATGTGCTTTGGTAATAAATCTTAATCATTTTGCCCTTGACCGATTTCCTGATTCTAAAGCGAGCTGTGTTATGGGAATTGGCTATGAAGCATGGCTAAGGCTCAATTTGCAAAAACCTTTACCGAAAGAACTAAAGCCATTTGAACCTATTATATGTAATAAGCATAGTGCCGTACCTTGGTCGTTGGATATAGAATTTGTCCCACGCTTTTCGATTTGTCTAAACACCAAAAATATTCCTGGGACAGGAATAGTCAAAAAAAACTCATGAAAACAAAATTATTTGTCGGAATTCTATTTGTGGTTTCCGGGATTGCAGTCGGGCAATCAAAAAAAGAAATCATGTATGAGATAAACGCCTTCAAAAGCAATACCGTCTCGAAAAACTCCTATGCTGTGCCTTACGACCAGCTTTGGGATGTGATCTATGCTGTTGGGAATACCGAATATAATCAAATAAAAAGGGATGGGAATCTAAAGGCTATATAGACTTCTATCAAGAAAGTGATACCTACCAGAAATCACTTACTATTGAAATCCTTGGAACACAGTAGCCTTATAGACTATCATTCCAATTCCAGCAATTGAGAAGAACCAAAAACATGGATGGGACCTATTCAGGATGGAACAAGACCGGAAGCATTCTTGAAGACTATCTCCTAAAGCTTCAAGAAAAGATATGGATTGCCCTCTATGGGAAAATACAATATCCCGAACAACTATTGAAAAAAATAGATGATTACAACATTAAAGAAACAAAAGATCGGAAGAAAATAATATTCGGACGGGACTACTAATGAAAAAATCTCTCAATTGAGAGGCTTTTTTTTGAAAGAATAGTTTGATACATTTGCAATAATTGCGGCCGCAAGATTTTAAGTAAAATTTAAAATTTTGTAATTATGCAATCACTTATTAAAAATGGATAAGATACCCTCAGTATCAATATCCAAATCAATCAAATTCCTGTAATTGTCGAAGCATGCATACTGTTATGCATTTTTTGTTACAACGCAGGAAAAGCAAGGGGGCGGTCTGTGCCGTAACCCAAACATGTACCCGCAGGTTCTGTAATCTGTGGTTTTTTTATGTTCAAACCATTCTTTCAATCAACTTTTAATCAGGCAAAAAATACAGCTACTGTAATGTTCGCCTAGTCACCTTTGCATCTATAGACTTTGCTGTTTTCATCAAACGGACTTATAGGATTTCCTCCCCATCGAACATGTTCTAGATATTCCATACATGATTCTTCTGTAGGAAAGTGTTCAAGTAGAGACTTGATAGAATTTATATGTTCGGGCAACATAGTATTTGAAATTTACAGATAAATTTACGAATCCATTTCAATCGTTTTTCTAACGTAGAAAAAAATTATCAACTGTAGTTATCTAGAAACTCTCC
>NZ_LMPW01000014.1:27900-44654 GCF_001423985.1 Flavobacterium sp. Leaf359 | reverse complement strand
GTAGAGAATTTTGTATGGGCTTTTTACAAAAATAGAAAAATAGTTTTAATAGTTTGTCAGTCAGTGTACTACACAAAAGGGTGGAATTTATTTTTGAAAGCAAATTCCGCCTTTTTGTGTAGTGGTTTTTAATTCTTTTAAAGCTAATTTAGATTAATCAATCTTTTGCAAAAGAAATTATCAAAAAACGAACTTTATCAGGAGAAACTTGAAAATCCTTAAAAGAGTAGAGAACAATTTTAAATTTTAAAGCCATGAAAAAAGTATTGTTTTTATTTTTAGTTAGCAGTCTTACATTCTTATCGTGTGACAGTTCTGATTCTAGTATTGAAGAAAAGGCAATTTCTAATGAAAAAGAAGATTCTAAATTAGAAAGAAGAGTATTGCCGACAATGACCGCAGGACAACTGCATAATGCTTATTTAGATGAGATGTATGTTTATTTGAGAGAAAGAGGAAATATTAATGCCTCAAATATTCATGTTTATTCAAGAGAATTCTTTTCCACACTGGAAAATTCCAATATGGCATTGGAAAATTATATGTATACGGTAAATAATCCGAATGTGAGATATAATTTTTCGAATCGATTTAATTCTGAAATAGAAAATCTAAATCGAAGACTTGATAATTCTAATTTCAGAAACTTAGATGAATTTAAAAATTTCGTTTCATCCTATAGGCCTCTATATATAAGAGAAAGAAATGATTTAATAGCATGGGGATATTATACAGACGTATTTTCACATTCAATTATTTATTGGGCTACAAATCTGGAGCAATGGAATGGATTGATTAATCGACGTAATACTATGGCAGTTTTGGGTGAGAGTAAATGTAAAGAAGGTGGATGGTGGAAACGTACATGGTGTAATGTTAAACGTTATGGTTCAGTAGATGCAGAAGGATCAGCATCAGCGGCTATAATTTTAATATTAAGCCCCAATCCGGTTACAATTGGAGGAGTTGCAGGAGCAGGTTTAGGAGCATCAGCCGGGGCAGTAATAAAAGATTTGATTTTTTAATATTTTAAAAAATATATTTTGTTTCCATTCTTTATTTTCCTGATTATTTTCTTTTTGTTAGTATTCCTGATAAAGAAAATAAATTCTAAAAAGTAAATCTTTTCTTGCTATCAATTTATCAAATTGATGTAAATCATTACTGGCATCACTTATTTTATTTAAGTGAAAAACTATAACTACAAAACCCGCCTACAAGGCGGGTTTTGCAACTTAAGATGGTGAGGGTGATTGAAATATAGAACAGTACAGGTTACTGTTTTGGCGTACGTATATATGCCATAGCAATAAGAGCAGCGACAATACAAACCACTCCCGCAGAGAAAAACGCCGTTTGAAAACCGGAATTGAGAGCTGTGGTTTCTATTTCTCCGGCCATTTTAAGAGTATTCGTTTTAGCAGCAGAAATGGTTACTATGATTGCCAATCCCAGAGCCGAACCTACCTGATAGCTAGTATTGACTAACCCTGATGCCAATCCTGTTTCTTCTGGTTTTGCACCAGACATGGAGGCTATTGTTCCGGGAATATAGGTAAGTGACATGCCTATCGCACCAAGTAATGATGCAGGCAATACATGAGTTACAAAGTTTCCGTTTGTTGGGGCTATGCTAAATAAAAACAGTGATGCGGCAAGCACCAGCAATCCTACAATCATATTGGATTTAAAACCAAACTTCGCGACCAGTTTTCCTGTAACACCAACCATCAGGAACATAATAGCCAATGTCATCGGCAAAAGTGCAAGTCCGCTGTTGAATGCTGAATAATGTAAGGTTTGCTGCAAATACAGATTAAGAAAAAACCATAACGGTATCCATGCTGCTGCCAGTAATCCCATCACGATGTTACCTGCCGAAAGATTGGGAACTTTGAAAATTGACATCGACACCAAAGGTTCGCTTTTATGTTTTTGAGTTAAATAAAAGGCAAATAGCAATGCCAATGACACGATTAAAAGACCGATAGTCTGAACCGAGTCCCAACCTGCGGTTTCTGACGCTACTATAGCATATACCATTAGTATAAGAGCGGCTGTAGCCAGAATTGCACCTGCCATATCCACTTTTCCCTTTCGGGTATCGCCGGTAAATAGCAGACTCCGGCTGCGAAGCAGCACAATAATGCCTATTGGAATATTAATAAGGAATATCCAATGCCATGAAAGCCATTCAGTGATGGCACCACCCAGGAAAACTCCGGCAGAACCGCCTGCTGCGGCAGATGCTCCCCAAAATCCCAGTGCCTTGTTCAGTTCTTTTGGGTCTGTAAACTTGGAGATAACTAAGGTTAATGCTGCCGGTGCAATGAATGCAGAACCTAATCCCTGAAGGGCTCTTCCGGTATTGAGTGCGTATTCAGACCAGGCCATACCTGCCAGCAATGAAGCTGCGGTCAATATGACAAAGCCCCACATAAATATTTTACGAGCACCAAACAAATCCGATAGGCGTCCGCCGAGTAATAAAAAACCACCAAACAGAATAACATAGGCGTTAAAAATCCACTGCAGGCCGGTTTGCGAGTAGCCCAAATCTTCTTTTATTGCCGGTAATGCTACTCCAATAATTGAGGTGTCCATGATTACTAAGAACTCGGCGGTGCATAATAAGAAAAGAGCCGCCCATCGTTTGCTATAAGGTATTGACTGTGCTGTTGCAGTACTGGTTTCCATATTTATTTTAGTTAGTGTTTTAATTTGTCTGTTAATTGTTAGTTGCCTGAAATAATTTGTAGGCTGAAAACAATTGATTGTATAGGCAAATGTATAAGTGCTTGTCATTAAGGTTTATGCATAATTACGGGTATGTATTGTAAAATTTATTTGAAATTCAAAAACATAAGTAGAGTGGTTGCTGTAAGAGCATTAAGAATTAAAAATGGATTTTGAAGATATGTCTGTTGCTACACAAAAGGATAGAATTTAGATTTAAGCTTAAATTCTATCCTTTTGTGTAGCAGTTATTTGTTTCTTAAAAAATAATTTTGAAAAAATCAAAAGAAGAGGATTAAAGAAGAGTATTTCTGTGTTATGATGATTAAAATTATCTCATCTGTAATAAGAGCTCCTTAGAAAAAATAAATTTTAAAAGCCATGAAGAAACAGTTACTGCTATTAGTAGGCATTACGATTTTATCTTGTGATAGTCCGGATTCATTTCAAAAACAAAATGTAGAGAATAATAATTCCTTTGTACGAAGAGAAAGACGAAGTTCAATGTTTAGTTATATTGAATCAATTAAAATAGATAAAGGCAGTGATTGCGGTAGTGATATTTTAATTTTTCCATCTTGGGAAAAACTTTGGGAAACAGCAGATAAGTTGGATGAAATGATTGATAAGGAGTGTGACCTATTTGATGCCACAATTCCTGATAACATAACCGATGAAAAGTACGATGATTTAGCAGATATTGCAGGATTTGATGAAGATAATGTTTTGGTAAGATTTGAGGATGATTTGGCCTTCTGTTCTCTTCGCAAAAAAGTAGAAGTATTAGAAAATAAATGGATTGAATCTCAAGGAGACGGCGACTGGAACATTAATGAAGATCCTGACAATCATTTCATATATGATGAAACGGAAAGAGCTTTATTTAGTGTTAATAACGAAGTTATCATTGGAGAAAAAAAGACAGGATATATTTATTATAAACTAATAGACAATTTTAACTGGATTGAGGTTCATGATTGGGACATAAATGCCATAAAACAGGTCAGTAGAGGCTTAATACCTACCAATAATCCAAATGTAATAGTTGTGAAGAAGATAAAAACAAATGAAAATTTGCAAAGTTCAGCAGAATGTAAAACACACATAAAAAAAACACGATATTACCTGAACGGAACGAATAGAATAAAAATAAAATCAAAAGTCATTAATAATGATTCCTGGGGAGCAAAAAAAATATCGGCTCTAACTGTAGGTTATAAAAAGAAAAATGGCAAATGGAAAAGAGCCAGAACGCGGATTGCTGCCGGAGTAACAGGAAGCGATATAGCAAATAATAGTGTTTTGTATCAAAATTGTGGGATAGCTTTTGAAAAACACAAAGTTAAAGAAAAGAGGAGGAGAAGGGTGAAGGCTAAAATTAGAGGGCAGCGATTTGATGGAGCGAGCTTAATTATAGGGATAAAACCTCAAAAAGCATATAGCTATCATAAACAAGGTTCTATAAATTTAAGATTAGACTATTATGATATGTACTAGAATTATTAGCGTTTTGATTTTTATATTATGTATTCCTACTAAAATACATTCCCAAACTGCCGAAAAATTATTTGGAGAAAATTTATCTAAAATTAGTTTGGTGTTACAGCCTTCCTTACTGAAAGGATACGAAGTTGGTGCTGGCTATGAAGGGAACTCGCCCAGTATCTCATTTAATAAGGATTTCTCAGCTCAATTTGGTTTTTTCTATAACTTTTATCAAAAGAATAATTTTAACTTTAAAGCAGGAGTTATAGTAAAAACATTTAAACCCACCTTCAATATTAAAATTTCAAACGAGGATTTAAATGCAGGATACGATTATTCTGAATATTTAAGTGGCTTTGAGATAGCAAACCAATTCATTTTTTCACAAACAGTAAAGACAGAATACTTTATACCCATAAACAATAATTTAAACTTTGCGGTTGGTTTAGGGATGAGTTTGGATATTAGAACAGGAGGAGGAGGGGGTGATGAATTATCAGCTGTTGTATTTGATTATAGTAAGCAAAAAGAACGGATTTTCTTTAATGTAAATTCAACAGAACAGCAAGTAACAGGTTCGTTGGATGTTTCGTTAGGAGTGAATTATAAAACTAACATTGGCTTGTTTCAGGTAGAGTTTTTTAATAATTCACAACTTTTATCCTATCCTAAAACAGGGGTTTATGAATTTTATTTAGATAACAATCAGACAAAAACGGGAGTTTATACAATCAAAGGAAATTACAATGGTCTTGCTTTGATTTTTACTCCAAGAAAAGGTTGGCTGAAAAGGAATTGAAAAAAATAATATTAGAAGAAGTGGTTTCATCTAAATAGTGAGAAAATGGCAATTACAATTCTTGTTACATTAGTTTTGTTTATGGCGTATTCATTTTACGATTTAAACAAGGAAAAAACATTTACGAAACGACAAAAAGTAAATTGGTCTTTTGTATTGGCGATATTGCCAGTCACTGGCTCTATGGTATATTTTATATGTAAAACATTTATTAGAAATAACCGCCACAATTTTGAGTCAAGGGATTGTAACTTGGTAAGATAGAATCGTAATTAAGCACTCTGTAGCGACATTGATTTTGGCGTCGTTTAATCATAGAGCTAAGTGTTTGATCTATATAAATTGTTGTTTAAATACTACACAAAAGGATAGAATTTAAACATATACTTAATTCCATCCTTTTGTGTAGCGGCTATAATTTCTTTTATAAGTAATTTTAAATTAATCTTTTGTAAATGAAGATTATTACATCAAAAAGCGAACTTTTATTGGGATAATTCGAAAATCCTTAAAAGAGTAAGAAATCAATCGTTATATTTTAAGCCATGAAAAAAATTGTTTACGGAATCTCAGCAATTTGTTTGATAACAGTAAGCTGTCAACAAGAGGATACCACATTGGAAAATATGCAGTATAAAAAAATTCCTATAGATTCATTCTTTGAGAAAGTTATAGCAGAAAATGTAACAACACAAAAAGAGGATAATGCTTTTTATATTGATTACTTATGGGACAAAGAAAATAAAACTATTGAGATTATTAAAGTAGTAGAAAAAGAACTTGATTTTTTTCCAATATCTGAAAGATTGTTAAGTAAAGAAAATCCAACAAACCCGGATTTAATAGCACCTGGGAAAAAATATAAGATAACCTGTACTAAGGGAGGCAAAGACATTTGGACTAAAGAATGTGATGGTAAGTTTTCATGTGGTTCCCTGATTTATGACTGTCTTGAAGATGACGGCTGTAGTACTATCTGTAAAAACAGCATGATATATATGCCGGAAAATAATGAGTTTATTTTGATTGAATTATAACCTTCAGTCATTATAATCTTAATGCGATAAAGATTTTCAATAATCTGGTTTGCTCTTTTTTAGGAGACCCCGAAAGATTTTAATTTTTCGGGGTTAATCATTTTTAATAATGAAAACATTTGCTACAACTCCAACACACCCAAAGCATATTGTAATTCTGTATGTAGTCTACGCAGATTGTATATGGCTTGCAGGTAATTGATTTTAGCCTGAGTGAGTGCCAGTTCGGCATCAGTCAGTTCCAGTCGGGAGCCTAACCCGTTTTTGAAACGGTCTTCGGTCATCTGGTGATTTAGTTCCGCAGATTGTACGGTTGTTATCTGGATTTCCAATTGAGAAGTGGCTTCTTTCCATTTACTGATGATACTTGCCAGGGTTGTTTTTACTTCGTCCTTCAGGTCCTTCAGCCGTATTTGTTCCTGTTGTGCTGCAATTCTAGCCTGACCAATTCTTGATTTGTTTTGCCCGCCATTCAATATGGGTATACTAACCTGTAAACCCAGGAAAGAAGTCCTCGGCCAGACATAATCATTAAGTTTTAAATCGTCTGCCTGTGCCTGTATCTGATATTGCCCGATTAACGAAAGCTTGGGCAATAATGCTGCTTTGGCCGCTGATAATTTTTGCTGTTGCAGTTCGAGGGTCAATTCCTGTACATTAAGGTCATTACGGTTGGTTTCGGCAATTTCCAATGCTTTGCTAACGGTCAGAAATTCGGTTTGGTTTGCCTGAATGTCGGATTCCAGTTCATCGGTTAATTCCAACTCCTGTGCATCTTCCAGTCCAATCAGTCTTTTGAGTTCCATACCAGACACTTCAATGCTGTTTTTCAGATAGGAAACAGAAGATTTTAAGTTTTCTACGGCTATAAAACTCCGCAATGTGTCGGATTTCAGTCCCTTGCCCTGAGCTAATAAAGCACGGGAGTCTTTTAAGGCACGTACGTTTCGCTCATGACTTTGTTGTAAAAGAATGAGCTGGCGTTTCATCATCAGTATGTCGAGATAACGCGTTGACACCCATAATGCCACCTGGCTTTTTAGGTCTTCTGTTTTTTCGATTTGAATTTTTTCATTGATTTTGGATGCTTTTGTCAGCCTGTATGAAGCAATATCCAGAACAGGTTGGTACAGTGATACGAATCCGTTGAACGCATTTCTCCCACCTACGGCTACTTCCTGTACAGCTTTATTAGTTCCGGCAAACGACCCCGGAAGAAAGATATTTTGTCGGTCAAAGTAACGCGAATAGGCCACCCCAGCAGAAATATCGGGCAACAGTCTGCCTCTGCTTTCCCGTGTCTGTTCTATGGCATGTTTTTCTTCCAGTACCTGCACTTGTAGTGTTTTGTTTCCTTGTTTTGCCATACTCAGTGCTTCCTGTAGCGAAAGCTCTTTTTTCTGGGCGAATAATGGACTGCTTCCTATGAAAAGCAGTAGCGTAATTATGAGTATATGTGATGCTTTTTTCATCGTAAAATATTTATAATCATATAAGGTTAGCCGAAATTTTGTTTCTAATTTCATTTTTATCACCCGTGCAGTTGGATGGGGACAACTGCGGGGCGATAAATGAGCTTTTTTATATCTGTCATTATTCATGGTTCGTTGCTATTTCGCTCTCATCCATTTCCATAACTTCCTTTCTACGTTTGTTACTGGACAGATAGGAGTATACTGCAGGAATGATGAACAGTGTAAGTATACCTGAAAATACAAGGCCACCTGCAATAACAATACCCAGTGATTGACGACTGTTAGCAGTTAATGCGATAGGCAATGCACCAAATATCATAGCGAGAGAGGTCATCAGAATAGGACGGAATCGCTGTTCTGCCGCTTGTATAGCTGCTTCATATTTGGAGAGTCCGGTGTCTTTCAGGTGGTTGGCAAACTCCACAATCAGAATTCCGTTTTTTGTAATGAGTCCTACGAGAGTGATGATGCCAATCTGACTGAATACATTAAGGCTTTGACCAAACCAATGGAGGCTGAGGATGGCTCCTGTAACCGCCATTGGAACGGTAAGCATAATAGTCAGCGGGTCGCGCAGACTTTCAAATTGTGCGGCCAGAATCATGTAAATAATCACCAGAGCGAGGATAAGAGTAAAGAGGATATTGCCCTGACTTTCTCTATAATCACGAGACTGGCCGGCTAATGACGTTTTGAAGTTATCACCCAGTACTTCGGTTTTTATCCGTTCTATTTCTTCTATGCCTTCGGCAAGACTCACACCCGGAGCTGGAGCTGCAGATATGGTGGCTGAGGTATACTGGTCATAACGGTATATGGCTGCCGGACTTACGGCTTCTTCTGTAGCAATGAGGTTGTTTAGCGGAATCAATTGTCCTGTTGTGGAACGTACATATATGGAATTAAGGTCTGTGATGTCGTTTCGATATTCACGTTCCATTTGTCCAATGACTTCATACTGTCTGTCATTACGCAGGAAATATCCATAACGTTGTCCTGAAAGTGCTAATTGTAATGTCCTGGCTACTTCTTCCATAGAAACGCCCATTAAGGCTGCTTTTTGCCTGTCGATGTTTATTTTTATTTCGGGTTTGTTGATTTTGAGGTCGGCATCGGCAAACATTAATTTTTTACTCTGGCGAACGGCATTCAGGAATTTAGGAAGCGCAGCGGTAAGGGTATCCAGATTTTGGCTTTGCAATACAAACTGTACCGGCATACCTCCACCATAGCGCGTACCAATGGTTGGCGGCAGGTAAGGAAACAGGAGGAATCCTCTGAAATTGGCAGATGCAGCACCATATTGGTTATACAAATCCTGTATACTGGCTTTTCTTTCTTTAGGGTCTTTTAGATAAATACTCTGTACGGCAACATTGACGGGAGCCGGGGCGGGAATAAAGGAAATAGCCACCATGGAGTAAGTCTGATACAGTCCGTCGGTGGAATCATTAACATATTTACCGACTTCCATCATGTGTTTTTTCATATAATCGAAAGAGACGCCTTCCGGGGCCACGGCAATAAGGCTCATATTGGAACGGTCTTCTACCGGTGCCAGCTCTGAAGGCAGTTTTTGGCCAACAAAGTAAATGAGTCCGGAGGTTATGAGCAGAAATACCCATGCCATCCATCTGAAGCGCATAAAGGTTGTTAGCAGACGGGCATACCCATTGTTCATACTAACAAAGAAAGGTTCGGTAACCCTATGAAACCAACCCGGTCCTTGTTTCTTTTTAAGGAAATAAGCGCTGAGCATAGGCGTAAGCGTAAGGGCAACGAATGCCGAAACCAATACAGAACCAGACACGACGATGGCAAATTCTTTAAATAGCTGTCCGCTAATACCACCCATAAATACAATAGGTAGAAATACGGCTGCCAGTGTTATGGTAGTTGAGATTACGGCAAAATAAATTTCTTTGGAACCTTTAAAGGCGGCCTGTATCGGAGGCATACCTTCTTCTATTTTTTTATAAATATTTTCGAGTACCACAATGGCATCATCTACAACTAATCCTATGGCAAGTACCAACCCCAGAAGAGTCAATACATTTATGGAAAAGCCTGCGATGTACATGATGAAAAAGGCCGATAATATGGATACCGGAATTGCGATTACCGGTATGATGGTAGAACGCCAGTCACGCAGGAACAGGAAGATAATAATAACCACAAGACCAAAGGCAATAAAAAGAGTTTCTTCTACTTCTTTTATAGACTCGCGGACAGATTGTGTAAAGTCAAATCCAACAATAAGTCGGTAGTCGGATGGAATGTCTTTACGCAATTGCTCAAGACGTTTGTAAAATTCGTCGACTACTTCAATGGCGTTGGCTCCGCGTTGTATTTGTATGGCTACACCAACACCAACACGGTTGAGGTTTCCGGTTTCGTTGATGATAGCGGTACGTTCATTCATTTCGCCCAGTTCTGCCGAGCCTACATCTTTGAGTCGGATAACGGTATTGCCTGTCTGTTTGATAAGCATTTCTTCAAAATCGTTTACGGTAGTCAGCCTTCCAAGTGTGCGTATACTTAGTTCGCTGCTGTTACCGTCTATACGTCCGGACGGAAGGTCAATGTTTTCCCGGAGTAGTGCCTGCCGAATGTCTTCCGGAGTCAGCTTATAGGCTGCCAGTTTTACCGGGTCAAAGCGCAATCGCATAGCATATTTGTGTTCGCCTACAATAGCTACGTTGTTAATACCGGGAATGGATTGTACACGGTCTTTGATGACGGTAGAAGCGATGTGGCTTACTTCTTTAATATCTTTAGTATCGCTCTCTACTTCAAGAAAGGCTACAAGATTGTCTGCAGAGGATGCTTTCTGTACAATAGGCGGGTCAACGTCTGCCGGAAGCTGTTTCCGGGCTTTGGATACTTTGTCTCTGACATCGTTCAGAGCATCTTCAATGTCTATTTCACGGTTAAATTCTATAGAAATAACACTTACCTGTTCTCTGGATTCGGACGATATGGTACGTATACCACTTGCCTCAGCAATGGACTCTTCCATTGGGCGGGTGAGTTTGGACGCTATTACATCAGGACTGGCGCCGGGATAGAAGGTAATAACGGATATTACAGGTGGTTCGGTGAGTGGGAATTCCCGAATTCCGAGCTGTTTCCATCCAACAATGCCCAAAATGACAATAAGAAGGGAAAACACACCGGCCAAAACCGGCTTTTTTATGCTTAAAGAGGATATGCTCATAATATTGCAAATTGAGATGGGTTATTTTTTCGTGACAGCTTGTACCGGAGTTCCGTCACCAATACGTAACATATTGGAAACAATAATACTGTCGCCTGATTTTATACCGGAAGTGATAATGGCTTCTGTTTCGGTTCTGTTGCTGATAGATACTGGTACCGGTTTGGCTATGCCGCCTTTTATAATAAAGGCATTATAGCCTTTTTCGCCGGGCATCAGTGCTTCGGTAGGTATCATGACGCCTGTTGCGCCTTTTTGTTCTGTGCTGAAGTAGACTTTGACAGACTGTCCGGCTCGGAGTTTACCATTGTTATTGCTTGTCGTGGCTTGTACCTGTAGGCTTCTGCCTTGGGCATCAAGCCCGGGTTCGGTAGCAGTAACGGTGGCATTATAATATTCTTCTGAAAGTCCTGTGCTGAATTTAATGGGAGTACCGGTTGTTAGTAATGGCAGGTATCTTTCGGGAAGCGTAAAGTTGATTTTTATATTGCTCTGGTCCTGAAGATTGACGAGTGGAGTACCAGGTGAGACATAGGCTCCCAGATGTACCTGAGAAATACCTATTTTGCCTGAGAAAGGTGCTCTGATGACCGTTTTCGCCAATTCTGTCTGCAAATAATCTTGCTGCGCTTCGAGCGAGGTAAAACGCATCAACGCCTCGTCATACTCTGATTGCTTCACGGTTTCGGTTTTTAGTAGGTTGGCCATCCTGTCTTTGTTTAATCGGGCCAGTTGCAGTTCAGCCTGTACCTGTCGGAGTTTGGATTTGATGTCGGCATCATTGAGTGTATAAAGTACAGCTCCCTGACTGACATAACTGCCGTCTTGAAAAGCCACTTTAGTTATTTTTTGTGCTGTTTCACTGACAATCGCCACTTCACGAAGAGGCATGATGGTGCCAACAAATATTTCTCTTTGGTCGAGTGCTTTTTCCTGCGCAACGATAATGTCTACAGGCAGTTTGTTGGCTACAGCCGGCGCCGCGGCTTCCTTAGGTTTGTTCTGGCATGCTGTAAGCAAAATGCTTACTAATGGAATCAGGATTCCTAATTTGTGTGTATGGTTTCTGTACATGGCCTTTTTTAAAATTATGTAACAAACAATTGATTTTATTGGCAAATTTAGAAGAGGAAATGAAGGTGGTTTTAGCACAATTACAGCTAAGAATTGCGAAATTTACATGGGAGTATTGTTGATGTAGTAATAGGATAACTCCTTGAAATAGAGTTGCTAATTTCGGAGGAAAGGAAACTAGTTTTTACTTGCCTGTTTCTGAATGATAATTTTATCTTGTCTGATTTGTTTGTAATAGGAAGAAGTAAAGCCGGTATATTTTTTTAGTTGGTTGGAAAGATGGGAGGGACTGCTATATCCAAGAGTGAAGGCGATATCAGATAACGATTGGTCTGTGTAAACCAATAATTCCTTAACCTTTTCAATTTTTTGAAGGATGATATGTTTTTCAAGCGTATTTCCTTCTATTGAAGAAAATATAGCGCTCAAGGTGTCGTAATTTTTATTCAGTTTATCGCTGATGTATGTTGAAAACTTTAGAGCAGTATTGGTTGTAAGTTGTATGTTGATTCCGTTTTCAACCAGTACTTTTATTTTTTCGACTATTATCTGATTTCTACTGTATAAAAGGTCAAAACCATTTTTTATCAGCATTGACCGAATAATGGTTAAGTCTGATGTTTGGATGCCGCTGGTTTTAAGAACTACACGCCCTAGTTGAATATCCGGCTCCATGAAACCAAGGTTGTTGAACTCCTGTTCCAGTACATAGACGCATCTATTACAAACCATTCCTTTGATTAATAGTAACATAGATAAACATTTTATTGTCAAAATTCAGAATTTGGAGTTGGTGTGTTGTTGTACTATTCCTTATTTGATTTGTGAAATTTTATGAAATTAATCTATTTGGAGTGATGTAAGTTGTTGATTATTATTGGTTTTTTTTTGGGTCAACGTCACGCTGTTTGGAAAGCCTGACGGTTCATCATAAAAAAACAACAGTTCAGCAATTAAAAATTGAGTGTTGATTTTCTCACAGATACTTTTGTATCAAAATAATCAAACCATGAAGAAATTTTTAAAAATCATCAAATTCACATTTATCGGTATTTTAAGCATCTGCTTACTTTTGTTGTCCTGCTTTTTTATAAGCAACAAATTATTTTTAGGTTCCAAAAATGAAGATAACATCAGTTATTTGGAAAAAAATAAAACTCAAATCACAGATTCAATTAATGATGAATTGTTTGACGACGATTTTTACAAATCACAGGTTTTTCTTTTAGGAGAAATTCACGGTTATGCCGATAATCAAAAACTAGACAAGGAGCTGCTGTTTTTCCTAAACAAAAAGGCAGGCGTTAAATATTATATTGCGGAAATGGATAGCTTGACGGCTAAGAAACTAAATAGCTTTTTAAAAGACAGCTCAAAAAATCAAGCAAAATTAAAAGAAGTTGTAGTGGACATAAAGCAAAGAATTCCACAACAATCCAGTCAGGAATTGTTTGACAAATGGAATGAAATCTACGATTACAATCAAAAGTTAGCCGATTCTTTAAAAATTACCGTAATCGGGATAGACAAGAATTTTGATGATGACTCAAAAGTATCGAGAGATGCTGCTATGGTAGTGAATTTCAAAAATTCAATCAGAAAAATGAAACTTGAGAATGAAAAATTTTACGGACTTTTTGGATATTTCCATGCACTACAAAGTAAAACCGAAAACGGAAAAGAAACATTTGCTTCCGGATTAAAAAAATCAGGTATTAAAACCGCCAGTTTTGTTAGTTATACGATTGACAGTGAAATGTATCTTCCTAAAAACCCTCAATTTCCATCACCTGAGGATGAAAAAATTGATTGGGTAAATGCTGATGGACCATTGCAGTTAGTGAAAGGGATAAAAGACCTCAAAGAATTGAGTAAACCTAATACAATTACACTTTTCAAAATTGATTCGCCAAATTCACCATACCTTACATCACAACAACTGATCAATGTGAAATCGAGAATTTTTGGAGAAAATATTGTTCCTGAAGAAGGTACTTTTACGACAGATTATTTTCAATATGTGTTTTTGCTGAGAAACTCCAGGGCATTGACAAAACTGAAGTAGAAAGCGATTGCTTTTGAATTGAAGAATAGAATTAAAGGGACAAATCAAAACTTTGATTTGTCCCTTTTTTAATGACCGGTACAGTTGAAGATCTTTATTTTCTATCATAACTTACCAGTTATTCCCATATGCAACCACTTACTACTTTGTGTTTTTTTATTATGCAAAAAGAAGCAAATTTTGAGATACATTCTCCGCCATAACAGAACGGTTGAAACTTAAAGATTTTAATTAAAAAAGAAATTATGAAAAAACTATTGCTATTACTGTTGCTCATTTCATCTTCAGTGTTTTCACAGGAAAAGTATCTGGAACTAAAAAACAATGAAACCGGAAAGGTGCGTAAGATAACAGAAAACAAAAAGGTTAAAATTATTACTAATGATAATAGTTATTATATTGGGAGAGTACAGATCGTGGATTCGGCTACCGTTAAAATAAAAGAAAATTATATAAAATTAGAGGACATTGATGTTATTAGTAGAAAATCAGTTGGAAAAACGATTGTAGGCAACAGTTTGGTTGTTTTAGGTTGGTTTGCCCTTACAGGATCTGCTGTCGCAATTATAGCGCTTGAACCAGTACTTGCTATTGTTGCATTTTCTACGGGATTGACAGTAGGTATTACTGGGAAGATACTGTTGTCAAATACAAATAAGAATTACCATAGAGAAAAATGGACATATAAAATTATTTATTTATAGCACTAACAAAACTAAAATAGAAAACTCAAATCAAACTATATTGGTTGCCGAAACGTTATTTATTCCTATTTTGCGCCTCTGCGTCTTTGCGGGAAAATAATTATTCTCATAGATACAAAGTCGCAAAGTTCATAAAGAGAAAATTATTAAAAGCTAAACCTTTTTTATACCAATTGATGAAGAATCAAATTCCCAAAATTTTAATATTCTCCAGATTAGTAATCGGATTTTTGATTGTTATAGTAAGCTATATAAATATTCAAAATTATAAGCCAATAGCTGTGTCTCTGCTAACAATCGGACTGTTGACAGATATATTTGACGGAATCATAGCAAGAAAATTAAATATTTCAACACAATTGTTAAGAAGGCTGGATTCCACTATTGACCAGATTTTTTTTATTTGTGTTGCGTTGGCAACCTATATCCAGTGTCCGGAGTTTTTTAAAAATAATATATTATTGGTTTCTATTCTTATTGGAACTGAAATTCTGACTTATGCAGTCAGTTTTTTAAAGTTTAAAAAAGAAATAGCAACCCATTCACTTGGGGCAAAATTTTGGACATTACTATTGTTTGGCACATTGATTCAGGTAATAGTGGAATGCCAATCGGTTTATCTGTTCCAAATGTGTTTTTGGGTTGGAATGATTACACGAATTGAAATTATAGGCATTATCCTAACGCTAAAAGAATGGACAAATGATGTTCCTTCATTATATCACGCGGTACAACTTAGAAAAGGGAGAGCAATAAAGCGAAGAAAATTGTTTAATGGTTAATAATAAAGTATCTTAGAACCTGCTTTCTTGTAAAATCCTGAAGGATCTGAATAAAGGACAAACGTGATAATAAATAAATTTACTATGCATAGTACTCCTCAAAATGTAACCGATTATCCTAATAACAATACTTATTTTTTGGTTTGGAATTTCAAGGAACAGATTCCGATAGAAAAGATAAAATCCTGCTTCCAAAGAATATGTGCTTTGGTAATAAACCTGAATAATTCTGCCCTTGACCGATTTCCGGATTCTAAAGCAAGCTGTGTTATGGGAATAGGCTATGAAGCATGGCTAAAACTCGATTTGCCAAAACCGCTGCCTAAAGAATTGAAGCCATTTGAGCCTGTTATGGGTGATAAGCATATTGCCGTGGCTACTAAAGGAGATTTACATTTTCATATCCGTTCGGATCAAAAAAAGTCTTGCCTATGATATGTCTTCGGTGATTTCGGACACTATGAAAGACATTGGAGACTGTGTTGTAGAAGTTCAGGGATTCCGTTATTGGGACAGCCGATCTATTTTGGGTTTCGTAGACGGAACGGAAAATCCTCATGGAACGGATAGGGATTATTTTTCAGTAATTAATGGGCAGGATTCAAATTATAAAGGAGGAAGTTATCTTTTCGTTCAGAAGTACATTCACAATCTTGACGCATGGAAATCACTTTCTGTAGAACAGCAGGAAAAAGTAATAGGCAGATCGAAAGAGCATGATATAGAAATGGATGATGATGTAAAACCTCAGAATTCACATATAGCCTTAGCTAATATTGGAGATGATTTCAAGGTTGTCCGCGATAATATGCCTTTTGGGAATGTAGCTACAAATGAAATGGGGACTTATTTTATATGCTATACAAGTACTTTCAGTACGGTAGAGAAAATGCTGACTAATATGTTTGTAGGTGATCCCCCGGGAAATTATGATCGTATTCTGGATTTCAGTACTGCCAAAACAGGAACATTGTTTTTTGTTCCTTCATTGGATATGCTTGCTGATTTTTCAGGATAGAATTACCAGGTTACAGACCATTTTGTTTCAATTTCAGATTTGTCATATACTCAATCCATAGAATATAACCACCGATTGTTGGTATTTATTCTAACAATCTATTCATTTGATTATCTATGCTGTAAATCAGAAAGAAAGTGAAGAGTAAAGATTTAAAATATATTGCTGTGAAAATATTGGGAAACTAACCATTAAAAAACCTGCAACGCTCTGATAAGTAAGCGAATACAGGTTTTTGAAAGTGACCACGATGGGATTCGAACCCATACGCCTTGCAGCACCACCCCCTCAAGATGGCGAGTCTACCAATTTCTCCACGTGGCCGTAAACAAAAAAAGTTACCCGCTTGGCGAATAACTTTT
>NZ_LMPW01000014.1:27750-27840 GCF_001423985.1 Flavobacterium sp. Leaf359 | reverse complement strand
GCTCGAACCCAGGACCCCATCATTAAAAGTGATGTGCTCTACCGACTGAGCTATCGAGTCATTGCATTCATGAAATTTCAAAATTTTGTA
>NZ_LMPW01000014.1:0-27679 GCF_001423985.1 Flavobacterium sp. Leaf359 | reverse complement strand
GCTCGAACCCAGGACCCCATCATTAAAAGTGATGTGCTCTACCGACTGAGCTATCGAGTCATTAATTTCTTGAATGCGGGTGCAAATATACGTTCTTATTATTTATTTTTCAAAGCAATTTTGTTTTAAATTTGTCTTTTTTTACTAATCTTTTATAATGCCTTAATTTATAAGGTTTTACTTTAATGATAAAAATTGTTTTATTGGGGTATATGGGTTCAGGAAAGTCAACAATTGCCCATTTGTTGTCTGAAAAAACTCAAATCGAAGCTTTTGATTTGGATAAAATTATCGAAGAAAGAGCAGGATTGTCTATAAAAAATATCTTCGAGCAGAAAGGAGAAGTCTTTTTCCGGAAGTTGGAAAACCAGATTTTTAAAGAATTGATCTCTTCAGAAAAAGAAATGATCTTAAGTCTGGGCGGTGGTACGCCTTGCTATGCCAATAATCACGAATTGCTTAATGGTGATGGAGTGGTTTCTTTTTATTTGAAAGCTTCGATAGAAACACTGTATGGCAGATTACTTTCTGTCAGGGATAACCGTCCATTGATTGCAGAACAAGAGGAAGAGGAAATGAAAGAATATATCGCAAAGCACCTTTTTGATCGTAGTTATTATTACAATCAGGCTACACATATTGTTTCTGTTGATGGCAAGTCTCCAGAAGAAGTATCGGCTGAAATAAAACGTATATTAGCTTAAATAGGCGTAGTCTTCCTTCGCTTCAAAAACTACCTGTACATGCTCTTGTAGAGAGGTGGAAAGGGAAATTCCTTTAAAATCTGCCTTTACAGGGTATTTTTTATGATTTCTATCTACAAGTACCGCTGTCTTGAATTTTTTCAAAGGAACGTCTAAAAAATGCTTAACGCCATACGCCAGGGTAGTGCCGGAGTTTAGCACATCGTCTACAAGGACAAGCCCTTTATTTTCGTATTGGTTTTTGCCTAAGGAAGTCGTTACTTCATTGTGCGGATTCTGTTTGTCGATAAAGACCTCGCAAAGGGCTACTTTCAAAGGGGATATTTGGGTGACTTTCTGGGCAATTTTTTCAGCAAAAACATAGCCGTTTTTAGCTATTCCTGCAATAACAATTTCTTCTTCATCAACAAAAGTTTCGTATATCTGATAAGCGATTCGCAGGATTTTGTGCTCTATTTCCTGATTGTTGAGGATGATATTTTTGCTCATTTTGTTTATTTTTTTCAAAGATAAAAAACGCTTTGTTTGTTTGTGCTATATGACGGTTTATATTTTAATAGTCGGTCTCGTCCTCGTCATTTTCAAAGTCCAGGTTAAAGTCATCAATATCTCTGCGGTCTTTTTTTGTAGGCCTGCCCTCACCGTGTTTTCTGTAATGCTCCTTTGATAATTTCAAAAGCTCCAAATGCTGGAAAGCTTCAATTGGAGTTTCGTCTTTTCTGTAAATATCAACAAGTTTGGCACCCACACGGTTTTGGGGAATGTCTAACACGGTAATCGTATGCGTAATCTGATCTTTCCTGAAGGTAATTTTATCAGTGGCAAATACTTCTTTCGAAGGCTTTGCAACCTGCCCGTTTACAGTAATATGGTTCTTTTTGCAAGCTTCGGTAACCATGTTGCGTGTTTTGTAATATCGAACGCACCAGAGGTATTTGTCTACTCTCATTTTAAAACTAAAATCTACGTTAATTTATTTACAAAAATAAATCAAAATTGTATCTTGCGCCTCTAAAATCAATAATAATGACCAGAATTAAGCTTTTTTTAATAGCTATAGTTTCAAGTACGGTTCTTTTTTCCTGTAAAAAAGACGATGATTCTTCAAAAGTAGCTCCTCCAAGAGACAGAGCGACACAATATGCATCAGACATACAGGATATCGAAACCTACTTAAAGACGCATTATCTTACCGTTACTATGGATGCCAATAATAATCCGGTACCTACCATTATTCAGATTCCTGAGGGAGGTACACAGGTTTCTATCTGGGACCAGCAGGATTATCCGTTGAAAACTAAGATGGTTAGAAATGATGGAAGAACCTATACGAATGCAGATCCTATAGTAGGGAAGCCAATTAATGATCCGGTTGAATATAAATTATACTACATAAAATTAAGAGAAGGTGTGGGTCAATCTCCAACAAGAGTAGATTCTACTTTGGTGACTTACAGAGGTCATGCTTTAGATGGAACTCAGTTTGACTACAGGCCAAATCCGGTTTGGTTTTCTCAGGAAAGTGTCGTTTCCGGATGGAGAAATATAATGACAGAATTTAAATCAGGAAATGCGGTTGATGATCCGTCTAATCCGGGAGGAACACTTTTGACAGATTATGGCGTAGGAATTGTATTTGTGCCTTCTGGTTTAGGTTATTTTAATGGAGCTCCAGCGGGTTCAGGATTGTCTTCCTATTCGCCTTTGGTATTTACAATAAATCTGCATATGGTGAAATATGCTGATAATGATGGAGATGGAATCTTGTCGTATTTAGAAGATTTAAATGGAAATGGTGATTATTATGATGATGATACAGATGGAGACGGCATACCCAACTTTTTAGATGTTGATGATGATGGAGACCGCACAAAAACAAGAACTGAGATTAAAGATGCTTTTGGAAATATCTATCCGTTTGATCTGATACCAAACTGCTCCGGAACAACAGGAGGTTTAAAGAAACATTTGGATCCGAGTTGCCATTAATGGTTTACTTTGAAGTAATATAAAAAGCCCGTTCAAACGAACGGGCTTTTATTTTTATAAAGCTAAAGCTTTTTATTTTCTTTTGATAGCTCTTTCAGCAGCTTCAACAATTGCCTGATTGTTTAGTTTGTATTTCTGCATCAATTGATCCGGAGTTCCGGACTCTCCAAAGCTGTCGTTTACGGCAACGAATTCCTGTGGAGCAGGATTGTTCAATGCCAATACTCTTGCTACGCTTTCTCCCAAACCACCAAGAATGTTATGTTCTTCAGCAGTAACAACACATTTTGTTTTTGCAAGTGATTTCAAGATAGCTTCTTCGTCAAGAGGCTTAATCGTGTGGATGTTGATTACTTCAGCAGATATGCCTTTAGCTTCTAATGCTTCGGCAGCTACCAATGCTTCCCATACTAAATGTCCTGTAGCCACAATAGTTACATCCGTTCCTTCATTAAGCAATACTGCTTTTCCTATTTCAAACGTTCCGTTTTCTGGAGTGAAATTTGGAACCGATGGACGTCCAAAACGAAGATAAACAGGTCCGTGGTGTTCTGCAATAGCAATTGTAGCTGCCTTGGTCTGGTTGTAATCGCAGGTATTGATTACGGTCATGCCAGGCAACATTTTCATTAGCCCTATGTCTTCAAGGATTTGGTGAGTAGCACCGTCTTCACCTAGGGTAAGTCCCGCGTGTGAAGCACATATTTTTACATTTTTATCAGAATAAGCAACAGACTGACGAATCTGGTCATATACTCTTCCTGTAGAAAAGTTGGCAAATGTTCCTGTAAAAGGAATCTTTCCGCCAATTGTCATACCTGCAGCAATTCCAATCATGTTTGCTTCCGCTATTCCAACCTGAAAAAAACGTTCCGGGTGGTTCTTTTTGAAATCGTCCATTTTTAATGAACCAATCAAGTCAGCGCAAAGTGCAACAACATTTTCGTTTTTTTGACCTAGTTCGGTCAGTCCCGCACCAAAACCGGAGCGGGTGTCTTTATTTCCTGTATTGATATATTTTTTCATTTTTATCTTTTTGATATACGAATAGGCTGTTGGCAATAACTTGAAGCTTACTGCTTAAAGCCTACTGCCTTTTAGTAATCGCTTTCGCCTTCACAATAGTTTTGAGCCAAAGCATTGGCCAGCTGCTCATCATTTGGAGCTTTTCCATGCCAGGCGTGGCTATACATCATATAGTCTACACCATTACCCATTTCAGTATGTAGCAATACGCAAACAGGTTTTCCTTTTCCTGTTCTTGATTTGGCATCGGTCATACCGGCGATGATAGCTTCAATGTCATTTCCTTTTTCGATATCTAAAACATCCCAGCCAAAAGCCTCAAATTTAGCTCTGATGCTTCCCATGTTTAAAACTTCGTCAGTAGGACCATCAATTTGTTTTCCGTTTAAATCGATTGTAGCGATATAATTATCGACTTTGTAAGCAGAAGCATACATCATTGCCTCCCAATTTTGCCCTTCCTGCAATTCACCGTCACCATGAAGGCTATAAACCAGATGAGAATCCTTATTCAGTTTTTTTGTCAGTGCAGCACCAATAGCAACAGACATTCCTTGTCCTAAAGAACCCGAAGCCATTCGTATTCCCGGAAGACCTTCGTGCGTTGTTGGATGGCCTTGTAATCTGGAATTGATGTGGCGGAATGTAGCCAGTTCAGATACCGGAAAATAACCGCTTCTTGCCAATACGCTATAGAAAACAGGAGAAATATGTCCGTTCGACAAAAAGAAGATATCTTCATCCTTTCCATCCATATCGAAACCTGGTTTGCGATCCATTAAATTTTGATAAAGTGCGACAAGAAATTCTGCACAGCCTAGCGAACCGCCCGGGTGTCCTGAGTTTACAGCATGAACCATTCTGAGAATATCTCTGCGTACTTGAATAGTTAAGTTGTTTAATTGTTGTGTGTTAGGTTTCATTCTTATAGGATAAATTTAAACTGGCGCAAAGATAATCAGATATTTGGATTTTTTGACATCTGAATTTTTAGAATTTCATAAAGAACAAGGCATAAATTCTGTCAGTAGGCTTTTTGGTTCACATATTTCCGGGTTTCAATAATCAATGCATCAATGTTGTAAGTATAATTGTCTAAAGATTTGCTTTCCAGGAATAATTCCAGTGCTTTTTGATAGTCGCCTCTCTCCTGATAATAAATTCCGAGATTTCTAAAATAATAAGGATTGTATGGATCCAACTCATACGATTGATTGAGGTCATGAAGTCCTTCTTCAATACGACCAAGTTTTATTTTTGAAAAACCCCTGTTGTTGTAGGAGTAGGCAAAAGATTTGTCAATTTCCAATGCTTTATCAAAAAAAGTAATTGCCTCTTCATATTTTTCAAGAATGTTAAGCGTATAGCCCTTGTTGTTAAGCGAGTAGCTGTTCATGGGGTTCAGCTTCAGGGATATGCCATAAAGTTTCATTGCCTTTTCATGGTTTTCATAATGGGTGTAGATAAGCCCCAGATTGGAATAGTCTTCTGAATTCATTTGGAACCGTTTTCGGAACTCATCAAAATAACTTTTGGCCTTGCGGTAGTTTTTAATTAGAAGATGGCAGTAAATAGCCCAGCGATAGGTATCCTGGTCTTTTAGTCCATTGGAAAGTATGGCGTCAAAAACAGTGGCGGCTTCAGTATATTGCTTGTTATTGTATAAATCAATAGCATCAAAATATTGTTTGGGATACTTTTTATGGCGAAAGAGCCTCACCAGGGAAGTGCCGTCATTATGTCCAATCTTGCCATCATGGAGCGTAATGGATTGGTTGCTTGGGATAATGTTCTTTAAGAAATCAAAAATAGAAAGCAGTAAGAAAATCAGAAAAAGAAACGACAGGAAGTCTTTTAGCCTGAAAGTAAAAGCAATGTAGCAGGAAATTAATGCAATGAAAAGAGAAGCCAATGGACCGGTAAGCGTATAAATAATTTTTTTGTTGATAGAAATATTACTGGCATGAGGAACACACAGACCTCCTCTCCATTTGAAAAGATTGTACTTTATCCAGATTTCGAGCTTGCCAATCGCTAACCGAAAACTTTTATCGGTGTCGCCATAGGAGCCAAGAAAGATAGTAGCGCGTTCGCCGGTCATTAAGATAACAGGAATTGCATGGCCAAGTTCGTGAAAGACCGTAAGAAAAGGTCTGGAGATTAAAAATATAGCAAGCAATTCAGCCATCAATTGTGTTTTCATGTCTATCAGGATTTGGCAAGAAAAATGCTTTGGGGGTAATTACATTTCGGTCTAAAAATAACAATAAATTTTTTTCTTAAAGCAAATGAGTTTTCACTAGCTTAAAAAACTGATAGTAACATTTTTATAGGCTTCAAAAACATACATACGGCACGGTTATCAGATAGGATGTTAAATTAAATCATAAATCTAAAATGATAAATCTTAAATAAATTATCTTTGCCTCCCAAAGTTTGGGATAAAGAGAAAAGAATGAAATTTGAACTATTACAAAATGATCCGAATTCAAAGGCAAGGGCCGGAAAAATAACAACGGATCACGGTGTTATTGAAACGCCTATTTTTATGCCTGTAGGAACTGTGGCTTCCGTAAAAGGCGTGCACCAGAGAGAATTGAAGAATGATATCAACCCCGATATTATTTTAGGAAATACCTATCACCTGTACTTAAGACCGCAGACCGATATTCTTGAAAAAGCAGGCGGACTGCACAAATTCATGAATTGGGACAGAAATATACTGACAGATTCAGGCGGTTATCAGGTATATTCTCTTTCTTCCAACAGAAAAATTAAAGAAGAAGGTGTGAAGTTCAAATCGCATATTGATGGTTCCTATCATGTCTTTACACCTGAGAATGTAATGGAAATTCAACGAACAATAGGGGCGGACATTATTATGGCATTTGATGAATGTACTCCATATCCTTGTGATTACCGCTATGCCCAGCGTTCGATGCACATGACGCACAGATGGCTTGACAGATGTATCAGCCATTTGGACAAAGTGCCTTATAAATATGGGTACGAACAGACTTTTTTTCCAATTGTTCAGGGAAGTACCTATAAAGATTTGAGACAACAGTCAGCTGAATATATAGCAAATGCCGGAGCAGAAGGAAATGCTATTGGAGGACTTTCAGTTGGTGAGCCTGCTGAAGAAATGTACGCAATGACCGAAGTTGTCACAGAAATCCTGCCAAAAGACAAGCCCAGATACCTTATGGGAGTAGGTACTCCTATCAATATTCTGGAAAACATTGCACTTGGAATAGATATGTTTGATTGTGTGATGCCAACCAGAAATGCCCGAAACGGAATGCTTTTCACGGCCCATGGTACAATCAATATTAAAAATAAAAAGTGGGAGTCTGATTTTTCACCCCTTGATGAAATGGGACACACTTTTGTCGATACAGAATATACAAAAGCCTATTTACGCCATCTTTTTGCCGCAAATGAATATCTTGGAAAGCAAATCGCTACAATTCACAACTTAGGATTCTATATGTGGTTGGTTCGTGAAGCAAGAAAACATATCTTAGCGGGAGATTTCCGTGTATGGAAAGAAATGATGGTGAAACAAATGGACCAAAGATTATAAGAAATCCAAAATAAGATTAGAATCTGGTAGAAAAATGAAGATAATCGACAAGTATATCCTGAAAAGGTATCTGGCCACATTTTTTGTGATGCTGTTTCTGTTTATCCCAATTGGGATTGTAATTGACGTGTCGGAAAAGGTCAATAAAATTATCCAGAATAAGGTGCCTTTCGGAAAAGTGGCACTATATTATGTCGATTTTACGGTTTATTTTGCCAATCTTCTTTTTCCTATTTTCCTGTTTCTTTCCGTGATTTGGTTTACTTCCAAACTGGCCAACAATACGGAAATTATTGCGATTTTAAGCTCCGGAATATCCTTTCAGCGATTCTTACGTCCTTACTTGATTGGAGCCACGATTGTATCGGTTTTTGCCTTATTGATGGGATTTTTTATTGTCCCGAAGGCAAGTCAGGGTTTTAATGATTTCAGATATACCTATCTCAAGGGTAATAACAAAACCAGGGAAACCACAAACGTTTACCGTGAAATCAGTCCGGGAGAGTTTATCTACGTGAGTAACTTCAATATCAACTCAAAAACGGCATTTGATTTTTCGCTTAAAAAGTTTAACGACAATAAACTCAACTTTGCAATTAATGCATCTCGTATCCGTTTTA
The DNA here is from genome assembly GCF_001423985.1 of Flavobacterium sp. Leaf359. Taxonomy (NCBI): domain Bacteria; kingdom Pseudomonadati; phylum Bacteroidota; class Flavobacteriia; order Flavobacteriales; family Flavobacteriaceae; genus Flavobacterium; species Flavobacterium sp. Leaf359. The sequence continues at coordinate 19,754 of NZ_LMPW01000014.1, read as the reverse complement.
ATCCGGAAGATAGTACATACACGATGTATAACTATACAAAAAGAAAAGTTGGCGAATTGGATGATAGGTTGGAAACAGCTGTGAAAAAAGATACTGTTTTCAAATTCGACCTTGAAGATTTGACACCGGTAATTTACATCGCAGAAACACTGACTTTAGGAGAGTTGAATGACTTTATCGATAAAGAAAGAGAACGGGGTTCGTCAAATATCAACACCTATCTTGTCGTATTGTATAAAAAATACAGCCTTCCCGTTTCGGCTTTCATCCTGACTATTATTGCGGTTGCCGTATCTTCTATGAAAAGAAGAGGAGGAATGGGGATGAATCTGGCTATTGGTATTGGTCTTGCTTTTACATTTATCTTTTTTGACAAGATTTTCGGAACTCTGGCTGAAAAATCAAGCATACCTCCATTTATAGCCGTTTGGCTTCCAAATTTTGTCTTTGGAATTTTAGCGATTTACCTGCTTCGAAATGCAAAAAGATAACAATCTCAAAAGCTACCTGAATCTCCACCTGATTGTTTTTATCTGGGGATTTACAGCAATACTTGGCGAACTCATTACCATAAAAGAAGCGCCCGTAGTATGGTATAGAATGCTTCTGGCGGGAATTTTTATGCTTATCTACGTTTTGGTAACCAAAAAACCATGGCGCATTCCCGGAAAATCATTTTTCCATCTTATTAGTGTAGGCCTGATTATAGCCCTGCATTGGATATTTTTCTTCAAGGCAATTAACGTTTCCAATGTTTCGATTACGCTGGCTGTTTTTTCAACCGGAGCTTTTTTTGCATCTATCATGGAACCGATATTTTTTAATAGAAAAATGCTGTGGTATGAAGTGTTCTTCGGACTAATTATAATTGGCGGACTGTTAATGATTATGCAGGTAGAAACGCATTATGTTTTGGGAATGGTTTATGCGCTGATTTCCGTTTTTTTGGGTGTTACTTTTACCCTTTTTAATGGCAAATTGATACAAAAATATGACCCATCCGTAATTACGCTTTATGAATTTTTTGCCGGTGTCTTTTTTGTGTCGCTCTATTTGTTATATGATGGGCAATTTACGGCTGAATTCTTTTCCGTATCTCAACATGACTGGATTTTACTGCTGGTACTTTCTTCCGTTTGCACGGCCTATGCCTTTACGGCATCGGTAAATGTCATGAAAAAGCTTACACCCTATACCGTAATGCTTACTACTAATATGGAACCTGTTTATGGCATTATGCTGGCTTACATTATTTTAGGTGATAAGGAAAAGATGAGTCCTGCCTTTTATATTGGTGCGGTCATCATTCTGGCAACAGTTATTTTGAATGGAATTTTAAAAAATTATACAGCTAAAAAATCGCTTTTGGCCGATAAACAAAGCAATTCATAAGGACTGCTGATTTGATTTTTTAAGACAAAAAGAGGCTAAATCTTTTCAGAAATTAGCTTTTGTTCTTAAATGAAAATCCTATCTTTGCAGTTCGAACTAAACAAAAAATGCACAAGTCCTATGGAATATTTAGATTTTGAGCTCCCAATAAAAGAACTTGAAGACCAACTAGACAAATGCCAGGTAATTGGCCAAGAATCAGACGTTGACGTATCGAATACTTGCAAGCAGATTGAAAAGAAACTTGAAGAAACTAAAAAAAATATATACAAAAACCTAACTGCCTGGCAACGCGTTCAGTTGTCAAGACATCCTAACCGTCCTTATACTATGGATCACGTGCATGCATTATGCGGTGATACTTTTCTGGAACTTTTTGGAGACAGAAGTTTCAAGGATGACAAAGCGATGATTGGAGGTTTGGGTAAAATTGGAGGGCAGTCATTTATGATTGTCGGACAGCAAAAAGGATACAATACAAAAACACGCCAGTACCGTAATTTTGGTATGGCAAATCCGGAAGGCTACCGTAAAGCATTGCGTTTAATGAAAATGGCAGAGAAATTCGGTATTCCGGTAATTACTTTAGTAGACACTCCCGGAGCATACCCTGGATTAGAAGCGGAAGAAAGAGGACAGGGAGAAGCAATTGCAAGAAACATTCTTGAAATGATTCGTCTTAAAGTTCCAATTATCACCGTTATTGTTGGTGAAGGAGCGTCTGGAGGTGCTTTAGGAATTGGTGTTGGAGATAAAGTTTATATGTTGGAAAATACCTGGTATTCTGTAATTTCTCCGGAATCCTGCTCTTCTATTTTATGGAGAAGCTGGGAATTTAAAGAGCAGGCAGCTGAAGCTTTAAAACTGACTTCATTTGACATGAAAAAACAAAAACTGATTGACGATATTATTCCGGAACCGCTGGGTGGAGCCCACTATGACAGGGAGACAACGTTTAAATCTGTTGAAAAATACATATTGAAAGGATATAACGAATTAAAAGACTTATCAACAGCTGAATTAGTGGCCCAAAGAATGGACAAATACAGCAAAATGGGCGAATTTAAAGAGTAAACCTTACTAAAATCGAAACTAAATCCGATGCCCCGTGGTTTCGGATTTTTTTTTGGTTATCAACACAATTTTAATAGTTATAAACAAAAGTGGCTAACAAATCAAAAGGCTATTTCTTTTAATTTTGGCTACATTCGCATTATGGAAAATCTCAGAAATATAAACCCGGTTAGAGTAGATAAAACTACCATAATCAATCTTGAAAAAGGTAAGCTCCCGCCACAGGCTGTCGAATTGGAAGAAGCCGTTTTGGGGGCTATGATGATTGATAAAAAAGGGGTGGATGAGGTTATTGATATTCTCCAGCCCGATGCTTTCTATAAAGAAGCCCACAAGTATATTTTTGAAGCAATTGTACAGCTTTTCAACGATTCACAGCCCATTGACTTATTAACAGTTTCGGCTCAGCTTAAAAAGAATGCAAAACTGGATCTTTCAGGAGGTGATTTCTATCTGATTCAACTAACGCAGAAAATATCATCTTCAGCACATATCGAGTTCCATTCCAGAATTATTCTTCAAAAATTTATCCAGCGAAGCCTGATAAAAATTTCTTCCGAAATTATTGAAGAATCCTATGATGAGACTACAGACGTATTTGATTTGCTGGATAAAGCAGAATCAAAACTATATGAAGTTACTCAGGGAAATATAAAGAGAAGTTCTGAAACAGCCCAGAGTTTGGTAATCCAGGCAAAGAAAAGAATTGAAGAGATTGCCAATAAGGAAGGTCTGAGCGGTGTTGCTACCGGTTTTGAAAAGTTAGACAAAGTAACTTCAGGATGGCAGCCGAGTGACTTGATTATTATTGCGGCACGTCCGGGTATGGGTAAGACGGCTTTCGTTTTGTCGATGGCAAGGAATATTGCCATAGATTTTAACCATGCCGTAGCAGTTTTTTCTCTGGAGATGTCATCCGTACAGTTGATTACCCGTCTTATTTCCTCAGAAACAGGACTGTCCTCTGAAAAATTACGTACCGGAAAATTAGAAAAACACGAATGGGAACAGCTTAGTATCAAAGTAAAAAACCTTGAAAAGGCACCCCTATATATTGATGATACACCATCGCTTTCTATCTTTGATTTGCGTGCCAAGGCGCGACGTCTGGCTTCACAATATGGAATTAAACTGATAATTATTGATTACCTCCAGTTGATGACAGCCGGCGGAGGAGGAAAAGGAGGAGGAAACCGTGAACAGGAAATCTCTACAATTTCACGAAACCTGAAAGCCTTAGCTAAAGAATTGAACGTTCCGGTAATTGCACTTTCGCAGCTTTCCCGTGCCGTTGAAACCCGTGGTTCGAGTAAAAGGCCTTTGCTTTCGGATCTTAGGGAATCGGGAGCTATCGAGCAGGATGCCGATATCGTTTCGTTTATCTATCGTCCGGAATATTATAAAATTGACGAATGGGACGACGATGAGCATTCTCCAACAGAAGGACAGGCAGAATTTATCATTGCAAAACATAGAAATGGTAGCTTGGAAAACGTGAGGCTTAAATTTATTGGAAGTTTGGGTAAATTTGACAATCTTGATGAATTTGGAGGTGGTTTCGATGACCTCCCATCAAAAATGAATATGCAGGATGCGCCATTCCTGACCAAAAATCTGCCATCTGCCAATGAAGCATTTGGTAGTAACATGAACAATGTTGACGACGACAGCGATGTGCCATTCTAAAATAGAGTTAAATCCGCCCAATGAGGCGGATTTTTTTATAATTTGCTTCCCTAAACCGTTATCTTTGGAGTAAAATCTTTTCGGAATGCTTAAAAAAACAGCCTTTTTATTTCTTTTTTTCCTGCTCTCAGTTCCTTCCTGGGCCTCATTCATTTTGCTTCCTATGGACGAAACTACGCAAAAAAATCACCTGAAAGCTTATGGGATAACATATTGGTCATTAGATAAGCAATATAAGGTAAGTTGGCTTTTGAATTACAGGGGAGGTTCATTTTTACTTCCGGATGCTCCCGAAATCAGAAAAGAATGCCAGATTCGCGGGGTCAGTTTTGAACTGCTTTCAGATAGTCAGGCCAATCAGATTTTGGATGAAATCAGTAGTCCGTCACAAAATATGGAAACGGTAGTTTTGGAAAAGGCACCTAAAATTGCAGTATATACTCCAAAAGGGAAACAGCCCTGGGACGATGCCGTGACATTGGTACTCACCTATGCGGAAATTCCTTTTACGCCGGTTTATGATGAAGAAGTTTTGGCAGATGGTCTGCTTCTATATGACTGGCTTCACCTGCATCATGAAGATTTTACGGGACAGTATGGCAAATTTTATGGGGCATACAGAAATGCACCCTGGTATATTGAACAAAAGAAAGAAGCGGAAGCATTGGCTAAAAAGTTAGGCTATAGTAAAGTTTCTGATGAAAAATTGGCTGTTGCAAAAAAAATCCGCGATTTTGTAATAGGAGGCGGATTTATGTTTGCGATGTGTTCTGCCACAGACAGTTTTGATATTGCTCTGGCTGCCGACGGGGTTGATATTTGCGAACCTATGTTTGACGGTGATGAAAGTGAGGCAAATTATCAGGCGAAGATAAAATATGAAAACAGCTTTGCCTTTAAGGACTATATCCTGGAAAGAAATCCTATTATTTATGAATTTTCAGATATTGACATGACAATGAAAAGAAACGTACTGCCTGAAAAGGATTATTTTACGCTCATGGAATATTCTGCCAAATGGGACCCGATTCCTAGCATGCTCTGCCAGAACCATACGCAATTGGTTAAGGGTTTTATGGGACAAACCACATCTTTTGATAGCAATCGAATCAAATCGAGTGTTCTGGTTATGGGTGAAAATAAGGTAAACAACGAAGCAAGATATATTCATGGCACAAAAGGGAAAGGAATGTTTACTTATTTTGGCGGACATGACCCGGAAGACTACCAGCATAGAGTGGGTGACGCTCCAACGGTTTTAGACCTGCATCCTAATTCTCCAGGATATAGGCTGATACTTAATAATGTCCTGTTCCCGGCAGCAAGAAAGAAAAAACTGAAAACATAATCTTTCCAATCTTTTTAACGGAATGAATTATCAAAAAATACTGCAAGAGGTTTACCTTGAAGCCAAATCGCTTCCGCAAATAGGCAATGTTGCTCAAACAATTCCGCAATTATCAAAGGTAAATCCTGATAAATTCGGAATTCATCTCACAACAATTAAGGGGCAAGACTTCGGAATAGGCGACAGCAATGAAAAATTTTCGATACAGAGTGTTTCCAAAGCGTTAACCGTAGCCCTGGCTTTTTCTTTTATGGGTGAAGAAATTTGGAAAAGAGTAGGAGTTGAGCCTTCTGGCACGGCTTTTAATTCTCTGGTACAATTGGAATTTGAAAAAGGAATTCCCCGAAATCCATTTATAAATGCAGGAGCTTTAGTTATAGCAGACATGCTGGTTTCGCATTTAAAACATCCCAAAGAAGATTTTTTGGCTTTTATAAGGACCATTTCGGGTACACAGGAAATAGACTTCAATTTAAAAGTGGCACAATCCGAAAAAGAGACAGGTTACAGAAATGCGGCTTTGGCTAACTTTTTGAAATCGTTTGGCAATATTGTAAACGATGTTGAAACAGTTTTGGATTTTTATTTCCACCAATGCTCCATAGAAATGACCTGTAAGGAACTGGCACATTCATTTTATTTTTTTGCCAACGAAGGAAAAACGATGGATGGAAAGCAGATTTTATCAAAAAGTAATGTCAAACGACTAAATGCCCTGATGCAAACTTGTGGTTTTTATGATGAATCAGGTGAATTTACCTATAAAGTTGGGCTTCCCGGGAAAAGTGGTATTGGCGGAGGAATAGCAGCCCTGTTTCCTAAGCATTTTACAATAGTAGCTTGGAATCCGCGTCTTAATGAAAAAGGAAATTCAGAACTGGGCATGAATGCTTTGGAATTGTTTACCACTAAAACCGGAATGTCTATCTTCTGATAAAAAAAGTCCCAAGTTCAACTTGGGACTTTTTTGACTATTTAGAATACCTTAGTTTTTTACAAACTGTATGCTTTTTTGAGCAGTAACACCTTCTATTTTCAAGACGTAGCTTCCTGAAGCCAGGTCTTTAATATCGATGGTCATTATGTCTTCATTTGTAGCTTCTTGAGATTTTATTTTCTTTCCGCCCATGTCATAAATAGTGAAAAACATATTTTCGGATGAAGAAGCCATGCCGGAAATATAAATTTGCTCCTGCGATGGGTTTGGATAGAGCATAAAGTTTTTTACAAAATGTTCTTCTGTACTTAAACGTTTGTCTCTCTTTCCAAAATAAGTAAGTTGGAGATTAGCAGGATTGGCAATTGTAATATCTCCCAGAAGCAGAGTACTTTCAGGTGTTCTTCCTTGATAGTAATACACATTTTCATTATCTGAAACATCCAGAATTTTAATTTCTCTGGAATTATTGGCTTCCGTAATTTTATAAAAATCACTTGGATTTCCATTCGTATCGTATTTTACAGAAAACAGATTGCTAATACCCGTATTGTTATTGTTTTCAAAAACAAAATTATTTCCAAAATTGATAATTTTTATAAATATACCTGTAACATGAATGTTATTATTGCTATCAACAAATAGCCTTTCGAAAGAATTCATTCCGTTACCTATGCCAGGCTGTGTATCTGTCGCTATTTTTGCAGCTTTCGCCCAAAGTACATTTCCGGCAGGGGCATATTTTGTAAGAAAGGAGCCCTGGCCGCTACCAATGTTTAGCGTAGTTCCTCCAAAACCAATTTGGCTGTTATATACCTGACCGCATAGGAAAATATTATTGTTGCTGTCAGTTACTACATCAGTAACGGTAGTGTGTGATGTAGAATTGGTTGGAGCGGACGATGCCCAGAGAACGGTTCCGTTACTATCATATTTCGTAATAAATAAATTAGCATTATTGTTGGTCACGGATTTGTTAATCGTTATGGAACCGAATGTTGTAGACCTACAGAAAACCATTCCGGCTATATATACATTTCCAAGATTGTCTACAGTAATGGCTTTTGGTTGTGTACCTACTCTGTGTGGCTCATTAATAGAAGAACTTCCGTTATAGGTTGACGATTTTAACCAGATTGCATTTCCGGAAGTGTCAAATTTGGCAACAAAGACCTTGTCCATAAAGCTTATAACTGCTGTGTAACCTGCACTTGGTGTTGTGATGTTGTCGATCGTATAGGTATTACCCGTATGTGTTCCGGTAAGGTATAGGTTATTGTCTTTGAATTTTAAAATAGGGGCACCATGATAATCCATTACTTTGCTCCAGACTACATTTCCATTCAAGTCAAGTTTGGCCAAAAAGGATTTCATTTCATCATTTTGGGATTGTAATATGTTTGTACCCAGTGTAATGTTGCCATTAAAATATCCGGTAACATAAAAATGATTATTGTTATCATAAGCAATCGAGGTAAAACCATCGATTTTTGAGCCAGGAAAATGCTTTACAAAAAGCAGGTTACCATCAGAATCATGTTTGGTAATATAAGTATCCTGGTATTTTGCATTGGTAATTGGCGATACTTCGCTGGAATTAGTAATAACAGTTCCTCCAATAGTTAATGTTTCAGAATTGAAGACACCAATGTGGTAGATGTTCTTTTGACTATCCATGAAGGAGTCAGTAATGGCAACATTGATATTTGGAAAACTTTTGGCCCAGCTCCAATCAGAGGTTTGAGCATTTAGAAAAGTGTAGAAAAATAAAAGAAAAAGAGTAGTTTTCTTCATTATTATTTAATTTTTAGGGAGTTCTTAGGGAATAAATATAAGAATTAATTAAATGATTTAAAAAATCTCCAACTGTTTGAAATAGAATAATTACTTCAAACAGTTGGAGATTTGGGCTCCTGTCATTATTTTATTTCGTTTATCTTTTTACAAATTTGATGTTTTTTTGGATGGTACCGTTTTCAATCTTTAAGACATAAGTACCGGCGGCTAGGTCTTTGACATCAATTGTGGTTATATTATTGGTAGATTCCAAAGATTTTATTCTTTTTCCTGTCATATCAAATACAGAGAATATCTTATTTTCTGCACCATCCAATCCGGAAACATACATTTGTTCTTGCGATGGGTTAGGATAGATAGTAAAATCGTTTCCGGAATGTTCTTCAATGCTTAGCCTTTTATCTCTTTTTCCAATATAGGTTTGTGGATTAAGCGCTCCATTAGTAATAGTAACATCTCCCAAAACAAAAGTTGTGTCTCCTACATATCCGGTATAATAAAAAATATCTCCGGTGACATCAAGGATTTGAGAATATCTGGAATTAGCAGCTTCTGTAATTTTATAAAAATCGCTGGCATTACCGTTACTATCATATTTTATAGAAAAAAGATTACCTGCCCAATTGGTCGTTTGCATGACCATATTATTTCCAAAATTTATATAATTTGCGAAAATTCCTGTTACATGTATATTATTGTCATTATCAATATACATACGATCGAAAAAATTATATCCTAATCCGGTATTGGGCTGTGCATCTGAAGCTAATTTTCCTGCTTTGGCCCAAATAACACTACCGCCCGTGGCATATTTTACAAGAAAAGAACCATAATTACCTGGAAAATTTAAAGATATCCCGCCAAAGTTGGTTGATGAACTATAAATAGATCCGAGAAGATAGATGTTATTATTGCTATCAGTAGCCAGATCGGAAACAACACTATTGGCCGCGGAATTTGTTGGAGCTGTATTAGCCCACGCAACATTACCCTCACTGTCATATTTGACAATAAACAAATTGGAATTAGCGTTGGTTACAGTTTTTGTGATTGTGATCGAACCAAAAGTTGACGAACGGGAAAAAATATCTCCTGCAACATATACATTGCCCAAATTGTCCACTGCTAATGCCTTTACTTTTGTTCCCAATCTATGATAGTCACTGATAGTTGCTGTTCCGGTATAAGTAGATGACTTTAACCAAATGGCATTTCCTGACAAATCAAGTTTGGCAACAAAAATCTTATCCATATTGTTGACTACCGCAGTATATCCTACACTTGGTGTCGTTAGATTATCAATTGTAAATGTATCGCCGGAATGAATTCCTGCCATATATAAATTATTGCCCTTGAATTTTAGTGTCGTATTTCCACTATAATTAAGAGGCTTGCTCCAGATGACATTCCCGTTTAAGTCTAATTTTGCCAGAAAGCATTTATTCATAGTTTCTGGAGTTTGATAGGTAACATTACCAATAGTTATGTTACCACTATAAGTTCCTGTAACATAGAAACTATTGTTATTATCATAAGCGATAGAAGTTAGGATTTCAATTTTTGATCCAATAAAATGCTTTACAAATACAAGATTTCCTTCAGAATCATGTTTAGTAATATAGGTGTCGTTATATTTCAAGTTAGGATTTGGAGATACTTCGCTAGAATTTGTAATTACAGTTCCTCCTATTGTTAATGATGGAGAATTGAATGATCCAATGTGGTAAATGTTTTTCTGATTATCCATAAAAGAACCGGTAATACTACCGGCGTGGAAATTTTCAAAACTCTTGACCCAACTCCAATCTGAGTTTTGAGCAAAGAGAGAAAAACTAAAGAAAAAAAATAGTAGAGTAGTTTTATTCATAATTATTTTAGTTATTAGTTAATAGATTTGTTGTAAATATACTAATTAATTAAAATAATTATAAAAAATAAAGCTGTTTAATGAGATTGCACTAAACAGCTTTTTTGGAATTTTTAAATTAACCCATCTTCATTTTCCTTATCCAGATACTGTTGGACAATTTCGATGGCATTGGTTACGACATCGCTTAATGCGGTGATAAAAGTTCCTTCATCGGCACTATTGATGGCATGTTTAATAGCTTCGGTTTCTTTAGGTATGATTTCGTAGGTGATATCTCTTCCGGATTCTTCGATTCCTTCCAAAATCAAATTGATGATTTCTTCTTCTGTTCTTCCTCTAAGATGTTTTTCCTGTCGGATAATAATATGGTCAAACATTCTGCCTGCAATCATTCCACATTCCTTGATGTCTTCATCACGTCTGTCGCCCACACCTGCAATAATTCCTATTTTTCGGGAAGCCTCGATGTTGTTCAGTAAATCTTCAATAGCCATATATCCTGAAGGATTATGGGCGAAATCAATCATGACTTTGAATTTTTTGAATTCAAAAATGTTCATACGTCCCGGAGTTTGGGCAACGCTTGGAATAAAGGTTTGAAGTGAAAGGCTGATATCCTCTGTCTTAAAGCCCCATAAATAAGATGCGAGGGTAGCTGCAAGTACATTGGCAATCATGAATTTTGCCTTTCCGCCTAACGTAAGTGGAATATGCGCGGCTTTTTCAACACGTATTTTCCAATCGCCTTTTTTTATAGTAATATATCCGTTTTCATAAACAGCTACAATTCTTCCTTCTTTTCCTAACTTTTTAATCAGCGGATTCTCTTCATCCATACTGAAATAAGCCACATTGCATTCCAGTTCAGAAGCAATTTTTACACACTCTTCATCATCGGCATTTAAGATAGCCCAGCCGTCTTTTTTTACGCTTCGGACAACAACTTTCTTTACACGTGCCAAATCCGAAAGCGTATCAATATCACTCAATCCTAAATGGTCAGCAGAAATATTGGTAATGATGCCAATGTCACAACGGCTAAAACCAAGGCCGGAACGGAGTATTCCGCCACGGGCAGTTTCTAATACGGCAAACTCTACAGTAGGGTCTTTAAGAATGTATTCGGTACTGATAGGCCCGGTTGTGTCACCTTTTTCCAGCATATGGTTTTGGATGTAGATACCGTCGGAAGTAGTGAATCCAACTTTATATCCGTTATTCTTAACGATATGGGCAAGGAGTCGGGTTGTTGTAGTCTTCCCGTTCGTACCGGTAACGGCAATAATAGGAATACGGCTAGGCTTTCCTGGCGGATAGAGCATGTCAATTACAGGCGAAGCAACATTTCTTGGCAATCCTTCAGAAGGAGCAAGGTGCATCCTGAAACCGGGAGCTGCATTAACCTCTAAAATAACACCGCCGTTTTCGTTCAAAGGTTGCGTCAGATTTTCGGCCATAATATCAATACCGCAAATATCCAACCCAATAACCCTCGAAATTCGTTCAGAAAGGAAGATGTTTTCGGGATGCATCATATCGGTAACATCAACAGAAGTTCCTCCGGTGCTCAGGTTGGCAGTAGATTTCAGATAGACAATTTCTCCTTTGCGGGGAACAGTTTCTAAAGTATAATTCATCTTTTCCAAAAGATCGGTCGTATCGCGATCTACCGTAATTTCTGTAAGTACGTTTTCGTGTCCGTAACCTCTGCGTGGATCCTGGTTTTCAATCTCAATCAACTGTTCAATAGTATTGGTGCCGTTTCCTTTAACGTGGGCAGGAACTCTTTGTGCGGCTGCAACTACTTTATTGTCAATCACCAATACCCTGAAATCAAATCCGGTGATAAATTTTTCTACAATAACCCTGCGACTGTATTTTTGGGCATAGGCCAGTCCGGCTTTTGCATCTTCATAATTCGTCACATTAATAGAAGCCCCTTTTCCATGATTGCCATCCAAAGGTTTTATAACAATAGGATAACCTATTTTATCAATCGTATTTTGCAAGTCTTCTTCGTCTACACAAATAGAACCTTTGGCCACAGGAATAGAGGCATTGTCCAGCATCCTTTTGGTTTCCTCCTTATTACAGGCAATATCTACTGCAATACTACTTGTTTTGCAGGTAATTGTTGCCTGAAAACGCATCTGGTTAATGCCATAACCCAACTGCACCAAAGAATTAGTTCCCAGACGAATCCACGGAATATCTCTGGCAACGGCCTCTTCGACAATACTTCCTGTACTTGGTCCTAAACGGTCGCGTTCTCTGATTTCACGCATTTTTTGAATATCGGCTTCCAGGTCATAATCTGTGCCGGCTATCAGTGATTCGGCAATTGCTACGGCAGATTCAGCGGCAAAAAGCCCTACGTTTTCTTCGGTATAACTGAAAACCACATTATAGACACCGGGAGTTTTGGTTTCACGGGTTCTTCCAAATCCGGTTTCCATTCCGGCCAATGTCTGGATTTCCAAAGCAATATGTTCAATAACATGTCCCATCCATGTCCCTCTTTCAATTCGCATGAAAAAACCTCCGGGTACACCTTCTGAACATCGGTGTTCATACATGGTGGGAAACATGGCTTCGATTCTCTCTTTAAATCCGTCGATCTTATTCGTTGGATATTGTTCCATTTCTTCAAGATCCAAACGCATCTGGATTAATTTTTTTCTGCGGACGCTCCAAATATTTGGCCCGCGTAAGGCTTGTATTTTAAGTATTTTCATAAACGGATGGGTTAAGTAAGTTAATTAAAAGTGTAATTGTTTAGCATGTAAGGAATTATAGATTATTGTGTGCCGTTTGCTACAGGATTGTAGCTATTGTATACGGATTTCGTTAAAAAAATTAAAATAAATTTCTACTAAAATAATTTTTTTAAAATATCAATCAAAATTTTTTTAAATTTTTACTATAAAACTATTGTTTGGACTAAATTGTCAAAAGTTTAAATAAATATTACGCGTTTAATTGCGTTTTTTAAGTTTTTGGTTATTTTTACGGAATTCACATACCATTTGAAATGAATATAAAAGGAAAATTAATGATCATTGGAGGTGCTGTAGATAAAGGAAGTTTTACAGAAGCCAGTTTTGATGCCAATGTAGCCAATAACCTGAATTTCTTTGAAACAGGAATTTTAAAAAGGCTTTTGACCGAATCAAAACATAAAGAAAAATCAAGAATAGAAGTTATCACTACGGCTTCAAAAATACCCAGAGAAGTAGGTCCTGAATATGTAAAAGCATTGCAATATCTGAATGCAACCAATGTTGACGTTCTTCATATTGAAAAGAGAGAACAGGCAACAGATCCTGAAATACTGAAAAGACTCAGGGATGCAGATGTTGTCATGTTTACGGGAGGCGATCAGTTAAGATTGACCTCTATTTTAGGTGGAACAGAATTCCACGATATACTTCTTGATAAATACAAAAATGAAGATTTTGTGTATGCCGGAACATCAGCAGGAGCTGCGGCAGCTTCTAACAATATGATTTATCAGGGAAGCAGTTCTGAAGCATTATTAAAAGGAGAAGTAAAAATTACGAGCGGACTTGGACTTATTGACGATGTTATTATTGACACGCATTTTGTTCAAAGGGGAAGAATTGGAAGACTGTTTCAGGCAGTTGTAGGAAATCCTAAAGTGCTGGGAGTAGGATTGGGAGAAGATACGGGACTGCTGATTATAGATGACAAAATGGAAGCTATAGGTTCAGGATTGGTTATTCTGGTTGACGGACATCAAATAAAAGATACCAATCTTACGCAGGTTGAACTCGGACAGCCAATCTCAATCAACAACCTGATTGTACACGTGATGAGCAAATATGATACCTATGACCTCAAAACGAATAAAATGCACATCCAATCCTCTCAATACGTTTAGGAATGAAAATTATAATCCACGGAGGATTCTTTTCGGAGTCATCCACCAGCCAGGAAACCAAAGTAGCCAAGCAAAATGCACTGTTGCGTATCGTAAAAGATTCGTATGAATTTCTAAAGACGCATTCTGCTTTAGAAACAGTGGTGTATGCGGTTTCTCTTTTGGAAGATGATGAACTGTTCAATGCCGGAATAGGTTCCCAGATACAAAGTGATGGGAAAATCAGAATGAGCGCCTCCTTAATGGATGGTTCAACACACAAGATGAGCGGAGTCATTAATATTGAGGAAGTAAAAAACCCAATCCAGGTTGCCCGGATTTTGCAGGATTATGACGATAAGGTTTTGGGTGGGAGTGGCGCAACAAACTTTGCCCGAAAGCACGGTTTTGAAGTGTTTTCTACAGAAATTCCTCAAAGAAGGACAGAGTATGAGGCAAAAGTAAAAGCTACCGGAACCGGAACTGTTGGCTGTGTTGCTTTAGACGGTGAAGGAAAAATAGCTGTTGCGACATCAACCGGAGGCAAAGGCTTTGAAATGCCGGGAAGGATATCGGATTCGGCTACCGTTGCAGGAAATTATGCCAATGAATTTTGTGGTGTAAGCCTGACCGGTGTTGGGGAAGATATTGTAAGCGGAGCAGTCGCAGCTAAGATCGTAACCCGTGTAACCGATGGATTTTCTTTAAAACAGGCCTTTGAAAAAACATTTAAGGAACTGAAACCTTTTGACGGTTTTGCCGGTGCAATTGCCATTGATAAAGATGGAACAATCTGCCATCAGGATTCACATCCGAGTATGGTGTTTGCCAGTTACGATGGAACTACAGAAGAGGTTTTTCAATAGAAACTATAAAAAAGCCCGGCAATTGCCGGGCTTTTTTTCATTTAGTCTAATGCCATTTCTGTAGAAATTGCGATGCGGTTCCACGCATTGATTGTCGTAATCATCATAATAATAGCAGCAATATATTCTTCGTCAAATAATCTTCGGGCATTGTCGTAGGTAGCTTTTGACAAGTGATTCTGGATTAGGGTAATCTCTTCGGTCATGGCTAAAATTGCCTGCTCTTCTTCTGTATAGAGTTGGGTTTCTCTCCAGGCATTCAATAGATAGATTCTTTGCTCGGTTTCACCCATTTTACGGGCGTCTCTCGTATGCATATTAATACAGTAGGCACAACCGTTAATTTGCGAAGCGCGGATTTTGATGAGTTCTTTGTGGATTGGGTTTAATGAAGTAGAAGCAAGGAATTTCTCTAATCCCATCATTGCTTTATAGGCCTCAGGAGCCGTCTTTAAAATATTTACTCTGGTTTCCATTTTGATGTGTTTTAAAGTTCACGACAAAGTTCCGTAAGATGGATTGGAAAAAACTTGAAGTACTTCAAGAAAACAGATTAGACTTTGCCCGCCCTGATTTTACTCAGAAATTCAGGAGAAAAATCAAGATAGGAGGCAAGCATATATTGTGGAACGCGCTGTATAAATTCAGGAAATCTTGAATTCATGTGATGGTAGCGTTCTTCGGCAGACATCGTAAAGAGATATTTGATTCGGGTTTGCGAAGCGCCAAATGATTTTTGAATGATTAACCGGAAGTATCTTTCGAGTTTAGGCAATTCCAGTAATAAGGCTTCAAACGATTTGCGATCTATAGAAAGTGTCTCAATGGGTTCTATGGCCTGTATGTAAAAATGAGAAGGGATTTGTTCCTGGAAACTCAAATAATCAGCAATCCACCAATTCTCAATTCCAAATTGCAAGGTCTGCTCAACACCTTTACGGTTGTTGATATAAAAGCGCACGCATCCTTTTGTGATGAAATATTGTTTGTTGCAGATTTGCCCTTCTTCCAACATAATCTGCTTCTTCCTGAAACTTTCGGTTTCAAAATACGATAGTACGGTTTCTGCTTCCCAATTGTCTAAAGCAATAAACTTTCGTATATGTTGGAGTAAAGGATTCATAAGGCAAATATAGCAATAACAAAAAAACCACCTCTTTCGAGATGGTTTCTTTATAAGTAAGTAAGACAAATAGATTTATAAAACGTTTATTTTACTTTGTTAAGTATAGCTTTGAAAGCTTCAGGGTGGTTCATAGCCAAATCTGCAAGAACTTTTCTGTTCAATTCGATTCCGTTAGCTTTTACTTTACCCATGAATTGAGAATAAGACATTCCTTCCAATCTGGCTCCAGCGTTGATACGTTGAATCCACAAAGCGCGGAAATTTCTCTTATTCTGTTTTCTGTCGCGGTAAGCATAAGCCATTGCTTTCTCAACCGCGTTTTTCGCAACTGTCCAAACGTTTTTACGTCTGCCAAAGAAACCTTTGGCTTGCTTCATTATCTTTTTTCTTCTTGCTCTTTTAGCAACTGAATTTACTGATCTTGGCATAATTTTAATGTTTTTTTGTAGCAGGCGTCCTGAATTTAATCAAAGGATCTTATAAGCCGTACTCCAAGGTTATTTAATTGTTTTAACCTAAAGAATATTTATAGTCAAATATTGTAAAATCTAAGGTCAATGACTTTAAGACTTTCTAACCTTCGACGTATTAGATAATTCTTAATTGTTCTTTAACGCTTTTCACGTCAGATTGGTGAACCAATGCAGAGTGAGTTAACGCTAGTTTACGCTTTTTAGATTTCTTAGTCAAAATGTGACTTTTGAAAGCGTGCTTTCTTTTGATTTTTCCAGAACCAGTAACTTTGAAACGTTTTTTGGCGCTAGATTTAGTTTTCATTTTAGGCATCTTTTCCTAGTGTATTTGAATTGTCTTACTTACTTATTCTTTAGTCTAAAGTTGCAAAGTATTAAGGTTTGAAAGTCTTAAAGTTGATAAGCTAATATTGAATATCCGACTTTACTACTTTTTCCTTTACGACTTATTTCTTTGTGACTTTTAATTTTTTGACTTATTTCTTTTTCTTAGGAGCAATGAACATAATCATTCTCTTTCCTTCTAAAATTGGCAAAGCTTCTACTTTTCCGAATTCCTCTAAATCCTGAGCCAAACGCAATAAAAGAATTTGTCCCTGGTCTTTATAGATAATCGAACGACCCTTGAAGAAAACAAAAGCTTTTAGCTTAGAACCCTCTTTAAGGAACTTCTCAGCATTTTTTCTTTTGAATTCGTAATCGTGCTCATCTGTTTGCGGACCGAAACGAATTTCCTTTACTGTAATTTGAGTAGATTTTGCTTTCAATTCCTTTTCGCGCTTTTTTTGCATGTAAAGGAATTTCTTATAATCCATGATTTTACAAACCGGAGGTTCTGCATTCGGAGAAATCTCAACCAGGTCAAGTTCCTGCTCTTCTGCCATCCTTAGTGCCTCAGAAGTCTTATAAACTTTCGGCTCTACGTTGTCTCCTACAAGGCGTACTTCCGGGACACGAATCAGGTTGTTGATTCTGTGTGCATCTTTCTTTTCTACTCGAGGTTGTTGACCTCTGTTGTTTCTTATTGCTATGGCTCTAAAATTTTAAGTTAAACTCCAAATGTTTTTAATGTCTTTTTTATTTCTTCATCGACAATAGCGGCAAATTCTTCAATTGTAACGCTGATATTTCCTTTACCTTCCTGTCCGTGACGACGTACAGAAACGGTTCCGTTTTTCTCTTCTTCTTCGCCTACAATCAGCATAAATGGGTATTTCTGTACTTCAGCCTCCCTGATTTTTTTGCCTATTGTTTCGTTTCTATTATCAATTAGGGCGCGAATTTCGTGATTTTCTAGCAAATCTAAAACTTTTTTCGCATAATTTTCATATTTCTCGCTCAAAGACAATATAATAGCCTGTTCCGGCATTAGCCAAATCGGGAAATTTCCAGCTGTATGTTCCAGCAAAATAGCAATGAATCGCTCCATCGATCCGAATGGTGCTCTGTGAATCATTACAGGACGGTGCAATTCGTTGTCAGAACCTTTGTAAGTCAGGTCAAAACGCTCCGGAAGATTATAGTCTACCTGGATGGTTCCTAACTGCCACTGTCTTCCCAAGGCATCTTTTACCATGAAATCCAGTTTAGGGCCATAGAAAGCCGCTTCGCCATATTCAACAACAGTATTCAACCCTTTGTCTCTTGCTGCATTGATAATCGCGTTTTCTGCCTTTTCCCAGTTTTCTTCCGTACCTATATATTTTGATCTGTTTTCTTTGTCTCTTAAAGATATCTGGGCGGTAAAGTTTTCGAATCCTAAAGAACCAAATACATAAAGTACCAGGTCGATTACTTTTTTGAACTCTTCATCCAATTGCTCCGGAGTACAGAAAATATGCGCATCATCTTGAGTAAACCCGCGAACACGAGTCAAGCCGTGAAGCTCACCTGACTGCTCATATCTATATACTGTACCAAATTCTGCATAACGCTTAGGTAAATCTTTGTATGACCAGGGTCTTGCATTGAAGATTTCGCAGTGGTGAGGACAATTCATCGGTTTCAATAAAAATTCCTCTCCTTCAGCAGGGGTGTGGATGGGCTGGAAACTATCAGCGCCATACTTTTCATAGTGGCCTGAAGTTACATACAATTCTTTTTGTCCGATATGTGGTGTTACTACTTGTTCGTAACCCGCTTTCTTTTGTGCCTTTTTCAGGAACTGTTCCAAACGGTCTCTCAAAGCAGCGCCTTTTGGTAGCCACAATGGAAGACCTTGTCCTACTTTTTGTGAAAAAGCAAACAATTCCAATTCCTTTCCTAGTTTTCTATGGTCACGTCTTTTGGCCTCTTCTAACAATTCAAGATAATCAGTCAGGTCTTTCTGTTTAGGGAATGAAATTCCATAAACGCGGGTCAATTGCTTATTTTTCTCGTCTCCTCTCCAATAAGCGCCGGCAATGCTCATGATTTTCATGGCCTTGATGATTCCTGTATTTGGAATATGTCCACCTCGGCATAAATCGCTGAAAGTTGCATGGTCGCAGAATGTAATTGTTCCGTCTTCAAGATTCTGGATTAATTCAGTCTTGTATTCGTTGTCCTTATATATAGCCAATGCTTCTGCTTTTGAAACAGAACGCATTTTGAATTCATGCTTTTCGCGGGAAATTTCAAGAACACGATCCTCGATTCTTTTAAAATCAGCATCGGTAATCTTTTGGTCCCCAAAATCTACATCATAATAAAACCCGTTATCAATAGCCGGTCCTAAAGTTAGTTTGATTCCAGGGAATAACTCCTCTAAGGCTTGAGCCATAACGTGGGATGTAGAATGCCAGAAAGCTTTTTTGCCTTCTATGTCATTCCATGTATATAATATGAGTGACCCGTCCGTCGTTAGTGATGTCGTCGTTTCAACAGTAGTTCCGTTAAAAGAAGCAGAAATAACATTTCTGGCTAATCCTTCACTAATGCTTTTCGCAACATCCATCGGAGTTACACCTTGTGCAAACTCCTTAACTGACCCATCGGGTAACGTAATCTTTATCATCGTATAAAATTTATGTCCGCAAATATAGAAGTTTCTCAAAATACATACAATATATATACGTATATATAATAGGTGCGATATGTTTTTTGTGATTAAGGGGCGAAAGTAATGGTTGAATAAGGTTTTGTTAAGGATTGGTGGCTAGGGTCAAAAAAAAGTTTCAACTCAAAGTAGTGTTTCGCAAGGAGTTAGCTTTTGGGTTAAGAAAATATCAAAAAAAAGTTACCAAAAAACTTGCAAAACGAATAAAAGGTGCTACTTTTGCACCCGCAATAAAGGCGAAGTTCATAGGTAAATACTGGCAGGAAGC